>NZ_JBEYUA010000025.1:0-101346 GCF_040643285.1 Spirillospora sp. NPDC047279
ACGCTCGGTCTCGGCCACGTCCACCACAGTAGACGCAAGATCACTTACCGTAGTCGACGTCGAACCGTCGACACCCTCGATGATCGACATGATGATGCTTCCCCCCGAAGAAGTGGACCATCGGCCCAGATCACTCACTTCCCAGCAAGATCACTTTCCACACTTGGAGAGATACCCCCGCCCCGAAGAGTCTCGAAGATCTTCCTCAAGTGGCTTGACGCGATATAGCAGCCTCGGGGTCAGGCCGGGAGGCTGGCTGCTGTTCGCCGGGGTGCGCGTGAATGGTGTGCTGCGTTGTGCCTGTTGAACGTGGGGTGGTGGCTGTTGGCGTCACTGACCTTCACCCCGGGGCGTGGACATCCGGTTTCATGCAGCTAGGCCGGTTGTGGTTGCTGACTGTTGATCTTCGAAGGTCATTGGTGTGAAGTTCGCCCCTGGCCCCTTCCGGCGGGTGGTTGGGGGTTGGGGGTTGGTTGTGGGCGTGCCTGTAGGCCCGGTGGACGGGTGTCCGCCGGGCCATGAGGCTGGCGCGGGGTTGTGGCTGTTCGTGGGCGATCAGGCTGCGAGGTGGTGGTCGTTCCACGGGTTGTCGCCGCCGGGGTCGGGTGTTCGTCCGGTGGGCCATCTGCCCCGTCCGGAGCGGGTGATCCCGTCGGGTGGCAGTGTCTGGTAGACGTACTGTCCGGCTTGGTTCTTGCTGATGTTGATCTGGTCAGGGTGGGTGTGTTTCCACCGGTTGTGCCATCCGCAGCACAGCGCGAGCTTGTTGATGTCGGTGGGGCTGTTTCCCAATGCCCATCCGTCAACATGGTCGACTTCGCACAGGAAGCCCGGCACCTCACACCCACGCACCGCGCAGGTGTCGTATTGGGTTTCCAGCACCCTGCGTTGGCCTGGGCTGGCGATCCGGACGGTGTGGCCGAGGTATAGGGGCACGTTGCCGGGGCCCAGGATGAGGGGTGAGACGCCTGCGGTGAGCGCCAGCCGCCGCACCTGCTCGGCCGGGACCTGGGTGCCGTCGCGCAGCCAGCCGGGCGCGTTGTCGCCCATGAGGGTTTCGAGGTTGGCGATGACGGTGACGCGGGTGTCCTTGTGGCCGTGTGACAGCACGGTGGTGAGGGCGGCTGCGGTGCGTTCGCTTAGGTCTCGGCGGTCGTCGGTGCCGGCTGGTTTGGTCAGCGGGCCGAGGGTGCCGTCCAGGATCGCGGTGTCTTCGGGGTTGAGCCACCCGTTCACATACGACCCGCCATCCAGCGACCGGCTCAACGTCAACCAGGAGCGTTCGTAGCCGCGTTTGACGTCTTCGGGGGCCGTCTCGGTGCCGTCGGCTTCGGAGACCAGGTCGTGGATCTTGCGGCCGAGCCGGGCGACCTTGCCCGCCGACAAGCCGTCGTTGGCGGCGTTCAGCAGGATGTCCTCGGCCGCCGCGCAGTCCTCATCGTTCAACCGCTGCACGGCGTCGGCAACCGTAGCCGCGTAGCCGAGCGACAGGTCACCGCTGGCCAGGTCCTTACTCACCCGCTCCAGACGCGGCAACTGCCGGGCCAGGGTGACGCGTTCCTTGGCGCGGCCTTCCCGCATCCCCAGACGGCACCGCAGCCACGCCTGCGTGGACGGCAGGCCCCAGTGTTTCATTTCGCCGGTGCGGTCCACTACTGCGATCGTGCCCGCGAGCGCGAATTCGATTTGATCTGCGGCCCTCGCGAGTGTCTCGGTCAGCTCCATGCAAGCGGCGCCGGAGTCGGGGGCGGGGCGGTGTGCGAGGTGGGTGGCGATCGCGGCTACCGCTTCCACCAATTCCGCGGTGGAAGCGGTCTCTAGATCCGTCACGATCGAATGCATGTCTTGATTATATCGACGGTCACGTATTGCAATTATCTGATTACGGACATTTCGATTGGCCGCAGGTGGCCAACAA
Source organism: Spirillospora sp. NPDC047279 (assembly GCF_040643285.1). NCBI lineage: Bacteria > Bacillati > Actinomycetota > Actinomycetes > Streptosporangiales > Thermomonosporaceae > Spirillospora > Spirillospora sp. NPDC047279. Next base: position 1,919 of record NZ_JBEYUA010000025.1, read on the forward strand.
TTCACCGGGCGGTGGGAGGGTGGATCTTTCGTCCCACGGTGGGTGCGTGGCCCGGCACGGGTGGGTCGGAGTCTAGGCGGGTTGCTGCTGGTGGATGGCTGGGCGGAGCCGGACTGACCCACCGCGCACAAGCCTCCGCCCTTCCGAGGGTTGCTGGCACGTCAGCCGGGGTCCCAGAAACCCAAGGATGCGATGAGGCGAAGGGTGTGCTGCCGCCTGAGGTCGCACCGGAAACCCGCGCTTCGCGCGGCCCCAAAGTTCGAACATCAGCGATCACCAGCACCCGCACCATGACAGGAAAGCGAGACCAGCCGCCTACTTTCTTGTCGCTGCCAAGTTTGAACAGAAGGCCGTATCTACTCGCACTCGGGAGACAGGCGCTAGCTAAAGGGGTGACCGAGGCCGCCATCCCCGAAGGGGCTAATGATCTAACAGAGAGAAGCGTTGACCCGCAGCGAAGCTCCAACACCCCCAACACCTCCACACCCCGACACGCCAGCGGCCCGACACGCCAGCGGCCCGACACGCCAGCGGCCCGACACGCCAGCGGCCCGACACGCCAGCGGCCCGACACGCCAGCGGCCCGCCCATTTCTTGTCGCTGCCTGGCTTGAATCTCCGGCCTGGCTTTCATGCTCGGTGGCCTGGCCACCCTCGGCCGCGTCCCTCGGCCGCGTCCCTCGGCCGCGTCCCTCGGCCGCGCGCGGCGAGGCGGGCGCGACCGAGCCTCGGTCAGGCGGGCGGGAGGAGGCGGGTGAGGAGCTGGGAGACGGTGACCACGCCGATCATGGGGGCGTCGGTGCGGCGGGGGTCGCTGGAGACGGCGACGAGGGGGCTGCGGGTGTTGGCCATGACGGTGGCGATCTCGATGGCGGTGGCGTTCGCGTCGACGATCGGGGGCGCCGTGGCCTCCTTGGGCAGCAGGTCGGCGACCCGCTTGCCGGCGAGCTTGTCCGACAGCCGGTCGGCATGGCTCTCGTCGAACACCCGGGCCAGGTTGGGATCGTCCTGCACGTACCGGGGGATCATGAAGCGCAGGAACTGGGAGCCGGGCAGGACGGCGACGGGACGGTGGTCGCCGTCGACGACGAGGAGTCCCGGCAACCGGTGTTCCGCGAGGAGGCGGGCCGCGTCCAGCGCACCGCTGTCAGGGGTCACCGTCGGATAGCCGACGGCCAGTTCGTACGCGCGCACGTCGATGACGTTATCCGAGGCCACACGTCCGGGGATGGGCGGGTCGCACTGAGAACGCGTAGAAACGGGTGGCGACGCCTACCCCGGGAGGAAATCGTGGCGCTCGCCGCGATCGCGATCTTCGTGACGGCCTACGCGCTCATCGCGTCGGAGAGGATCGACCGGACCAGGGTGGCGCTCGGCGGCGCGGCGCTGATGTTGCTCCTGCACATCACCGACGCGGAGAAGGCGTTTCTTCTCCTCCGACACCGGCATCGAGTGGAACGTCATCTTCTTGCTGCTGGGCATGATGGTGATCGTCTCGGTGCTGCGGCAGACCGGCGTCTTCGAGTTCGTCGCGATCTGGGCGGCCAAGCGGGCCCGCGGGCGGCCCTACCGGCTGATGGTGATGCTGGTCCTCATCACCGCGTCCGCGTCGTCCCTGCTCGACAACGTCACGACCGTGCTGCTCATCGCGCCGATGACGTTCCTGGTGTGCGAACGGCTCGGGCTGGCGGTGGCGCCGTACCTGATCGCCGAGGTGATGGCGTCCAACATCGGCGGCACGGCCACCCTCATCGGCGACCCGCCCAACATCATCATCGCCGGCCGGGCCGGCCTGTCGTTCAACGACTTCCTGGTCCACCTGGCCCCGTTCATCGTGGTGCTGACGGCGGTCTTCTGCGTGGTGTGCCGCTGGCTGTTCCGCCCGCGTTCACCTACGACCCGGAGCGGGCCGAGGAGATCATGTCGCTGGAGGAGCGCGAGGCGATCACCGACCACCGGCTGCTGTACCAGTCGCTGGCCGTCCTCGCCGTGGTGATCGCCGCGTTCGTGCTGCACCCGGTGCTGCACTACGAAGCGTCCGTCGTCGCGCTGCTGGGCGCCGGGCTGCTGGTCGCCACCACCAGGGTCACCACCGAGCAGGCGCTGGAGGAGGTCGAGTGGCCGACGCTGATCTTCTTCGCCGGGCTGTTCGTCATGGTCGGCGGCCTGGTCGAGACGGGCGTCATCGGCGACCTCTCACCGGCGGCCGGCTCGGCCATGCCGCGATGTTGCTGCTGTGGGCGTCGGCCGCGTTGTCGGCGGTGGTCGACAACATCCCGTACGTGGCCACCATGAGCCCGATCGTCGTCGGCCTCGTCGAGCAGAACGGCGGCCAGGGCGAGGCGCAGGTGCTCTGGTGGGTGCCGGCCTGGGTGCAGGCCTGGGTGCCGGCCTGGGCGCCGGTCTGGGCGCCGGTCTGGCGGTAACGCCACCGCCATCGGGGCCGGCGCCAACGTCGTGGTGCCCGGCATCGCGGCCAAGAATGGCACCCCATTTCCTTCTGGCGATTCACCGGGTGCGGGTTGGCGGTGACGCTGGTCAGCGTGGCTGTGGCGACGCTCTACCTGTGGTTGCGCCACCTCTGAACGGGCAGCGGCGAAGTCGTTAGGGCCGGTAAAGGCTTTCCCTAAAGATAAAGATGCGTTAAAGTACGCCTAGGTGTGCCGGGAAGCCTGGTCGGCGATAGGGGTGAAGTCTCTCCTTTTTGGGGGCCAGATGATTCTCTGCACGCCGACCGCGCCGCGGTGTCTCCGCGTGCCGCTCGCCGACGCCCATTGCACGGCCTTCGGCCTTGTCGTCTCCTCACGTCCGACCGAGTTCCCCGATAGCGGGTCCCGGTAGCGCTGCCGCGCCCGCTGGCGCCGCAGCCCGGCCACGCTGCTTTTTCACTTTTCGAATGACTCGGCCGTCGCACGCTCTGTGCCGGCCGTAAAAGCCATGCTCGAAAGTAAAGGCGTGCGTTCTCATGGGCGAATTCATTGACGTCGTGCTCGGTTTCCCGACGGCGTTGTTCACCTTTCCGCTGCTCGTCGTCGCCGGATATTGGGGGCTGGTCCTGCTGGGCGGCCTCGGCGTCGGCGGCCTCGAACCCGATGCCGACACAGGGGCCGGCATCGGGGGAGACGACGCCGGCCTGGACGGGCCGGGCGGCCTGCTGGGCGCGGCCGGGCTGGACGGGGTCCCGATCACGATCGCGGTGTCGCTGCTGGTCGCCACCGGATGGTTCGCCAGCCTGGCCGGCTCGGTCGTGGCCGGCCGGGCCGGTGGCCCGCAGGCCGTGATGTCGTCGGCCGTCCTGGTGGTGGCGGCGGGCTGCGCGTGGGCGGTCACCAGGCTGCTCGCCGTCCCGCTCCGCCACGTCCTCCGGCAGGGGCCGGAGACCTCGCTGCACGACTTCGTCGGCCGGACGTGCGTCATCCGCACCGGCCGGGTCGGCACCGACTTCGGCCAGGCCGAGGTGCTGGCGCCCGACGGCTCGTCCGCCCTGGTCCAGGTGCGGCAGACGAGCGGCGACGTCGCGGTGGCCGGGGCGGCCGGGGCCACCGGGCTCACCGCCGGCAGCACCGCGCTCATCTTCGATCTCGATCCCGGCGGGGAGTTCTTCTGGGTCATGCCGTACGACGCGGCACTGGACCCCGAACGGCCCTGACCGCCGTCCCCGCGAAATCCCCCCGCGAAATCCCGCGTTCCCCCGCGCGATCCGCACGTCCCCGTGCGGCCCGCGCGGTTCCCCCGCATCCCCGCGTTCTTTCATGTCACTTCGGAAGACAGGACTCCGAATGGAAGCGATCACCATAGGAATCGGCGGCCTGCTCGCGCTCCTGATGATCATCATGCTCGCGCTGCTGTTCGCCGTCACCCGGCTGTTCCGCAAGGTCGAGCAGGGCAAGGCACTGATCATCTCCAAGCTGCGCAAGGTGGACGTCACGTTCACCGGCTCGGTCGTCCTCCCCGTGCTGCACAAGGCCGAGGTCATGGACATCTCGGTGAAGACCATCGACATCGAGCGCACCGGCCGGGACGGGCTGATCTGCAAGGACAACATCCGGGCCGACATCCGCATCACGTTCTTCGTCCGCGTCAACAAGACCGTCGAGGACGTCCGCAAGGTCGCCGCCGCCATCGGCACCGCGCGGGCCAGCGACCAGACCACGCTGCAGGCGCTGTTCGCGGCCAAGTTCTCCGAAGCGCTCAAGACCGTCGGCAAGCAGCTGGACTTCGAGGACCTCTACACGCGGCGCAACGAGTTCCGCGACCACATCATCCAGGTGATCGGCACCGACCTGAACGGCTACAGCCTGGAGGACGCGGCGATCGACTACCTGGAGCAGACGTCGCTGATGTCGCTGGACAAGAGCAACATCCTCGACGCGCAGGGCATCCGGAAGATCACCGAGCTGACCGCGATCCAGCACGTCCGCACCAACGAGCACGCCCGCAACGAGGAGAAGGAGATCACCCGCCAGAACGTGGAGGCGCGCGAGGCGATCCTGGAGCTCGAACGGCGCCAGGCCGACGCCGAGATCAAGCAGCAGCGCGAGATCGAGACCGTCCGGGCGCGCGAGCAGGCCGAGATCGAACGGGTCCAGGCCGAGGAGCGGCTGCGCGCGCAGGCCGCCCACCTCCGCACCGACGAGCAGCTCGGCGTGCAGACCGAGAACCGCAACCGCGAGGTGGCCGTCGCCGAGAAGAACAAGGAACGCGTGATCGCGATCGAGAGCGAGCGCATCGAGAAGGACCGCCTGCTGGAGGTCGTCGCCCGCGACAGGGAGGTCGAGCTGTCCACCATCGCCAAGGACAAGGAGGTCGAGGCGGAGAAGCGGGAGATCGCCGACGTCGTCCGGGAGCGCATCGCGGTCGAGCGCACGGTCGCCGAGCAGGAGGAGAGCATCAAGCGGCTGCGCGCGGTGGAGGAGGCCGAGCGGGTCCGCCAGGCGATCGTCATCCAGGCCGAGGCCGAGGCGCAGGAACACCTGGTCAAGGACATCAAGGCCGCCGAGGCCGCCGAGCATGCCGCCGCGCACAAGGCCCGCGAGCAGCTCGTCCTGGCCGAGGCGCGGCAGCAGGCCGCCGACCTGGACGCGCAGGCGAAGGTGCGGCTCGCCGAGGGGCTGCGGGCCGAGGCCGCCGCGGCCGGGCTCGCCGAGGCGGCGGTCGTCAGGGAGCGGGCCCTCGCCGAGGCCGCGGGCGTCCGGGAGCGGGAGCTCGCCGTGGCCGCGGGCGTCCGCGAGCGGGGCCTGGCCGAGGCCGTCGGCGTGCGGGAGAAGCTGACCGCCGAGGCCGCGGGCATCGGCGAGAAGGCCGAGGCGATGGCGGCGCTGGACGACGCGAGCCGCCGGCACGAGGAGTACCGGCTCCGGCTGGAGGCCGAGAAGGACATCCGGCTGGCCGGGCTCGAGGTGCAGAAGCAGGTGGCCGAGGCGCAGGCGACCGTGCTCGCCACCGGCCTGGAGAACGCCGACGTCGACATCGTCGGCGGCGACAGCGTGTTCTTCGACCGGCTCGTCGGCTCGATCGCGCTCGGCAAGGGCGTGGACGCCTTCGTCGAGGGCTCCGACGTCGCGCGTTCGCTGGCCGGGCCGTGGCTGGACGGCTCGGCGAGCTTCACCGACGACATGACCCGGGTGCTCGGCTCGCTCGGCGCGGACGGCGTGCGCGACCTGACGGTGTCGGCGCTGCTGCTGCGGCTCATCAAGGCGGGCGGCCCGGAGACCGGCAAGCTCACGGAACTCCTGGAGTCCGCGCGGCGCCTCGGCGTCGCCGACGCGCCCCTCACGGCGACGATCCCGGGGCCGCCCGCGGCGCCGGTCGCGCCCGCGGCGACCGTCACCGCCGTCTCCAACTGACCCGCAACCCCTGATGAGGAGGAGGTCCTGTGAGCGGGCTCGTCACCGCGCACGAAGATGAGCGGCTCGACGGACGTCTCGACGGCCGGGACGGTCAGGCCGGGCTCGACCACGGCACCTACGAGGTGCTGCGGGCCCGCCTGGCCGGCCAGGCCGCCGAGCTGGCCCGCCGGGCCGAGGCGCTGAACGCGCGGCGCCTGGAGACGTTCGGCGGCACCGAGCTGACCCTGGCCGGAACGCACCGGATCCGCACCGGCCACGCCTGCGTCCCCCGGGACGTGCTGCCGGTCGGCGCGGGCCTGATGCTCGTCGGCACCAACGCCGTCGCCGTCCCGGGGACCGAGGCGACCGTCGACGAGGTGTTCGCCCTGCGCCGCCTCACGACGGCGTCCGGCCCCGAGGCGTCCGGCCCCGAGGCGTCCGGCGCCGACGGCGGGACGGCCGGTCCGGGCATCGAGGACGTGGCGGCCGGCGTGCTTCCGGAGCTGCTGCGCGATCCCACGTTCGAACGCGACTTCGCCGAGATGTACCGCTATTACCGGCAGGCCAGGCTGCTGCGCCTGCGGCGGCTGAACGGCCTGCTGCTGGCGGTGTTCCAGACCGGCCCGCGGCTCGACGACGTCCGCGTGCTGCGCTGGAAGACCAACGCCGACGGCGACTTCGCCTACGTCGACAACCGCGGCGAACGCGACCACGTCCTCCCGCCGGCGCACGACTTCGACTGGATCGAGACCACCCGCGACGACCACGTGCCCGGACGGCGCCCGCACGTGTCGATCGAGGGCGAGGTGTTCGTCACCACGACCGGCGGCTCGTTCACCGTGAAGGTCGAGGACGACACCGGTACCGGGCCCGGCGTCCACGAGGAGCCGGTGGACGAGCCGCTGCAGAGCCTCGCCGACGCGGACGTGCTCTACGCGCGGGTCGGCGCGCTGATTCTGCTGCGCGTCCGCCCGTACAACGAGACCGGCTGGCGGCACCTGGTCTTCAACACCCGCACCAAGACCGTCGTCAGGCTCGACGGCATCGCGCAGGCGTGCCGGCGCCTGCCCGGCGACCAGGGCATCGTCTTCCCGGGCGGCCACTACCTGGACACCGGGACCGCCAAGACGTTCGACATCGACGTCACCGGCCTGGAGTACGAACGCTCGGTGCGCTCGCCCAACGGGGAGGACGTGCTCTACGTCTTCCACTCGAGGAGTGACGGCCGGTCGCTGCTGCTGCACTACAACGTCATCCGCAAGCAGGTCGCCACCCCGATCACCGGCCGCGGCCACGCGCTCTTCGACGACGGCACGCTCGTCGTCCTGCGCGCCTCCACCGGTGAGCCGTCCCGCGTCCACCCCGTCCAGATCTGGCGGACGCCGTACGTGTCGGACGCGCACGCCGCCGCCCGCCCGGCCGGGACGGGCCCGCTCGAACGCGTCGGGAACGCCGACCTGGTGCGCGGCATCTCCGACTGCCTGTCCGTGGTCCGGATGGCCGAGGACATGTCGCCGTCCACCGAGGTCTTCGAGGGCCTGATCGCCGCCTGCGTGCGCACCGCCGACCTGTCGCACTGGCTCGGCGAGGCGGACCTGGGCGACCTGCTCACCCCGCTCGGCGACCTGCGCGCGACCGCCCGGCAGGTCCTGGAGGAGTACGCGAACGTCCAGGCGCTGACCCGGGAGGCGGCCGCGGCGGTCGGCGCGGCGGCCGAACGGGTCGGCGCCCTCATCCGGGCTGCGCACGGCCGCGAACCGGGCTCGGCCGACGCGTGGGTGGCCAGGCTCGCCGAGCTGCGCCGCGCCCAGGGGCACCTGGAGACCCTCCGCGACCTGCGGTACGCCGACGTCCCGCGCCTCGACGAACTGACCGCCGAGCTCGCCGCCGAGCAGGACGCCGCCGCCGGCCGCACCGTGCGCTTCCTCCAGACCGAGGGCGCCTTCGCCGGCTACCACGAGGAGGTCGGGCGGCTGGACGCGGACGCGGCGGCGATCGGGACCGCCGCCGACGCCGCGCCGGTCGCCGAACGGCTCGCCGCCCAGGCGGAGGGGCTGGAGATCGTCACCGAGGTCGTCGGCACGCTGGACGTCACCGACGCCACGATCCGCACCACGATCCTGGAACGTGCGGGCGAGGTGATGGGCGGCCTCAACCGCGCCCGCGCCGTGCTCGACGCCCGCCGCCGCGAGCTGCTCGACATCGAGGGCCGGGCCGCGTTCGCCGCCGAGTTCGCGCTCCTCGACCAGGCGGTCGCGGGCGCGCTCGCCCAGTCCGGAACGCCGGAACGGTGCGACGAGCACCTGGGCCGCCTGCTCCTCCAGCTCGAGTCGCTGGAGGCGCGCTTCGCCGAGTTCGACGACTTCGTCGAACGCCTGGAGGGCAAGCGCGGCGACGTCTACGAGGCGTTCTCGGCTCGCAAGCAGGCGCTGCTCGACGAACGGTCCCGCCGCGCGGACCGCCTGACCGAGTCGGCGGAGCGCATCCTCACCGGGGTACGCCGCCGTGCCGTCTCCCTCGCCTCACCGGACGAGGTCAACGCGTACTTCGCCACCGACGCCATGGTGACGCGGCTCCGCCGGGTGTCCGCCGAGCTGCGCGACCTCGGCGAGATCGCCCGCGCGGAGGAACTGGACGGCCGCCTGAAAACGGCGCGCCAGGAGGCGGGCCGGGCGCTGCGCGACCGCCGGGACCTCTACGACGACGACGGCGCGGTGATCGTCCTGGGCCGGCACCGCTTCGCGGTCAACACCCAGCCGATGGAACTGACCCTCGTACCGCACGACGGGGCCCTCGCGTACGCGGTCACCGGCACCGGCTACCGGGCGCCCGTGCGCGACGAGGCGTTCGCGGAGACGCGGCCCTTCTGGGACCAGCTCCTCCCGAGCGAGACCCCCGGAACCTACCGGGCCGAGTACCTGGCGGCCTCGATCCTCCTCGACGCCGAACGCGCCGGCGCCCTCGCGGACCTGGACGCCCCGCTCGACGCCGTCCGCCGCGCCGCCGCCGCCCGCATCGACGAGGGGTACGAACGCGGCGTCCACGACCACGACGCCGCCGCGATCCTCGAAGCCCTCCTCGGCCTGCACACCGGCGCCGACCTGCTGCGCTACACCGCCGCCGCCCGTGCCGCCGCCCAGCTCTTCTGGGCCCACGGCACCGACGCGACGACCCGTGCCGCCTGGGCCACCCGCGCCGCGTCCCTGGCCCGTGCCCGCACCGCGTTCGGACGCCCCGGAGCCCTCGACGACCTCGCCGCCGAACTCGACGACGCCATCGCCTCCTTCACCCGCGCCTCCTTCACCCGCGCCTCGTTCGCCCACGCCCGAGAACCTCTCGCGGGCGACTACCTCGTCGAGGAACTGGCCCGCGGCGGCGGCTTCATCACCGGCTCCGCGGCGTCCGCCCTGCTCCAGGACTTCCGCGCCGAGCACGGCGACGGCCTCGACCGCGACCTGAACGCCCTCACCACCCTCGCCGACCGCCACCGCCTGGCCGAGGCCTGGCTCACGGCCTTCCGCCCCGGCCCCGACCTGCCCGAGGCCGTGGCGCTGCTCCTCTGCCCCGACCTCGAACGCCGCCCCTGGACCGCCACCCCGTCCACCACCGTCGACGGTCTCCTCGGCACCCACCCGCGCCTGACCGGCGGCCGTCTCGACCTGCGCCTGGACGAGCTGCTCACCCGCGTCCACCTCTTCCACACCGAACACGTCCCGGCGTTCCGCGCCTACCAGCGCCGCCGTACCGAGCTGATCGCCGCCGAGAACCGCCGCCTCCGCCTCGACGACCACCGGCCGCGCGTCCTGGGCTCCTTCGTGCGCAACCGGCTCATCGACGAGGTCTACCTGCCGCTCATCGGCGACAACCTCGCCAAGCAGCTCGGCCCCGACCCGCTGGGCCTCCTCCTGCTGATCTCGCCGCCCGGCTACGGGAAGACCACGCTCATCGAGTACGTGGCCGACCGCCTCGGGCTGCTGCTGGTCAAGGTCGACGGCCCCGCGCTGGGCCGTTCGGTCACCTCACTCGACCCTGCCGCCGCGCCCGACGCGACCTCCCGCCGCGAGGTCGAAAAGATCAACTTCGCCCTGGAGCTCGGCACCAACGTGCTGCTCTACCTGGACGACGTCCAGCACACCTCGCCCGAGCTCCTGCAGAAGTTCATCCCGCTCTGCGACGGCCAGCGCCGCATCGAGGGCCACGACCTGCGCGGGAAACGCTTCGCCGTCTGCATGGCGGGCAACCCGTACACCGAGTCGGGCGGCCTCTTCCAGATCCCCGACATGCTCGCCAACCGCGCCGACGTCTGGAACCTGGGCGACGTCCTGTCCGGCCGCGACGACGTCTTCGCCCTGAGCTACCTGGAGAACGCCCTCACCGCCAACCCCGTCCTGGCCCCGCTCTCCACCCGCGACCGCGGCGACCTCGAACTCCTCATCCGCCTCGCGTCCGGCGACCAGGCCGTCCAGCTCTCCCACCCCTACTCCCGCGCGGAGCTGGACCAGATGCTCGCCGTCCTGACCAAGCTGCTGCACGTCCAGCGCACCGTCCTCACCGTCAACCGCGCCTACATCGCCTCGGCCGCCCAGTCGGACGGCTCCCGCACCGAACCCCCGTTCCGGCTCCAGGGCTCCTACCGCGACATGAACAAGCTCGCCGCACGCGTCCTCCCGGCCATGAACGACACCGAACTCGAGGCCCTCATCGACGACCACTACCGCGCCGAAGCCCAGACCCTCACCTCCGCCGCCGAGGCCAACCTCCTCAAGCTCGCCGAACTCCGCGGCCGCCTCACGCCCGCCGGCGCCGCCCGCTGGACCCAGATCAAGACCTTCTCCACGGGACGGCCCACATGATCGGCATGCTCCTGAGATGCGCGGGCATGGCGCTGCTCTTCGCCGGCGCGACGTACTGCCTGTCCGCCGCCGTCAGCGACGGCACCGCCACCCGCCGCGCCGCCCAGGGCGAAGGGCGCACCGGCACCTTCGTCGCCGAGCGCCGCAACTGCCCCAAGATGTGCGCCTGGTACGGCTCCTTCCAGGCCCCCGGAGCGCACCGGGCCCCCGGCCGGGACTTCGAGCTGCGCGGCGCCACCGACGGCGACATCGCGACCGGCCAGCGCGTCCAGGCCCTGGACGTGGGCTCCCGCGACTTCGTCTACGCCCGCGGCGGCCCACCCGAGTGGGACATCACGTTCAGCCGTTCCATGGGCGCCCTCTTCCTGGCCACCCTCGGAACCGCCCTCCTGACCAGCACCTGCCGCACCCTCGGAAACCGCCGCCGATGACCTGGACGCGCGCCAGGGTTCACGCGCGGCCGGCGATGGAACGCAGCTTGCCGATGTTGGTGAGGACGGTGGTGCGGCGGGCCGTCTCGACGAACTCGCGCTCCCGCCACTGGCGCAGTATCGCCTCGACGGTGGGACGGGCGGCACGGACCAGCTGGGCGAGCTCCTCCTGCGTGAGCGAGGGGACGAGGGGCTGTCGCTTGGCGAGCGGGACGGTGCCGCCGCGGTCGACCATCCAGATCATCAGAAAGGCGAGCCGCTGGCCCACCGTCGCCCCGCCGAACCGGAGGCACCGCTGGTCCGCCTCCACGATCCTGTCCCGGAGCGTGAGCAGCAGGGCCCGCCGTGCCTTCGCCGAGGTGGCGAGGAGATCCTCGAACGCCTCGGCGGGGATGACCAGCGCCCGCACGTCGGTGGCGGCGGTGACCGTCGACACGGCCGGGGACCCGGACACGGCGCTCTCGCCCACCAGATCCCCGACCGACCGGAGCGCCTGCAACGACGTCCGCTCGCCGGTGACGTTCGAGATCTTGATCCAGCCCTCGACGATGACGATGACCGAGCTCGCCGGCTTGCCCTCGGTGTACAGCTCGTCGTCCGGCTCGAACCGTTCGGCCCGCGAGATCTCGCGCACGATGGCCCGGCCCTCGTCGTCCAGCCTGTCCCAGAAGCCGCGGGGATCGGTCATGTCAGTGCTCCCGGGTGATCGCTGTGATGAGGGCCAGCACCACGGTGACCCAGCCGATGACCGCCTGCAGGTCGCCGGGCGAGACGATGGCGACCAGCAGCACGATGGCCACCGCCAGGAGAATCGCGCCGAGTGCCACGAGCACTTCCGGGCGCCGGTCCCGGCGTCCTTGCGCGGGGTCGTTGTCATGCTCGTTTTCATGGTCGTCCATCGCTGTCGCCCGCTCCTCCTCGCACCGTGATTACCGGAACGTATGCCCCGAAAATAGAGCGGAAACGACTGCTGCGGCAGAATGGAGTGATCGGTTGTGCGAGTGCGAAAAGGGCAGCATGAAATGCATTGGAATCGCTCTGACCTGCTGTGATCCATCATTACCGGAGATCGTTAGGGATTTTGTGGTGCCCTGACGGAAGGGCGGTCCATCAAATCAGGGAAACCGGATGACAAATGATGGAGAGCGATAGTGCGCCCGAAAGTAGCTTAGGGTGACGGGCGTACGCGTTCTGTGTCCGGTGCCACAGGTGAACGCCTCGAAAAGTGGGTTCGTTCAGTGGGCGTCGGAGGCGCTGGTCTTGTGGGCGTGGATCAGGGACAGGGCGGCGTCGCGGTCGTGGCGGGCTATCGCGTCGACGAGGTCGGCGTGCAGGCGGTGGCGTTCGCGCAGGTACGGGGGGAGCGGGTGCTCTCCGTCGGGGAGCACCGAGAGGGTGTGGGCCTCGATGAGGTCCAGGAGGTTGGCGTAGAGCGAGCGCAGGAGGGCGTGCGGGCTCGTCGCCGCGATGCGGGCGTGGAGGCGCCAGTTGGCGTGGACGAACGCGTCGGGGTCTCCGGCGCCGGCCGCGCGTGACATCTCGTCGAGGATCGTGCGCATCTCGGCGATGTCGGCGGGGGAGGCGTGCCAGAGCGCGTCCTCGATCAGGAGGGGGTCGAGGGCGTCGCGGATGCGGATGGCCTCGGTGACGGAGGTCTGCTCGGCGTCCAGGGCGAGGACGGCGTTGCCCAGCCGGGCCATCGGTGACGGCTCGGCGGCGAAGAGGCCCCCGCCGGGGCCGGGGCGCACGGAGACCAGGCCGCGCGACTGGAGCAGGCGCAGGGCCTCGTTGAACGTGCTGACGGAGACGCCGCACAGGGCGCGCAGATCGGCCTTGGTGCCCAGGCGGGCGCCGGGGGCGGCGGCGCGGGCGAGGCCGGCGATGCGGTCCGCGGCCTGTTCCGCCCGGCCCGTCGTCGAGGCGTCAACGGACACCCGTCCTCCTCTGGCTCAATTCATCATGCACATTAGCAGGATGCGGGTTGACGTGCTTGTCCAGCTGCGGGCATTATCGCCCTAATCATCATGACGAATTAGGGAGACAGGGTGCGGATCGGCAACCTCGCAGGTCGTGCGGTACTGGTCGGGGGCGGGCTCGCCGTCGACGTGGAGAGGGCGAGCGGCGGGCGGTTCGGGAGCGACCCGCAGGCCGTGTACGCCGAGTGGGAGGCCTTCCGGGCCTGGGCCGAGGGGGCCGACCTGCCGGGCGGGACGGCGTTCGAGGCGAGCGAGCTGGGCGCGCCGGTGCCGGCGCCGCGCCAGGTGTTCGCCATCGGGCTCAACTACCGGGACCACGCCGCCGAGTCCGGCTTCGACGTGCCGGAGGGGCTGCCGCCGGTCTTCACCAAGTTCGCCACCAGCATCACCGGGCCGGTCACCGAGGTCGCGCTGCCGCCTGGCGGCAACACCGACTGGGAGGTCGAGCTGGTCGCGGTCGTCGGCAGGCATGCCCGGAACGTGGCCGAGACGGACGCGTGGGGGCACATCGCCGGGCTGACCGTCGGGCAGGACATCTCCGAGCGGGTCTCGCAGATGGCCGGGCCGGCGCCGCAGTTCAGCCTGGGCAAGTCGTTCCCCGGGTTCGCCCCGACCGGCCCGTGGGTGGTGACGCTCGACGAGTTCGGCGACCCGGCCGACCTGGAGCTCGGTTCGGCGATCAACGGCGAGGAGGTGCAGAAGGGCCGCACCCGCGAGCTGATCTTCTCGATCCCGCTGCTGGTGGCCCGGCTGTCGGCGGTGCTGCCGCTCCTGCCGGGAGACCTGATCTTCACCGGCACGCCCGCGGGCGTCGGCCTCGGCCGCACCCCGCAGCGCTGGCTCGCCAAGGGCGACGAGCTGGTCAGCCACGTCGAGGGCATCGGCGAGCTCCGCCAGCGCTTCGTCTGACTCCAAGGGCCACGGACGTCATCAAGACCGCCGCCGTGCCGTAGGACACGCCTGACCGCGCTGGACCCTCCCACTGTGGGAGGCGCCACCATGAGGGCGTGCGAGTACAAGACATCGACGCCCGCGGTACGCGGCACTGCGAGACGACGGCGCTGGGGGTGCTGCTGCGGCACCAGGGACTCGACCTGTCCGAGCCCATGCTCTTCGGCCTCGGCTCCGGTCTGTCCTTCATCTACTGGGACGGCAAGAACATGGGCTTCCCGTTCCTCGGGGGACGGGTCAAGCCCTTCGAGCTCACCCGGAACCTGGCCGCCCGGCTCGGGCTGGAGCTCCGGGTCCAGGAGACCGCCTCGTCCCGCAGGGCATGGGAGAACGTGACGGCCGCCATCGACGCCGGCCGTCCCGTCGGGTTGCAGCTCGACAGCTACCACCTGGACTACTTCCGGTCGAAGGTGCACTTCGGGGGTCACGTCGTCGCCATGTACGGCTACGACGACCACGACGCCTACCTGGTGGACACCGACCAGCAGGGCGGAGCGGTGTCCACCAGCCTGACCGGTCTCGCCCGGGCCAGGGCGGCGCGCGGCCCGATGACCGCCCGGCACCGGTCGTTCACCCTCACCGCACCGAGGAACGCGCGCCCTCCGCGGGATCAGCTCGTTCCCGCCATCACCGCCTGCGCCGGGGCCTTCCTCGACCCGCCCATCGCCAACCTCGGCCACCGGGGCATCGACAAGGCGGGCAGGCTCGTGCGCACCTGGCTCCAGCGCGCCGACGACCCGCGGCGGGACCTGCCGCAGGCCGCCCTTCTGATGGAGAAGGGCGGCACCGGCGGCGCCCTGTTCCGCAACTTCTACCGCGACTTCCTCGCCGAGTGCGCCCACCACCTCGACAGCCGCCACCTGCGCACCGGCCACGAGCTCTACGCCGAGGCGGCCGTCCTGTGGGGAGAGGTCGCGGCGCTGATCACCGAAGCCGGTGAATCAGGCGATGCGAAGCCTCTCGACCAGGCGGGCGCCATCCTCGGCGACCTGTCGCGAATAGAGCGTGAGGCCATGGAGGCGCTGAGCCGCCTGGGGGAGTGACCCCCGGCGGCCGTCCGCCGTGTGGCCGGTGGGTGACGGTTGTGCGTGGTCGCTTGTGCGCCGGGGGCCGGCGCGAGACAGTTCCCGGCAGACGACGACCTGCGGAGGCCTGGAGTGCACAAGATGCTGATGAATCTCGTCAAGGCCGTGCTCGCACTGTGCACGGCGTTGATTCCCGCGTCCGTCTCGACCGTGGCGGTCGTGACGGCCCTCGGCGCGACGGTCGCCGTGACGGCCGCGTGCGCGCCGGCCGACGACGACGGTGACGATGACGACGGTGGCGACGACGACGACTGACGCCGCCCGAAGGTGGGGTTTTGCCTACCCCGCTTGGCGAGTTGAGCCCCTGGGACGGGCCGTTCCGCGCTCATAACTTCGTACCTGTCAGGCGCTGCCGGCGCCGCTAAGGGAGGTACGAGATGTTCAAGCGAAAAGGACCGGAGCGCGCGGGGCGGTCGGCGGAGGCGCTCCGCCTGGAGTCGGTGCGCCGGATCTACGGTGCCGAGGGCAACCGGGTGGCCGCCCTCGACGGCGTGTCGCTGTCGCTGCCCGCGGGCTCCTTCACCGCGGTCATGGGGCCGTCCGGCTCGGGCAAGAGCACGTTCCTGCACTGCGCGGCCGGGCTCGACCAGCCCACCGAGGGCCGGGTGTTCGTGGACGGGCAGGAGCTCGCCGGACGCGACGAGACGGCGCTGACGAGGTTCCGGCGGGAGCATGTCGGGTTCGTCTTCCAGCAGTTCAACCTGCTGCCGGCGTTGACGGTCATGCAGAACGTGACGCTGCCGCTGAAGCTGGCCGGCAGGAGGGCCGACCAGGATGGGGCGCGGGCCGTGCTGGAGCGGGTCGGTCTCGGCGAGCGGCTGCACCACCGGCCGTCGGAGTTGTCGGGCGGCCAGCAGCAGCGGGTGGCCATCGCGCGGGCCCTGGTCACGCGGCCGAGCGTGCTGTTCGGCGACGAGCCGACCGGCGCGCTCGACACCCGCAGCGCGCGGGCCGTGCTGGCGCTGCTGCGGGAGGCCGTCGACGTGCACGGGCAGACCGTGGTCATGGTGACCCACGACCCGGTGGCCGCCTCGTTCGCCGACGCGGTGGTGTTCCTGGCCGACGGCCGGATCGTGGGCTGGATGGCCCAGCCGTCCGCCGAGGCCGTGGCCGAGCGCATGACCCACCTGTCCGACGACCTCGACCAGGCGGTGGCGTGACATGTTCGGGCTGGCCCTTCGTACCCTGCGCTTCCGCGCGGCCACTTTCGCCGCCGCCTTCCTCTCGATGTTCCTCGGCGCGTCGATCATCATGACGTTCGGCTCCATGTTCGACACCGCGCTCCTCGGCGGGGCGTCGTCGGCGGGCACGGAGACGATGGTCACGATGGCGAGCGTCGTCGGCGGCTGGGGCCTCCTGCTCGTCGTCTTCGCGGTCGCGTCGACGCTGACGTTGTCGATCCGGCAGCGGGCCGAGGAGGTGGCGCTGCTCAAGAGCGTCGGCGCCACGCCCGGCCAGATCCGCCGCATGGTCGTCGGCGAGGCGGCCGTGCTGTCGGTGGCGGCCTCCGCGCTGGCGGTCGTGCCGGGGCTGTTCGCGGGCCGCGGCCTGCTGGAGATGCTGATCTCGACCGAGCAGGTGAACGCGGACGTCTCGTACGTCTTCGGGCCCCTGGCGGTCGCGATGGGGATGGGCATCACGGTCGTGTCGTCCATCGGCGCCGCGTCGCTCGCGGTGCGCCGGGCGAGCCGGATGCGGGTGACCGAGTCGCTGGCCGACGCGGCGGTCGACCCGGGCCGGATGAGCAAGAAGCGCATCGCGGGTGCGGTCGCCTTCCTGCTCCTCGGGCTCAACCTGGCGATCGTCACCGCCACCGCGATGCGCGCCGAAGGCAGCGACGCGATGCAGACGGCCGGGCAGTCCAGCATCTGGGCGGCGATCGGCATGGCCTTCCTCGGGCCGTTCGCGATCCGGCGGGTGGTCGCGCTGCTCGCCGGGCCGCTCCAGCTGCTGGGCGGCGTCACCGGCTACCTGGCGGTGTGCAACCTGCGGCAGCGGACCGGCCAGATGGCGAGCGCGCTGACCCCGATCGTGCTGTTCACCGCGATCGCGACCGGCACGCTCTACATGCAGAGCACCGAGAACGCGGCGCTGGCCGCCGCGGGCCTGGCCAAGGGCCTCGAGCAGAAGAACATCGAGACGCTCAACTTCGTGGTCATCGGAATGATCGTGGTCTTCACCGCGATCATGCTGGTGAACACGCTGCTCGCGGCGACCGCCTACCGCGGGCGGGAGTTCGCCCAGCAGCGCCTGGCGGGCTCCACCCGCCGGCAGGTGATCGCCATGGTCGGGCTGGAGAGCGCGGTCCTGACCGTGACGGGCGTGCTGCTCGGCTCGATCGCCTCGCTCTTCACGATCGCCCCGTACGCCAGCGTCCGGCTGGACTCGGCGCTGCCGGACGGCGGCCCGCTGATCTGGGTCGGCGTGACCGTGCTGGCGGTGGTCCTCACCCTGGGCACGGCGCTGGGCACCGCCCGCCGGTCGGTCCGTACCCCCGCCGTCGAGGCGGTGGCGGTCTGACGACGGGGAGGGAACGCCGCGACAGGGCGGGTGGCCTCGGCCGCCCGCCTTCGTCGTCGTCTCACGGCGGGGCCGCTCGCCGCAGCCTCACCGAGCTCACCGAGGGGCGTTGCCGCGGGTCGACTCGCGGATGATGAGCTCTATCGGGTGCACCCGTTCGGTGCCGGGCTCGGCCTCGCCGCCGAGGATGTCGAAGAGCAGCTCGGCGCAGGCGGCGCCGGCCTCGCGCGGGTGCAGGTCGACGGCGGTGACGGGCGGATCGGCCGCGCGCATGCTCGGGCCCTCGACGCAGGAGGCGAGCAGCAGGTCGGTCCCCGCCTGGAGCCCGGCCTCGCTCAGGACCGGCTGGAGCTGGGCGGCGGAGCCGGCGGGCGCGCAGATCAGGGCGTCCGGACGGGGCTCGGCGGCCAGCAGCGTCCGGGCGACCGCGCGGGTCTCGTCGTAGGAGACGTCGAAGGGGACCGCGCCCACGACGGAGGCCGCCCCGTGCCGGGCGCACCACTCCTCGTAGCCGCGCCGGATGCCGGCCGCCCAGTCGGTCTCGCCGCCCGCCACGATGAGCGCGGGCCGGATGGCGCCCCGTTCGCGCAGGTGGTCGAGCATCTCGCCCAGCATCGCGGCGTGGTCGGACACCACCACGCCGTCGGCCTCCCCGTCGCCGCGGAAACGCTCGCCGGTGACCGTCGGCAGGCCGGAGCGCATCAGCCGCTCGACGATGGGGTCGCCGTCGAGCGGGTCGCCCAGGATCAGGCCGTCGACGCGGGGCACCCGGGAGGACGGTCCCGAGGTGATGAGCGTCAGGTCGTGGTCGTGGGCGGCGGCGGCCTCGACGACCCCGAACACGAACCGCATGTAGTAGTCCGAGCGGGTGAGGACCTCGGGCACGTGCAGCCCGATCGCGCCGGTGCTGGCCCGGCGCAGGTGGCGGGCCGAGCCGTTGGGGACGTAGCCGAGCTGCTCGGCGGCCTCCAGCACCAGGGCGCGGGTCTCGGCCGACACCCGGCCGCTGCTGCGCAGGGCGTCCGAGGCGGTGGTCTTGGAGACCCCCGCGCGCTCGGCGACGGTCAGGAGGGTGACGGGGCGGGTCGGGGACACGGCGTCATCGTAGCCGTACCGGTCCGGGTGTTAATCCCCGGTTACACCTGCGGAAGGGTCTTGCCGGAACGTTCCGGCATCGCCTACCGTGCTCTCCACTGCCGGAACGTTCCGGCATGATCGGAGGGAGAACGATGGCGGCCCACGGTTCGGCCGGGCGGATGCTCGGCACGGGCGAACGCCCCCACCCCCTGGACCCGCTGAGCCCGCAGGAGTTCGGCGACGTCCGGGAGATCCTGGAGGCCGAGGGCGTGGCCACCGACGGCACCAGGGTCGCCTACCTGGGGCTGGAGGAACCGCCCAAGCAGGCCGTCCTGAACGGGGACGAGGCGCCGCGCCGGGCGCGCGCCCTGCTGATCGACGCCGGAACGGGCGCCGCCGAGGACGTGATCGTCTCCATCGGCGAGCGCCGGGTGGACGAGCGCCGGCCGATCGACCCGGTCACCGGCGGGCAGGTCCCCATGCTCACGGGCGACCACGCGCTGGTGCGGCGCGTCCTGCGCGAGGACGAGGGCTGGGCCAAGGCGCTCGCCGCGCGCGGCATCACCGACCACGACACCGTCTACCTCGCCGCCCTGTCGGCCGGGAACTTCGGCCTCCCGGACGAGCCGGGCCGCCGGCTGGCCCGCGTGCTGGCGCACCGGCAGCCCACGCCCGAGAGCCTGCCGTGGGCGTACCCCATCGACGGGCTGGTCGCGTTCGTCGACCTCATCGCCGCGGAGGTCCTGGAGATCATCGACACCGGGCCGCAGCCGGTGCCGGCGGAGTCGGGCGACTACCACCTCCCCGAGGTGGCCGGGCCCCCGCGCACCACGCAGCGGCCGATCGAGATCACCCAGCCCGAGGGGCCGAGCTTCCAGATCGACGGACCGCTCGTCACCTGGGAGAAGTGGAGCCTGCGCCTCGGCTACGACATGCGCGAGGGCCTGGTCCTGCACCAGATCGGCTTCGACGACCAGGGCCGCACGCGGCCGGTGGTCTACCGCGCCTCGGTCGCCGAGATGATCGTCCCCTACGCCGACCCGGGCCCGATCCGGTTCTGGCAGACCTACTTCGACACCGGCGAATACCAGCTCGGGCGGCTGGCCAACGCGCTGGAGCTGGGCTGCGACTGCCTGGGCGACATCACCTACTTCGACGTCACGGTGGCCGGGGACGACGGCAGCCCGGTGGTGCTGCCCAACGCGATCTGCATGCACGAGGAGGACTACGGCGTGCTGTGGAAGCACACCGACCCCGCCAACGGCTCGCGCGAGACCCGCCGGCAGCGGCGCCTGGTCATCTCCTTCTTCGTCACCGTCGGCAACTACGACTACGGTTTCTACTGGTACCTCTACCTGGACGGCACGATCGAGCTGGAGGTCAAGGCCACCGGCATCGTCTTCACCGGCGCCTACGACGAGCGGGTGGCGCCGTACGCGTCCCAGGTCGCGCCGGGCCTCGCCGCGCCGTACCATCAGCACCTGTTCGGCGCGCGGCTGGACATGATGGTGGACGGCCTGGAGAACGCCGTCGAAGAGGTGGACGCCGTCCCCGTTCCGATGGGGGAGGGCAACCCGTACGGCAACGCGTTCGGCCGCGCCGCGACCCGGCTGCGCACCGAGCACGAGGCGCGGCGGGACGCCGACCCCGCCCGCAACCGGGTCTGGCACGTCGTCAACCCGTCCGTGCCCAACAGGCTGGGGGAGCCGGTCGGGTACGCGCTCTACCCGGAGGCGGGCCCGGCCCTCATGGCCGACCCCGGCTCGCCGATCGCGTCCCGCGCCGGTTTCGCCGCCCACCACCTGTGGGTGACCCGGCACGACCACGCCGAGCGATATCCGGCCGGTGACCTGCCCAACCAGCATCCGGGCGGGGCGGGCCTGCCGGCGTACGCGGCCGCCGGCCGCGACATCGACGGCCAGGACATCGTCCTGTGGCACACCTTCGGCCTCACCCACTTCCCGCGCGTGGAGGACTGGCCGATCATGCCGGTCGACACCTGCGGGTTCACGCTGAAGCCGGCCGGCTTCTTCGACCGCAACCCCACGCTGGACGTCCCGCCGAGCACCTCCGCCTGCTGCGGCGGCGGCGAGGCGTGCCACTGCCACTGATCCCGCCACCTTCCGCCGTGCCCCATCCCGCACCGCCCTGCCCCATCCCGCACCGCCCTGCCCCATCCCGCACCGCCCTGCCCCATCCCGCACCGCCCTGCCCCCCGCCTGCCACTGATCCCACTCGCACGAATTCTCTGGAGATGGTGCTCATGCGCCACGTGAAACTGGCCGCCACCGCCGCCGCGGCCCTGATGCTCACCGCGGCCTGTACGGCCGGCGAGACGACCTCGGCCGGGAACACCGGCGCCAAGAACGGCTACGCGGCCGTCGCCGACACCTCGCTTCCCGCCGGCGGCGTCCTGAAGCTGCAGACGCACGTCGACACCGGCGCGGCGACCGGGCTGGACCCGCAGATGGCCGACGTCGCGACGTCCTGGCAGCTGATGTCCCTGGTCTACGAGACGCTGGTGACGGTCGGCCCCGACTTCTCGATCCAGCCGCTGCTGGCCGAACGCTGGGAGACCCCCGACCCCACGACGTACGTCTTCCACCTGCGCAAGGGCGTCACCTTCTCGAACGGCCGCGCGATGACCGCCGACGACGTCGTCGGCAGCCTGGAGCGGCTGCGCAAGGCCAAGTCGGTGTGGTCGGGCCAGCTCGGGCCGATCACGTCGGTGAGCAAGACCGGCGACGGCACGGTCACGGTCAAGCTGAGCGAGCCGTACACGCCCTTCCTGGCGGCGCTGGCCAACGTCCCGGCGGCCGTCCTGCCGATGAAGGAGATCGAGGACGGCTCGGTCAAGCCCAAGGACGAGATGGTCGGCACCGGCCCGTTCACCGTCGTGTCGCACCGGCAGGACGTGTCGTGGAGCTTCAAGCGCAACGCCAAGTACTGGTCGCAGGGCAAGCCCGCGCTGGAGGGGCTGGAGATCGGCATCGCGGCCGACGAGGCCGCGCGGGTCGCCGCCCTGCAGAACGGCCAGGCGTCGATGGCGGTGCTCGGCAACGTCGACTCCCGCACCACGCTCCGCGGCGCCACCGGCGTGCAGGTCGCAGACCAGGCCACCACCGACTTCTACTACCTGTTCACCAACACCAGGAAGCCCGGCTCCAAGCTCGCCGACCCGCGCGTGCGGACCGCGCTCAACCTGGCGATGGACCGCGAGCAGATCGCCCAGGTGGCGACCGGCGGGCTCGGCAAGCCGACCGCCGTCACCCCGGCGGGCCTGCCCGACACCTGCGACCCGAAGACGCTGCCGTCGGCCTCGGGTGACCTGGACAAGGCCCGCGGCCTGCTCCAGCAGGCGGGCGCGCAGAACCTGTCGTTCACCCTGAGCATCTACTCCACCCGCCCGGCCCCGGCCGTGGCGCAGGTGATCCAGCAGAACCTCAAGCGGATCGGCGTCACGGTCAACATCGAGCAGATGGACGAGGCGAGCTGGGCCGGCAAGGTCTACGCCGCCAAGCCGACGTTCGACGCGGGCCTGTCGTGGTTCGCCGGCTACTCCGACCCGGCGATGGCGATGCGCTGGTGGAACCCCGAGCAGGCGATCTTCAACACCGCCTTCATGAAGCCGGACGCGGAGCTCAACACGCTCATCGCGGCGGCGGGCAAGGCCACCGCCGGAGCCGAGCGCAAGCAGGCGCTGTCGGCGGTCTGCACGAAGGTCGACGAGGACGCGCAGATGATCCCGCTGGTGACCCGCCCGGCGACGCTGGGCTTCCGGTCCGACGCGGTCAGCCCCGGCCTGTACGCGACCGAGGGCTACGGCAACCTGTTGCGCCTGGTCACCGACTTCCGCGCGAAGAAGGTCGGCTGATCCATGCGGCTGCTGCTGTGGTGGGGCGGCCGGGCCCTGGTCTCGGCCGCCACCCTGCTCGGCGTGTCGATCCTGATCTTCGCCGCGGTCCGGATGATGCCCGGCGGGTTCGCCGAGACCGTCCTGGGCCCGTTCGCCACCGCCGACCAGAAGGCGGCGCTGGCCGAGCAGTACGGGCTGGACCAGCCGATACCGGCGCAGTACTGGCACTGGCTGAGCGCGGTCGTCACCGGCGACTTCGGCACCTCGATGATCAGCCGGACGCCGGTCGCCGACGAGCTGGGCGCGCGGCTCCCGGTGACGGCCGAGCTGACCCTGATCGCCATCGCGGTGGCGTTGCTGGCGGGCGTTCCGCTGGGCGTGCTGACCGCCGTCCGGGCGCGCCCGGGTGGCGGCGGCGCGGCGGGCCGGCTGCTCAGCGGTCTCGGGGTCAGCGTGCCGGAGTTCGTGCTCGCGGCGCTGACGGTCTTCCTGTTCTCGCGGTACGCGCTCGGGCTGCGGGCGGGCGGGCACGTCCCGTTCGGCGAGGACCCGGCCGGCAACCTGCGCTCCATGATCCTGCCGGCACTGGTGCTGTCGATCTTCGCGCTGTCGGCGACCGCCCGCACGACCCGGGACGCGGTGCTGAACGTGCTGGTCGAGCCGTACGTGACCGCCGCGGTCGCGCGCGGCGAACGGCCGTCGTCGATCGTGCTGCACCACGTCCTGCGCAACGCCGCCGCGCCGGTCGTCACGCTCACCGCGACCATCGCCGCCTACCTGCTGGGCGGCGCGCTGATCGTGGAGTACGCGTTCAACCTGCCGGGGATCGGGTCGTTCATCGTCCAGGCGATCACCCGCCGCGACTACGCGGTCGTGCAGGCGGGCGTGCTGCTGGCCGCCGCCGTCTTCATCGTCATGAACATGCTGGTCGACCTGGCCGTCGGGCTGATCGACCCGCGCCTGGGCACCGAGGCGGGAGGGAAGTGAGATGAGGAAGGCGATCCGCGGCCTCGACCGGCTGTCACGGGCCGGCCTGGCCTGCCTGCTGGTCCTGGTGCTGCTCGCGCTGGTCCCGCTGACCGGCCTCGCCGGCGACCCGGACGAGATCGCCGGCCCCCGGCTCCAGCCGCCGGGCCCCGAGTTCTGGATGGGCACCGACAACCTCGGCCGCGCGATGTTGCCGCGCGTGCTGGAGGGCATCGGCACCACGCTGCTGCTCTCGTCGGCGGCGGTCGCGGTGACCGCGGCCGTCAGCACCGGCTTCGGCGTCCTGGCCGGGTACCGCGGCGGCGCCGTCAACGGCCTGGTGATGCGGCTGGTGGAGGTGCTGTACGCGTTCCCGGCGATCATCCTGGCCATCCTGGTGGCCGCGGTCATGGGGCCCGGCCGGCCCGCCGCGCTCGCCGCGATCGTGCTGGTCACGATCCCGCTGATGACCCGGCTGGTCCGGGGCGCGGCGGCGGGCGTCGCCGGGCGCGACTACGTGACCTCGGCGGTGATCAGCGGGGCCCGGCTGCCGCGCGTGCTGGGGCGGCACGTCCTGCCGAACGTGGCGGGCACCGTGGCCGTCCAGGGTACGTACGCCCTGTCGGTGGGGATCACGGTCGAGGGCGGGCTGAGCTTCCTGGGGCTGGGCGTGCAGCCGCCGCAGGCCTCGCTCGGCTCGCTGATCGCCGAGGGCACCGGGTACCTGGTGGCCGCGCCCTGGCTGGTGTCGGGGCCGGGCGCGGTGCTGGTCGTGGCGATCCTGTCGATCAACGTGTTCGGGGACGGGCTGCGCGACCGGCTGGAGCCGAGAGAGACGAGGTCACTGGTATGAGGTCACCGGTCACCGGCCTGAGGCCGGAGCGGAGGTCGCCGGCATGAGCGCGCTGCTGGACGTGAGAGGCCTGGTCGTGGAGTACCCCGGCGCGGGCGGCGCGGTGCGCGCCCTCGACGGCGCCGACCTGACCGTGGCCGAGGGCGAGACCGTCGGCCTGGTCGGGGAGAGCGGGTCGGGCAAGTCCACCCTGGGCGCGGCCGCAGGGCGGCTGCTGTCGCGCGCCGCGCGGGTCCGGGCGGGCTCGGTCTCCGTCGCGGGCGAGTCCCTGCTGGAGATGGGCTCCAGGGAGATCCGCCGCGTCCGCCGCGAACGGCTCGGGTTCGTCTTCCAGGACCCGATCTCGCACCTCGACCCCACCATGCGCGTCGGGGCGCAGCTCAGGAGGGCCGTCGCGGGACGGACGAAGGGCGGCGACATCGCCGCCCACCTCGAGCGGGTGCGGCTGGACGACGTGCGCCGGATCGCGCGGGCGTACCCGCACGAGCTCTCCGGCGGCATGGCGCAGCGGGTGGCGATCGCGATGGCGATGGCGGCCCGGCCGCGCCTCCTGGTCGCCGACGAGCCCACCGCCGCGCTGGACTCCCAGGTCCGCGAGGACGTCCTGGACGTGGTGTTCGGGCTGGCGGCGGAGGCGGGCACCGGCATCCTGTGGCTCAGCCACGACCTGCCTGCGGTGGCCCGCCGCTGCGACCGGGTCGCGGTCATGTACGGCGGCCGCGTCGTCGAGGACGGCCCCGCCGCCGAGGTCCTGGCCCGCCCGTCCCACCCGTACACCGCGGCCCTGGCTCGGTCGGCGCCGGGCAAGGCCGAGCGCGGCGAACGCCTGGAGCCGGTGCCGGGCCGCCCGCCGGTGCTGGTCGGGGAGCCCGCCGGCTGCGCGTTCGCGCCGCGCTGCCCGATGGCCGACGACCGCTGCGCCGGGGAACGCCCCGTCCCGGTCCGGATCGAGGGCCGGGACGTCCTGTGCCACCGCGCCGAGGAGACCGGCGCGGCCGTGGAGATCGTCCCGGCGGTGAAACGATGATCCTCGAACTCGACAAGGTCACCGTGGTCTTCACCTCGGGCCCGCCGCTGCGGCGCCGCGTCCTGGAGGCGATGAAGGACGTCTCGCTGCACGTCGAGGCGGGGGAGACGCTGGGCGTGGTGGGGGAGTCGGGCTCCGGCAAGACCACCACGAGCCGGGTCGTCCTCGGCCTCCAGCGCCCGACGTCCGGGACGGTCCGCTTCGACGGCGCGCCGTTCCCCAGACGGCGGCGCGCGCTCGCCGGGCGCATGCAGGCCGTCCTCCAGCACCCGCAGTGGTCGCTGAACCCGCGGATGCGCGTCGGGCAGAGCGTCGCCGAGCCGCTGGTCGTGCTCGGCGGGCCGGGCAGGGCCGAGGCCGCCGGCCGCGCCGCCGACATGCTGGAGCAGGTCGGGCTGGAACGGTCGTTCGCCGACCGCTACCCGCACGAGCTCTCGGGCGGCCAGCGGCAGCGCGTCTCCATCGCCCGCGCCCTGGTCACCCGCCCGGGCTTCCTGGTCTTCGACGAGGCCGTCAGCGCCCTGGACGTCTCGGTCCAGGTGCAGATCCTCAACCTGATCAAGGACCTGCAGGCCGAGTTCGGCTTCGGGGCCCTGTTCATCTCGCACGACCTCGGTGCCGTCCGCTACGTCGCCGACCGCATCGCGGTCATGCGCGCCGGGCAGGTGGTGGAGACGGCCGAGACCGGCGTCTTCTACCGAGGCCCGTCCCACCCCTATTCGCAGCAGCTACTGGAGGCACTGTGACCACCCTGTACGAGCCTCGCCAGGCGATCGTGTCCGCGTACGCGGCGGACGTGGCGAGCAACGCCGGGACCGAGCTGAAGCCGCAGGCCAGCCCGGGCCGCGCGGCGGTGCCGTTCGACCTGCCGGGCGTGCTCGTCGGCACCGCCGAGTACGCCGAGGGCCCGACCGGCTGCACCGTCGTGCACGTGCCGGCGGGGGCCCGCACCGCGGTGGACGCGCGCGGCGGGGCGGTCGGCATGAGCGGCGGCTACCCGTTCAACCACGCGATCTGCCTGGCGGGCGGCTCGGTGTACGGGCTCGCCGCCGCGGCCGGGGTGAGCCAGGAACTGCTGGCGCGCCGCCGCAACCGCACCCACTGGGACGACCTCCAGACCGTGTCCGGCGCGGTGATCTACGACTTCTCCGTGCGCGACAACGCGATCCACCCGGACGCGGCGCTCGGCGCCGAGGCGCTGCGCCGCGCCGAGGAGGGCCGTTTCCCGGTCGGGCGCTGCGGCGCGGGCGCCGCGGCGAGCGCGGGCAAGGCCGACTTCGGGCGCGCCGAGCTGGCCGGCCAGGGCGCCGCGTACGGCGAGTTCGGCGCGGCCAAGGTGCTCATCGCCACGGTGGTCAACTCGGTCGGGGTGATCGTCGACCGCGACGGCACCGTGGTGCGCGGCAACCGCGACGCGGCGTCCGGCGAACGCCGCCACCCGTTCACCGACTACGAGCAGATGATCGAGGACGCGGAGCCCGGCACGGCCGTCATGGGCAACACCACGCTGACCGTGCTGGTCACCAACGTGCGGCTGCCCGACCGCGAGCTCCAGCAGTTCGCGCGCCAGGTGCACAGCTCGATGCACCGCGGCATCCAGCCGTTCCACACCGCCACCGACGGCGACGTGCTGTTCGCGCTGACCACCGACGAGGTCGAGCTGACCGGCGTCAAGTCCACCGGCCTGGGGGCGCTGGCCTCCGAGGTCGCCTGGGACGCCGTCCTCAGCGCGGCGTTGTGACGGCGGCCGGCTGATGTACGCCTTCCCCCGGTTCACCGCGGACGACCCCCGGCACGCGATCGACCTCGTGCGCGACCACCCGTTCGCGCTCGTGGTCAGCGCTCCGGGCGGCGTCCCGGTCGCCACCCACGCCCCCGTCATCGTCGAGGACCCGGCCCGGGTCGGCGACACGTTCGAGGGGACGACGCTGCTCGGGCACCTGGCGCGGGTCAACCCGCACTGGCGCGAGATGGAGTCCTCGCCCGAGGCGCTGCTGATCTTCTCCGGGCCGCACGGGTACGTCTCGCCGTCCATGCACGGCGCCGATCCCTCCGTGCCGACCTGGGACTACGCGGCCGTCCACCTCAACGGGACGATTGAGCTGATCACCGGCGAGGAGGGCCTCCTCGACGTCGTCGAACGCACCGTCGCGTTCATGGAGACGCCCCGGTCGCCGGGCTGGACGCCGAGCGAGCGTTCGCGCGAGGTGTTCCGCTCGATCGCCGGGGGCGTTGTGGCGTTCCGGTTCCACGTGCGCGAGCAGCGGAGCATCTTCAAGCTCAGCCAGGACCGGATCTCGCCCTGGGACCGCATCCACGCCGCCTTCTCCGAGGGACCGGACGCCAACCCCGAACTGGCCGAGCTGATGTGCAGGATCGGCGACCCGCAAGAGGGTGAACGAGCATGACCCCCTTCCCCACCCACGTCTCGACCCGGACGGCGCCGGCGGCGCGCGGCGAGGAGTTCGGCGCGCGCTGGAGCGCCGAGACGCGAGCGGCCTTCGACGGTTACGCCGAGCTGTTCGCGACCCTGGGCGCCACCGGCCCGCAGGTTCAGGGCTGGGCCGAGCTCGCCCTGGCCCGTACGGCGGAATGGGCCCCGGACCTGGCCGCGGAGATGGCCGGGCTGGCCACCGGTGCCGGGCTGGAGACCTGGCAGGTCGCCGCCCTCAACGCGCGCACCGAGATCCTGGCGGAACTGCGCGACGACGGCGAGGGCGAGTGCTCGACGTCCGTCGTCCTACCGGCCGGCGGGCCGCCCCGCACCCTCCAGACCTGGGACTGGCTGGAGGGCATGCGCGAGGTGGGCGTCCTGTGGGAGTACGAGCCCCGCCCCGGCCACCGCGTGCGGACCTTCACCGAGTTCGGCGTGCTGGCCAAGATCGGCGTGACCGGCGCGGGGCTCGGCGCGCACTTCAACATCCTCAAGCACACCGCGGACGGCGGCGGCATCGGCGTCCCCGTGCACCTGGTGGCGCGGCGGATCCTGGACGAGGCGCACGACCTCGACTCGGCCGTCGCGATCGTCCGCGGCGCCCCCACCTCCGCGTCCAGCGTCATCACCGTGGTGACCTACGACGGGGAACGCGCCGACGCCCGCAGCCTGGAGGTGTCGCCCGCCGGGCTCGGCGTCGTCGCGCCCGGCCCGGACGGGCTGCTGCTGCACACCAACCACTTCATCGACCCGTCGCTGGCGCGGGGCGAACGGCTCGGCACCGACCGTCCCGGCACGTACGCCCGGTACGCCCACCTGGAGGACCGCGCGCGGGAACTGCGGGACGCCGACCCGACGGGACGGGCGAAGGCGATGATCGCCCACGCGCCGGACGGCGCGCCGGTGTGCGCCCACTCCAGCCCCGCCGACCCGCCGGACCAGCGCTGGGACACGCTGGCCACCATCAGCCTGGACGTGCCCGCCGGCCGGCTGGAGGTCCACCGGGGCGGACCGTGCGGCGTCACCTCCGGCGCCTGGCAGACCTTCTGACGGAAGCCCCCTGACGCAATGCCCCTGACGCAATGCCCCTGACGCAATGCCCCTGATGGAAAGAGAGAACGTGGACCTGCTCAACCTGGTCGGCGGCCGCTGGATCGAGGGATCGGGCGCCGAGTTCGCCGACGCCAACCCGGCCCGGCCCGACGAGATCGTGGCGCGCGGCCGGCACGCCGCCCCGGACGAGGTGGAGGCGGCGATCACCGCCGCGGCCGCCGCCGCGCCCGGCTGGGCCGCGACGCCCCACCACGCCCGCGCGGCCGTCCTCACCGAGGCAGCCCGCATCGTGGACGCCAACGCCGAGGAGTGGGGCCGCGAGCTGAGCCGCGAGGAGGGCAAGACCCTCGCCGAAGGCGTCGCCGAGGTCCGCGGCGCGGCGCGCATCATGCGCTACTACGCCTCCGAGGCCGACCGCGACAGCGGCGAGATCTTCCCCTCGCCCCGGGCGGGGGAGAACATCCTCGTCGTCCGCAAGCCGATCGGCGTGGCCGGGATCATCACCCCGTTCAACTTCCCGATCGCGATCCCGGCGTGGAAGATCGCCCCCGCGCTGACGTACGGCAACACCGTCGTGTGGAAGCCGTCCTCGCTCGTCCCGCTGCTGGCCCGGCGCCTGGCCGGCGCCCTCACGGACGCGGGGCTGCCCGACGGCGTCCTCAACCTGGTGTACGGGGAGGGCGACACCGGCTCGGCCATCGTCGACCACCCGGGCGTCGACGCCGTCTCGTTCACCGGCTCCACCGCGGTCGGGCGCGCCGTCATCGCCCGCTGCGGCGAGCTGGCCAAGCCGGTGCAGACCGAGATGGGCGGCAAGAACGCCTCGATCGTGCTGGCCGACGCGGACCTCGACCACGCCGCCGCGCAGGTCGTCGCCGGGGCCTACAACTCCACCGGGCAGAAGTGCACCGCCACCTCGCGGCTGATCGTCCAGGACGCGGTCGCCGACGACCTGCTGGCCCGCGTGGCCGAGCGCGCCGCGGCGCTGAACGTCGGCGACCCCCTCGGCGAGGGCGTCCAGATGGGCCCGCTCATCAGCGGCGCCGCCCGCGACCGGGTGGCCGCCGGGGTGAAGGAGGCGATCGCGGACGGCGCCCGCCCGCTGGCCGGGGCCGAGCCGTACGCCGACGCCGAGCGCGCGGCCGGCTGGTTCAGCCCGCCGACCCTGCTCGACCTCCCCGGCACCGGCCTGGGCTTCTGGCGCCGCGAGCTGTTCGGCCCGGTCGTCGGCGCCGTGCGGGCGGGCGACGCGGCCGAGGCGTTCGGCCTGGCCAACCTGAGCGACCACGGCCTGTCGGCCGCCATCTTCACCCGCGACCTCGGGGCCGCGCTGAAGGCGGTGGACGACCTGGACGTCGGCGTCCTGCACATCAACTCCGAGTCCGCCGGGACGTTCCCGTGGGTGCCGTTCGGCGGGGTCAAGGGAAGCGGGTACGGGCCCAAGGAGCAGGGCCGCGCGGCACGCGACTTCTACACCCACACCGTCACCGTCTACCTCGGCCAGCCCGGCTGAGCCCGGGCTCTGGCACAGGCACGGGCACGGGCACGGGCACGGGCACCGCTGAGCCCACTCGCCCGCAGGGCGCGGCGCGGACGAGTGGGCGGCCGGGGGCGTCAGCCGGCGCCGGTGGCGAAGCGCGCCAGGCTGACCGAGATGAGCTCGGACCTCCCTCCGTTCTGCCGCGTGGCGGCGGTCAGCACGTCCAGGTGCTGGTAGCCGGGGGCGACGACGTCGCCGGGCCGCGGTGAGGTGAAGCCGACCCCGTCGCCGGCCTGAAGGTCGATGGTCGGGTTGGCGGCGATGCCGCCGTCGTGGACCGCCGGATCGGCGATGCCGGGCGAGGCCGACAGCCCGATGTCGGTGACGAGCTTGGTGGGGAAGTAGTCCTCGGTGAAGTCCAGCGGGTGCTCGGACAGGCTGCGGGCCAGCTGCCCGATGGCGGTGACCTCGGTCTCCGGGGTCGTGAAGAGGGCGCCGTCCCTGGACTTGTAGGTGAGGCCGGCGACGTCGTCGTAGTCGCGCCACGAGTACAGCGGCCCGTTCGGCTCGTCCGGGATCGCCTTGGCCTCGGTGCCGAGCAGGTTGCGCAGGAACGGCATCCCGGCCCTGGCCAGGTCGTTGGGGACGGGGAAGTCCTTGTCGACGATCCGTCCTCCGTCGAAGAAGCCCACGCTGGCCTGCATGAACGCCAGCGGCTCGGAGTCGTCGTCCATCAGCCCGCCCAGCGCCGCCGCGTTGGTGAACCCGAAGTCCTTCACCGTGGGCGTGCCCGCCGCGAAGGTGGCCAGGTCCTTGGAGAACAGCAGCCGGTAGGTGGTGTCGGTGTTGAAGCCCGACGGGATGTACGTCGACAGGTCCGACCGCCCGCCGGGGTCGAGCCGGGCCGCAAGTCCCGCGATGGCCAGCAGGTTCATGGTCTCGGTGTTGATGACGGCGGGGGCCGACAACGTCCGCGGCACGACGCCGTACTCCAGCCCGGCCTTCACCGCGTCGGCGCCGAACGCGATGATCGGGACGAGGTCGGTCGGCACCTGGCCCTCCAGGCCGGGGATGCCCGCCTGGATCCGGGTGTCGAGCGCGAAGTAGCCGGCGCACTGGTTGTACCCGGCGTCCGCGGTGGTGGTCCGGTCGCCGTCGAAGTCCCACTTGGCGAAGAAGCCGGTGATGATGCCGCCGAGCGAGTGCCCGCCGCACATCATCGTGCTCTTGCGCGCCGCCTGGTCGGGGAGCTCGGCCGCCATCAGGTCGTACTGGTCGCGGACGGTCTGGGCGAGGCCGACGTTCTGCAGCCACTTCACCTGGTCGTTGGTCTGGTAGCCGGCGAACGCGCGGCCGTCCACCTCCTTCCTCCGGTAGTAGTAGTCGACCGCGAGGTGGGTGTCGCCCGCGGCCAGCCCGGCCAGGACGCCGGCGTTGTCCTCCAGGCAGTTGGACCGCCGGTCCAGCGCCCAGAACTCGATGTGCCTCCCGCTCCGCGCGGCGGCCGCGACGGTGTTGCGGGCGACGCCGTCGAACGCCCCGGCGCCCTCCAGCACGCCGGGCTGCGCGACCAGGATCCGGTCGGCCCGGGCGGACGCGGCCGGCCCGTCCTCGTGCCGGAACCGCAGGTACGAGAGCCAGTCACAGGCCTCGGGGCGGGGGCCCGCCGAGGCGGGCAGGGGGACCTTCACCCGGACCACCGACTCGGTGACCTCGGTGATCGGTGATGTGGTGGCGACCGGCGTCTCCACCCGTTCCGTGTCCACCAGTTCCGTGGAGCGCGTCACCTCGGCCCCGGCGGGCGCCGGGGCGGCCCCCGCCGCGATGGCCACCGCCGCGGTCAGCAGTGCGGCCGTCATCGCGGCGAGGGCGCTCGGGGTCGTTCTCGTCGACCGGGTCATCGTGATCAGGTCACCGGGTTCTCGACCAGGTAGACCTTCGGCGACGGTGTGCCGCAGGTGGCCTTGGCGCCGGTCGAGCCGTTGAAGGTGAAGTCGGCCGCCGCGTCGCCCAGGGACACCGCGACCGTCGTGGCGTCGGCGGTGGGCTTGAACGGGCCGGCGGTGAGCGTGCCGTTCTGGGGCAGCGGGATGACGATGTCCTTGCCGGCCACCAGCGCGGTCGGCGGGATGTCGATCCCGTCACCCGCCACGTTCTGCGTCGCGGGCGTACCGCCCTCGATGACCAGGTTCTGCGTGGTCACCTTGCCGGAGGCGGTTGTGTACCCCTTGGCGATCAGCTTGCCGACCGTCGCCGCCGGGATGGTGAGGGCGCCGGACGCCCTGCTGAACGAGAACGAGCCGTTGCGCGTGACCGTCAGCGGGATGTTGGCGCCGACCGCGATGCCGACGTCGAGCCGGTCGGGCCCCAGCGTGCAGGAGTAGGGCGCGTGGATGATGCCGACCAGTTCGTTGGACGCGGGCTCGGCGAAGTTCAGCGGCGCTCCGGTGATCTTCGCGGGCGGCTGCCCGGCGGGACCGCCGATCCCGATCTTCAGCAGCGCGTTGCCCTGCGACGCCTTGCAGTCGGCCTTGATCGGCAGGCTGAAGCCCCAGTCCGACTTGAGGTCGATCTCGGCCACGGCGCCGTCGAACTTCAGCGTGGTCGCACCGCTCCGCGCGGCCGTGAACGGGCCGACGTCGAACGTGCCCTCCAGCGGCAGCCCGACCTTGAGCGGCTTGCCCGCCTCGATGGCGATGTCCTTGATCTCGAACGGCTTGTCCTTGGCGATGTTGATGGACTCCGGCGTCGAGGTGCTGGCCCCGATGCTCAGGTCAGGGATCCTGGCGTCCGCCTTGGTGATGCCGAGGATCGGGGTCAGCGCGGTCAGCCAGGACGGGAAGGTGATGCTCCCCGATCCCTGCGTCAGCCAGAACTCCTGGCCGGGGCCGAGCTGGACCGGCGCGACGCCCTGCACGTCCACGTCCGTGGGCAGGTAGAAGACCGGCAGGCCGCCGAGGGTGATGGTGCAGCCGATCGGGAGCTTGAACCGTCCGGTGTCGACGCCGATGGCGGGCACGTCGCCGGGCGGCAGCGCCCGTGCCGCCGGGGCGTGCAGGAAGGTCAGCGCGAGCACGCACAGGCCGAGCGCGGTCGCGAGCGTGCGCCGCCGCCGCGCGCGGCCGGGGTGAGGACTGTGGCTCATCCGCCGTCCACCTTTCATAGGTACGGGGGTGTACTGGTGGGACGGGGCCATGGTCGCCGCGACCGCCCCGTGCGCGGTATCGGCGGCGGGGCGGAAATGCGGTGGTGGTCTTAGCACCTGACTTCACGTTCGGGACCGTGTCCGGTGCCGGACCGTGCCCCTCTCGGCCCGGCGCCATGGCTACAATTCCGGCCTTGGAGTGATCGGCGCACTGTGAGGGGGCGAGGACCCTGGACGCGTCGCCGGACGGCTCGGCGAGTCCCGGGTTGCGGCTCGCCGAGGTGTACGACCCGGGCCGCCCGGGGTTGCCGCGCGGGCGCAGCAGCCTGCCCGCCGACGTCGTCCGCACGGCCCAGCGGCGCCGCCTGCTCCGCGCCGTGATCTCGGCCGTCGCCGAGAACGGGTACGCCGCCACGACCGTCGCCCATGTCGTCGCCCGCGCCCGGGTGTCGCGCAAGGCCTTCTACGACCACTTCAGCGACCTGGAGGACTGCTTCCTGTCGGCGATGGCCGCCGCGCAGGACGCGATCGTCCGCGAGCTGATGACGGCGCCCCGGCCCAAGCCCACGGGGCCCACGACCTCGCGCGAGATCCTGCGCAACAGCGTCGGCGCCTATCTCGCCCTGTGCGCCCAGGAGCCGGAGTACGCGCGCTGCATCCTCATCGAGCTCCCGGCGGTGGGGCCCAGGGCGCTCAAGGGCCGCAACCGCGGCTACCGCATGGTCGCCGACCTGATGCGCGCCTGGCGCGAGCGCGCCGCCGAGAGCCATCCGGAGTGGCCGCCCGTCCCCGACCAGGTCTACGCCGCCGCCGTGGGCGCGGTCGCCGAGCTGATCCTGCTGTACGTGAGCGAGGGGGAGGCCGCGAGCCTGCCGTCGTTGCGGGACCCCGTCACCGAGATCCTGCTCGGCATCCTGGCCGCCCCGCTGCCCGCACCCTAAAGATTCCGGCATACTTCAGATTCCGGGCTATGGGGGTGGCGCCTGTGCGGGGTGGGGGCGGCAACGGCGACCGGCAGCGGATGCCGGAGATCCTCGACGCGGCCGAACGCGCGGAACCGCCCACCGAACCCGAGCCGGGCCTGACCACGGTCCACGACCCGGCCGACGTCCACGACCCCGGCACCGCCGACCGGCCCGGATCCGAGGGCGACGAGATCGGCACCGCCGCCCAGCGCCCGCCACCCGGCGTCGCGCACTCCAGCGCGGTGATGGCCATCGGCACCCTCTTCTCGCGGGCCACCGGCTTCCTGCGCACGGTCACGATCGGCGCGGCCCTCGGCACGGCGCTGCTCGGCGACGCCTACCAGGCCGCCGAGATGATCCCCTACACCGTCTACGAACTGCTGCTCGGCGGCATGCTGGCCAGCGTCTTCGTGCCGTTCCTGGTCAAGCGGCGCAAGCGGGACGAGGATGGCGGGACGGCCACCGAGCAGCGGCTGTTCACCGCCGTCTTCCTGGCCCTGCTGGTCCTGACGGTGGTCGCGGTGGCGGCCGCGGACTGGCTGATCTCGCTGTACGCGGGCGAGTACGAGGGGCGCCAGCGCGAGGTGACGGTCCTGCTCACCCGGCTGCTGCTGATCCAGATCTTCTTCATCGGGGTGAGCGGCGTCAGCAGCACGATGCTGAACGTCCGGCACCGCTTCGGCGCGGCGGTGTGGGCGCCGGTCGCCAACAACCTCATCACGATGGCCGCCGCGCTGCTCTACCTGTGGTTCGCCGGGCGCGGCCGGACCGCCGAGACCGTCACCGACTCCCAGCTCGCGCTGCTCGCGCTGGGCTCGGCGTTCGGCACGGTCGTGCAGGCCGCCGTCCTCGCCTGGACGCTCCGGGCCGCCGGGTTCCGCTGGCGGCCCCGCCTCGACCTGCGCGGCGCGGGCTTCGGTGAGGCGCTCGGCACCGCCGCCTGGATGATGGTGTACGTGGTCATCGCGCAGGCCGGCGTCCTGGTGACGGCGAACGTGGCGACCCGGGCGGGCGACCGCGCCGCCGAGGCCGCCGGGCATCCGGTCGAGGGCAGCGGGCTCGCGGTCTACAAGTTCGCGCTGGTCGTCTTCCAGCTCCCCTACGCCATCATCGCGGTCTCGGTGATCACCGCGCTGCTGCCGCGGATGAGCGACCATGTCGCCGACGGCCGCCGCGACCTGGTCCGCGCCGACTTCTCGCGCGGCCTGCGGCTGGCCTCGGCGCTGCTCGTCCCGCTGTCGGCCGGCATGCTGGCGTTCGGCGTCCCGGGCGCGGTCGCGCTCTTCGCCCACGGCAGCACCACCCCGGACGGCGCCCGCCGGATCGGGATCATCCTGATGGTGTTCGCGGCGATGGTGCTGCCGTTCACGGTCCACCAGCTGCTGATGCGGGTGTTCTACGCGCTCGGCGACACCCGGACCCCGGGGCTGGTCGCGATCCCGGCGGGCATCGTGCAGACCGTGACCGCGTTCGCGCTGCTGGCGTTCGTCCCGCCGCGCCAGGTGGTGATCGGGCTGCCGCTCTCGTACGGGCTCTTCTACGTGGTCGGCGGGATCTGCGCGGCGCTGGTGCTGCGCCGCCGCCTGGGCGGCATGGACGGCCGCCGCATCCTGCGCACCCTGGTCAAGCTGCATGTGGCGGCGCTGCCCGCGCTGGTGTTCGCGGTGGCCGTCGTCCTGGCGATCAGCCAGGTCCACGGCGAGCAGCTCTCCGCGTTCCTGGCCCTGATCATCGGCGGGGCCGGCGGCGGGCTGATCTACGTGCTGACGGCCAGGCTGATGAAGATCGCCGAGCTCGGCTACTTCGTCGACCTGGCCCGCAGCCGCCTGCCGGGCCGGGGCTAGGCAGTCCGGAGTCAGGCGGTCCCGCGGTTCAAGGAGCGGAGCCCTAGGCCCGCCGTCAGGCCCGCCAGGAACGGACGAGCTCTTCGAGCGCCGCCGGGTCGTACGGGACGCCGCGTTCCTCGAGCACCGAGGCGACCTTGTCGCCGTCGCCCTGGTGCCGCGCCATCAGGCGGAACACCGCGTACGGGAACCAGTGGTTGGCCCTGACCCGCTCGACCTCGTCCTCGTCGCAGACGTACCCCTTCGCGGTGACCTCGGCGAGGGTGGTCGCCACGTTGCCGCGATGCCGTTCGAGCGTCTCGATCACGGCGGTGCGGAGGTTGTCCTGGTCCACCGGCGGGATCTCGGGGATCGGCTCGGGCTCGGGCTCCGGCTCGGGTTCGGGTGCCGGGTGGTGGCCGTTGGCCCCGTTGGCCCCGTTGGAGCCGTTGGCGGCCGCCGTGCCGTCGGGGACGAACGCGGCGGTCCGGGGGACCCCCGCGCCGACCAGCGTGGGCGCGGCGGCGGGCACGTCGGCGGCGTTGCCGGCGGCACCGGCGGGCACGGTCCCGGCCGCCGCCACATCCCTCGCGGTGGCCGTTCCGGCGGCGGTGCCGGGCTCCAGCACGGACTCCGTCCGGGCGGGGATCTGCAACATCGGGCCGGTGTGGCGCAGCGAGGTGAGCGTGACCTGGTGCAACGCCACGGCGCGGACGGGGGCGTCGCGCCGGGGCTCGGGTTCGGGCTCGTCGGAGACGTAGCGGTGGAGCGTTCGAAGCAGGACGAACAGGCCCAGCATGGAAACGATCGGCGGCACCGCCGCCGTGGCCTGGAAGGAGAAGGCCTTGTTGCCCACGTGGCCGACGTTGAAGATCAGGCTGGCGGTCCAGCCGGCCAGCGCGATCGCCAGCGGCAGGCTGAAGTCGACCCAGCTGAGCAGCCGGCGGCGCTGGAGCACGAACGCGTCGACCGCGAGCAGGAACAGCCCGAGCTCGCCGACGATGATGAACAGGTCGACCAGCAGCGGGAAGGACTCGGCCTTCCAGCCGCGCAGGCCGTGTTCGAGGGCCCAGTGATAAAGCCCCGCATAGGACTGGGCGAAACCGCCCGCGGTCGCGGTGATGACCGCGGCCGCCATGAAGGCTATCGCTGACCAACGCGTGATGGACTGGGCTCGGCTGGCGGCCGTCATGTGGCGTTTCCCCCTCGCTCGACCGTGGCGATCGAGGGGGGAGACTATCCATTCCCGTGCCTTCTCGTGGCCTTTCGGTATTACGACCTGCAAACGGTGCACCGGAGCATGGGACAGATATTCTGATTTGCGAAATTTGTCCTAAAGGGTGACAAGTGAGCCCCGAGGGTTGCAAGCAAGCACTTACTTTGGCATGGTGGTGATCGCATGGATCACACGTGTCACGAGAGTGAGGCCCCGATGGTCGCGACCGCCCCGGATCCCGCCACCCGGAGCGCACCCGTGCCCGAGATCGCCCGCAAGAGCATCAGCGTCTTCGCGCTGGCCGCCGCGAGCGCCAACGTCATCATGCAGCTGTCCCGGCTGCCGGTCGGGCGCGGGGTCGCCGAGAGCAGGGTCCAGGGCGGCCGGGTCGACAAGCACCCGATCAAGCGGGCGCGGACGACCCTCAGCTACATCATGGTCGCCATGCACGGCACCGACGCCGAGCGCGAGGCGATGCGCCTCGAGGTCGACAAGCAGCACCGCCAGGTGGTGTCCCGCCCGGGCGACGACGTCAAGTACAACGCGTTCAGCCGCGACCTCCAGCTGTGGGTGGCCGCCTGCCTCTACTGGGGCACCGAGGACATCTACATCAAGCTGTACGGGCAGCCCAGCGAGGAGCTCCGGGACGACTTCTACCACTACGGGGCGAAGTTCGGCACGACCCTCCAGGTCACCGACGACATGTGGCCCGCCGACCGGGCCGCGTTCGAGAAGTACTGGCAGGACGGCCTCGACCAGATCCAGATGGACGACGTGACGCGCGGCTACCTGCTCGACCTGATCGACATGGCCTTCCTGTCGGCGCCGGTCCGCAGGACGTTCGGGCCGCTCAACCGTTTCCTGACCCTGGGCTACCTGCCGCAGGAGTTCCGCGACGAGCTGGGCGTCTCGTGGACGGCCCGCCACCAGGCGCGCTTCGACCGCTACGTGCGGACGACGGCGGCGGTCAACAAGGTGCTGCCCAGGCCGATCCGGGAGCTGCCCTGGAACGTCTACGGCTGGGACGTCAGCCGCCGTATCCGCAAGGGCCGCGCCATCGTCTGAGGCGCTCCTCCCTCTTCCCCGGACGAGCGCCCCCCTGTATACGCCGCCCCCTGCACACGCCGCCCCCTGCACACGCAGCCCCTGTATACGCCGACCTCCGGAGGGTCAGCGCTTCAGCGCGCTGCCCGCCGCCCACCTGCTCCAGGGGATCTGCCAGAAGCCCCACCCGTTCGCCGGCTCCAGCACGCGGTCGGTGCCGGTCACGGTGATGACGTCGCCACGCAGCGACTGCCCGTAGAACCACCGGGCGAACGACGGCGGCGCGTTCACGCAGCCGTGGCTGACGTTCTCGCGCCCCTGCGAGCCGACCGACCAGGGCGCCGAGTGCACGTACTCGCCGCTGCCGGAGATCTGCACGGCGTGCCGCACCTTGAGCTTGTAGTACTCCGGGTCCTTGGGGTCGGTGACGCCCATCCAGCCGGACGTCATGATGACCGGGTCGCCCTTGCCCATCGCCAGGTGCACGCCGCTGGCCGTGGTGTACGCGCGCCGTCCGCCCTTGCCCGCGCTGATGCCGACGTCGCGCACGACGGCGCCGCCGACCCGTACCGTCATGCGGTGCCGCCGCACGTCCACGGTGCTGACGCGGGCGGGCCCGACGCGGAAGCCGGTGGTGAACGCCGAGGCGGAACGGGCGGCGCCGAACACCCCAGGCGCCGACCGCACGCCCGCCGTGTGCGCGACCAGCGTGACCCGCTGCCCCGACGGCCAGTAGCGGCGCGGCCGGAAGACGACCTGGGAGGGGCTCGTCCAGTGCCAGGCGCCGGTCACCTTCCTGCTCATCCTGACCACGAGCGAACGTTCGACCGCCGCGCGGTCGGTGATCGCGCGGTCGAACGTCACGATGAGCGGCATGCCGACGCCGACCGTCTCGCCCGGCCGGGGCGTGACGTCGGCGATCGCGAACGTCGCGTCCGGGGTGAGCGTGCGGAACCGGCTGACCGCGGTGGACGGCTCGCCCGTGTCGTCGGTGCCGGTGCTGCTCACGGTGTAGGCGGTGGCCGGCCGCAGCGCCCAGCGGGTGCGCCACGTACGCCCGTCGCCCGACAACCGCCCCGGCTCGGGCGCGCCGCCCCTGGCCCGTACGATCACCTTGCTCAGCGTGCCGCGCGTCGCGTGGACGACGACGCCGCGGTCCGGGCGCGCCTGCCGGACGCCGTCGAGCGGGGCGATCCGGATCGCGTCCGGCCGCGCGGGCGTGCCTGCTGGGCGGTCCCCGGGCGCCGCGCCGGGCGCCGCGCCGGGCCGGTGGCGCTCGTTCCCGTAGGCCGCCAGCGTGACGCCCGCGACGGCGAGCGCGGCGGTGGCCACCGAGGCGGTGAACACCAGCCGCCGTCTTCTGGTCTTTCCCTGCTCGGCCTTGCGCCGCATGATGTCCCCCCGAGACGAATGTCCGAAAATGAGTGAAGACGCCCCTCCGTAAGCGTTCGGGTACGGGCGGTGACGTCGCTCGGCAAACTAGACGCCCGTTCTAGATCACGGGGGCGGTCTGCGAAATTGAGATGGATTCCGCCCGGGCGGCGGAGGGCATCTCACCTCGGGGAGGTTGATCATCGTGGGGGCGCGGGGCGAGCTGCGCGTCTACCTCGGCGCGGCGCCCGGGGTGGGCAAGACCTTCGCCATGCTCGGCGAGGGGCACCGGCGGGCCGCGCGCGGCACCGACGTGGTCGTCGGCTTCGTCGAGACCCACGGCCGTCCCCGTACCGCCGAGCTGATCGAGGGCCTGGAGGTCGTGCCGCGCCGCACGGCGGCCTACCGGGGGAGCACGTTCACCGAGCTGGACGTGGACGCGGTGATCGCGCGGCGGCCCGAGGTGGCGCTGGTGGACGAGCTGGCGCACACCAACGTGCCCGGCGGCCGCAACGAGAAACGCTGGCAGGACGTCGAGGAGATCCTCGACGCGGGCATCGACGTGATCTCGACCGTCAACGTCCAGCACCTGGAGTCGCTGAACGACGTCGTCGAGCGCATCGCGGGCGTTCCCCAGCGGGAGACCGTCCCGGACGAGGTGGTGCGCCGCGCCGGCCAGGTCGAGCTGGTCGACATGACGCCGGAGGCGCTGCGCCGCAGGATGGCGCACGGCAACGTCTACACGCCGGAGAAGATCGATGCGGCCCTGGCCGCCTACTTCCGGGTCGGCAACCTCACCGCGCTGCGCGAGCTGGCCCTGCTCTGGGTCGCCGACCGCGTGGACGAGGGCCTGGCCCGCTACCGCGAGCAGCACGGCATCACCGAGCCGTGGGAGGCGCGCGAACGTGTCGTCGTGGCGCTCACCGGCGGCCCCGAGGGCGAGACCCTGGTCCGGCGCGCGGCGCGCATCGCCGCCCGCGCGGGCCGTGCCGAGCTCCTCGCGGTCCACGTCGCCAGGAGCGACGGCCTGGCCGACGGCACCTCGCCGCAGGCGCTGGCCCGGCAGCGGACCCTGGTGGAGAGCCTCGGCGGCGGTTACCACCAGGTGCTCGGCGACGACGTCGCCGCCGCGATCCTGGAGTTCGCGCGCGGCGTCAACGCCACCCAGATCGTGCTCGGCTCCAGCCGCCGGCGCGGCTGGCAGTTCGTCCTCGGCCCCGGCGTCGGCGCCACGGTCGCCCGCGAGGTCGGTTCCATCGGGGCGGGTGGTGGGAGTGGGCACGGCGCAGCGGCGGGCGGGGTCGACGTGCACCTGGTCACGCATGAGCGGGTGGGCAAGGGCCGCGGCCTGGTCTCGGTCGCCGGCAGCCCGCTCAGCGCCCGGCGCCGCGGGTACGGCTGGGCGCTGGCGCTGCTCGGGCCCGCCCTCGCCACGTTCGCCCTCAGGGCCGGCGGGTTGCATCCGGGGCTCAACACCGACGTGCTGCTCTTCCTCGCCCTCACCGTCGTGGTCGCGCTCGTCGGCGGGCTCTGGCCCGCGGTGGCGGCGGCGGTGCTGGGCTTCGTGCTGCTCAACTGGTTCTTCACGCCGCCGCTGCACACGCTCACCATCGGCGAGCCGGAGAACGCGCTGGCCCTCGCCGTCTTCGTCGCCGTCGCGGTGGCGGTGTCGTCGGTCGTCGACCTCGCCGCCCGCCGCACCCGCCAGGCCGCGCGCGGCAACGCCGAGGCCGAGATCCTCAGCCTGCTCGCCACCAGCGTCCTGCGCGGCGAGAACGCGCTGCCCGCGCTGCTGTCCCGGGTCCGCGAGACCTTCGGGGTCCGGGCGGCCGCCCTGCTGGAACGCACCGGCGACGGCTGGCGCACGGTCGGCTCGACCGGGACCGATCCGGCCGCCGACCCCGACGACGCCGAGGCGACCGCGAGAGTCAGCGACGCCTCGGTGCTCGCCCTCAGCGGACGGGTGCTGCCCGCCGCCGACCGCCGCGTGTTGTCGGCGTTCGCCTCCCAGGCCGAGGCCGTCCTCGAGTGGCGGCGGCTCGCGGAGGACGCCGCGCGGGCCCGGCGGCTCGCCGAGGGCGACAAGATCCGCACCGCGCTGCTCGCCGCCGTCTCGCACGACCTGCGCACGCCGCTGGCCTCCATCAAGGCCGGGGTGAGCAGCCTGCGCGCCACCGACGTCCAGTGGGACCCCGAGGACGAGGCCGAGCTGCTGGCGACCATCGAGGAGTCGGCCGACCGGCTCGACGGGCTCATCGGCAACCTCCTCGACATGAGCCGGCTGCGGACCGGGGTCGTCACCCCCCTCATCGGGCCGGTGCCGGTGCTGGAGGTGCTGCCGCGCGCCCTCGCCGGAGTGCCGGACGTCACCGTGGACGTCCCCGACGGGTTGTCGCCGGTGTGGGCCGACGCCGGGCTGCTGGAACGTGCGCTGGCCAACGTGGTCGAGAACGCGGCGAAGCACGGCGGCGGCCCGGTGCTGGTCACCGCGAGCGAGCACGGGTCCCGGGTGGAGATCCGGGTGGTCGATCGCGGGCCCGGAGTGCCCGACAATGTGAAGGAACGCATGTTCGCCCCGTTCCAGCGGCTCGGTGACGCGCCGAGGGGGACCGGGGTGGGGCTCGGCCTGGCGGTCGCGCGCGGCTTCGCCGACGCGATGGGCGGCACGCTGACCCCGGAGGACACGCCCGGGGGCGGACTGACCATGGTCTTCGCACTGCCGGCGGTGCCGCCGGTAGTGCCGCCGGACGCCGGGCCGCACCGGCATGAGGAGGAGGGGGAGGCGTGACCCGCGTTCTGGTGGTGGACGACGAGCCGCAGATCGTCCGCGCCCTGCGGATCAACCTGAAGGCCCGCGGCTACGACGTGGACGCCGCGCCCGACGGCCGCACCGCGCTCGACCTCGCCGCCCGGCACCACCCCGACGTGGTCCTCCTCGACCTCGGCCTGCCCGACATGGACGGCACCGACGTGATCAGGGGGCTGCGCGGCTGGTTGTCCGTGCCGATCATCGTCCTGTCCGCCCGGCACGCCTCCGCCGAGAAGGTCGAGGCGCTGGACGTGGGCGCCGACGACTACGTGACCAAGCCGTTCGGCATGGACGAGCTGCTGGCCCGGCTGCGCGCCGCCGTGCGCCGCGCCGCGCCCGCCCCGGAGGCCGCCGTCGTCGAGACCGCCGCGTTCACCGTCGACCTGGCCGCCAAGAAGGCCGTCCGGGACGGCCGGGACGTCCGGCTGACGCCCACCGAATGGCACATCCTCGAGGTGCTCGTGCGCAACGCCGGGCGCCTGGTCGGCCAGCGGCAGCTCCTGCGCGAGGTCTGGGGCCCCTCGTACGAGAAGGAGACCAACTACCTGCGCGTCTACCTGGCGCAGCTGCGCCGCAAGCTCGAACCCGACCCCGCCCACCCCCGCCACCTGATCACCGAGCCGGGCATGGGATACCGCTTCGAGGGCTAGC
Source organism: Spirillospora sp. NPDC047279 (assembly GCF_040643285.1). Classification (NCBI taxonomy): domain Bacteria; kingdom Bacillati; phylum Actinomycetota; class Actinomycetes; order Streptosporangiales; family Thermomonosporaceae; genus Spirillospora; species Spirillospora sp. NPDC047279. The sequence goes on from NZ_JBEYUA010000025.1 coordinate 45,332, forward strand.
CCGAGGGACAGATCGAGGGCCAGGTCGGGGCCGGATCGCCGCCACCATTACCGTCCTGTCATGACCGTCGCCCGTTCGCTCCTGCTGTTCGTGCTGGCCGCCGTCGCCGAGATCGGCGGCGCCTGGCTCGTCTGGCAGGGGGTCCGCGAACACCGCGGGCTGCTGTTCGCGGGCGCCGGCGTGGCGGCCCTCGGCGTCTACGGCTTCGTCGCGACCTTCCAGCCCGACCCCAACTTCGGCCGGATCCTCGCCGCGTACGGCGGGGTGTTCGTCGCGGGATCGCTCGCCTGGGGCATGCTCGTGGACGGGTTCGAACCGGATCGCTGGGACCTCGCGGGGGCCCTGATCTGCCTTCTCGGCGTTCTCGTGATCATGTACGCGCCGAGGGGTTGATTCGTTCCCGTTTCGAACCGTGCGGACCGGTTCGTTTCTCGCGGGTATGTCATAGTCTTCGAATCATGGACGAGGTGCAGGCCGGCTCATCGCCGGACGCGGACGAGAGTCGCGATCCCGAGCCGGAACGCGGGGGTCTGCGGCGTTTCCTGCGCCGCATGGCCTCGAGCAAGGCCGAGCTGGAGGCCGAAGACCTCCAGAAGACCTCGGACGAGGAGGGGGCGACCCCCATCACCGCCTGTTCCGAGCGCAAGCGGCACTGCGTGGCCGGTACGCTACGTACAGTGACCCTGCGTCCCCGTGGCGGCGCGCCGGCCCTGGAGGCCGAGCTCTACGACGGCACGGACGTGATCAACCTGGTCTGGCTGGGACGGCGCCGCATCGCCGGGATCGACCCCGGCCGCCGGCTCCGCGCCGAGGGCCTGGTGAGCGTGCAGGACGGCCGCAAGGTCATGTTCAATCCCCGCTACGAGCTGCGCGGCAACTCGTAGACCCCGAGACGATCGACCTGGAGGAGCGGCGTGGGCGCTGAATCGAGCCGGCCGGCGGACGACATCCCGGCCGCCGACGACGCCCCGCCGCCTCCCGCCGAGGCGCGTCCCGCCCCGGCCGCGGACGGCCCCGTGGCGGTCGGCACGCAGACCCTGCCCGAGCCCGGCGCGCCGGACGCCACCGCCGCCGATGACGCTGCCGATGACGCAGCCGATGACGCCGCCGCCGGCGGCGCGGTCGCGGGTGACAGCGCTCACGACACGGTCGAGGCGGCCGTGCGGACGCAGCTGTCCAAGGCGCTGGGCGGCATCCGCGGCGTGATCGAGGCCGCGGTGCCGACCGCGGGCTTCACCCTCTCCTACGTGCTCACCGACCAGCTGAGACTCTCGCTGGTCATCGGTGTCGTGGCGGCCGTGGTGCTGCTGGTCGTGCGGCTGGCGCAGAAGTCCACGCCCCAGTTCGTGCTCAACAGCCTGATCGGCATCGGCATCGCGGCGTTCTTCGCCCTCCGTTCGGGCAAGGCCGAGGACGCCTTCCTGCCCGGCATCCTCTACAACACCGGCTACGCGGTGGTCATGATCTTCTCGATCGTGGCGCGCTGGCCGGTGGTGGGCTTCATCATCGGGTCGGTCACCGGCGACCCGACCGCGTGGCGCGACGACCCGGGCGTCGTCAAGCTCTGCCAGCGGCTGACCTGGCTGCTGGTGCTGCCCTGCATCCTGCGCGTGGTGGTCCAGTACCCGCTCTACCTGGCCGGCGAGGTCGGCTGGCTGGGCACCAGCAAGATCGTCCTGGGCTGGCCGCTCCAGGTGGCCGCGTTCGCCGGCATGGCCTGGCTCCTGGCCCGCGGCCGGACGCCGATGAGCGCCGTCAAACCACCCGCGGCCACCTGACGCGCCTGCCCCGGAATATGCGCGGCCGCCTACGCGCGGCCGCCGCACTCGCGGCTCCTGAACGTGCTCGCGGCGGCCACTAACGGCCGTTCCCGGAGCCATTATCGGCTGTTGTCGAATGCCCCGCCACGGTAAAATCACGCTCAGGTGCGCCGGGAAGCCTGGTCGGCAGGACGTTCAGTCTGCCGCCGGGAGGTCCGATGAAGCCGCAGCCGGGCGCCGCGGCACCGGATCGGTGCCGACCCGCGGGCGCGGGCCCCTTCTACCGCCGCTGGGATCCTCCTGATCGCCGGGCGTGCCGGCCGATCGCGGGCCGCACGCCATCCCCTTCTTCAGTGATTCGCGGCCGTCGCCATTCCGGGCGGCGACCTCATCATGCGATCCATTCTGAAAGGCATTTTGCGGGGCGTCTCCGCACGCCCTGAAGAAGGCGGTGCTCACGGTGAACCACACATTGGCGCTCTGCGCGGACAACGGCTGCGGGGGAGCGGTCGAGGACGGCTACTGCAACATCTGCGGAACGGCCCCCGCCCCGACGGCGGCCCGGGTCTCCACCCCCTGGCGGCGTGGCTGGCACGGCGGCGGGCGGCGGGTGGAGATCGCCCGCCTCGTCGAGGGCGCCCGCCGCACGGGCGCGGGCCCACCGGGCGCGGGCAGGCCGAACGCCGCGAGCGGGCCGAACCCCTCGGGCGCACCGAACACGCCGGGCAGGACGAACGGCGCGGGCCTGTCGAACACACCGGGCCTGTCGAACACACCGGGCCTGTCGAACGCGGCGGGCGCATCGGCTGCGGCCGGCACGTCCGGCACCTCCGGGCCCGGCGGCGCCGGCGGCCCGGGGGAGCGGACGGTCATGTCCCGGCGCGGAACGCTCGGCGCGGGCCTGGTCGCGATGCCGCACGTACCGCGGCGGGACCCCGCGGACGCGATCATGCGAGATCCGCAGGTGCCCGAGGGCAGGCGGTTCTGCAGCCGCTGCGACTCCCCGGTGGGCCGGAGCGCCCACCCGGTCCGGCGGCCGGCCAGGGCCCCCGGCCCGCGTCCGGAGCGTTCCGGCAGGACGGAGGGCTTCTGTCCCCGCTGCGGCCTGGGCTACTCGTTCACGCCCAAGCTGCGGCCCGGCGACATCGTGGCCGGGCAGTACGAGGTGCTGGGCTGCCTGGCCCACGGCGGCCTCGGCTGGATCTACCTGGCCCGCGACCGCCAGGTCGGCGACCGGGCGGTGGTGCTGAAAGGCCTGCTGGACTCCGGCGACACCGACGCGATGGCCGCCGCCGTCGCCGAGCGGCGGTTCCTGGCGACCGTCCAGCACCCCAACATCGTCGAGATCCACAACTTCGTGGAGCACTTCGGCGCCGGCTACATCGTGATGGAGTACGTCGACGGGCGATCGCTCAAGAACCTCCTGCTGGAGCGGCGCGAGGCCACCGGCGAGTCGCTCCCGCTGCCGCAGGTGCTCGCCTACGGCCTGGAGGCGCTGCACGCGCTCGGCCACCTCCACGACCTCGGCCTGCTCTACTGCGACTTCAAGCCGGACAACGCGCTGCACTCCGACGGCCGGCTGCGGCTCATCGACCTGGGCGGCGTCCGGCACGCCGGCGACGAGCAGAGCCCGATCTACGGGACGGCGGGCTACCAGGCCCCGGAGATCGCCGAGTCCGGCCCGTCGATCGGCTCGGACCTCTACACGGTCGCGCGGGCGATGGCGGTGCTGAGCTTCGAGTTCCACGGCTACACCGGCCGCTACCGCTACTCGCTGCCCGACCGCGAGACGGTGCCGCTGCTGGCGCGGTACGAGTCGTACGACCGCCTGCTGCGCCGCGCCACCCATGCCGACCGGCGCGAACGGTTCGGGGCGGCGGCCGAGATGGCCGAGCAGCTCACCGGCGTGCTGCGCGAGGTGCTGGCCGCCGAGGACGGCCGCCCCAGACCCGCCCGGTCCGCGCTCTTCGAGGGGGAGACCGCGCCCGCCGGCACCCGCGGCGGCCTCCGCCCGGCGCCTCCGGTGATGGCCGCCGCGCTGCCTCACCCGCGGACCGAACGCACCGACCCGGCGTCCGTCCACCAGGCGCGCGAGCACGTCGAGCGCGGCGAGTTCGGCCGTGCCCGCCGGGCGCTGGCCGGCGGCGGCACCGACTGGCGGGTCACCTGGTACCAGGGGGTCCTGGCGCTGGCCGACCACGACCCCGCCGCTGCGGAGCGCGCGTTCGACCGGGTGTACGACCGGTTCCCCGGCGAGGCGGCGCCCCAGCTGGCCCTGGCCTTCTGCGCCGAGCTCAAGGCCGACCTGGACGCCGCGCGGCGTTACCACCGGCGCGTCTGGCGGACGCAGCAGGCGCACGCCAGCGCCGTGTTCGGGCTGGCCCGGGTCAGCGTCGCGCGGGGTGACCGGGCCACCGCCGTGGCGGCGCTCGCCTCCGTTCCCACGGCGTCCTTCTTCCATGTCGACGCCCAGGTCGGGGCTGTGCTGGCGGAGCTGCGCGGCCGCGAGCCGGGCGACCTCGGCCTCGCCGAGCTGCTGACGGCCGCCGGGCGCGTCGAGGCGCTGGACCTGGCGAGCAGGCGCAAGCGGCGGCTGGGCGCGCTGGTGCTGGAGTCGGCCCTCGGCCAGGTGCTGGCCGGGCGCCCGCTGTCCCTCGGGCCCGGGGCGGCGGAGCGGCTCGCCGCCGACGAGGTGCTGGCGGACGGCGTGGACGCGCTGGGCTCGGAGCTCGACGAGCACGACCTTCGGCTGGCGCTGGAGCGGACCTACCGGGAGCTGGCGCGGGCGGTGGACGACCGCGCGGAACGGCTGGGCCTCATCGAACGGGCCAACGCCGTCCGGCCGAGGACGCTGACATGACCGCCGTGGCGGGCCCGACCCCGCGGATCACCGAGAACGACCCGGACGCCGTCGGCCTGCCGGTGCAGGTCCCGCCCGCCAACCCGCGCACCGGCCGCCCGGAGGGCTGGAGCACCCCGCGGCGCCTCCGCGCGCCGGCCCTCGCGGCGGCGCTGCTGGCGGTGGTGTTCGGCTGCACCGCCGTGACCGGCGTGACCGGGCTGCGCGCCGGGTCGCGCGAGATCGCCCACCGGGCCGGGCCCCGGCTCACCGTCACCACCGAGCTGCGGGCGGTGCTCGGCGACCTGGACGCCTCCACCGCCGCGATCGTGCGCGGCGGTTCGGGCCCCGCCTGGCAGGCGGCGCGCGACGCGTCCATCGAGTCCTACGAGCGGCAGCGCGTCCAGGCCGCGGCGCAGCTGTACCGGCTGGTCGCGGCGACGGACGGCGAACCGCGGGCTGCTGAGCTCGCCCGCGGGCTGCTGAGCGACTTCGGCCGCTACCAGGAACTGATCGGCCAGGCGATGGCCCTCGGCGACCGGCCGCTGGGCGCGCAGTCACGGCAGCGGGACGCGAGCGTGCTGATGAGCACGTCGCTGTTCGCCCCGCTGGAGAGGCTCGCCGGCATGGACCGCGACCGGATCGGCGCCGCCGCCGGGAACGGCCGCACCGTGGCCGCCCTGACGACCTGGGGCGCCGTGGCGGCCGGCGCGCTGCTGCTCGGCACGCTGGCGGCCCTCCAGGTCATGCTCTCCCGGCGGCTGCGCCGGCGGGTCAACCCGTGGCTGGCCGTGGCGACCCTGACCGTGCTGCTCCTGGTCCCGCTGACCGTGAGCCTGCTCGCGTCCGGGGCGGCGGACCTGCGCGAGGCCGGGTCCGCCGCGGCCGGGCCCACGATGGCGGTCTCCGCCGAGGTGGCGGAACGGGTGCCCCTGGTCTGGGCCGCGATCCCGCCCGCGGGCGCGGCGGCCGTCGTCCTCCTCGTCTGGCTGGGCCTGCGCCCGCGCCTCGCCGAATACCGCTGACCCCGGACCCGCCCGTCAGCGGGCGTTCAGGAGGTCGGCGAGCTCGTCCTCGACGTCCTGGCTGGCCACGAACATCAGCTCGTCGCCGGGCTCCAGGGTGTCGTCGGCGGTCGGCACCAGCACCCGGCCCTCCCGCAGGATGGCCACCAGGGCGGTGTCGCGGGGCCAGGCGACCGATCCGACGCGCTCGCCGCCCAGCGGGGCGTCCTCCGGCAGGGTGAGCTCGACCAGGTTGGCCTCGCCCTGCCGGAACGTCATCAGGCGCACCAGGTCGCCGACGCTGACGGCCTCCTCGACGAGCGCCGACAGCAGGCGCGGGGTCGAGACGGCCACGTCCACGCCCCACGACTCGTTGAAGAGCCACTCGTTCTTGGGGTGGTTGATGCGGGCGACCACGCGCGGCACGCCGTACTCGGTCTTGGCGAGCAGCGACACGACCAGGTTGACCTTGTCGTCGCCGGAGGAGGCCACGACGACCTGGCACCGTTCGAGGGCGGCGTCGTCCAGCGAGGCGATCTCGCAGGCGTCGGCCAGCAGCCACTCGGCGCGCGGCACCATCTCGACCTTGATCGCCTTGGGGCTCTTGTCGATCAGGAGCACCTCGTGGCCGTTCTCCAGGAGCTCCTGGGCGATGGAACGGCCGACCGCGCCGGCCCCGGCGATGGCGACCCGCATCAGTGGTCCTCCTCGATCCTGGTGGCGACGGTGGTGTTGATGCGCTCCACGTCGTCCGAGCGGGCCATGATGTGCACGATGTCGCCGTCCTGGATGACGGTGTCGGAGTGCGGCACGAGGGCCTCGCCCATGCGGGAGAGGAACGCGACGCGGGTGGTGGCGGCCTCCTCCAGCCGGGCGACCTTCTGGCCCACCCAGGCCGGGCCGGTCTCCAGCTCGGCCAGGACCACCTCGCCGGTCGGGTCGCGCCACAGCGGCTCGGCGCCCTCGGGGAGCAGGCGGCGCAGGATCTGGTCGGCCGTCCACCGGACCGTGGCCACGGTGGGGATGCCCAGCCGCTGGTAGACCTCGGCGCGGCGGGGGTCGTAGATGCGGGCGACGACGTTGTCGACGCCGAACGTCTCGCGGGCCACCCGGGCGGAGATGATGTTGGAGTTGTCGCCGCTGCTGACCGCGACGAACGCGGAGGCCTGCTCGATCCCGGCTTCGGCGATCACGTCCCGGTCGAAGCCGAACCCGGTGATGCGGCGGCCCTTGAACCCGCTCCGCAGGCGGCGGAAGGCCTCCGGGCTCTGGTCGATGATGGCCACCGAATGGCCCTTGTCCTCAAGGATGTGGGCGAGCGTCGACCCGACGCGCCCACAACCCATGATCACGATATGCACGGCCATTCCTTCCCCGGAGCCCGAGGATCGTCGAATCGTCTCCCGGTGATCCCTGCCGGGCTGCAAAACTACACATCCGCCCAGGCAAGTACTACCCAGGCGGCAACGAGTCCAGCCGTGCCGAGGTTTCCGCGGCGGGCGCACGGGAGACATCGCGGGGAGAGATCGTCGGGGTGGGCGGGCGCGTCATGGGCCCGTCAAATCGAAGGGCTAGAGTCTCCTTCCGTGTCGAAGGCTTCGGACCTTGTCAAACGGGTGCTGCTGGGCCGTGCGCTGCGCAGCGCCCAGCAGCACGAGCAACTGCTGCCCAAGAGGATCGCGCTCCCGGTCTTCGCCAGCGACGCGCTGTCCTCGGTCGCGTACGCCCCGCAGGAGATCCTGATCACCCTCGGCATCGCCGGGGTGGTCGCCTACCAGTACACGCCCTGGGTCGCGGCGGCCGTCGTGGTGATCCTGCTGACCGTGGTCGCCTCGTACCGCCAGAACGTCCGGGCCTACCAGAGCGGCGGCGGCGACTTCGAGGTCGCCACCGAGAACCTCGGCGGCAACTGGGGCGTGGTCGTGGCCAGCGCCCTGCTGGTCGACTACGTGCTCACCGTCGCGGTGTCGGTCTCGTCCGCCGTCGCCAACCTCGGCGCCTTCGTCGACCTCGTCGGCGAGCACAAGGTGACCTCCGCGGTCGTCATCGTGGTCATCCTGACCGTGCTCAACCTGCGCGGGCTGAAGGAGGCCGGCATCGCCTTCGCGATCCCGACCTACCTGTTCATGTTCGGCATCTTCAGCATGCTGCTCTGGGGCTTCACCCGGATGCTCTTCGGCACCGAGCTCCGCGCCGAGACCGCCGACCTGGACGTCCAGGGAGAGCAGATGGGGGTCGGCGGCATCGCGCTCGCCTTCCTGCTGATGCGCGCGTTCGCGTCCGGCTGCGCCGCGCTCACCGGCGTCGAGGCGATCAGCAACGGCGTGCCGGCGTTCAAGAAGCCCAAGGGCAGGAACGCCGCGACCACCCTGCTGGCGCTGGGCCTGATCGCGATGACCATGTTCATCGGCGTCACCGCCATGGCCTACATCACCGACGCCAAGTTCGCCGACCCCGGCCACGGCGTGCACCTGATCGACCCGGCCACCGGCAAGGACGTCTCCGAGCAGGACCCGGTCGTCGCGCAGGTCGCGCACACCGTCTTCAGCAACTTCACGCCGATGTTCGCGTTCGTGACGCTGATGACCGCGCTCATCCTCGTCCTGGCGGCCAACACCGCCTACAACGGCTTCCCTGTGCTCGGCTCGGTGCTCGCCCAGAACCGCTACCTGCCGCGCCAGTTGCACACCCGCGGCGACCGGCTGGCGTTCAGCAACGGCATCATCATCCTGGCCACCGCCGCCGGGCTGCTGATCTACGCGTACGGGGCGGACGTCTCCAAGCTCATCCAGCTCTACATCGTCGGCGTCTTCGTCTCGTTCACCGTCAGCCAGACCGGCATGGTCCGGCACTGGAACAAGCTGCTGCGGACCGAGACCGACACGACCGCGCGGCGCGAGATGCACCGGGCGCGGGCGATCAACACGTTCGGCCTCTTCATGACCGGCACCGTCCTGGTCGTGGTGCTGATCACCAAGTTCACGCACGGCGCCTACATCGTGTGCATCGCGATGCCGATCCTCTTCCTGCTGATGAAGGGCATCCGGCGGCACTACGACCGGGTCGCCGAGGAGCTCGTGCCGTCCGGCGAGGACGTGGCGCTGCCCGCCCGCAACCACGGCATCGTGCTCGTCTCCAAGATCCACAAGCCGACGTTGCGGGCGTTGTCGTACGCCCGCGCCACCCGGCCGTCCACGCTGGAGGCGGTCTCCGTCGCCGTGGACGCCGACGAGTCCCAGCGCCTCCAGGAGGAATGGGACGCCCTGGACGTGCCGGTACCGCTCAAGATCCTCGACTCGCCGTACCGGGAGATCACCCGGCCGGTGCTGGAGTACGTCAAGAGCGTGCGCCGCAAGAGCCCGCGCGACGTGGTCACCGTCTTCATCCCCGAATACGTCGTCGGCCACTGGTGGGAGCACCTGCTGCACAACCAGAGCGCCCTGCGCCTGAAGGGCCGGCTGCTGTTCCAGCCGGGCGTCATGGTGACGAGCGTCGCCTGGCAGCTCCAGTCGTCCGACCGGCTCAAGGGCCGCAAGGAGCCGCCCGGCCCCGGCTCGTCCCGCCGTCCCCCGCGCCTGGGCTCGGAGGAGGATGGAGTGCGCGCTGGTGGCGGTATCGTTTCGGACCGTGACTGATCTGGGCCCTGAAGACGAGTACCTCGACCTCGAGGTCGGCAACGTCGCCAACGGCGGCTTCTGCGTGGCACGCCACGAGGGCCGGGTGGTGTTCGTCCGGCACGCCCTCCCCGGCGAGCGGGTCCGGGCCCTGGTCACCGACCGCACCAAGAACTTCCTGCGCGCCGACGCCGTCGAGATCCTCACGCCTTCGGCCGACCGCGTCACGCCGCCCTGCCCGTTCGCCGGGCCCGGCCGCTGCGGCGGCTGCGACTGGCAGCACGCCTCCCTGCCCGCGCAGCGCGCGCTGAAGGCCGCCGTCGTCGCCGAGCAGCTCGAACGCCTCGCCGGGATCACCCGCGCCGTGGTCGTCGAGGAGGTGCCCTACCCCGTCGAGGACGCCGAGTTCGCGCCCGGGCCCGGCCTCGGCTGGCGCACCCGCGTGCAGTTCGCGGTCTCCGACGGGGCCGTCGGCCTGCGCCGGCACCGTTCCCACGACGTCGAGCCGATCGACGAGTGCCTGATCGCCCACCCCGGTGTCGAGCTGATGGGCATCGAGCGGCACCGCTGGTCCGGCGCCTCCTCGGTCGAGGGCATCGTCTCCTCCTCCACCGGCGACCGCCTGGTCGTGGTGCGCGAGCGCGGCCGCAAGCGCGCCCGCGTTCCCCGCCTGGAGGTGCCGGTCCGCCTGGTCCGCGGCAAGCCGGAGCCCGGCAAGTCCCTGCCGTACGTCCGGGAAGAGGTCTCGGGCCGGATGTTCCAGGTCAGCGGCAGCGGGTTCTGGCAGGTCCACCCCGGTGCCGCCCAGCTGCTCTCCGACGCCGTCATGGCGGCCCTGGAGCCCAAGCCGGGCGAGATCGCGCTCGACCTCTACTGCGGCGTCGGCCTCTTCACGGCCGGGCTGGCCGAGCGGGTCGGCCGTGAAGGCCTCGTCGTCGGCATCGAGTCCGACGGCCAGGCGGTCCGCGACGCCAAGTTCAACCTGCGCGACCTGCCCAACGTGGCGATCGAGCGCGGCCCGGTCGAGGAGGTGCTGGGCGACCTGGAGTTCGGCCGCGCCGACGGCTCGGACCGCAGCCAGAACAAGCGCACCAGCGGCCACCGCGGCGGCACCCGCGTGCGCGGCGGCGCCGACGTCGTCGTCCTCGACCCGCCCCGTTCCGGCGCGGGCCAGGCCGTCGTCGACCGCCTCGCCACGCTGGTCGGCCGCAAGATCGCCTATGTGTCCTGCGACCCCGCCACGCTGGCCCGCGACCTCGCCTACTTCAGCGAGCGCGGCTGGACGCTCGAGACGCTGCGCGCCTTCGACGCCTTCCCCATGACCCAGCACGTGGAGTGCCTGGCCACCCTGGTCCGCGGCTAGCCGATCCGGGGGGAGCCCGGTCAGTGGTGGAGGCCGCGCTTGCCGGGCGTCCAGAACGGCTTGACGCGGACGTTCCGGCGGTCCCAGCCGCGTTCGCGCACCAGGTGGTCGCGTACCGCCTGGCAGGTGCGCGCCTCGCCGGCGACGTACGCCGCGCCCGCCCCCGCCGGCAGGTCGAGCTCGCCCACCGCCGCCAGGAGGGCGGGGGAGGAGACGGCCGGGCCGCCGTCGCGGTGCACCCGCCGCAACCCGTCGGAACGGGGCACCGGCACCTCGTCATCAGCTGACCCGCTCTCCAGCACCCCCACCACCCGCGTCTCCGGATCGAGCGCCCGCAACATCGGCCCGAAGGCGGCGGAGGCGGTCTCCTCGCCCACGAACAGGTGGAACGCGGCGTCCGGGCGGATGTCGAAGTCGCCCAGCGGCCCCCAGAAGGTCACCGCGTCGCCCGCCCGCACGCCGTTCACCCAGCGCAGCCCGATGCCGTCGCCGTCGTAGAGGTGGGCGCGGATCTCGAACGCGCCGTCGCCGAAGTCCCAGACCGAGTACGTGCGCAGCGTGTCGGCCGGCCGGACGATGCCACGTAGCGACAGCGGGTCGTTGATCTCGATCCGCACGTGCCGCCCGGGCGCGAAGCCCTCCAGGGAGGCGGCGACGACGATCCGCCGCATGGTCGGCGTGACGGGCCCGGTCTCGACGACCCGGCCCTGCGACTTGTGCTTGCCGAAGACACGTTCCAGGGGATTCACGGCGACCCTCCAACTCCGGTACATCATGGTCCATATCTTCGGAACAGGATGCCCCATAGATGGCTTCGGGGCAAGATGTTCCATAGACTCCCGGCATGACCGATCCCCGCGCCGAGCGCAGCCGGACCGCCGCCCTGGCCGCCGCCCGCGAGATCCTCGTCGAGCAGGGCTGGACGGCGGTCACCCACGTGACCGTCGCCGCCCGCAGCGGCGTGGGCCGCACCACCCTCTACCGGCACTGGCCCGACCCCGTGACCCTGCTCCGCGACACCATCGCCCTCGACGTCGCCACCTACCGGCGGCCCGCCACGGGCGTCCTGCGCGACGACCTGATCCAGGAGCTGGAGGCGTTCCGCGAGATGCTGAGCGTCCCGATCGCCGACCGCGGCCTGCGCGCGATCATCGAACGGGCCGCCGTGGATCCCGAGTTCGCCCGGCTCAAGGCCGACGTCTTCACCCAGGGCTCCGCCGGCGTCCGGGCCGCCCTGGCCGCCGCCCGCGACAACGGCGAACTCCCCGCCGACCTCGACGACGACCTCGACGACGACCTCGCGATCGCCCAGCTGGCCGGCCCCGTGCTCTACCACCGGCTCATCGCCGACCGGCCCCTGCCGTCCGCCCAGATCACCCGCCTGGTCGACGCCTTCCTCGCCGCCGCCCGGCCCTGACACCGTCCGGCTGGATCCGGCCAGGCCCCTCCTGAGGCCCGACCGGGCGGGTCACACTCGGGGCATGGCCGACAACCAGGACATCGCGATCGAGTACCTGCGCCGCCTCGACGTCGGCGGCGACCTCTTCGAGATCCGCGACGGCCTGATGCGGCGCGTCTTCATCTACCTCGACCCGACTACTGCACCCGCGACACCACCCGCTATCCCTGGCGCGGCTAAGCGCGGGTGACGCGGAGCTTGGACTGCTTGTGCGCCGTCTGTTCCCAGTCGTCCATGAACGAGGCGTCGAGCTTGTGCTTCCCCGCCAGCTCGACCAGCGTCCCGGTCCGGTAGTAGAAGTCCTCGCGGAGCACCTGGTGCTCCTTGCCCTCCGTCCGGTTGAACGTGAAGTCGAAGAACCCGCCCGGCGCCAGCACCCGTCCGACGTGCGCGAAGCACTCGTCGATGACGTCCAGCGGCGAGTGCGAGAAGACACTGTGCGCGTGCACGACGTCGAAGTGCGCGTCCGGCAGGAACTCCAGCCGCAGGTCCCGGACCGGCGTCAGATGCGGCAGCTTGCCCTGCAGCCCGTACCGGACGAGCGTCTCCTCCGCCGCGAACAGGATGTCGGGCGAGATGTCGATCCCGTAGTAGTGGCCCGGCGCCAGATGGTCGATGAACAACCGCCCCGCGCGCAGGTTGCCGCACCCGATCTCCAGCATCCGGTGCCCCGGCTCGAGCCCGTGCCCCACCAGGTACTCGAACTGCATCGCGCCCAGTGCCATCCACCGCTTCTCGGTGGGCGTCCCGACCGCCCCGCGCGGATTCTTGGCGGTGTCCGACTTCATCACCGCCCGGTAGTAGGCCACATGGTCCCGCGCCCGCAGCCGCAACCACGTGTCCCGCGCGACCCGCCGCGCGTACGGAGTGATCCGGCCCGGGTTCCGGGCGGCGTAACGCGCCTTGTGCGAGAGACTCGCACGGTTCTTGCGCTCCATCCGCCCAGTCAAGACCCGCAGCCCACCCCGATCAAGGCCCGTTCGTTCACGAGCGTTCAGAACCGTCGCCATCACACGACGTTCACGAAACGGGCTGAAGCGGGTGCGGATTTCAGCGGCCGAGGAAGGCGACGAGGATGCCGACCCCGACGGAGGCGATGGCGGCGATGAGGGAGAGCAGCGCGACGGTCTGGCGGAACCGGTTGTCGAGGTGGGCCCGGGTGACCTGCTCGCGTTCGGCCGCGCTGAGCCGGGCGTCGAGCTCCTCGATGAGCCTGGCCTGGTCGTCGGTGCGGCGTTCGTTCAGTTCGTTGCGCTGGTACAGCAGCGCCAGCCGGCCCTCCTGGTTGGCCTGCCGGACGTCGAAGTCGCGGCGAAGCTCGGAGATGGCCAGCTCCATGGTGATCGGTCCGTCCTCGGTCACGGAGACCCCTGCCCTTTCTGATCCGGTCACCATAATAAGAACATACTAGTAAGACTTCAAGGAGTAACCAGTAATTAGCGGAAACTGTCCGGAAGGAAATATTCGCCCTTCGCTTACTGGATGTTCCTTAATGTTTCCGTCATGCTGGTCGCATGGAGCTGGACAGGGAGCGGATCGCCAAATACGTGGTGGCCCGCCGTGGATCGCTCGGGCTGACCCAGGAGCAGCTGGCCGAGCGGGCCGGTGTGACGGTCAAGACGATCTACAACCTGGAGGCCGGGGAGCGGTGGCCGCAGGCGCGCACCCGCAGTGCGATCGAGGATGCCCTGCAGTGGCGTTCGGGTGACCTCGTGCGCATCGGCGAGGGGCTGGAGCCCGCCGGGGTCGTCCAGGAGGACATGAACGTCGTGCTGCGCGAGCTCGAGGAGCTCAACGCCTACTTCGCCGACCTCCAGGCCGACGACGGCGACAAGCGGCGGATGGCGCTGGCGTTCCTGCGCGCGCTCTACGGGGAGCCCGGCGGCCGGTGACCGCGGCCGGTGCCGTGCGGACCGCGTGATCGTTGTCGCAGTCTGAAAGATTTCCGGGTCTGACCGGTTGTTGCGGACGCTGACTAGCGGGCACACTGGTTGTGCCGGTCAAGGTCAAGGAGCCCCCCGCGAAGGAGTGACGGCACATGCGTGTGGCACTCGGCTCCGAGGCCCTCATCGCCCTCAACCTGTGCCTGGTCGTCGGGCTCGCCGTGCTCGTACGGATCGTCAGGGACATCCGCGAGCAGCAGCGCCGCATCATCCGGCAGCTGGAGACGCAGACCCGCGTGGTGCACAACGCGGCGCGGCTGGCGGCCGAGCGCCTGGACGAGCCCCCGCCTTGACCAAAGGTTGATGTCACTCTCCGTAACGACACGCCGCCGTGGCGCTAGGAGATCACCCCGGGTCCGGCTACAACGGGAGCTGCTCATGCTTCAGGCCAGGTCACGGGGAGACCAACATGATCCAGAAGGCGAAGGGGCGCACGGCTGCCCGGAGCCTCGTCGTGCTGACGGCGGCACCGTTGCTCGGCGTCGCCGTCCCCGTCGTCGGCACCAACCACGCGGCCGAGGCCGACGGACCGGTACGGGTCGGAGCCAAGCGTCACGACAAGCAGAAGCACGACCGGCGTAAGGCCGGGCCGGCGCGGGCCAAGCGGCAGAAGCAGGCCCGCCTGGTGATCGACACCGCCGGGCCGAGGACACCGCTGCTGCCGGGCCGGACGTACACCTGGCCGTTCGCGGTGACCAACAAGTCCGAGACCACGGCGGGCCCGGCGGTCTTCCGCGCGCCGCTGCCCGAGGCCCTCGAGTTCGTGTCGGCCATGCAGAACTGCTCGTTCGCGACCGGCGCGGCCGGCGCCGCGGGCGCACCGGGCAGCCCGGGCAGCGCGGTCTGCCAGCTCGGCTCCATCAAGCCCGGCAAGACCGTCGCGGGCGTCATCACCGCGAAGGTCGCGGCGGAGGCCAAGCCGCGCCAGCCGATCGGCAGCACCGCGACGGTGATGTGGGCCAAGTCCCGGGTCTCCAAGGAGTTCCCGCGGGTCAGCGTCGCCGAGACCGCCGACATCGCGGTGACCAAGACCGCGCCGTCGTCGGTCAATCCCGGCCAGACGATCGTCTACAAGCTGACGGTGAAGAACACCGGACCGTCCGACGCCGCGGGCGTCGTGCTCAACTCCCCGCTGCCGCTGGAGGTGAGGGGCGGCCGCGCCGAGATCTGCGGCACGCCGGGCACCGGAGGCGGCACCGGCAACGGGCCCGGCGACAGCACGGGCAACGGCCCCGGCACGGGCAACGGCCCGGGCAACGGCGATGCCGGAGGGAACGGCCCGGCCGGCCGCGAGTGCGGCGAGGGCACCGGCACCAACGGCCTGGGGCCGGGCCTGGCGCAGGAGTGCGGCTCGGAGACCGCCCAGACCGGCGGCGGCACCGGTACGTCCGGAGACCAGAGCGGTTCGTCCGGGGACCAGAGCGGTTCGTCCGGCGCCAACGGCTCGACCGGCGACCAGAACGGCACGCCCGGGGGAGTCAACGGCTCGCCCGGCGGCACCACCGGCGACCAGAACGGCGGCCCGGACACCGAGCAGGTCTGCGGGTCGCGCGGCGCCGAGTCCGGCACGACCGCGTCCACCGTCCCGGTGGAGGTCCTGGAAGGCGACTCGGCCTGCACCGCGCGTTCGGCGGAGTACGTCTGCGAGGTCGCCTCGCTGGAGGCCGGCGAGCAGAAGACGTTCCGCGTGAAGGTCCAGCCGAAGAAGGCCAGGCCGGGCACGTCCCTCGTCTGGCCGACGAAGGCGACGACCAAGACGGTCGAGCTCAACCTGGCCAACAACTCCGCCAGCGCGAAGACCAGGGTCCGCGCGCCCGGCGCCGGCCAGGCAGGGCTGCCGGTCCACCGGGCGCACGACAGGGCCACCGTCAAGCGGCCGCAGGCCCCGGCGCACAAGGCCGGCGCTCCGGCCCAGGGCAGGACCCCGGACTCCGGCGGCGTCCACGGCGGCGAGGTCCCGACCAAGGGCATGCGGGAGCTCCCGCGCACCGGCGCCGAGTCGGCGCTCATGCTGGACTCGGCGCTCGGCCTGGTCGGGGTCGGGCTGGTCCTGACCCGCCTGGGCCGCCGCCCGCGGCGCGAAAAGGCCTGATCAGAACGGATCGCGGCGGCAGGGGCTCGGAGACCTTCAGCGGTTTCCGGGCCCCGTCGCACGTTCGCGAGGCGGCACGTACGAGGATGGGATCATGCGTCTTCGGATCTTCACCGAGCCCCAGCAGGGGGCGAGCTACGAGACACTGCTGTCGGTGGCCAAGGCCACCGAGGACCTGGGGTTCGACGCCTTCTTCCGGTCCGACCACTACCTCAAGATGGGCGACGTGCCCGGCGATCCCGGGCCGACCGACGCCTGGATCACGCTGGCGGCGCTGGCCCGCGAGACCAGCCGGATCAGGCTGGGCACGCTGATGACGGCCGCCACGTTCCGCTACCCGGGGCCGCTCGCGATCTCGGTCGCGCAGGTCGACCGGATGAGCGGCGGGCGCGTCGACTTCGGCATCGGCACCGGCTGGTTCGAGGAGGAGCACACCGCGTACGGCATCCCGTTCCCCAGCCTGAACGAGCGGTTCGAACGGCTGGAGGAGCAGCTCGAGATCATCACCGGGCTGTGGCGCACGCCCGCCGGCTCCACGTACGGCTTCGAGGGCGAGCACTACACGCTGGCGAACTCGCCCGCGCTGCCCAAGCCCGCGCAGGCCGAAGGCCCGCCGGTGCTCATCGGCGGGTTCGGCGCCAAGCGCACGCCGCGCCTGGCCGCCGCGTACGCCGACGAGTACAACGTGCCGTTCCACAAGCTCGGCGACACCGGGACCGCGTTCGGCCGGGTCCGCGCCGCCTGCGAGAACGCCGGGCGGACCAGGCCGATGGTCTACTCCGCCGCGCAGGTGGTGTGCTGCGGCCGCGACGACGCCGAGATCAAGCGCCGCGCGGACGCCATCGGCCGGGACGTGGACGAGCTGCGCGAGAACGGCCTGGCGGGCACCCCGGCCGAGCTGGTCGACAAGATCGGCGAGTTCGCGGGGCTCGGCGCGGAGTGCGTCTACCTCCAGGTGCTCGACCTGCACGACCTCGACCACCTCGAGCTGCTCGCGTTCGAGGTCCTCAACCGCCTCTGAACGCGGACGAGCCCCGCGTCCGGATCGCCTGGACGCGGGGCTCGCTCGTTCGCGCGCCGGGCGCGGGGCTCGCACGCCCGGTGCCTAGCGGGAGGGTGCCTAGTGGGAGGGTTCCTGGTCGGGGCGCGGCTGCTTGGGCAGCAGGAACGTGACCACGAAGCTCAGCGCGAGCATCCCGACCACGACCCACAACGTCACGTTCATGGCGTGCTCGAAGGCGGCGCCGCCGCCGGATCCGGCGCCGCCTTCGAAGTGGGCGCCGAGCAGGTTGAAGAAGACGGTGCCGAGCACCGCGGCGCCGAGGGCGCCGCCGAGCTGCTGGACGGCGGTGAGCGTGCCGCCCGCCGCGCCGGTCTCGTGCGGCTCGACGCCGGCGAGCACGGTGTCGAAGAACGGGGCCATCAGCAGGCCCATGCCGATGCCGGTGACGACCAGCGCGGGCGCGAGCTGCCAGGGGCTGACGCCCATGCCGGCCGCCTGGAGGGTGGCGATGACGCCGGCCACGCCGGCGGTCATGACGATCGTGCCGCCGTGGATGACCTTGCGGCCGAAGCGCGCCACCGCCTGGGCGAGGCCGAAGCCGACCACCATGCCGAGCGACCAGGGGATCTGGGCGAGGCCCGCCTTGAGCGGCGAGTACCCGAGGCCCAGCTGCGTGTACAGGCCGAACACCAGGGCGAAGCCGGTCAGGCCGGAGAAGAACACGATGCCCAGGGTCAGGCCGCCGCTGAAGCCGCGCTTGCGGAACAGGCTCGGCATGACCAGGGGGTCGCCGCCGGCCCGCTCCTTGCGCGTCTCGTACCAGGTGAAGAACGCGAAGACGAGCGCGGAGCCGGCCATCATCAGGAACGACCAGGCCGGCCAGCCGAGCTCGCGGCCCTGCACCAGCGGGTAGACGATCAGCCCGGCGCCGAGCGCCGCGAGCAGCGCGCCGACCAGGTCGAGGCGGGTGGCGTGCCGTGCCTTCGACTCGGGCAGGAACCTGATCCCGGCCAGCACGGCGGCGATGCCCAGCGGCAGGTTGATCAGGAAGATCATGCGCCAGCCGGTGCCGAAGAGGTCGGCGCCGATCAGCCAGCCGGCCAGCACCGGGCCGCCGACCGACGACAGGCCCATGATCGGGCCGAACGCGCCGAACGCCGCGCCCATCTCCCTGGGCGGGAACATCTCCTTGATCATGCCGATGCCCTGCGGCAACATCAGGGCGCCGAACAACCCCTGCAACACCCGTGAGCCGACGAGCATCCCGGGGGACACGGCCAGCCCGCACAGCAGCGACCCGGCGGTGAAGCCGGCCGCGCCGATCAGGAACATGCGCTTGCGGCCGTAGAGGTCGCCGAGGCGGCCGCCGGTGATCAGGCCGATCGCCATGGCGAGCGTGTATCCGGCGGCCAGCCACTGGATGGTGCCCGCCGAACCGCCGAGGTCGGCACGGATGGTCGGCGCGGCGACCGTGGTGATCAACGCGTCGAGGAGGTCGAGGATCTCGCCGGCGAGGATCACGAAGAGGGCGACCCAGCGCCAGCGGTAAAGGGTCTGCGCGGGCCCGGTGCCGGGCCCCGCGGTCACGGTGGAGGAACTCATCGAAGGCTCCATAACGATCGGTGTTCGTTGCTTACGAACACTGTTCTATGTTCGAAACGCTGATCGTGTCAAGAACGGCGTTCGTGGCAACGAACGACGATCGTCGTGAAGTACGATGTTCGCCATGGAGCGGAGTGAGTCGACGTCCCTGCCCACGCCGGCATGGCGCAAGCAGCGCAAGAGCACCGGTGCGCGCCAGCAGCTCAGCCAGGACCTGATCGTCGACACCGCGATCAGGGTGCTCGACGCCGAGGGGCTCGACGCGGTGAGCATGCGCCGGGTCGCCCAGGAGCTCGACACCGGCCCCGCCTCGCTCTACGCGCACGTCTCCAACAAGGAGGAGCTGCTCGACCTCATGCTCGACCGCGTCTGCGAGGAGATGCGGATCCCGGCCGAGCCCGACCCGGCGCGCTGGCGCGAGCAGGTCAAGGAGATCGCCTACGAGATCCACCGGGTGCTGAGCGAGCACGCCGACATCGCCAGGGTGCCGCTGGGCAGCATCCCGACCGGCGCCAGCTCACTGCGGATGAACGAGATGATGCTCAGCGTCATGCTGGCCGGCGGGGTGCCGCCCAGGGCCGCGGCGTGGGGTGCCGAGCGCATCTACCTCTACGTCAACGCCGACGCCTACGACGGCTCCATCCATCTGGCCAAGCAGCGCGCCAGCGGGATGGAGCGCGATGAGTACATGGCCCGGTTCCTCGGCCAGGTGCGGGACTTCTTCGCGAACCTGCCCGCCGACCGGTTCCCGGCGACCGTCCGCAACGTGGGCGATCTGATGTCGGGCGACGGCGAGGACCGCTTCGAGTTCGGCCTCGAGATGCTCGTCCGCGGCATCGCGTCGTACGTGCCCGCGAACGACCAGGCGAACGACCAGGCGAGCGACTAGGCGAAGGCCCGCTCGAACGCGACCTGCCGGGGCGCTCCCTTGGCGGTGTCCCACACCGCGAACACCACGTGCTCGAACCGCCCGGCGAACGGCCCGTCCGGCCGCAGCGCCTCCTGGAACGCCGCCGCCACCTCGGCCGGGTCGTTGGCGAAGACACCGCACCCCCACGCGCCCAGCACCAGGCGCCGGTGGCCGTGGTGCGCCGCCACCGCCAGCACCTTGCGGGCGCGCATCCGCAGCACCTCGGGGACGCGGGCGGCCTGCGCCGCGTCGCGGATGGCGCCGCGGTTGGGCGCCGGCGAGGTCAGGAACGTCACGTCGTACGGCTCGTCCAGCAGCAGTCCCGCGTCGTCGCGGAACACCGGCACCGCGGGGGAGTAGATCATGTGGTCGCTGTAGAGCAGGTCGCGCTGCTCGCGGTGGAACTCGTAGAACTCCCGGGCCGCGCGCAGCGACGCGTACAGCGCCGACGACCGCGCGAGCCCTTCCTCCTGCGCGTGCGCGCCGTTGAGGAAGCCGCCGCCCGGGTTCTTGGCGGACGCGAAGTTGAGCGCGAACGGCAGCCCCGCCGCACCCGCGCCCGCCTCAGCACCCGTCTCAGTGCCCGTCTCAGTGCCCGTCTCGGTGCCCGTCCCGGCCAGACGGCGCGCCGCGGCGAGCGTCGTCTCGCCGGTGACCTCCACCCGCATGTCCAGACCCGGCGACGCGGGCAGGCCGCCGAGCAGATCGTCGAGCTCGGCCGGCCGGTGCAGCACGGTGCCGCGCACGACCGCGCGGACGCCGCCGGCGATCTCCACGGTGCGGCCGGAAGGGGCGACGTAGTCGCCGCGGTCGAGGATCGCCACCGTCTCCTGGGCGGTCTGGCGCCGGGGATGTCTGCTCACTCGCCTCTGCTCACTTGATCTTCACGCGACGTTCACGCGGTCCGGTTTCTCTCGATGATCACGCTGAGTGTCCCGATGTCCGAGACGACACCGCAACGCGATTATTGCGAAATGATCAAATGACCGTCCCTTTCTGGCATGCTGGCCTGCGACATGCAGCCCCCACGTTCACAGGGCCGTCGCCGACGCCGGTCCGACCCCCCGAGGCGTCCCCCCACGCCCCAGCAACCCCCGACTCCGCAGCCGGGGCAGTCGGCGTTCGACCAGCACGGTTCCCAGCCCCCCTACGGCCAGCAGCCGTACGACCAGCAACAGCAGCCGTACGGACAGCAGCCCCACGCGCAGCAACAGCAGCCGCCGCAACCGCGACGGCCGCAACAGCAACCCCCTGGCCGGCCGCAACAACCCCAGTACGAGCAGCCCCAGTACGAGCAGCAGCAGCCCCAGTACGAGCAGCAGCAGCCCCAGTACGAGCGACCCCAGCCGTACGACAGGCAGCAGCCTCCCCGTGAGCGGCCGCCGTTCGGCCAGGACGACGGCGGCCAGGACGACCATGACTCGTTCTGGCCCGAGGAGCGCCGCGGCAGGCGGTCCGCGCGCCGCGACTCCTACAGCGGCGCCGGCCACATGGGCAAGGACCTCGACATCGCGTTCGTCGGGGCCAACCGCAGCCGCCAGCTGTTCCGCATCCTGGTCATCCTCGTCGTCGGGGTGATCCTGCTCGCCGGGCTCGGCGCGCTCGGCTACCTGTTCTTCGGGTCGCCGGGCCAGAACACCGGCTCGGCGGTGCCGCGCAACGACCCGTCGCCGACCGGGGGCCAGGCCGCGCACGCCGACCAGCCGCCGGCCGTGCCGCCGGTCGTCACGCCCAACCGCGCGCCCTACATCCCGCAGCGCGGCACCGGGAAGTTCATCCGGCCGCCCGTGACGTCCGCCAAGGTGGCCGGGCGCGGCACGGTCCTGCGCTACATGGTCGAGGTGGAGGGCGGCATTCGCCAGCAGCCGCAGACCTTCGCGCGGACCGTCGACACGATACTGGCGGATCCGCGCGGCTGGACGGCCGGCGGCAGATGGGCGTTCAAGCGGGTGAACTCGGGCCCTTTTGACTTCGTGGTGCGGCTCGCCGCACCGGGAACCGTCGACAAGCTCTGCGCCGTGTACGGCCTGGAGACCAAAGGGCAGACCAACTGCAGCGGCGGCAAGCAGGTGGTGGTCAACCTGCGCCGCTGGCTGCTGCTGACGACCTACTACCGTGGCCAGCCGGACCACTACCACGCCCTGACGATCAACCACGAGGTCGGGCACCGGCTGGGCTACAACCACATGACCTGCGCGCGGAAGGGCGCCCTGGCGCCGGTCATGCAGCAGCAGATCTTCGGCCTGAAGGGCTGCAAGATCAACGGCTGGCCGTACGACCGGCGCGGCCGTTTCATCACCGGCCCTGCCGTCCAGTAGCGGAAAAGCGTTTGCGCCGGGGCGACGCCCGTCCGCCATGCTTGACGGGTGCTTCTGACGATCACCACCACCCTGGCCCCTGCCACTGACCTGGGCTTCCTGCTCCACAAGCATCCCGACCGGGTGCAGGCGTTCGGGCAGGCGTTCGGTACGGCGCACGTCTTCTACCCCGAGGCGGACGCGGCGCGCTGCACCGCCGCGCTGCTCCTGGACGTCGACCCCGTCAAACTGGTGCGCACCCGGGGCAAGAGCACGCCCGACTTCTCGCTCGGCCAGTACGTCAACGACCGCCCCTACGCGGCGTCCTCGCTGCTGGCCTCCGCGATGGCCGGCGTCTTCCGCACCGCGATGCGCGGCCGCTGCGAGCTGCGGCCCGAGCTGGCGCGGACGGCGATCCCGCTCGAGGTCACGCTGCCCGCGCTGCCGTGCAGGGGCGGGCCCGAACGGGCCGAAGGGTTCTTCGCGCCGCTCGGCTGGCAGGTCGGCGCGGTCCCGGTGCCGCTGGACCCCGGGTTCCCCGGCTGGGGCGACTCGCGCTACGTCTCGCTGACGCTGACCGGCGAGCTGCGGCTGGCCGACGCGCTCAACCAGCTGTACGTGCTGCTGCCGGTGCTGGACGACGCCAAGCACTACTGGGTCGCGCCCGACGAGGTCGACAAGCTGATCCGGGCGGGGGAGGGCTGGCTGGCCGCCCACCCCGACCGGGCCGGCATCACCCGCCGCTACCTCGCCAACCGGCGCGGCCTGGTCCGCACCGCCCTCGGCCGGCTCGCCGACTCCGAGGACGCGCCCGAGGACGAGCTCGACCGCGACCCGATCGAGGAGGAGCCGCCCGCGGCCGACCCGACCGCGGCCGAGCCGGGCGCCGCGCCCGAGCCCGACCCGGAGCACACCGCCGCGGTGCCGCCCGTGCCGCTGGCCGAACGCCGCGTCCAGGCCGTCCTGGAGACGCTGCACGCTCAGCGGACGCCGCGCGTCATCGACCTGGGCTGCGGTTCGGGCAAGCTGGTCGGGCGGCTCGGGCAGGACCGCTACTTCGAGAAGATCACCGGCGTGGACGTGTCGGAGCGCGCGCTGTTCATCGCGCGGCGCCGCGGCCTCCAGGACGACCACGGGCCCGACCGCGTCCCGCGCGTCGAGCTGCTGCAGGGCGCTCTCACCTATGCCGACGAACGGTTCCGCGGCTACGACGCGGCCGTGCTGATGGAGGTCATCGAGCACATCGACCCGCCGCGGCTGCCCGCCGTCGAACGGGTGGTGTTCGGCGACGCCAGGCCGCGCGTGGTGGTCGTCACCACGCCCAACTCCGAATACAACGTCCGGTACGAGGGGCTGGCGCCGGGGGCCATGCGCCACCCCGACCACCGCTTCGAATGGACCCGCGCCGAGTTCCGCCGGTGGGCGGAGCGGGTCGCCGCCGACCACGGCTACCAGGTCCGCTACGTGCCCGTCGGCGACGACGACCCCGACGTCGGCGCCCCGACCCAGCTGGGGGTGTTCACCCGATGACCGAACCCACCGCGCGGCCCGCCGAGCCCGCCGCTTCGCGGACGGCGCCCGCCGAGGCGCCCGCCGAGGGACGCGGGACGACGATCCGCCTGCCCGAGATGGGCCTGGTCGTCCTCGTCGGAGTCTCCGGCTCCGGCAAGTCGCACTTCGCGCGCAGGCACTTCGCGCCGAGCCAGGTGGTGTCGTCGGACTACTGCCGGCTCGTGCTCGCCGACGACGAGAACGACCAGTCGGCGACCGGCGACGCGTTCGACCTGCTGCACTACATCGTCCGCAAGCGGCTGCGGCGCGGCCTGCTGACCGTCGTCGACGCCACCAACGTGCAGCAGAAGGCGCGCCAGGCGCTCCTCCAGATCGCCAAGGACCACGACGTGCTGTCGGTGGCGATCGTCCTCGACGTGCCCGTGCACGTCGCCGCCGAGCGCAACGCCGCCCGGACCGGACGGCGGCTGCCCGACCACGTCATCCCGCGCCAGCGGCGCGAGCTGGGGCGCGGCCTGCGCTCGCTGACCGGCCGCGAGTTCAAGCGGGCGTACGTGCTGACCGGCGTGGACGAGGTCGACGCCGCGACCGTCGCCTACGAGAAGGCATGGCCGGACAAGCGGGAGGTCACCGGCCCGTTCGACGTCATCGGCGACGTGCACGGCTGCCGCGCCGAGCTGGAGGAACTGCTCGCGGACCTCGGCTACGAGATCGAACGCGACCCGCTCGGCCGCGCCGCCGGGGCCAACCACCCGGGCGGCCGCACCGCCGTGTTCGTCGGTGACCTGGTCGACCGCGGCCCGGACACCCCCGGCGTGCTGCGCCTGGTCATGGGCATGGTCGCGGCCGGGCAGGCACTGTGCGTGTCCGGCAACCACGAGCAGAAGCTCGTCCGGGCGCTGCGCGGACGCAGGGTCAAGGTGGCGCACGGCCTCGCCGAGTCGCTGGAACAGCTCGGCGCCGAGCCGGACGACTTCCGTGCGGAGGCGCTGAGCTTCATGGACGGCCTGATCAGCCACTACGTGCTGGACGAGGGCCGCCTGGTCGTGGCGCACGCCGGGCTCAAGGAGGCCTACCACGGCCGTGCCTCGGGCCGCGTCCGCTCGTTCGCCCTGTACGGCGACACGACCGGCGAGACCGACGACTACGGCCTGCCCGTCCGCTACCCGTGGGCGAACGACTACCGCGGCAAGGCGATGGTCGTCTACGGGCACACCCCGGTCCCGGCGGCGGAGTGGATCAACAACACGATCTGCCTCGACACCGGCGTGGTCTTCGGCGGCCGGCTCACCGCGCTCCGCTATCCCGAGCGCGAGCTGGTCTCCGTCGACGCCCGCGAGGTCTGGTACGAGCCGGTCCGGCCTCTGGTCCCGGCCCCCGCGATGGCGGCGGGAGGCCACCGCGAGACCGACGTGCTCAAGATCGAGGACGTGCTCGGCAACGAGGGCGTGGAGACAGGGTTGATGGGCCGGGTCGCCGTCCGGCACGAGAACGCGCTCGCCGCCCTGGAGGTGATGAGCCGCTTCGCCGTCGACCCGCGCTGGCTGGTCTACCTGCCGCCGACC
This sequence comes from Spirillospora sp. NPDC047279, assembly GCF_040643285.1. NCBI lineage: Bacteria > Bacillati > Actinomycetota > Actinomycetes > Streptosporangiales > Thermomonosporaceae > Spirillospora > Spirillospora sp. NPDC047279. The sequence goes on from NZ_JBEYUA010000025.1 coordinate 70,295, forward strand.
ATGGCGCCGTCCGCGAACTCCGGCCTCCCCGGCCACCTGGAGCACCCGGCCGAGGCGTTCGCCGCGTACCGCGAGCCGGGCCTCGACCGCGTGATCTGCGAGGAGAAGCACATGGGCTCGCGCGCCGTCGTGGTCGTCGCCCGCGATGACGGCGTGGCCGCCGCACGCTTCGGAGTCTCGGACGGCACCACCGGCGAGGTCTACACCCGTACCGGCCGCGCGTTCTTCCGTGATCCCGCCCGCACCGCCGAGGTGCTCGACCGGGTACGCGCGGCCGTCACCGGCGCGGGCCTGTGGGACGAGCTGGAGACCGGCTGGCTGGTGCTCGACTGCGAGCTGCTGCCCTGGTCGGCCAAGGCCATGGACCTGATCCGCACCCAGTACGCGGCGACCGGCGCCGCGGCCCGCGCCGCGCTGCCGGTGGCCTCCGCCGCGCTCGCCCAGGCCGCCGCCCGGGGCCTGGACGTCGGCGCCCTGCGCGAGCACGTCGACCGCAGGGCGGCCAACGCCGGGCTGTTCCGCGACGCCTACGCCCGTTACTGCTGGGAGGTGGACGGGCTGGACGGCGTGCGGCTCGCGCCGTTCCAGATCCTCGCGGGGGAGGGGAGGACCTGGGCCACGGGGCGCGAGCACGACTGGCACATGGCGGTGGCCGGGCGGCTGGCCGCCGCCGACCCCACCGGCCTGATCGCCCCGACCACGTCGATGGTGGTCGACCTCGGCTCGGCCGCGTCGGTGGCGGCGGCCACCGCGTGGTGGGAGGAGGCGACCGGAGCCGGCGGCGAGGGCATGGTCGTCAAGCCGCTCGGCCCGCTGCCCGAGGACCGCAAGGTGCAGCCCGGCGTCAAGTGCCGCGGCCGCGAATACCTGCGGATCATCTACGGCCCCGACTATCCCGAGCCGGCCAACCTCGACCGGCTCCGCGGCAGGTCACTGGGGCGCAAGCGGTCGCTGGCCATGCGCGAGCACGCGCTCGGCCTGGAGGCGCTGGACCGGCTGACCGCGGGCGAGCCGCTGTGGCGCGTCCACCAGGCGGTCTTCGGCGTCCTGGCCCTGGAGTCCGAGCCCGTGGACCCCCGCCTGTAATCCGTCCTGGCTCCCGCCTCTGCCCCGTTCCGGGGCCGGAAAGAGTAGACGCCTGCGGGATCACTCACGTCCGAGTGATCTCGCAGGCGTCGTACTTCCTGCTGCCCCGATCAGGTGGTGAAGAGCATGTGGAAGACGCTTCCGTGGTGAGGGCGGTGGTGCGCACCGTGGTGATGGTGGTGCACCGAGGGGGCGGGCGCGCTCCAGCCGGGAGCCGCCGCGGGCGGGGGCGCGTAGTTCGCCGCCATGTTGCTGAGGGCCTCCAGCTCGCCATAGTCGAGGAAGATGCCCCGGCAGTTGTCACATTGCTCGATGTGGACGCCGTTGCGGGTGTACGTCCGCATCACGCCACGACACTTAGGGCAGTGCATCGCCTTCTTGTCCTTCCAGTATGGAATCCCCAGGTAGAGGCTAAATCTAGAGGACTCCCCCCGTCACGTCATGCCGGGAGCCCGGCCCTGGAGATTCTGCTGCATGCATCGACGAGCGCGAGCTCGGGCCCGTCGAGCGGTCGGTCACCCTCCCGTGCGGATTTGACGCACGTTGCGGCGATTTGGATCACTAGAGTTCGGGCGGGCACCTCCAGCGCCTCCCAGATGTCGTGCCGGGCCGCCGCGGGGCCGCCCGCCTCCCGGTAGGCGCCGAGCAGCTCCTCCCAGTCGGCGCGCGGCAGCACTCCGGCCGAGAAGAGCGCGGCGGGCCGGGCCAGGTCCCAGGCCGGTTCGCCCAGGCCAAGGTCCTCCACGTCGATCAGCCGCCAGCCGCCACCGGCCTCCCGGATCATCTGCCCGAGGTGCCAGTCACCGTGGATCAGCCGCCGGCCGGGATGCTCGGGCTCGGGCGCCTCGCCCCGGATCCACGACGGAAGTGTGGCGAACGCGTGACGTATTTCAGCCACCTCCGGGCCCTCTCCCAGCCGCGAGACGAGCCTCGCCACCCGGGCCGGGCGGCCCCAGGACGGCGTCCCCTCGGGCGCCGGGCTCTGGTGGAGCCGCGCCAGCAGCCGTCCGCCCTGAGCCCAGGGCAGCGGCCCCGCCGGGTCGACCGGCTCGCCGTACGGCCACACCGTCACCACCCGTCCTGCCACCACGCGCCGCGGGCCGAGGGGCGGGAGCAGGAGGCCGGGCAGCCCCGCCGCCACCTCCAGCCGCCGGTCGAGCGACGGGCCGGTGTCCCGATCAGGCTGGTGCGCCTTCACCACCACGTCCCCGACCCGCACCACCAGCACGTCATGCCGGTCGTACAACACCTCGGGCTCCGCGGCGGGGGCGTTCGCGGGGGTCGCCCCCGCCGGCCCCGGCGAGCGGCCGAGGTCGGCGAGGGCGGAGACGAGGTCGGGGGCGGGGGCCACCCGATCAGTTAACCATTCGGGTCATCTGTCGTGGATCTCCATCTCCCAGAGGGAGTAGCCCCACTTGGTCGCCCGTTTGAGGCCGTAGACGCGGACCCAGCGGGCGTCGACCGGGGTGAACCAGACCCAGTCGTCGGCGCCGTTGGCCCCGGTCCGGCTGTGGACGGTCGTCCAGACGCCTCCTCCGGTGGAGGTCTGGACCCGGTAATCGGTGGCGTAGGCGGCCTCCCACTTCAGGTTGGCGAAGCCGACCTTCTTGACGGCGCCGAGGTCCACCTCGATCCACTGCGGGTCCGCGTGCTTGCTGGACCAGCGGGTCGTCATTCCGCCGTCCACCGCCTTCGGACCCTCCAGGCCGGCCTTCTCGTAGCTGGAGACCTTCGTCGGCCGTTTGAGCGCGAGGTTGGTCTTGGCCCGGTAATTCGCGGTCAGCGTGATGTTGGAGGCGGGCGCTGTGATGTTGTGCGCCGAGCCGCCGCCGTCGGACCAGCCGACGAACTCGTAGGCCTTGCGCCCGATCACCTGGGTGCTGGTCGGCGCCGAGATCGAGACCGTGGAACCGATGATGACCGTGCCGGCGAACGGGGCGTTCTTGGTGGACGACAGCAGGGTCAGCGGAATGCCGGCCGGATTGGACGCCAGCGTCACCTGCGTGGTCTTCGGATGCAGGGCGACGGTCTTGACGTCGGTCAGGCCGTCGGAGTCGGTCGCGGTGAGCTTCAGCTCGATCCACGACGGGTACTCGTGATCCGGCGCGATGAACGAGCCGGACGCGCCGTCCTGCCCGGTGATGGTGTGCGTGTGGCAGTCGCTCGGGCAGTGATGCATGATCGTTTGCCATTTCAGGGACGACCCGGTGAGGGCGCCGTCCTCGGCGTCGGTGGCCGCGCCGGAGAAGTCGATCCGGTCGCCGACCTTCCAGGTCAGCCCGGCCGCCGGGGCGGCGATGGTCGCCGTCGGCGGGGTGGAGCCCGCGACGATCTGCTGGGTGACGGTGTCGGTGGCCCCGCGTGTGTCGGTGACGCGCAGCCCGACCGTGTAGCGGCCTCTGGCCGTGTAGGTGTGCGTCGGCTTGGCCACGGTCGAGTCGGTGTAGGCGCCGTCGCCGTTCAGGTCCCAGGCGTATGTCAGCGGCGTGTTGTTGTCGGCGTCGCTGGAGGTGGTGCCGTCGAATCGCACGGTCAGCGGCAGCGGACCACTGGTGACGTCGGTCTGGATCGCGGCGACCGGCGGGTTGTTGACGCCGTTATAGACATATCGGACGATCGAGCCGCCGCCGATGTCGACGCCGAAGATGTCGCCGTTCGGACCCGCCTGGAGCTCCACCAGCCCGGCCGAGCGGGTCGCGAACGTCTCGATCGTCGCCGGGTCGGGCAGCCCGTTGGCGCCCGTCTTCATCACCCACACGCACTTGCGCGAGTAGTCGGTGAAGAAGAGTCCGTTGCGGTACGCGGTCGGGTACACGCTGCCCGCGTAGAACGCGACGCCGCTGGCGGACGAGCTGCCCGTGCTGCACGTCTCGCCCGGCACGACCTTGGCGCTGTGGTTCCAGGTGTAGTGCGGCGGGACCACGGCGCCGGCGCCCGCCGCGTAGAGGTTCTCGCAGACGGTGAGGTTGGCGCCGTCGTAAGCCGCCTGGCGACCCGTGCCCTCGTAGCAGGGCCAGCCGAAGTTGCGGACGGTCGTGAACGGCTCGGTCAGCCGGTTGATCTCTTCCCAGGTGGTGTAGCCGACGTCGCCGGCCCACACCTCGTTGGTTCCCGGCCGGATCGTGAACCGGAAGTGGTTGCGCAGGCCGTAGGCGATGATGCGACGCGCGTTGGCGTCGCCGTTGGGCAGGGGGTTGCCCGCCACGCCCGCACCGGTGTCGGGGTCGATCCGGATGATGGCGCCGTCCAGCGTGGTCGGGTCGCCGGTGGTGCGCAGGTCCTGGGAGCGCAGCGCGCCGCCCTGGGCGGTGGGCGGGGTCAGCGCCGTACCGGCCGCCGCCGGAGGGTCGCCACAGGGGTTGTTCTTCTGGCCGTAGTCGGCGTAGTTGAAGCTGGCACCATCGCCGCCGCCCGCGTACAGCATGCCGTCCTTGCCGAACGCCAGTGTGCCGACGGAGTGGCTCGGGAACTGCTGGCACCAGTCCTCGACCAGCACCCGCTCGGTGACCGGACCGGCCTCGGCCTGGGTCGCCAGCGCGCCCGCCGCCTGCACGGACGGGGTCAGCACCGAGATGCGGCCCGCCACCACGCAGCCCTCGTTGGTCGCACCGGGCGGGTCGGGACATTGGTCATTGGAGCCGTCCGCGGACGGCCACCGGGGGTAGGTGCCGCCGAGCACGCCGTTATAGGTGTACATCACGTACACCCGCGGATCGGCCGGGAAGTCCGGGTGCAGAGCCAGGCCCAGCATGCCGCGGTCCCAGTTGTTGAAGGTCTGCGCGCGCAGATCGGCGTAGACCTCGGCGGTGGTGTCGGAGAGCGAGTCGAAGACCTTGATGATGCCGCTCTTCTCCGCCACGAACACCCGGCCGTCCGGCGCGAACTCGACGTTCGTCGGCATGGTCAACCCGGAGAGGACCGCCCTCTCCTGGAAGTTGGCCGGCAGTGCCGCCGCCCGGGCCTTCGCCGGAGCGGTCCAAACGCTCACCGCCGTGAGCGTGGCGGTCAGCAGAATCGCCAGCGTCCCCGCGAGGAGAGGACGGCCCCGTCGTGTCACTCCGGTCCGAACGAATGGTCGTGCTGTCGTCGCTCTCACGGACGGTCCCCTTTTCTGCCCCGTACCGAGCCCGGCGAAATGCCGTCGTGCAAGAAAGATGAAGGAACGACGCGTTCTGTGGGACCGCCAGGGCCTCAAGCGGCCACCGGTTCACCACAATCGGTCACCGTGTCAACCGCCGAGGGTCATCAGGCGACGTACTGAATCGACGTGCTGACGTACCGGAGCCGGCGGCGTGCCGCGCCAGGGCTGAGGGGCTCAGGGCCGGGCGGAGCCGCCCGGCAGCTGGTCGAGCGGATCGGAGCGGCCGCCCACGAACGCCCCGTCGCGCAGGTGGTGGCGCTGGAGCTTGCCCAGCAGGTTGCGCGGCACCTCGGTCCGGGGCACGAACTCCGCCGGCACCTTGTAGTGGGTGAGGAACCGTTCGCAGTGGCGGCGCAGCTCGTCGGCCGAGAACGGGTACGCGGGGTGCTCCACGACGTAGGCGACGACGCGTTCACCGCGCCGGTCGTCCCGGCCGCCGACGACGGCGCAGTCGAAGACCGCGGGATGGCCGCGCAGCACCTCCTCGACCTCGGACGGGTACACGCTGAAGCCGCTCACCTTGATCACGTCGCGCTGGCGTTCCAGGATCGTGACGAAGCCGATCTCGTCCATGACCGCGATGTCGCCGGTGCGCAGCCAGCCCTTGGACAACACCTGAGCGGTCGCCAGTGGTGCGTTCCAGTAGCCGGCGAAGACCTGCGGCCCGCGCACCACGATCTCGCCCGGCTCGCCGTACGGCAGGACGCGCGTCGGCTCGTCCGGGTCGACGATCAGCGCGTCGGTCATCGGCAGCGGCACGCCCATCGTGGTGTTGCGGGCGCCGCCGCCCAGCGGGTTGCCGGTCACCGCGGGGGAGGCCTCGGTCAGCCCGTAGCACTGGACGAGCCGGTGCCCGCCGAGCGCCTCGACACGTTTCGCCGTGGCCTGCGGCAGCTCGACGCCGCCCGACAGGAAGATCCGTACCGAGTCGAGGTCGTTCGGCGCGAGATGAGGGCTGTCCAGCACCTGCTCGTACAACGTCGGCACGCCCGGGAAGATCGTCGGCCGGTCCCGGCGCAGCGCCTTGACCACCTGGTCGCTGTCGAACCGCGGCAGGTGCACCACCGCGCCCGCCTTCATCACCGGCGCGATCATGCAGCTCAGCATCCCGAACGAGTGGAAGAGCGGCAGCACCGCCAGCGTCACCTCGCCGCCGTCGCGGCACCCGGTGTCCCACGCCTGCTGCTGGCAGGCGTTCGCGATCAGGTTGCGGTGGGTCAGCATCGCCCCCTTGGGCCGCCCGCCCGTACCGCCGGTGTACTGGATCGTGGCCAGATGTTTGGCCGGATCGAGCCGGTACTGGCGGACGCGGCGCTGCGTGGGCCGCTGCACGTCGCGGAAACCCAGCAACCCCGGGCCGGCGGGGACCTCGACCTTGAGCCGCGCCCGCCTGCGCTGCGTCTGGACGAGCGGCAGCCGCAGCGCGAGCCGCTTGTGCCACGGCAGATAGTCCAGCAGCGACGTCACGATGACGTGCTCGACCGGCACCTTGTCGCGGATGGCGCGCAGCCTGCCGTAGGAACGATCCAGCACCACCGCCACGCGCGCCTCGCAGTCCGCGAGCTGGTGGCGCATCTCCTCCTCGGTGTAGAGCGGGTTGTGCGGCACCGCGATGGCGCCGCGCCGCAACACGCCGAAGAACGCGATCACCATCTGCGGGCAGTTGGGCAGGATCAGCGCCACCCGGTCGCCCGGCTGGACGCCCAGCCGGTGCAGCCCCGCCGCGAACCGGTCGGCGGCCCGGCGCAGCTCGCGGTAACGCACGCGACGGCCGAAGAACCGCAGCGCGGTCCCGTACGGCTTGCGCCGGGCGGCATCGTCGAGCAGCCGGGTGACCGGCACGTTCGGTATCTCGAAGGTGGCCGGCACGTCTTGCTCGTACCAGTTCAACCAAGGGCGAGGCATTTGTGACGACGGCCACATATTGAGCGATTCAATCACGCTTTGGTCGTCTCGCAGGGGTTACCGCGCCGTCGTTAGGGTTGCGGCATGGCGGACGAAGGAGCGATCAAGCCACTGGCGACGCGAGTGGTCTACGAGAACAGCTGGATGAGCGTGCGCGAGGACGAGATCGAACGGCTCGACGGGTCACGCGGCATCTACGGCGTCGTCGACAAGGCCGACTTCGCGCTCGTCATCCCGGCCGAACGCGACGGCTTCCATCTCGTCGAGGAGTACCGCTACCCGATCGGCCGCCGCGTCTGGAACTTCCCGCAGGGCGGCTACCCCGACCGCCGGGCGGCCGACGACCCCGAGGAGCTCGCGCGCCACGAGCTCGCCGAGGAGACCGGCCTGCGCGCCGGCGCCATGACCAGGCTCGGCTACCTGAACGGCTCCCACGGGACGAGCGGGCAGGGCTTCCACGTCTACCTGGCCACCGAGCTGACCCCGGGGGAGACCGCGCGGGAGCTCGAGGAACAGGACATGCGGCAGCGCTTCTTCACGCGCGAGGAGTTCAAGGCCCTGGTCCGCGACGGCGTCATCACCGACGACTCCACCGTCGCCGCGTTCGCCCTCCTCCTCCTGCACGAAGAGCCCTAAGAAGCCGCGGTCCCCGTTCCGGCCACGGTCGGGGTCGTGCCCGCGTCCTCGTCGCCCTCCCCGGGACGCTTGTACGCGACGTACACCCGGGCCACGATCGTCGCGATGACCGCCATCGGCGCCCAGATGAGCACCACCGTCATCGGGTCGTCGCCGCTCTCCCCGGCCAGGGCCGGACTGAACATCCCGCAGACGATCAGGCCCGGCGCCAGTCCCAGCGTGGCGTGCAGACCGGCCGTGCTCCTCCCGCGCCGCGCCAGGAGCACCAGCCACCACCCGCCCGCGACCACCGCCAGCGGGAGCCCCGGCACGAGGATCATCGCCCCGACCTGGTACCGCTTCCGCAGATCGGCCGGCGCGTTCATGGTCTCCTGGGTGGCGCCCACCGCGGCGATCTCGGTCACCATGCCGCGCCAGATCGTCCCGGTGACCCGGTCGCCGTCGCTCAGGTGGTCGAACACCGGTCCGTCGGCGGCGTACGAGGTCTCCCATCTGCTCCCGTCCGCCGCCACCAGGACCACGCCGTTCTGCTGGTTGCGCCTCTTGAAGTGCCGGATCTCCGTCACTGTGAACTGCCGCGACCAGCGGCACTCCGCCGCCACGGTCGGAGCGGCCGGGCACCGCGCGGCCTCCCGGTAGGCGGCCAGGGCGGCGTCGTCCTGAACGAGGCGCCCGGTCACGATCACGGCCCCGATGCCGCCCGCGAGGACGAGGGCGGCCGCGACGGCGGTGTTCAGGTGCCAGGCGGGAGAGAACCGCGCCATCACGACCGCCGGCGGACGGGACGCCCGTCCGTGCCGGTCGTCAGCCACGACCCGTCACCCAGCGGCTCGATGTCGTAGGCGTCCCGGGACTCCGCGTCGAACGGCGCCATGCCGCCCGAGGCAAGATCCACCCGGTAGTGCCGGTGCCACTCCTCCTCGCCCCCGACGGTCACGATCGCCGTCTCGTTCGTCAGGAATCCGCCGCTCCACTCGACGAACCCGTCCTCGGTGTCCACCCCGAACTCCTCCAGCCGAAACCGCAGGGTGACCTCACCATCGGGATACCGGTGGAACGCCACGTCGTCCTGCTCGTGGTCGGCGGTCATGAACCGCGAGCCGTCCGGCGCCAGGTCGAGCACGCACCGGTCGATCCAGTCGTACCTGAACGACTCCAGCCCGCTCCGCAGCGAGCCGCGGAACAGGTTCACCCCGTCCTGCCCCTCACCCACGTCCAGCAGGACGTCGGTGCCGTTGGGATGCCGGTGGTGCCGGCCCCCGTGCCCGACCGTCCCCAGATCGGCCTCGGCGAGCACGCCGCCCCCGGCCGCGTCCAGGACCACCCACCTGTCCAGCCCGCCCCGCCCCGCCATCGCGTCCGGCCGGTACACCCACACCGTCTTGCCGTCCTTGGAGAACGCGCAGCCCGGGTGATGGCCGTACCGCACGGTCGAACGCGGCAGCAGGTCGTACCGCCAGACCGCGCCGCCGCCGTCCACGCACACCACCTCATGCTGGGTCGCGTACACCGCGCGCCCCAGGTCCGGCGCGACGTCATGCCCGGAGACCTCGTCGGCGTCGGCCGCGAAGGCGATCACCGGATCGAGCGCACCCTCGGCGGCACCGTCGTAGGCGCACACACGCCCATCCAGAAAGCGGGTAATGATCCGGTTCATGCCGGAAGGCTAGCGATCGTATGGTCAACTCTTCGGGTGAGCGCCGTAGTGGGCAGCCTGATCGCCGTGGCCGGGACACTCCTCGGCTCGTTCAGCACGTACTTCTTCCAGCAGCGCGTCGCGCAGCGTGCCGAGGCCGCCGCCCGCGGTGAACGCGTGCGGCAGAACAGGCTGGCCGCGGTCGGCGAGTTCGCCGCCGCGATCACCGAGCTCAAACGCGGCACCGTCGCCGTCTGGTTCCGCCGCGAACGCGGCGACGGCCACTACGACGCCCTCGCCGACGCCGACCGCCTGGGCGCCGCCGCCGAGGCCGCCAAGTTCCGCATGCTCCTGGTCGTCGACCACGCCGAACTCCGCGCCCAGGCCGACGCCGCCTTCGCCTACATGCGCCCCCTCCGCCGCGCCTCCGACCCCGAGGAGCTCAAGGCCCGCGAGGCCGACTTCGAGGCCCACATGACGACGTTCATCGCCACGGCCGCCCGCCTCCTCAACCCGCCCGGCGCCCTGGAACCCCTCCCGCCGACCTGACCGTCACCACGTCCGCCGGCCGCGCCGGCCCCTATGCCTCGCTCCACCCGCGACGGCCAGTGGTGAACGGGCGAACCCGGCCGACCCCCACGGGTTACCGTCACGAATCACGCAGAGCCGTGGTCAACAGAGAGTCGATCGCATCCTGATTGGCCTGCAACTGCGTGATCGCCGCGATGATGCGGCGCCGCTCCCGCCGCAGGTTCTCGAGCATCTCGGGGCACGCCGACGGCACGACACCGTCCGCCTCGTCATGGACGCAATGCAGCACCCGCGAGATGGCCGACGTGGGCATGCCCGCGTCCAGCAGCACCCGAATGTGGCGAACGGCCGCGACATGGGACCGCGCGTACTCGCGGTACCCGTTGGAGAGCCGCTCCGGCCTCAGAAGCCCCTGCTCCTCGTAGTAACGCAGCAGCCGCTTGCTCACCCCGGTCTCAGCAGCCAGGTCACCGATCCGCATGAGCTCTCCTCGCTTGACCTTCACACCGATGTGACCCCATAACGTCACCCTCATCAGGGATCTTCCAGCAAAGGAGACGACCATGGCAGGCGCGGTGATCATCGGAGCGGGGCCGGGAATCGGCCGTTCGGTCGCGCTGCGCTTCGCGCGAGAGGGCCAGCCGATCGCCCTCATCGCCAGGAACGAGCGCAACCTCAAGGACATGGCTCCCGCAGTGTCCGGCCTGGGCGTCCAGGTCACCACCCACATCGCCGACACCACCGACGAACCGGCCCTCCGATCGGCCCTGGACGCGGCCATCGAGACCCACGGCCTCCCGGACGCCGTCATCTACAACGCAGCGATCATCCAGCAGGACACCGCCGGACAGCTTTCCGCCCAAGGCCACCTCGACGCCTGGGCGGTGAACGTCGTCGGCGCCCTCACCGCCGCCGCCCACATCGCCCCGCTCATGGCAGAACGCGGGAACGGCTCGTTCATCATCACCAGCGGAATGCCCGAGCCCAAACGGGACTACGTCAGCCTCTCACTGGGCAAGTCCGGCGTCCGCACACTCGTCACCCTCCTGGACCAGGAGTACGGCCCGTCCGGCGTTCACCTGGCCAGCGTCACCGTGGCCGGCCCCGTCGCCCCCGGCACCGACTTCGCCCCGGACGACATCGCCGACCACTACTGGCGCCTCCACACCCAACCTCGCGGGAACTGGCGACAAGAAGCCCTCCACAACGCCCGCCCCCAACCAGCCCCTGCCACCTGACCACCGATCGGCGGCCGACACGTATCCGGGCGCCATCAGGGGGATGGCCACCTTTCCTTCGGGGTCGGCGCATAGGTCCGCGAGGGAGAACGCGATGCGGGCCGTCCAGTGCGTGGCGGCGCTCGCCGGGACCTGCCGGGGCGTAGGGCGGCGAGGGACTGGTCGGCCATGGACGGGCGGCCCTGTGCGCAAGGATGTTCTATCCGGATGGCCGATACGGGAGCACGATCGTCCGCATGGCGACCGTTCGGAAAGAGATCATCATGGACGCCCCGCCCGAACGGGTGTGGGGCGCGCTCCGCGACTTCGGGGCGGTGGATCGGCTCGCGCCGGGGTTCGTGACGGCGTCGCGGGTGGAGGGCGACGACCGGGTGATCACGTTCTTCAGCGGGGTGGAGGCGCGTGAGCGCCTTGTCGGGATCGACGAGGACGCGCGCAGGGTCGCCTATTCGGTGACCGAGTCGCCGATGGGGCTCACGCATCACATGGCCTCGGCGCAGGTGGTGGACGAGGACGGGCGGTCGCGGTTCGTGTGGATCACCGACTGCCTGCCGGATGCCGTGGCGGGGGTCGTGGCCGACTACATGGAGCGGGGCATGGAGGCCATGCGGGCCGCGATGGAGGAGTCCGTGCCCAGGTGAGCCCGGCGCGCGCCCGCGCGCTGCGGCGCGGTGAGCGCGCGGCCGGGTCAGGGGAGGCCGGCGTAGATCGGGGGGCGGCGGTCGTGCCAGGGGAGGGCCTGTTCGAGTTGGGCCGCGACGCGGAGCAGGAGGTCCTCGCGGGCCGGGGCGGCGACCAGCTGGACGCCGATGGGCAGGCCCTCGCGGCTCTGGCCGAGGGGCAGGCTGATCGCCGGGTTGCCGGAGACGTTGAACGGCGCGGTGAACGGTCCGTAGGTGAAGATGTGCCGCAGCCAGCCGCGGAACGAGGCGTGCCGTGGGCTGTCGTAGTCGAGGGTGCCGTGCGGCGGGGGCAACTGGCCGAGCGTCGGGGTGACGAGCAGGTCGTGGTCGGTGAAGAAGAGTGCGGCGGCTCGGGTGACCTGGTGCTGGGCGTCGGTCATGGCCATGACGTCGAGGAGGGTGGCGGCCTCGGTCTCGCCGGTGAGGAGCCGGGTGACGGCTTCGAGGAGGTCCGGGTCGGGGCGGCGTGGGGCGCGCAGGAGGGCGGCGCCGGCCGCGAGTGCGCCGAGCATCATCGCCTCGATGACGGCGTCGGCGTCGATCGGCGGGCTCGCCTCGGTGACGGTGTGGCCGATCCACTCCAGGGTCTTGGCCGCGTTCAGGGCGGCGGCGGTGACCTGCGGGTCGACGGGGACGCCCGACCAGGGGGTCGTGGTGAACGCGACGCGGAGGCGTTCGGGGCGGGCGCCCAGTTCGGCGGCGTAGGGGCGGGACGGCGGCGGCGCGGCGTACTTCTCGCCGAGGGGCGGCGCACCGACGGCGTCGAGCAGGTGCGCGGTGTCGCGGACCGTCCGCGTGACGGCGAACTCGTACGACTGGCCGAACGCGGCCTCGCCGATCAGGGGACCGCACGGCACGCGGCCACGGCTCGGCTTCAACCCGACGAGCCCGCAGCAGGACGCGGGGACGCGGGTCGAGCCGGCACCGTCGTTGGCGTGCGCCATCGGCGCCGCACCGGCGGCGACCAGCGCGGCCGATCCGCCGCTTGATCCGCCCACGCCGCGGTCGAGCGCCCACGGGTTGCGGGTGATCCCGAACCGGACGCTCTCGGTCGCGAAGCTGAGCGCCATCTCCGGCGACGTGGTCTGCCCGATCGTGACGAGCCCGGCGGCGCGGAAACGCGCCATCAGCTCGTGGTCGACCCAGGCGACCGCGCCCCGGATGGCCCGGCTGCCGATGGCGAACGGCACGTTGCGCGCGAACGGCTGGCTGTCCTTGATCAGGAACGGGACGCCGCCGAACGGTCCGTCCGGGTCATGGGAGAGCGCCGGGTCGAACGGTGGCCGCGTCAGGCCGTTGACGTCGGCGTTCACCTGTTGGAGGGCATGCCGTGCGGCCGTCTCGACCTCGGCGGCGCTCACCTCGCCCGAACGGATCAGATCGCGCAGGCCGACCCCGTCGTGGCCTGCGTACTCGTGTGTCTCCACAGGTCCCAGACTCGCCCACGGCGGCGGGGCGGGCCAGCGATTATTCAGCCGCCGGCGAGTTTGAAGGCCAGCTCGGTCTCCCATTGACCCAGGTCAGGCTGGACGGCCGGGTCGGTGCGGTAGATCTCCAACCGGCAGGCCCAGTGCTCGCCGTCCTCGGACTCCGACATGTCCCAGGTCAGGCCCTGGTCGGCGGCCCAGCCGAGGAGGTCGGTGGTCACCTGGAAGAGCCCGTCGGGATGGCCGGCATGGGTCACCGTCGCGTACCGCCCGGCGGGCAGGGTGCCGGCGAAGACGTCGCCCTCGCCGTCCACCGGCCCCTCGACGGGGACACCGGCCTCGACGAGCCCGGAGTCCTCACCCTGCAAGGTCACGTACCGGAAGAACGGTGCCCCGGCTGGCCGCAGTCCGCGCGCGGCCAGCCAGCCGATCAGCTCCGGGATCCGGTCGGCGATCAGCGGGAACTCCCGCCAGGTGATCGTCCGCCGGATTCCCGCGTACGGCTGCTCACCACGTTCTTCGATCTTGGGCATGTGAGTGCTCATACCCGGTGCCGACCGGTGGACCGCCCGAAAATCATCGGCGGATCAGAGTTCGATCAGGTCGCCGGGCTTGGGCAGGTGCAGCCGTTCGGCGAGACCGGCCTCGCGGAACGCCGCGACGAGCGTGTCGGCGCCCTGGCTGAAGTGTTCCCACTGCTCGAAGTGCAGCGGCACGACATGCCGGGCCCCGAGGATCGCCGCCGCCTCCGCGGCGCCCGCACTGGGCAGGGTCAGGTACGCGTCGCCGAGCAGCGGGGTCCGCGCACCGCCCGCGAACAGGACGGCGATGTCGACCGTGACCCGGTCGGCGATGCGCTGCACGACGTCCAGCGAGGCGTTGTCGCCGCTCACGTACACCGTCGGCAGGCCGTCGCCCGCCAGCACGAAGCCGGTGACCTCGCCCGTCAGATGATCGGTGCCGTCCGGGCCGTGCTGCGCCGGAACGCCGGTGACGCGGAGCACCCCGCCGCCGTCGTGGCGCGGTACCTCCACCTCGTCCCAGTTCGGCAGCGTCCTGACCGGATCGCCGATGCGCTCGCGCGCGGACGCGGTGGAGAGCACCAGCGGGGCCGCCGTCAGCACGGACCGGCCGAGCGTGTCCAGATTGTCCGGGTGCTGGTCGTGGGAGAGCAGGACCGCGTCCACGGCCCCGACCTCGTCCGGGCCCAGCGCCGGCCCGCCGGTCTTCACCAGCGCACGGTCGCCGATCGGGTACTCACCGGGCCCGTCGAACGTCGGATCGACCAGCAGCCGCAACCCGCCGATCCCGATGACCGCCGTCGGACCGCCCACGTACCGAATCGCGAAACCCGCCATCGGACCCTCTCCCATCGTCTCGCCCGCACCCGCCAGCCGCCACAACACGACCACCCACCAACCGATTCCCCCCAGGTCACCGAGATCCCCTGGACCAGGGCCGCAGCCGTGTCCACGTCCCAAGCCACCACCAGACCAGGAACCGGCACCGTTGGGGCTGCGGTCGATGCCGCGGTCACGCCGACGACCGACGCCAGTGGGTTGTGGTCGGCACTGGCGTCGGGGTTTGCGGGCCTGCGGCCCGGCGTCAGGATTTGCGGGCTACGCCGCCGTACTGGAAGACCTCGCGGCCGGCATAGAGCGTTCCAGGGCCGGGGCGCCACTGGGGGAGCGACACCAGGCCGGGGTCGAGCAGTTCCAGTCCGTCGAAGAAGCGGCTGACCTCGTCCGGGGTGCGCAGCGCGATCGGGGTGGCCCCGCTGTCGTTCCAGCGCTGCGCGGCCTCGTCCATCGACGGGCTGCGCACGCTCTGCGCGATCATCACGTGGCTGCCGGGCGCGAGCGAGTCGACGAGCCGCGTCACCAACGTGCGGGCCTGGTCGGAGTCGGGGATGAACTCCAGGACGCCGAGCATCATCAGCGTGATCGGCTCGCTGAAGTCGAGCGACTTGCCGGCCTCTTCGAGGACGCGGTCGGGGTCGCGCAGGTCGGCGTCCACGTAGCTGGTGACGCCTTCCGGGGTGCCGGCGAGCAGCGCCCGGGCGTGGACGAGCACGATCGGGTCGTTGTCGACGTAGACGACCTTCGCGTCGGGCGCGACCGACTGCGCCACCTGGTGGGTGTTGTCGGCGGCGGGGATGCCCGTGCCGATGTCGAGGAACTGGCGTATCCCGACGTCGGCGGCCAGGTGCCGGACGGCGCGGCCGAGGAACTCGCGCTCGGCGCGCGCGTTCACCACCAGCTCGGGCATGACGGAGAGGATCTCCTCGCCGACGGCCCGGTCGGCCGGGTAGTTGTCCTTGCCGCCCAGCCAGTAGTCCCAGACGCGGGCGGGGTGCGGAACGTTGGTGTCGATCCGGGACAGCAGCTCTTCGGCGGACTCTTCGGGCACGCGCGGCCTCCCAGGGAAGTAGGGATCTCGATGCGGTCGAGATCTGGGGCAATGCCTGTCGATATTGAGCAAAACCTACCCCTAAGCGTGCTCTCGGGGGAGATAACGCAGAGTGTTCGCGGCGAGAAGAAGGATCAGCCCGGCCGCGAACGCCAGCCCGCCGGCCAGCCACATCACGCCGCCCAGGCTGACGTCCGCGACCCGCCCGCCGATGAGCGCGCCCAGCGCGATGGCGATGTTGAACGCGGACGTGAAGACCGCGGAGGCCGTTTCGGGCGCGCCGCCCGGCGACCGCATGAGCAGCGCCTGCGTGCTGACCGACACCCCTCCGTACGCCAGCCCCCAGGCGATCACCGCCCAGCCGCCGGCGAGCGGGACGAGCAGCACGACGGCGCCGAGGGCCAGGGAGATCAGCAGGAGCGTCCGCCGCGGGTCGCGGGCGGCGCGCGCCCCGGCCCAGAAGTTGCCCGCCACCCCGGCGACGCCGTACGCGAGGAGGAACCCGCCGATCAGCCGCCCGTCCACGCCCGCGAGGCGCTCGAGCGCGGGCCGTACGTAGGTGTACGCGGCGAAGTGCCCGGTGACCAGCAGCAACGTCACGAACAGCCCGAGGCGCATCGCGTGCAGCACGGTCGGTACGTCGCGCAGGGTGACCTTGGTCTCGGCCGGGAGCGGCGGCAGCGTGCGCAGCCCGGCCAGGACCAGCAGCGCGAGCACGCTCGCGGCGCCGAACGCCGCCCGCCAGCCCGCCAGATCGCCCGCGAGGGCCCCGGCGGGGACGCCGAGCACCGAGGCCATCGCGATCCCGCCGAAGATGATCGACGTCGCGGTGCCGGCGTTCCGCTCCGGGACGAGCCGTCCCGCCAGGCCCGCCGCGACCGCCCAGAAACCGCCGATGCTCAGCCCGACCAGCACCCGCGCCGCCAGCAGCACCCCGAAGACCGGAGCCACCGCCGAGACCAGGTTGGCCACGGCCAGCAGCCCCATCAGCCCGGCCAGCAGAACCCGCCGGTCGAGCCTCCT
This sequence comes from Spirillospora sp. NPDC047279, assembly GCF_040643285.1. Classification (NCBI taxonomy): domain Bacteria; kingdom Bacillati; phylum Actinomycetota; class Actinomycetes; order Streptosporangiales; family Thermomonosporaceae; genus Spirillospora; species Spirillospora sp. NPDC047279. Next base: position 87,010 of record NZ_JBEYUA010000025.1, read on the forward strand.
GATCCCGAGCACCACCGCGGGCGCCGCGACCGCCGCGACCAGTCCCGGCAGGGTCATGGTCAGGCCCGCGACGCCTTCGGGCACGCCCATCTCCGTGCCGATCGGGGTGAGCAGGCCGACCGGGAGCATCTCCGACGTGACGACCGAGAACGTACCGGCGCCCACGACGCCGACACCGAACCATGAACGAAAGGACATGAGTCAAGCCTTCGTTCAAGCCTGACCGGGAACAATCGCCGATCGTTCATCCCTGTATGAACGTGGCTCATCGATCGCGGTCAGAGGCGCGGCGAGAGATCGGGTCGCAGATCAGGGGCGCCCCCAGAGGGTGGTGTCAGGGAGGGAGGAGGCGGGCGGAATGCTGGACCTACGCGAGCTGGAGGCGTTCCTCGTCCTGTCCGAAGAGCTGCACTTCGGCCGGACCGCCGAGCGCCTCTACGTCTCGCAGGGCCGGATCAGCCAGCTCGTCCGGTCCCTGGAGCGCCGCACCGGGGCCCGCCTCTTCGACCGCACGAGCCGCCGCGTCCGCCTGACACCCCTCGGGGAACGCCTTCTCGCCGACCTGCGTCCCGCGTACGACGCACTGCACTCGGCCGTCGCCTCCGCCCAGTCGGCCGCACGCGGCGTCGAGGGGACCCTGCGCGTCGGCTTCCTGCCCGGCAGCACGCATGAACGGGTCGTCGGCCGGATCGCCGCGTTCCAGGATGAGCACCCCGCGAGCGAGGTCCTGCTGTCCGAGATTCCGCTGTCCGACCCGTTCGCGGCCCTCCGGCGCGGCGACCTGGACGCCGCCATCGTGCTGGACCCGGTCGACGAGCCCGGCCTGGTCACCGGGCCGCCGTTCTCCAAGGAACCCCAGACCCTCGTGGTCTCGACCCGCCATCCCTTCGCCGGCCGTACGGCCGTCCCCGCCGAGGACCTGGCCGGTTGCGCCCTCCTGGACCTCCGCGCCCCGGCCGAGTGGAAGGCCCCGTCCGCCACCCCGTCCGGCCGTCCGATCCCGCGCGGCCCGCAGGCCGGCACGCTCCAGGAGGCCCTGGCCCTGATCGCCGCCGACCGCGGCGCGATGCTCTTCTGCGCCCCGACCGTCCGCAACCAGGCCCGCACCGACGTCACCAGCGTCCCGGTCACCGGCCTGCCCGACTCCGCCATGACCGTGGTCTGGCGACGCGGCGACGAGACCGCCCTGCTCCGGGCCTTCACCGAAGCCATCTCCTAGCCGCACGGAACCTCCACACCGCCCGCCTTCCGCCTCGCCGCCCGGACCTGGAACGCTGATCCCTGAGAACGCCGGGGTCCCGCGAGAAGCGTCGGACCCTTGAGAACGCTGACGTCCCGTGAGAACGCTCGGATCCGTACGCACGCTCGGGAGCCGTACGCACGCTCGGGGCCTGTGAGAAACGCTGAGATCTTGTGAGAAGAGCGACCGTCCTGTGAGAAGAACGACGTGGTCCCTGGCTCTGGCCCTGCTGCTGGTGGGCGCCTGCGACTCCACCCCGTCGGCCGATGACGTCCGCCTGCCGCCGACGACCCCGCCCGCGCCCGCCCCGGCGGCCTGCCCCGACCCCGGCGTACGCATCTCGACAGGCGAGATCGACGCTGCGATGGGGCTTCGCGCCATGAACGTGGAGATGGTCAACTGCGGCACCCGGCCGTTCACGGTGAACGGCTATCCCGACGTCCGGGTGCTGGACGGGCGGCGCGGACCCCTGAAGCTGAAGATCAGTCATGGCTCGGCGCCGGTCGCGACGGTGGAGAGCTTCAACGTCCCGGCCCAGCGATTCGTCCTCCCGCCGGGCGGGCGTGCCACGTCCGGCCTGCTCTGGCGCAACACGGTCACCGACGCGTCGGCCGTGGCGGCGAACGGCGCCTTCCTGGACATCGCGCCGGACGAGAGGTCCCCGCGCCAGATCGTCCCATCGGGCCACGCCATCGACCTGGGCAACACCGGACGTCTGGCACTGAGCCCCTGGAAACCCTCGAAGCCCTAGCCCGGACCGCTCTGATCGCCGTGGGCCTGGACGTCGAACTGGACGCGCCGGAGGCACCTCGCCCCGGACTGGCCGCAGCCCGCCGCCGGAGACGGCGCTGGGGGCGAGGGCGGGACGAGGGGTGGGGCCGGAGCGCGGGATCCGGAGGGAACGAGGGGCCAGGGCAGGGACTGAGCGAAGGTCCAGGACGGGGGCCGAGCGATGGACGACGGCCGGGGCGGGTTCGGGGTTGGAATTTCGGGTGGTGGCGGCTGAGCCGTTCGTTGCCGTTCTGCCGTCGGTTCATCCGTTGGCGAATTCACGGGTGGTGCCGTTGGATTCGGGTGGCGGAAGGGCGAGAAGAACGTGCTGGTCGACAATTTCCTGGCGGTCCTCGGCCCTTAGCGTGTGGCCGTTCGGTGCCGAGGGCATTCTCTTTGAAGGGAGTGGCCATGGCGGAGATCGAGCACGTGGTGGTTCTCGTTCTGGAGAACCGCTCGTTCGATCACATGCTGGGATTCGTGGAGCATCCTGATCCGGCGTTCGACGGCCTGCACGGCGGGACGTTCACCAATCCGGGCGTCGAGCAGGGGCAGACGGTGACCGCCACCGCGAACGGCAGGCGGGTCCTGCCGATCGACCCGGACCATTCGCACGAGGCGATGCTGGAGCAGCTGAAGGGCAACGCGGGCTTCGTCCGGTCGTACGAACGGAAGGGCCTCGGGAAGGCGCCGGGCGCGTGGGGCGGGCTGCTCGGCCCGATCGTCAACCTGATGACGCGCGGGCGCGGCAGGAAGGGCGTCGCGGGGTACGGCCCGCTGGTCATGCGGTGCCAGCCGCCGGGGAACGTGCCGGTGCTCGCGACGCTGGCGCGCGAGTTCGGCACCTGCAGCCGGTGGTTCTGCTCGGTGCCGGGGGAGACCTGGCCCAACCGCAACTTCCTGCACGCGGCGACGTCGGACGGGGACGTCGACATCCAGCCGCGTTTCTACACCAACCGGACGATCTTCGAGGTGCTGGAGGCGGCGGGGAAGGGCTGGCACGTCTACTTCGGCGACATCCCGCAGGTCATGGTGTTCGTGAAGTTGTGGAGCAGCCCGGAACGGCTGGGCAACTGGTACCCGATGGAGGCGTTCGCCCGGCATGTCGCGGACGGGACGTTGCCCGCGTACTCGTTCATCGAGCCCGTTCACCGGCCCGGCCCGTCCAGCGACAGCCAGCACCCGGGCAACGACCTGGCCGCCGACCACGAGGACGCCGACGACGGCGAGGGCGACTTCGTGCGGGCCGAGGCACTGGTGGCGCGGGTGTACGAGACGTTGCGGGGGCATCCGGAGGTCTTCGAGCGGACGATCCTGCTGGTGACGTACGACGAGAACGGCGGGTTCTACGATCACGTGCCGGCCGCGGCGGGCATGGCGAACCCGGGGGAGGGCCGCAGCCCGGCGGTGAGGGTGCTGCGGTGGCTCATCCACCGCAAGAGCGCCGCGTTCGGCTTCGCGACGACCGGCGGCCGGGTGCCCGCGGTCGTGATCTCGCCGTACGTTCCGGCGGGGGCGGTGGAGGCCGGGACGCGCGAGCACGCGAGCGTGCCCGCGACGCTGCGCGGGTTGTTCGCGCCGGGCGCACGGCCGCTGACGCCGCGCGACGCGGCGGCGGGGCGCTTCGACACGCTGCTGACGCTGGACGAGCCGCGGCGTGACCTGCCCGACCTGTCCGCGTGGACGTCCCCGCCGGCGCCGCGCGAGGCGGCACCGGCGGGGGATCTGGCGTCGGCGCACTACGAGCCGTACGTACGGCTCGCCGATCAGGTGGCCGGGATGCTGGGCATGGACGGGACCAGCACCGACCGGGTGCGCGAAGCCTTCCTGGACGCGGCCGAACGAGCCCGCTGAAACCCCGTGGACGCCGCTCGTCCGGGCACCTGCCGAAGATCCGGCAGCAGGGGATCCGTGCGGTGAGGGTCCCTGGGTTGTGAGGTCAGAGCGCGTTGCCGGCGGCCTCGTGCAGGATCGGCCACACCTCCACGGCGCCGACCGAGGCGAACGGGATCTCGGCGGCGAGGTCCAGGGCGCGCTGCTCGTCCTCGACGTCCACCAGGTACCAGCTGGCCAGGTACTCCTTGGTCTCCAGATAGGGGCCGTCGGTGACGGCGGACACCCCGTCGCGGACGCGGACGGTCCTGGCGCGGACGGCGTCGGCGTTGCCGTACGCGCCGAGGAGCTCACCGGTCTCCTTGTACCGGACGTTGAACGCGTCCTGCTCGGCGAGCGCCTTCCGGGCCTGCTCGGCGGGGAACGAGGTCCACAGTTCGGCGTTGCCGTAGATGATGATCATGTACTTCACGGCGGGTCTCCTTCTGGCGCGGGTGCCCCTCCTGGGCGCCCTTCACCCCGTGGTCGGAGCGGCCACCGCGTCCTCGACACGGACGCCGCGGATTCCGGAGAAACTTCGGCGGGCCGCCGGACGTCATAGAGCGGCAGCAGATTTCTGATCACCCGGAGGTTCCCGGTGCCGACCCTCGTTCTCTCGCCCCGCTACACCGACGACTCGAAGGTGCTGCGGGCGGCGGCCGGCGCGGCGGGCTGGAAGACCGAGCGGCTCGGCGGCTGGCGGGCGCCCGGTCACCTGCGCGGGCAGGACGTGGTCCTGTACGGCGAGCCGACGTTCGTCGAGGTGATCGCGGCTCGGCTCGGCGTGGGACTGGTCGACGCGCCGCACGACTGGCTGCTCGGTCTGCCCGAACGGCACCGGCGGCGCGAGGTGAACGAGTCGACGCTGGAAGCCGTGCGCCGTTCCCTGAACGAGCCGATGTTCGTGAAGCCCGCGGACGGGCGGAAGGCGTTCGAGGGCACGGTGTACCGGGCCGGAGACGACCTGCCGGGCGAGGACGTGCTTCCCGGCGAGACCCCCGTTCTCGTCGGCGAGCCGGTGACGTGGGAGATCGAGTTCCGGTGCTTCGTGCTGGCGGGCGAGGTCGTGACGATGTCGCCGTACCTGCGCGACGGCGGGCTGGCGCGCACCGCCGCGGGCCGCTGGGAGGCATCGGAGGAGGACGTTCGGGCCGCGGGAGAGTACGCGGCCGGACTGCTGGCCGAGGTACCCGTTCCGCCCGCGGTGGTGGTCGACGTCGGCAGGATCCGCGACCGCGGCTGGGCCGTCGTGGAGGCCAACGCGGCCTGGGGCGCCGGCCTGTACGGCTGCGACCCGGCAGCCGTCCTCCCCGTCCTGGCCCGCTCATGCGCACCCGGGCCGGCCGACACGCAGTGGACGGTAGAACGCCTGGAGCTCACCGACTGACCGCAAACGACCGGGCGGAGCCGGGTCTCTTCAGGGGCGTCGGTGCCCGCGGGAGATCCCCTCCGCCTAAGGTCTCCTGAGCCGGACCTTAAAGGGGGCTTAGGGAACGCCCGGTGGCGGTGGTGCGGTGCGAGATTCATCCCGTGGCACTGCGATACGGAAAGAACGCGGTGGACGAGATGTCCGCGACGGCGACCGCCCCGGGTCCGGCGGTCGTCGCGCGGGCGCTCCGTTCACTCGCCCCGGTCCATCGAGAGATCCTCGACCAGACGGTCTTCCGCGAGCGGTCGGTGAACGAGGCCGCGGCGTCGCTGGGAGTGCCGGTCGACGTGGTCAAGGTCCGCGTCTACGAGGCGCTCAGCGCCCTCCGCCTGGCCCTCAGCGGCTAGCCCGCCCTAGCCTCCCGCCGTTCGGAGAGCTCGACCGCCGTCCAGCGGAAGAGCCCACCACCGGTGGACGGAGCGAGGCTCCTCCGCTGGGCGGGCGGTCGACCGGCGCCCGGCGAGGGGCCGTGGCGGGGGGTCCCGTACGATCGTTCATGCCCGATCGGACGGCGAAGGGCCGGGGGGAATGACGCACGCGGTGTACATCGCGGCCAGTGACGCCGCCACCAAGAAGGCCGCCATCGCGGTCGGCATGACCGAGCTGCTGTCCCGGAGGGTCGGGCGCGTCGGCGTCTTCCGGCCCGTGATCCGGGCGGGCCGGCCGGATCATCTGGTGGAGACGCTGCGCTCGCGCTTCCGGCTCGCCCACACCGCCACCGGCGTGACGTACGAGGACGTGCACGCCGACCGGCAGCGCGCCACCGCCGACATCGTCGCCCGCTACCGCGGCCTCGCCGAGCAGGTGGACGCGGTCGTCATCGTCGGCACCGACTACACCGACGTCGGGGCGCCGACGGAGTTCGAGTTCAACGCGACCCTCGCCGCCCACCTGGGCGCGCCGCTGCTGCTGGTGGTGAACGGCCAGGGCCGTACACCGGCGCAGAACGGGGTCGCGGTCGATCTGGCGCTCGCCGAGGTCAAGGCCGAGCACGCGACCGAGCTGGCCACCGTCGTCACCCGGGTCGGAGCCGCCGACGTGAGCGCGGTGGCGCGGCTGGACCGCATGTTGTTCGCGCTGCCCGAGGTGCCGCGGCTCAGCGCGCCGACCGTGCACGACCTGATGGAGGCGTGCGACGGGCAGCTGCTGCTGGGCGAGGAACGCCTGCTCGGCCGCGAGATCGGCAAGATCATCGTCGGTGCGATGTCGCTGCCCAACATCCTCACCCGCCTCACCGAGGACGCGGCGATCATCATTCCGGCCGACCGGGCCGCCGGCCTGCTGCCGGGGTTGCTGGTCGCGCACACCGCGCCGACCTTCCCGGCGCTGTCGGGCATCGTGATGAGCGGTGGCATGGAGCTGCCCGAACCGGTCGCCCAGCTGCTCGACGGCATGTCGGTCCGGCTCCCGGTGGTGATCACCGAGGAGGACACGTTCGAGACGGCCACCCTGTTGTCGAAGGTCGAGGGCCGCTTCACGCCGGAGGCCGACGGCAAGATCGAGACGGCGCTGGGGCTGTTCGACGAGTACGTCGACGGCGAGGCGCTGCTCGACCGGCTGCAGGTCAGCAAGACCGCGGTGACGCCGCTGATGTTCGAGTACGACCTGCTCGAACGGGCGCGCTCGGCGCGCCGGCACATCGTCCTGCCCGAGGGTGAGGACGAGCGCATCCTTCGCGCCGCCGACCTGCTGCTGCGCCGCGGCGTCGCCGAACTGACCCTGCTGGGCGACGCCGCCGAGATCGAACGGCGCGCGGCGATCCTCGGGCTGGACGTGAGTGACGCCCGCGTTCTCAGCACGTTCGACCCGGCCCTGCGCGAACGGTTCGCCGAGGAACTCGCCCGGGCCCGCGCGCACAAGGGCGTCAGCCTCGACCTGGCCCGCGACACCGTCACCGACGTCTCGTACTTCGGCACGCTGATGGTGCACCTGGGGCTGGCCGACGGCATGGTGTCCGGTGCCGCGCACACCACGGCGCACACGATCAGGCCCGCGTTCGAGGTGATCAAGACCGCGCCGGGCACCGACATCGTGTCCAGCGTCTTCTTCATGTGCCTGCCCGACCGCGTGCTCGTCTACGGCGACTGCGCCGTCAACCCCGAGCCGGACGCCGAGGAGCTCGCCGCGATCGCGATCTCCGCCGCGGCCACCGCCGCGCGGTTCGGGGTGGAGCCGCGCGTCGCGATGCTCTCGTACTCGACCGGCGACTCCGGCCACGGCGGCGACGTCGACAAGGTCCGCGCCGCGACCGCGCTCGTCCGCGAACGGCGTCCCGACCTGCTCGTCGAGGGGCCGATCCAGTACGACGCGGCGATCGACCCGGGGGTGGCGCGGACCAAGCTGCCCGACAACCCGGTGGCGGGCCGCGCGACCGTCTTCATCGTTCCCGACCTCAACACCGGCAACAACCTCTACAAGGCCGTCCAGCGCAGCGCGGGCGCGGTCGCCGTCGGCCCGGTGCTCCAGGGCCTGCGCAAGCCGGTGAACGACCTGTCGCGCGGGGCGACCGTGCAGGACATCGTCAACACCGTGGCCATCACCGCCGTCCAGGCACAGGGAGAGAACCCGTGAACGTCCTGGTGCTCAACTGCGGCTCGTCCTCGATCAAGTACCGGCTGCTCGACCCCGCCACCGGCACCCTGGCGTCCGGCCTGCTCGAACGCATCGGCGAGCAGAACGGCAGGCTCGAGCACAGCACGGCGGAGTCGGCCCGCGAGGACCGGTACCCCGACCACGAGGCCGGGCTGCGCGCGATCCTCGACGTCTTCGAGTCCGAGGGCCCGGCGCTGACCGACGTCGTGGCGGTCGGGCACCGGGTGGTGCACGGCGGCGACCGGTTCAGCGACCCGGTCGTCATCGACGACGCGGTCGAGAAGGCCATCGACGAGCTCAGCCCGCTCGCGCCGCTGCACAACCCCGCCAACCTGGAGGGCATCCGCGTCGCGCGCGGCGTCTTCCCCGACCTGCCGCACGTGGCGGTCTTCGACACCGCGTTCCACCAGACGCTGCCGCCGCACGCCCACACCTACGCCGTGCCCCGCTCGTGGGCGTCCGACCTGGGCGTACGACGGTACGGCTTCCACGGTACGTCCTGCGCGTACGTCTCCCGCCGCGCCGCGGAGATGCTGGGCCGCCCCTACGAGGAGACCAACAGCATCGTCCTGCACCTGGGCAACGGCGCGAGCGCGACGGCCGTCCAAGGCGGCCGCAGCGTGGAGACCTCGATGGGCCTCACACCCCTCGAAGGCCTGGTCATGGGCACCCGTTCCGGCGACATCGACCCGGCGCTGCCCGCGTACCTCGCCCGGGTGGCCGACATGAGCCTCCTCGAGGTCGACACCGCGCTCAACAAGCACAGCGGCATGCTCGGTCTCGCGGGCGCCGGCGACCTCCGCGAGGTATGGCGCCGCGCGAACGCCGACGACGCGGACGCGCGCGAGGCCCTCGACATCTACTGCCACCGCATACGCAAGTACGTGGGCGCCTACTACGCGGTGCTGGGCCGCGTCGACGCCATCGTCTTCACAGCCGGCGTAGGCGAGAACGACGCCGGCATCCGCGCCCGCTCCCTGTCCGGCCTGGACCGCCTGGGCATCACCGTGGACACCGCCCGCAACACCACCCCCTCCCGCAAAGAACGCCAGATCTCCCCCGACCACGCCGAAGTCAGGGTCCTGGTAATCCCAACCGACGAAGAACGAGAAATAGCCACCCAATCCCTAGCCACAATCCAATAACCCCACGCCCACGCCCCCGCACCAACCCCGCGCCCCTAAGGCCGACCACGCACGCCGTCACCACGTGAGCCCCGGCACCAACCACGCGCGCGCCAATCGCCCGCACGAACCGCCGCACCCACCGCTCATTCGCGACGGCGGCTTCCGATGACCCATCTCACCGTAGGTGGCCGGGGAACGGGGGGAACCTCACTCGTAGTCACGCGCCTTGCGGGTCGCTCGTGCTGGCCGCTCGTGCCGGTCGCCGGGTTGTGGCCGTGCGGGTGGGTGCTGGCAACGACCGGCGCGCGGGGGCGTTCGCAGATCTACCCAATCGTGGACTGTGCCTGACCCAGGATCGACTACTCAGCGTGAGATTCTCATACGCGAACGTAGTCATCCCCCCGAAAGCGAGGCGATGCGATGAAGAAGCGAATCCTCATCGGTGCGTGTGGCGCCGCCCTGGCCGTCACCGCGTGCGTTGTGCCAACGGCGTCGGCACAGGCCGCGGAGCAGCAGCGGGCTCGGTGGAGCGACACGGGTGCCCGGTTCTACTGGCACTCGAGCTGCAAGGAGGCCGGGAAGGCCGGCGTGCGGAACGAGGGCTGGGAGGCCTGGGACTGCAAGGGCAGTTCCGCGCCCTGGGAAGAGTACGAACTCTGGAAGCTCGACTAACAGCGAGCTCTACCAGCACTGAGAGGGAAGACCCCAGCGTCACCTGAGCGCGAGCCGCACCGTGCGTCACGTCACGGCGCGGCTCGCGCGCTTTACGTTCACTTCTGCGCGTTGCGTTCTGCGAGTCCTGGCCGGTCGGTTCGCGCGCTCCATGCGGTCCGGTCGGTCTATGCGGTCCGGCCGGGCGGCGAGGTCTGTGTGGCTTGGAGGGTGCGGACGATGTGGGCGAAGCTTTGGACCAGGGGGCCGGCTTGTCCGTCCACCCAGGCGAGCGCCACGCGGAGGGGGTGCGCGCCGGTCATGGGGATCCAGGCCAGGTCGGGACGTGAGTAGTAGCGGGCCATGCTGGCCGGGGCGAAGCAGATGGCGGCGCCTTCGGCGACCTGCTCCAGCATCTCTTCCACGTTGTCGTTGGTCGGACCCCATCGCGGGGCGGAGCCGTCGGGCCGTGGGTTGACGGCCCACCAGTCGACCCATTCGCGTGGTGCGCGTTCGGTCCACATGACTGGCTCGTCCTTGACGTCCGTGATCGACAGCTCGGTGCGGTCGGCCAGGGGGTGCGTCGCGGCGAAGGAATTCAGGGCTTGGGAGCCGTGACGTGGTTCACCGACCTGGGCTGACGGGCATTTTCTGTTTCGGCGGGCCGGGTTTTCGACCGGCCCGCCGAATAAATGCGTTGCGGCAACGGAACCGGCTTGGCAGAGTGAACGTCGAACACACACAAGACCGGCCGAGAGGGGAGCGGAACGATGCGACGCCATCGAATGCACAGCAGTAGCCGCAGCCTCTCCGGTCTCGGGAGTGCCCGTCGCCACAGGTGATCCGACCTGCGCGTACGACGTGCCCACCGCCCGCGGACCCGGAGTCCGTCAGGGCGGTTCTTCGTTTTCCCGGAGGGTTGGCCGAGTGGGAAGGCAGCGGCTTGCTAAGCCGTCGTCAGGGTCACCCCCTGCGTGAGTTCGAATCTCACACCCTCCGCGCCGGATAGGAAGGCTGGCGCCTTCGGCGGTCTCATAAACCGCATCAGGCAGGTTCGATTCCTGCATCCGGTACGCACAACTGAACAACGAGTCTCCGTGGCGCAGGGGAAAGCGCGTCGGGTTGCGAACCCGAAGGCCGCAGGTTCGAATCCTGCCGGAGACACGGCGGTCGTGGTGTAGTGGTCTGCACACCAGGTTGTGGCCCTGGAAGTCCTCGGTTCGATCCCGGGCGATCGCCCTCAGGCAAGTCCGTCGAAGTAGTCCTTCTGCGCGGGGTAGTAGTCCTCGAACGCCGGGCGCGGCGTGTCCTCGCGCGACGCGACCAGCATGTCGAGGTAGTACTCCCAGCCCGGCCCCATCGAGCCCAGCATCTCGTCGCGGATGCGGTGGTGGATCAGCTCCAGCACGGTCACGCCGTCGGCCTCCGCCAGGCGCGCCTCCAGCTCCCACCGTCCGCCCGACTCGTCGTCGGCGCTGAGCAGCAGGCGTTCGGGCGGCTCGCACGCCTCGATGCGCATTTCCATCCACGGCTCGCCCTCCTCGAAGAGCATCCGCGTCTTGATCACGTTGCCCGCTCCCGGCTCGCCCTCCCACGGGCCGAACCACCGGGCCGTCCGCTCGGGTTCGGTGACGCTCGCCCAGACGTCCTCGATGGGCGCCTTGAAAGTGCGGCTGAGCACGAGCTCGGAGCCGTCGGCCGTACGCCGCAGCCTGCCGGTCGGTATCGGGGTCATGCCGTGTTCTCCTCGGTGTCGGTGTCGGTGTCGGTGTCGGTGTCGGTGTGGGCAGCTGTGTCGCTGCGCGTGTCGGTGCTGAAGTTGGCGGATGTGCCGGTGGCGTTCTGGCGGGCCGTGTGCTTGCGCGAGCCGGTGGTGCGTCCGCGTTCGCGGATGGTGCCTTCGCCTTCGCCGTCGGTGCGCCGGCGGTCGCGGGTGGTGCGGCGGACCTCGGTCTCCAGGGCGTCCAGCCGGTGGTCCCAGCTCGCGGGAGCGCGCAGCGTGGTGATCCATTCGGCGAGGCCGGTGAGCGGCGCGGGGTCGAGCGTGTACAGGCGGCGCCTGCCCACCAGCTCGTCGCGGACGAGCCCGCATTCCCGCAGGACGCGCAGGTGGCGGCTGATCGCGGGACGGCTGATCGGGAAGCGCGCCGCGATGTCGCCGGCGCTGCGCGGCTCGGCGCGCAGCAACGCCAGGATCTCCCGGCGCACCGGGTCGGCGATCGCGTTCACCACCTCGTCCACGGCTAAAGCGTAACCCACAGGTTACGCTTTGGTCCACCCCCGGGTGTCCGGATGCGGTCGTTGCGCGGGCCCGTCGATCGCCTTACGTTCCATTTGTTGAGTGGGGCAACGTATTCCGGTTCCCGACCTCCAGCGGAGGCGACGATGCACCGCAGTCCACCCCGGTCCCTCGCCATCGGCCTGCTCACCACGTTCATGCTGGCCTCGGGCGGCGCCGCGACGGCCGACACGGCCACCGGCTCGCGCTCACCCGTCCGTGAACGGGTGGAGGCCCTGCTCGAACGGATGAGCCTGGACGAGAAGATCGGGCAGATGACGCAGGCCGAGCGCGGGTCGCTCACCGGCGACGACATCACCCGCTACCGGCTCGGCTCCGTCCTCTCGGGCGGCGGCTCCACGCCCACCCCCAACACGCCCGAGGCGTGGGCCGACATGACCGACGGCTTCCAGCGGCAGGCGATCGCCACGCCGCTGCGCATCCCGCTGATCTACGGCGTGGACGCGGTGCACGGCCACAACAACGTCGTCGGCGCGACGATCTTCCCGCACAACATCGGCCTCGGCGCGACCCGCGACCCCGAGCTCGTGCAGCGCATCGGGCAGGCGACCGCCGAGGAGGTCACCGGCACCGGCCCCGACTGGACGTTCGCGCCCTGCCTGTGCGTCGCGCGCAACGACCGCTGGGGCCGCACCTACGAGTCGTTCGGCGAGGTCCCCGAACTGCCCGCGTCCCTGTCGACCATCGTCACCGGCTTCCAGGGCCGCCGGCTCGGCGGCAAGGCCTCGGTCCTCGCCACCGCCAAGCACTACGTCGGCGACGGCGGCACCACCGGCGGCGTCGACCAGGGTGACACCCAGGTGTCCGAGGCCGAACTGCGCCGCGTTCACCTCCCGCCCTTCCAGGCCGCCGTCCGCAGGGGCGTCGGCTCGGTGATGATCTCGTTCAGCTCCTGGAACGGCGTCAAGCTGCACGGCCACCGCTACCTGATCACCGACGTCCTCAAGAGGGAGCTCGGCTTCTCCGGGCTGGTCGTCTCCGACTGGAACGGCATCGACCAGATCGACGGGCAGCCCGGCTTCACCGCCGCCGAGGTCACCACGGCGGTCAACGCCGGCATCGACATGTTCATGGTCCCGTACGACTGGAGGCGGTTCATCGAGACCCTGCGCGCCGAGGTGCGGGCCGGCCGGGTCCCGCAGGCCCGCATCGACGACGCCAACCGCCGCATCCTGACCAAGAAGGTCGAGCTCGGCCTGTTCGAGCGCCCGTTCGCCGACCGCGGCTACCTGCGCACCGTCGGCAGCCCCGAGCACCGCGCCCTGGCCCGGCACGCCGCCGCCCGTTCCCAGGTACTGCTCAAGAACGACCGGAACGTCCTGCCGCTCTCCCGCACCAACAACAAGATCTTCGTCGCGGGCAAGAGCGCCGACGACATCGGCATCCAGACCGGCGGCTGGACGATCACCTGGCAGGGCTCGCCCGGCCCGATCACGCCCGGCACCACGATCCTGAAGGGCATCGAGCAGAACGCCGGCCGCGGCACCACGGTCACCTACAGCAAGGACGGAACCGGCGTCGACCGCTCGTACAAGGCCGCCGTCGCCGTCGTCGGCGAACTCCCGTACGCCGAGTTCATGGGCGACCGTCCCGCCGGCATGGGCCTCGACGCCGACGACCTGGCGACGATCGGACGCCTCCGCGCCTCCGGCGTCCCGGTCATCGTCGTCCTGGTCTCCGGCCGCCCGCTGGACATCGCCGCCGAACTGCCCAAGTGGAACGCCTTGGTCGCGTCCTGGCTGCCCGGCACCGAGGGCCGCGGCGTCGCCGACGTCCTCTACGGCCTCGCCCGCCCGACCGGCAAGCTGCCCGTGACCTGGATGAAGAGCGCCGACCAGCAGCCCATCAACCGCGGCGACGGCAAGACCCCCCTCTTCCCGTACGGCTACGGCCTCACCTACCGCCGCTGACCGCGAGCCCCCGCCGCACCGCCCCAGGGCGCAACGGCGGGGGCCTCCCGTCACTCCTCCCGCACGCTTACCCCCGCATGCGCCAGCAGCGCCCCGACACCCTTCTCCAGGGTCCCGACACTCCGCTTGAGATCGGACATGCCGACCTTGAGCTCGGACACGTCGGTCTTGAGGCCGGACACGTCGGTCTTGAGTTCGGACACGTCGGTCTTGAGGCCGGCCACGTCGGCCGTGAGGCCGGTGACGCGAGTGTCGAGGCCGGTCACCTGGATCTTGAGATCGGCCATGTCGGCCGTGAGGCCGGTCACGCGAGTGTCGAGACCGGTCACCTGGATCTTGAGATCGGCCATGTCGGCCGTGAGGCCGGTGACGCGAGTGTCGAGGCCGGTCACCTGGATCTTGAGATCGGCCATGTCGGCCGTGAGGCCGGTCACGCGAGTGTCGAG
>NZ_JBEYUA010000025.1:101443-115528 GCF_040643285.1 Spirillospora sp. NPDC047279
GAGACCGGTCACCTGGATCTTGAGATCGGCCACGTCGGTCTCGATGGTCCTGACGCGTTCGAGGGTCTCGATGGCGGTATCGGAGATGGCGGCGATGTCCTCGTCGTGGCGTTGTGATCGATCTTCCAAGGCCAGCACCCGTGAGTGGAGTTGTCGGTTGGCGGGGGCACCCATTGTCGCATCGACCCTTCCGGTGGACGTTGTGTGACGATCCGAACGCAGATCGTAGTAGACGTCCGAGGTGGGGTGCTCGAGTTGTCCACAGGCCCCTTGGCGGGGGTCAGCGGAAAGCGGGTTCGTCGGTCAGGGCTCGGCCGATGACGAGGGAGTGGACCTCGCTGGTGCCCTCGTAGGTGAGGACGGATTCGAGGTTGTTGGCGTGGCGGATCACCGGGTATTCGAGGGTGATGCCGTTGGCGCCGAGGATGGTGCGGCACTGGCGGGCGATGTCGAGGGCCTCGCGGACGTTGTTGAGCTTGCCGAGGCTGACGCGCTCGGGCGGGAGGTCGCCGGCGTCCTTGAGGCGGCCCAGGTGGAGGGCCAGGAGCATGCCCTTGCCCAGCTCGAGGGTCATGTCGGCGAGCTTCTGCTGGGTGAGCTGGTACGAGGCGAGCGAGCGGGCGAAGACCTGGCGGTCGGCGGCGTAGGACAGGGCCGTTTCGAGGCAGTCGCGGGCGGCGCCGATCGCGCCGAAGACGATGCCGAAGCGGGCCTCGTTGAGGCAGCCGAGGGGGCCGGACAGGCCGCGGGCCTCGGGGAGCAGCGCGGACGCGGGGAGGCGGACGTCCTCGAGGACGAGCTCGGAGGTGACGCTGGCGCGGAGGGAGAGCTTCTTCTTGATCTCGGGGGCGGTGAAGCCGGGGGTGCCGCCGGGGACGAGGAAGCCGCGGACGCCCTCGTCGGTGCGGGCCCACACGACGGCGATGTCGGCGACCGAGCCGTTGGTGATCCACATCTTGGTGCCGTTGAGGATCCAGTCGGTGCCGTCGCGCTTGGCGGTGGTGCGCATCGCGCCGGGGTCGGAGCCGGCGTCGGGCTCGGTGAGACCGAAGCAGCCGATCTTCTCGCCGGCGGCCATGCCGGGGAGCCACTCGTTCTTCTGGTCCTCGGAGCCGTACTTCCAGATCGCGTACATGGCCAGGGAGCCCTGGACGGAGACCAGGCTGCGCAGGCCGGAGTCGACCGCCTCCAGTTCGAGGCAGGCCAGGCCGTAGGAGACGGCGCTGGTGCCGGCGCAGCCGTAGCCCTGGAGGTGCATGCCCAGGACGCCGAGGTCGCCCAGGCGCCGGGCGAGGTCGTGGGCGGGGATCTCACCGTCCTCGAACCAGTCCGCCACGTGCGGGCGCAGCTCGCGGTCGCCCATGGTGCGGACGGTGCGCTGGATCTCCCGTTCCTCGTCGGACAGCAGTCCGTCGATCGCGAACAGCTCGAACGGGTGGGACTTCATGCTGGGCCTCCTGGTTTGCGGCAGATCTTATTTTGGATCCAGTATTGAGTATTAAGATGTGGTTTGGCCACTCCGGGTGAGAGGACACGGATGCGATCACTGGACGGCGTCGTCGTCGCCGACTTCAGCCGAGTACTGGCGGGACCGTACGCGACGATGTTGCTGGCCGACCTCGGCGCGGAGGTCGTGAAGATCGAACGGCCGGGCGACGGGGACGACACCCGCGCCTGGGGGCCGCCGTACGCGGACGGCGAGGCCACGTACTTCCTGGCCGTCAACCGCAACAAGCGGTCGGTCACGCTGGACCTGCGGGACGAGGGCGACCGGGCGGCCGCGCGGAAGATCGTGGCGCGCGCGGACGTGCTGATCGAGAACTTCCGCCCGGGGACGATGGAACGGCTCGGGCTGGGGCACGAGGAGCTGCTGGCCGCGCATCCGGGGCTCGTCTACTGCTCGGTGACGGGGTTCGGCGCGGGCGAGGGCTCTCACCTGGCGGGCTACGACCTGCTCGTCCAGGCGATGGGCGGGCTGATGAGCGTGACAGGCGAGCCGGGCGGGGACGGCACCAAGGCCGGCGTCGCGCTGGTCGACGTCATCACCGGGCTGCACGCCGGGATGGGGATCCTCGCCGCGCTGCGGCACCGCGACCGGACCGGGGAGGGGCAGCACGTCGAGGTGTCGCTGCTGACCTCGTTGTTGTCGGCGCTGACCAACCAGGCGTCGGCGTACGTGGCGGGCGGGGTCGTGCCGCGCGCGATGGGCAACGGGCATCCGAGCGTCGCCCCGTACGAGGTGTTCCGCGCGAAGGACCGGCCGCTGGTGCTGGCGGTCGGCAACGACCGGCAGTTCCGCCTGCTGTGCGAGCGCATCGGGCGCCCGGAGCTTGCGGGTGACGAGCGGTTCGCCAGTAACAGCGCGCGGGTGGCGCACCGGGAGGTGCTGGTGGCCGAGCTGTCGGCGGCGCTGGAGGCCAGGACGGCGGACGAGTGGTTCGGTGAGCTGACCGGGGCCGGGGTGCCGTGCGGGCCGATCAACGATCTGGCCGCCGCGTTCGACCTCGCCGGACGGCTGGGACTGGGCGCCGAGGTCGGGCTGGACGATCCGCGAAGGGACGGGCCGGTCGGGCAGGTGGCCAACCCGATCCGGATGAGCGCGACGCCGCCGGTCTACCGCACCGCGCCGCCACGGCTCGGCGAGGACACCGCGGCGGTGCTGGGGGACCTGCCGTGAGCGCCGGCCCGCGGTCCCGGCGGCCGCCGACCGCCCAGCAGTTCGTGCTGGGCGAGGTACGCCACATGATCACCACGGGGGAGCTGAAGCCCGGCGCGCCGATCCGCCAGGACGCGCTGGCCGAACGGCTGGACGTCAGCCGGGTGCCGCTGCGCGAGGCGCTGAAGATCCTCGAAGGCGAGGGCCTGGTCGTGCACGAGGCCCACCGCGGGTACTTCGTCGCCGTCCTGTCGATGGCCGACCTGCGGGAGATCTACCGCATCCGCGAGCTGCTGGAGGCGGAGGCGGTGCGCGCCGCGGGCGGGCGCCTGACCCCCGAAGTCCTCGCCGAGCTGGAGGCCGCGCAGGACGAGGTCGAACGCGCCGGAGAGGCGGGCGACGTCGCCGCGATGGCCGCCGCCAACCGCCGTTTCCACTTCATGCTGTTCGAACGTGCGGGCATGCCGCGCCTCGTCCGGCTGATCACCACCCTGTGGGACGCGACCGACGCCTACCGCTCCCTCTACTACGGCGGCACGCCCAACCGCGAGCGCGTCGTCCACGAGCACCGCGCCGTCCTCGCCGCCCTCCGCGAGGGCGACGTCGAGGCGGCCGTCGAGTGGCTCGACCGGCACCGCGCCCATGCGGTCGCCACGCTGCGGGACGTCCTCGATTGAGGACCTGAGCCGCCTGGTGCGGTTGCGGCTTCACCGAGGTCACGGGGCTGGCGCCGATGCATGGGCCCCTATTCGGCCTGTGCCTAACATGCCGGAACGGCTCACTGGTCAACGTCGATGTCAACCGTTGTCAGGTGTCCGAATGAGGACAGATCGTCCGAATGCGGATGGGGCAGGTGTTCACGCATGATGGTCTGCGTTCGCAAGTTATCCACCAGGGAGGGGTGCGACATGAAGAAGGTCGTCGTTCATCGACCGGGCATGGTCGCGATGCGTGGAGCGGCCAGCGCGAAGCATTCGGGCTGATCCCACGCCATTGACTGGCTCCCGCGGCGCGTGGTTGGGCCGTGCCGCGGGAGCCGCTTTCTTTCCGACCCCCTTCCGGGAATCCGCGCAGGTTCCCCGTCCCGTCGAGGAGGCCGCCGGGTGCGCCGCGACCGTGTCCTGAGGATCCGTGCCGACCGCCGGTTGCGCGGCCCTTACACGGCGGGGGGAGCCCTGCTCCACGCGCTGGTCCCGGAGGCCCTCGACCGCGGGCCCGCCCTGGTCGCCGCGCACGACATCGAGATCCGGGTGGTGGCGCCCGACCTGCGCGACCGCGTCCCTGCGCGGCGCCGCCCGCTCTCCACCCGGCTGCCGCGCGCCGAGCGCATCCTGGTGCCCGCGCCGCGCCGTACGTTGCGGATCGCCAACGGCGTCGCCGAGTTCGTGCGCGACCACCTGGCCGCCACCGGGCCGCTGACCCTCGAGGTGATCGGACTCGACCTGGCCGACACCGCCGACCGCGAGCTGATCGAGGTGCTGACGCGGAGGATCAGCGCCGACCTGCTCACGGTGAGGACACTGGAACGTACCGGAGGCGACACTGTCTCCGAAGCTGCATTGAGCCCGCGCGAGCACGATCTGCGGGCGGACGAGCTGATCGCCCAGGGGCTGGTCGGCCCCCGGCTGGGCGCCGTCCCGTGGCACCGCGAGCACGGCACCGACCCGCGCCGGGCGGCCCAGGCCTATCGTTTCGCCGCCGAATGGTGCCTGGAACAGGGGTGTCACCACGCCGTGGCCGAACTGGGGCCGCGCGGCCTGGCGTGCGCCGACCCCGACGGCGACCCCGAGACCTGGTGGCGCCTGGTGCACGACACCGCGATGGCGTTCGGCGCGCTGGACCGCGAGGACGACGCCGAACGTGTGCTCCTCGACGCGCGGGCCCGCACCACCTCGCCGCTCTGGCACTCGACGATCGCCTACACGCTCGGCATGCTCTCGGTCCGGCACCACGACCCGGCGCGCCGCGACCTCGACGCCGCGCTGGGCTGGGTCAACACCGGCATCGCGCTCTGCGGGCTGCTGCCCGACCGGGCCGAACGCGCCGTCAAGCTGGGGTTCGACCTCAACGGCCGGGCCCTGATCGAGTCGCGCCGCGGCCGGCTCGACCAGGCGCTGGCGCTGGTCCAGGAGGCGATCGACCTCGCCGACCGCGACCTGCCCGACGACGCCGAGGCCCAGCACCGCATGGTCCTGCGCGCCAACCGCGCCCAGCTGTACGACCGGCTCGGCCGCACCGCCGACGCGCTGCGCGACTGGGACGAGGTCATCGCCGCCGACCCGGTCTACCCCGACTACTACATCGACCGCGGCAACCTGCTCTACCGGCTGGGCCGGGTGGCCGAGGCGATCGCCGACTACGAGACGGCGGCGGAGGCGGGGCCGCCGTTCCCCGAGGCGTACTTCAACCGTTCGCAGGCCCGGTTCGCGTCCGGTGACCTCGACGGCGCGCTCGCCGATCTCGACCACACGCTGGAGATCGACCCGGGCTTCACCGAGGCGCACCCCAACCGGGCCGGCATCCTCGTCGCCCTGGACCGTCTCGCCGAGGCGCGCGCCGCCTGCGAGGCGGGGCTCGCCGCCGCTCCGGACGACCCCTACCTGCTGTGCGCCCTCGGCCAGGTGGAGGCGGCCGAGGGACGCGACGGGCCCGCGCGCGCGGCGTTCGACCGGGCGCTCGAACGTGACTCGACGGTGGCCACCGCGTGGGCGTGCCGCGGCGGGCTGGCGTTCGAACGGGGCGACGCCGACGCCGCCGTCCGCGATCTGAGCCGGGCCATCGAGCTCACCGACGAGACCGCGGCCGAGACGCCCGCGCTCCTCTACAACCGGGCCGTCGCGCTGCGCGCGCTCGGCCGCGACGACGAGGCCCGCGCCGACCTCGAACGCGCCGGCAAGCTGGCCCCCGGCGACGAGGAGATCCAGCGAGCCCTGGAACGCCGTCCCTGACGGCCGATCCGGGCGGCGGCCGAAGCCACCACCCGGATCGCCGGTGCCGGGGGATCAGCGGGTGAAGATGCCCAGGGCGTCGTAGACGTGCCAGGAGCCGAGCTTCTTGTCGATGGTGAGGACGTTCTCGCCGGTGGTCAGGGCGGGCAGGGCCAGCTCGACGTACGAGGGCTTGAGCGTGGTGCCCGGCACGGTGGCGTCGCCTTCGAGGGAGCCGCGCATGGCGCCGCCCTCCAGCTTGACCTCGGTGAACGCGGTGCCGTTGAGCCCGAGGACGATCGTTCCGGCGAGGGAGGCGTGGGTGTCCAGGAGCCAGATCGACAACCAGGGCTCGGCGGGCACCTGGTCCACGGCGAAGCGGAACGTGGCGCGGGTGACCTTGTTGCCGCCCCAGGCGTCCGACGGGCCGGGCTGGATGTAGGACCAGTCGGTCTCCGGCCTGCCGGTGCCGTGGGTGTAGTCGACGCCGTTCGGGAATCGGGTGCGGTACTGCGCGGACCGGTTCGGCGCGAGCGCGAACTCCAGGCTCTTGTGGTCGAACGTGCCGACCGTCGCCAGCGGCGTCCCGGAGACGGCGACGGACTCGGTGCTGTGCGCGGAGATCTGCGCGGTCGGGCGGCTGCGGTTGCCGGCCGCGTCGACGGTGACGACGCGGTAGTGCCAGTCCTGGCGGCGGCCGCCCATGCGGTCGTGGGAGAACGAGGCGTAGATGGTCTTGGCGATGAGCGTGTCCGGGCCGATCGCGAAGCCCGGGGTCTTCGCGCCGTAGACGGCGTAGTGGTCGACGAAGGGTTTGCCCGGGTCGTGTTCCCAGCTCAGCCGGATACGGCCGATCTCCGATCTCGCGCGGAGGCGGTGCACGGGACGCGGAGCCGGACCGGCGGCGGTGGCGGCGTGCGCGGCGCCGGCCGGGGAGGCGAGGACGACGGCGGCGGGCGCGGCCGCTGCCAGCCCGAGGGCGGTGCGGCGGGCGACCCTGTTCTGCCGCGTCCCGCTCTGCCGCGCGGCGCTGCTCTCCGGCGCCCCGCTCTCTGGCCCGCTGCGCTCTGGTTCCCTGCTCTGCGGCCTGCTGCTCTCCGCGCTGTTCTGCTCTGTCATCTCAGGCCTCCTGGGTCAGTCCGGGCTTGCCGGCCTCGGTGACGAAGCGCGCCGCGGTGGTGACCGGGCCGCCGGGACGGCTGACGTACTCGACCTTGCGGAACTCGGACGTGAGCGTCGTGGGGGTGAGGTGCCCGGTCACGTAGCCGCGGCGGGCGTTGTAGAACTTGACATGCGGGTTGGCCAGCCAGAGCGCGGCGTACTGGTCGCTCTCGGCGCCGTCGCCGTCGGAGCCGACCGAGCTGCAGACCAGTTCGGTGCCGATCGCGGGGGAGCCGGGGTCCTTCCAGTCCGCCTTGAGCTCGGCGGCGACGGCGCGGTGGATGTCGCCGGACAGCACGACCGGGTTGGCGATCCGGTGGCGCCGGAAGGCGTCCCACAGCCGGTCGCGGTTGGCGGGGAAGCCGTCCCACATGTCGTTGCTGTAGAGCTGCCCGGCGCCGGTGTCGCGGTCGATCTCGGCCATGACGACGCCGGTGGCCAGGATGTTCCAGGTGGCGTCGGAGCGGCCGAGCCCGTCGTACAGCCACTTCTCCTGCCGCGCGCCGAGGATCGTGCGCTTCGGGTCATGCCGTTCGGGTGAGTTGTCGGTGACCACCCCGGCGGGGTAGGTGTCGCGGTACTGGCGGTTGTCGAGCATGTCGATCTGCGCCAGCCGACCCCAGCGGAACCGCTGGTAGAGCGCCAGGTCGGGCCCGTCAGGCCGGACGCTGGAGCGCAGCGGAAGGTTCTCGTAGAACGCGCGGTACGCGACGGCGCGGCGGCGCAGGAAGTCCGCGGGCGCGATCCCGGTCTCCGACCACTCGTCGGCGTGGTTGTTCTGCACCTCGTGGTCGTCGGTGGTGAAGACCCACGGGGCCGCGGCGTGCGCGGACTGGAGGGCGGCGTCGGCCTTGAAGAGCGAGTAGCGCAGCCGGTACTGCTCCAGCGTGATCGTCTCGGTGCCGTGCTCGGGGCCGAGGGGCAGCGGCTCCTGGCGCCACCAGTTGGTCGTGGTGATGCCGTACTCGTAGATGTAGTCGCCCAAGAAGAAGACCAGGTCGAGGTCCTGCTTCGCCATGTCGTCGTACGCGGTGAAGTGCCCGTGGTACCAGGCGGCGCAGGAGGCCGAGGCGAAGCGCAGCGCGGCGGGCGTCGACCGGGGGTCGGGAGCGGTGCGGGTGCGGCCGGCCGGGCTCACCTCGTCGCCGGCGCGGAACCGGTAGAAGTACTCGCGGCCGGGGCGCAGGCCGCGGATCTCGGCGTGCACGGAGTGCGCCAGCTCCGGCGTGGCGATGGCCTGGCCGCGCTTGACGACGCGTGCGAACGCCTCGTCCTCGGCGACCTCGAAACGCACGGTGTACGGGCGGGGTGGCATGCCGCCGTGGCCGTCGGCCGCCAGGGGCCGGGGGGCGAGCCGCGTCCACAGGACGAAGCCGTCGGGCCACGGGTCGCCGGACGCGACGCCGAGGCCGAACGGGTCGGCCGGGACCTTCCCGCCGGCCGTGGCGTCGGCGGTGGCGACGCCGGTTCCGGCGGCGAAAGCGGCGGCGGAGACGCCGGTCATCGCCAGGAACGACCTGCGTCCGGGCAGGGGTGATCTCATGCGCGGTACTCCAGAGGGGATTGGGCCCGATCATGGGCAGACTGGAGGGAACGATGAAACGGGAGGTGACGCCGGGTTCAACCCGGGATGATCACTAACGGTTGATCACTGAGACGATCACTTGAGGCGGATCATTCAAGGCGGATCATTTGAGGCCGCCGGAGGTGAGGCCGGCGACGATGCGGCGCTGGAAGACCAGGACGACGATCACCAGCGGGACGGTGACGACGACCCCGGCCGCCATCTGGGTGCCGAACGGCTGGTCGAAGCCGTGCTGGCCGGTGAACTGGGCGACGATCACGTTCGCGGTCTTCATCGACTGCTCGTTGACCATGCTCACCGCGATCATGTACTCGTTCCAGGCGATGACGAACGTGATGATCGCCGTGGTGAACACGCCCGGCGCGGCCAGCGGCAGGATCACCTTCCGGAACGCCTGGCCCGCCGTGCAGCCGTCCACCATCGCCGCCTGCTCCAGCTCGAACGGCAGCTGCCGGAAGAAGACGGTGAGGTTCCAGACCGCGAGCGGCAGCGCGAACGACAGGTTGGGCACGACCATCGCCTGGTAGCTGTTGATCCAGCCGATGTCGGTGAAGAGCCGCAGCAGCGGCACGATGAGCAGGCTGACCGGGAACATCGAGGTGGACACGATCAGCGCCAGCACGAGGCGCTTGAACCGGAAGTCCAGCCGGGCCAGCGCGTACGCCGCCGACACCCCGACGATCAGGGTGAGGACGGTCGTCACGCCCGCCACGACCAGGCTGTTGCCCAGCGCCCGGACGAACCCGTTGCCGCCGTCGAACACCGCCCGGTAGTTCTCCAGCGACCACGGGCTCGGCAGCGGCGACTTGTCGAGGATGTCGTTGGTCCGGCGCAGGCTGGAGACGATCATCCAGTAGAACGGCGCGAGGCAGAACGCCACGACGGCGATCAGGGACAGGGGACTGGTGAGGCGCTTCACCTGGCGTTCCCCCGTCCGATGATGTCGGCCCCCAGCAGCCGGACGAAGACGTACGCGGCGAGGATGATGTAGAGGAACAGGGCGATCGCGCAGGCGGCGGCCGGTCCGAACCGCAGGTTCATCGCCTCGTCCCAGGCCAGCTGGGAGAGCGTCTCGACCGCGGGTTTGCGGGTGCCGATGAGCACCTGCGGCACGTCGAACATGCGCAGCGAGTCGAGCATCCGGAACATCACCGCGACGAGCAGCGCGGGCTTGACCATCGGCAGCGTGATGCTCCAGAACCGCTGCCAGGCGTTCGCCCCGTCGACCCGGGCCGCCTCGTACACCTCCGCCGGGATGATCTGCAGCCCGGCCAGGACGAGCAGGGCCACGAACGGCGCGGTCTTCCAGGTGTCGGCGAGGATCACCGCCCACTTGGCGGCGGCCCCGTCGGCGGTCCAGAGCACCTCGCGCCCGAGCACCGCGTTCGCGACGCCGTCCGCGGAGAAGATCCACCGCCACAGCAGCGCGGAGATCGCGGTGGGGATCGCCCACGGCACCAGCACGCTCGCCCGGAACAGCGCCCGGCCGCGGAACGCCCGGTGCATCAGCAGCGCCATGCCCAGGCCCAGCAGGGTCTCCAGCACGACGGTGGTGACGGTGAAGAACGAGGTGTTCCACAACGCGTTCAGGAAGCGGTCGCCGGCCTCGCCCCTGAACAGGTCGGCGTAGTTGCGCAGGCCGGTGAACCGCGTGCCCTCCACCACCAGGCCGTCGGCGTCGAGTTCCTCGCTGGTGGTGTGCAGCGAGTCCCAGATCGCCACCGCGATCGGGAACGCGATCACGACGCCGAGCACGGCCAGGGTGGGGGAGAGCAGCGCGGCGGCCAGCCGGCCCTGGCCGTCCGCGCGCCCGCGCGGACGGCGCCCCCGGCCGGGCCGCCCGCGGCCGACGGGAGCCGGCCCGGCCGGAGCGGCGGCAGGCGTTCCTGCCGCCGTCCGGCCGGCGCCGGTGCTCGTGTGGGTCACCATCGCTCCTGTCGAACGGTCGGTCGGGTCGGTCGGTCGGGTCGGTCGGTCGGTCGGGTCAGCCGACCGTCGGGGTCAGTCGGCCGGTCGGGGTCGGCCGGTCGGGGTCAGTCGGCGAGGCCGGCGAGGGCTGTCTGGAGGTCCGCCGAGGCCTGGTCGACGCTCTTCTTTCCGGTGACGGCCGCCGTCACGTTGTCCTGGACGGCCGCACTGACCTCGCTGTACTTCACCGCGACCGGACGTGACCTCGCGGTGTCCAGGCCCTTCTTCAGGACGGGGAGGTACGGGTAGAGCTTGACCATCTCGGGGTCGGCGTAGAGCGCGCTGCGCGAGAGCGGGAACGACTGCTCCTTGCCGTACTCGCGCTGGATCTCCAGGCTCACGATGTAGGTGATGAAGTCGCGGGCCGTGGCCTGGTGCTTGGAGAACGCCGACACCGACAGGTTGTTGCCGCCGAGGGTGCCCGACCCCGGGCCGTCCTTGCCCGGCAGCGGCGCGACGTCGAACTCGCCGTTCACCTTGGACGAGCCGTCCTTGGCGGAGGCCAGCGCGTACACGTACGCCCAGTTGCGGTGGAAGACCAGCTTGCCGTCCTGGAACGCGCGGCGGCTCTCCTCCTCCTTGAGCGTCACGCCCTTGGACGGGATGGTGCCGTTCTTGAAGCCGTCCACCAGGAACTGCAGCCCCGCCTTGGCCTGCGCCGAGGTCACCTGCGGCTTGCCGGAGGCGTCGAACACCTGGCCGCCCGCCGACTGGACCGCCTCGGAGTAGTTGACCGTGAGGCCCTCGTACTTGTCGTACTGGCCGGCGTAACAGTCGACGCCCTTGCCCTCGGAGGTCTTCTTGATCTTGGCGCACGCGTCGGTGAGCTCGGCCCAGGTCTTCGGCGCCTCCTTGATCCCGGCGGCCTCCAGCAGGTCGGTGCGGTAGTAGAGGATGCCGGTGCCGGTCAGCCAGGGGGCCGCGTACAGCTTGCCGCGGTACTTGCCGGTCTCCAGCGCCGCCGGGACGAACGTCGACGGGTCGAGCTTGGACTCGTCCAGCGGCAGCACCCAGCGGCGCGCGGCGAACTCGGCCGTCCAGACCGCGTCCAGCCGGACGACGTCGTAGGCGTTCGACTTGATCTGCGCGTTCTGGACCAGCTGCTGCCGGGTCTGGTCGCCGTCCTCGGGCAGCTCGATGATCCGTACCTTCTCGTTCGGGTGCGCGGTGTTCCACTTGCCGACGAGCTTCTGGATGGTGCCGGTCAGGTCCTTGCCGGTGGCGAACGTGATGGGGCCGCGCCCCTCGTTGGTCGCCGGAGCGTTCGAGCCCTTGTCGTCGCTCCCGGATCCGCACGCGCCGAGGGCCAGTGCCAGGGGCAGTGCCGCGGCGGCGATGCTCCATCCGCGGGGGTGCGGGGGTCGTCCCCCGCGGGGAACCGTCGTGATCTTCATCGGGCCGTGCCTTTCGCGGGGGATACGGGGGGTGTCGGGGACGGGGGTGGCGCTGGTGATATGAGATGTTCGTGTGGTTCTGTGGCGATGTCTACTACGGTGCCGGAATGCCGGGCCCGCTCCGCCGCCCAGACCACCCGGTGGGCGGCCAGGCTCTCGCGGGCGTCGGACGGCAGCAGGGAGGCGTCCCCGGTGGCGATGGCCGCGATGAACGCGTCCGCGATGGCCTCGTCGGCCGCGTCGTGCCGGCCGTCGGGCGACTCGTGACCGCCCTCGGCCTCGAAGACCTCCTCCTCCCCGGTGACGAAGTCGCGCAGGGTCAGCCGCGCGCCGTCGCCCTCGAGGAACCCGGCCGTGCCGAAGATCCGGGTCTGCCGCTGCACGTACGGGGAGAAGGCGGTCATGGTGAACGCGCCCGTCGCCCCGGACGGGAACTCCAGGTTGACGACCTGGTGATCGACCACGTCGTTGTCCCCGGCGTACACGCACCGCCCGTACGGCCCGTCCCGCAGCGCCGCCAGCACGCCCGCCTCGGTGTGGTCGGTGGTGACCACGCTGAGCGGCCAGGCCCGCAGGTCGGGGTCGTCCAGGCAGGACAGGTAGAGCCGCTTGGCCGAGTAGGCGCAGGCGGGCTCGACCTCGCAGTCCAGGCAGCGGTCCGCGGCGCCGTCCGGCCGGTTCTCCGGGCGGAAGTGCGACAGCCGCCCGAACGAGGAGACCCGGACCGGCACCTCGCCCATCACGTGGATGAGCCAGTCGACGTCGTGGCACGACTTGGTCATCAGCATCGGCCCGGACTCGTCCTCGCGCCGCCAGTTGCCGCGCACGTACGAGTGGGCGTGGTGCCACCAGCCGACCGGTTCCAGATGCTGGACGCTGATCGGGGTGCCGATCCGGCCGGCCGCGATCAGTCGCCTGATCAAGGCCGTGTAGGGCGTATAACGGAGCACGTGACAGACCGCGAGCGTGGAGCCGCTGCGCTCGACCGCCTCCAGGATCCGGACCGCGTCGGCCTCGCCGGTGGCCATCGGCTTCTCCAGCAGGATGTGGTAGCCCTGGCCGGCGAACCGCACCGCGGGCTCGGCGTGCTCGGCGTCCTGCGTCGCGATGATCACGCCGTCCGCCAGCCGTCCGGCCGCGGTGCCCTCGCCGGCCGCGGCCATCTCGCGCCAGCCGGCGAAGGCCCGTCCGGGCGGGATGCCGTGCTCGGCGGCGAACCGCGCCCGCCGTTCCGGGTCCGGCTCGGCGACCGCGACCACCGTGGCCCGGCCGGTCGCCAGGGCCCGGCGCGCGTACGTCGCGCCCCGGATCCCGGCCCCGGCCACGGCGAGCGTGACCCCGTCCTGCTGCATCGAGAAGTGCCTCCTGACCTGGTGGCCCACGCGACCCGCCGGACCGTCCGGCATTTACGAAAGTTCATTTCGTAAGTAGGTTGCGCAATAATGTCCCCGCCCACCCGAACCGTGTCAAGAGGTCCCGTGTCCGAACTTCAGCTCCACGGCGGAGATCCCTCCGTCCTCCGGCGGCTCAACTCGGTCGCCACGCTGCGCGCGCTGCGCGGCGGCGGCGAGCCCACGCTGTCCGAGCTGGCCAAGCAGGTGGGCCTGTCCCGGCCCACCACCGAGGGCGTGCTGACCGAGCTGGCGGAGCGCGGCCTGGTCGAGGAGGTGGCGCCGCGGTCCGGCGCGGGCCTGGGCCGTCCCGCCCGCCGCTACCGGTTCCGCGCCGAGGCCGGGTACGCGCTCGGCATGGAGATCGAGTCGCACCGCGCCCGGCTCTACGTCGCCGACCTCGACGGCCAGGTGGTCGGCAGCCACCGCGCCGACCTGGACGTCGGCTGGGATCCGCCGGAACGCCTCGCCGCGGTCCGCGCCGCCGTGAAGACCTGCCTGGCCGCGGCCGGGATCGAACGTTCGGCCCTCTGGGCCGTCGCCGCCGGCACCCCCGGCGTGATCGCGCCGGACGGCACGGTCGCGATCTGCACGGTCGTGCCCGGCTGGCAGGGCCTGCACCTGGCGCGCGAGCTGGGCCGTTCGTTCGCCTGCCCGGTGTACGTGGAGAACGACGCCAACCTGGCCACCATCGCCGAACGCTGGCGCGGCGTCGCCCGCGACGTGGACGACGTGATCTACGTCCTCGCCCAGCTGCACACCGGCATGGGCGCCATCATCAACGGCCGCCTGCACCGCGGCCGCTGGGGCGCCGCCGGCGAGGTCGGCATGCTCCCCGAGCTGGGCCTCCGCGACACCACCGCCGCGCTGTCCGGGGCCATGTCGGCAGGCGCGCCGGCCGACCCGTGGGGGGGGGCGCCGGCCCCCCCGTGGACGCCGAGGCCGAGAATGCCGCGCGTGCGGCGGAACTGCCCCCTCACCAGACCCCCGACACGGGCGTCGT
>NZ_JBEYUA010000025.1:115538-135828 GCF_040643285.1 Spirillospora sp. NPDC047279
GGCGGGGGGGGCGGGGGGGCGGTGGCGGTCTCCCCGCCCCCGGGGCCCCCCCCCGCCCCCCCCGCGGGGCGGGGGGGGGGCCCGCGGCGGGCCCCCCCCCCCCCCCGGGGCGCGCCCCCCCCCCCCGACAGGTCAGCCAGCACGTCGGGTGGCGTGCCGGGAAGCACGGCCTCGTCCGAGTCGGGGGCCGAACGGGTTCTGGACGCGGCGATGCGCGGCGACCCCGAGGCGGTCGCGCTCGTCGAACGGCTCGCCGCCCGCATGGCGCGCGGCATCGCCGCGATGGCGCTCGCGCTCGACCCGGAGATGATCGTCGTCGGCGGTGAGCTCACCCACGCCGGCGACCGGCTCGTCGAGGAGCTCCGGCGGCACGTCCGGCCGCTCTGCCTGGGGCCGACCCGGATCGAGGCGTCCGCGCTGGGCGACGAGGCGGTGGGGCTGGGCGCCGTCCGGCTCGCCCTGGACCACATCGACGAACGCCTCTTCCGCCTCGAAGCGTCCTGACCGTCACGATTGACGGGCGTGCGGAGTCGATCTAGCGTCCCAGGCGACCCCGCCAAGGAGGCGTGCGGCAATGGTGCTACGCTCCCGCTCCCGTTCTCTGGCCGTCTGCCTGGCGATTCTCCTCGCCATGGCCCTGCTGCCCCGCGCGGGCCCCGCGGCGGCCGGCGCCGTCCGGGCCGATCCGCCGGCGGACGTTTACACGTATCTGGACGATCCGGAAAGGGTGGCGGAGGGTCAGGAACCCCCGCACGCCATGCTCGAGCCGGACGACGCCGAACGGTGGACGCGGTCGCTGGACGGCGAGTGGCGGTTGCGGATGTTCGACCGCCCGGGGGAGGTGCCCGCCGGGTTCCACCGCGACGGCTACGACACGTCCCGGTGGCCCAGGACCAGGGTGCCGCACACCTGGCAGAGCGACCGCGTCGACCATCCGATGTTCCGCAACGTCCCCACCGAGGTCTGGCCGGACGACCCGCCGCGGACGCCGCGCGACGTCAACCCGACGGGCGCCTACGTCAAGCGGCTCGACCTGCCCGGCGAGTGGACGCGCGACCGCCGCACGTTCCTCCGCTTCGAGGGCGTGACCAGCGCGTACTTCGTGTGGGTGAACGGGCGGTACGCCGGCTACGACCAGGGCGGCTACACCCCGGCCGAGTTCGACGTGAGCGACCACGTGCGCGCGGGCGCCAACACGGTCGCGGTGCAGGTCCACCGCTGGAGCTCCGGCTCGTACCTCGAAGACGTCGACCAGTGGCGCTACAGCGGCATCTTCCGCTCGGTGCGGGCGTACTCCACCCCGGCGACGTACATCCGCGACGCCTCCATCACCACCGACCTGGACGCCTCGTACCGCGACGCCACCCTCAACGCCTCGCTCACCCTCGCCCGCAAGGGCGGCGGCGCGGCGGGCGAGCACACCGTGCGGGCCACTCTGCTCGACCCGGACGGCACGCCGGTGCGGCGCTTCGAGGGCAGGGCCGCGGTGACCGGCGAGACGGCCGTGCTGCGGTTGTCGACGCCGGTGAGCGACCCGGCCAAGTGGTCGGACGAGACCCCCGGCCTCTACCGGCTGCGCCTCGAACTGGCCGGACCGGACGGGCAGGTGTCGCAGACCACCGGCGAGAACGTCGGCTTCCGCGAGATCGAGATCCGCGACCGGCAACTGCTCGTCAACGGCAGGCGCATCCTGATCAAGGGCGTCAACCGTGCCGAGACCGACCCCGACACCGGGCGGCACCAGACCCGCGCCCGGCAGGAGTCCGACGTCGCCCTGATGAAGCGGCTCAACGTCAACGCCGTCCGCACCTCGCACTACCCGTCCGACCCGTACCTCTACGACCTGGCCGACCGGCGCGGGCTGTGGATCGACGACGAGGTCGACATCGAGACCCACAACCTGGAGAACTGCGCCCTGCCCGCCGGGCACCCGCGCGACTGCCTCGCCGACCGGCCCGAATGGCAGAATGCGTTCCTCGAACGCTTCCAGGCGATGGTGGCGCGCGACAAGAACCACCCGAGCGTCTTCCTCTGGGACACCGGCAACGAGGCGGGCCTCGGGCGGGCGCACTACGCGATGGCCGGCTGGGCCAGGGCGACCGACCCGACCCGGCCGCTCTACCACCAGTCCAACTCGCCGGACGGCGACGCCCCGTTCGCCCACGTCTGGGGCCCGCGCTACCCGACCCCGGCCCGCCTCGCCGCCCAGGCCGCCGTGACGTCCAAGCCGATCATCATGGGCGAGTACGCCCACGCGATGGGCAACAGCCTCGGCAACTTCCGCGAGTTCTGGGAGGTCGTCCGGCGGTATCCGCAGGTGCAGGGCGGCTTCATCTGGGACTGGGCCGAGGCCAACCTCCGGCATCCCCTCATCACCACCCCGGACGGCTCGCCCGGCAAGATCAAGACGTGGTTGCAGGGCCTGCCCGAGCGGGTCGACGGGCATCGCGGGAAGGCGCTCTACTTCTCCGGCCTGGACGACTTCGTGGAGGTCTACCGCGACCGGCGGCTGGACCTCACCGGAAACCAGGTCACGCTCGACTCCTGGGTGAAGCCCGCCCATCCCTGGACGGGCGACTTCACGATCATCACCAAGGGCGACCACCAGTACGGCCTGAAGATGGCGAACGCGACCACGCTGGAGTTCTTCATCTACAGCGCCGGCGCCTGGCGGACCGTCCGCGCCCCCGTCCCCGACGGCTGGCACGACGCCTGGCACCGCGTCACCGGCGCCTACGACGGCACCGCCCTGCGCCTCTACGTGGACGGAAGGCAGGCGGCCGCGGTCCCGTACAGCGGGACCATCGCCTGGTCGTCGTGGGACGTCAACGTGGGCCGCAACTCCGAGCTCATGCAGGACCAGTGGAACGGCCGCATGGCGCACGGCACGATCGACGACGTCCGCGTCTACGGCCGTGCCCTCACCCCGTCCGAGATGGCCTCCGGCGCCGACCCCACCGGGGACGCCCTGCTGGCCCTCGACTTCGACGCGTTCGACCAGAAGGGCGGTTTCCTCTCCAACGGCGAGAGCCTGTCGGGCGTCGACGGCCTGGTCGGCTCGGACCGCTACCTCCAGCCCGAGCTGGCCCAGCTCTCCTGGGTCCAGTCGCCCATCCGCTTCACCCGGACGGGCGACCAGGTCACCGCCACCTCCGAACGTGCCTTCGCCGGCACCGGCGACCTCGAACTGCGCTGGCGCCACACCGAAGGCCGCACGACCCTCCGCTCCGGCACCCTGCCCATGAGGACGGGCGCGGTGCCGATCCCTGCCCTGCCGCCGTCCGCGAACGAACGCTGGCTGACGGTCGAGGCCGTGCTCAAGAAGCGCACCTGGTACGCCCCGGCCGGGCACCGCGTCGGCTTCGGGCAGTTCCCGGCCGGCGGTACGGACGTTCCGGGGATTCGCCTGCCCTCCACGGGGAAGGCCGGAACGACCCAGAACGAGAAGGAGATCGTGGTGTCCGGCCGCGACTTCCGGTACGTGTTCGACCGCGCTCAGGGCACCCTCACGTCCATGCGCCACAAGGGCGTCGAGCTCCTCCGCACCGGCCCCGAGCTGGACGTCTGGCGCGCTCCCATCAGCAACGAGACCTACACCTGGGGCCGCGCCGAGGGCGAGGACTGGCGCCTGGCCGGTCTCGACCGCCTCGTCACCACACCGACCGGCATCACCGTCACCCCCGGCGACAAGGCCACCGTCGCCATCACCAGCCGCGTCTCCGCCCCCGGCCACCCCGACGCCTGGCTCGACCAGACCACCACCTACACCGTCGACGGCGCGGGCCAGATCGACCTGAACCACCACGTCACCCCGCAGGGCCGCGTCCGCACCGTCCCCTACCTGGCCCGCGTCGGCTTCACCCTCAAGCTCCCCGACGCCTTCCAGCGCCTCTCCTGGTACGGGCGAGGCCCGGTCGAGAACTACAACGACCGCAAGGACGGCACCCCGATGGGCGTCTGGTCGTCCTCCGTCGACGGGCAGTACGTCTCGTACTACCGGCCCCAGGATTACGGCAACCACGACGACGTCCGCTGGGCCGCGCTCACCGACACCCGCGGCGCGGGCCTCCTCGTCGGCGGTGACCTCGAGGTCTCGGTCACCCCGTACGACGACCTGGACCGCGCCCTCTATCCGTTCGCCCGCGTACGCAACCCAGGCTGGAACACCCTCCACGTGAACCACGCCGTCACCGGCGTCGGGGACACTCCCAACCCCGTACGCCCCGAATACCAGGTGCGGCCTGACCGCGACCACACGTACTCGGTCGTGATCCGGCCCGTGACCCGGGAGTCCGCCCCCCGCTGAGAGGCCCCCGCCATGAGGCTCCGCGCACTCGTCCTCGGCATCGCCCTGTCCCTCGCACCCCTGACCGCCGACGCCGCTGCCGGCGCCGCCGACCCCGAATTCGACTTCACCGCCCCCGACGTCGTGGCCACCGGCCTGACCGCCCCCTGGGGCCTGGCGTTCCTCCCGGACGGCAGCGCCCTGGTCTCCGAACGCGACAGCGCCCGCATCCTTCGCCTGACCCCCGGCTCCCCGGCCACCGAGGTCGCCCGCCTCACCGGCGTGCAACCCGCGGGCGAGGGCGGCCTCCTGGGCCTGGCCGTGTCCCCGGCCTACGCCGAGGACGGGTACGTCTACGCGTACTACACGGCCGCCTCCGACAACCGCATCGTCCGCTTCAAGCCGGCCGCCACCCCCACCCAGGAAGTGGTCGTCGCCGGCATCCCCAAGGCGTCCGTGCACAACGGCGGACGCATCCACTTCGGCCCCGACGGCAAGCTCTACGCCGGAACGGGCGACGCCGCGCAGACCGGCAACGCCCAGAACCCGGCC
This sequence comes from Spirillospora sp. NPDC047279, assembly GCF_040643285.1. Lineage (NCBI taxonomy): Bacteria > Bacillati > Actinomycetota > Actinomycetes > Streptosporangiales > Thermomonosporaceae > Spirillospora > Spirillospora sp. NPDC047279. The sequence goes on from NZ_JBEYUA010000025.1 coordinate 120,376, forward strand.
AGCCTCGGCGGCAAGATCCTCCGACTGAACCCGGACGGCGGCGTCCCCTCCGACAACCCGACCCCGTCGTCCCTCGTCTACACCCTCGGCCACCGCAACGTGCAGGGCTTCGGCTGGGGCGGCGGCCACATGTACGCCACCGAGTTCGGCCAGAACACCTGGGACGAGGTCAACCACATCACCGCGGGCTCCAACTACGGCTGGCCCGAGGTCGAGGGCGACGGCGGCGAGCCCACCTACCGCGATCCCCTCGTCACCTGGTCGACCTCCCAGGCCTCACCCTCCGGCGGAACGGTCGCGGGCGACACGTTCTACGCCGCCGCCCTCCGCGGCACCCGCCTGTGGCTGGTCCCCCTGGACGGCGGCGGTGGCACGTCCGGCCCGCCGACCGCCGAGCTCGCCGCCGCCTACGGCCGCCTCCGCGAGGTCGCCGTCGCCCCCGACGGCCACCTGTGGATCCTCACCAGCAACCGCGACGGCCGGGGAACCCCCGCCCCCGACGACGACCGGGTCATCCGCTTCCCGGCCAGGGCACCCTAGACGGACTCGGTGGGCGGCCCCGCCGCCCCCCGGTCCCCGGCGGGCTCGCCCCGCCAAACCCTTTGCCCCGCACCTGAGCCCTCTTGCATGATCGGAAGATGAGACCGCCGGAACGCATCGCCCTCGACGGCATGCTGGTGCGCCGCTGGATTCCCGCGGACGTCCCGCCCCTGCTCACGGCCGTCCTGAAGTCCTTCGAGAGCCTGCACCCGTGGATGCCCTGGGCCGCTCAGCCGCCGGTGCTCCGCGAGATGGAGGCCTTCGTCGAATCGGCGATCTCCCAGTGGGACACCGGCGAGGCCTACCTCTACGGCATCTTCGGACCGGACGACGGACATGTCCTGGGCACCGTCGGCCTGCACGCCCGCCTGGACACCGGGGCCCTGGAGGTCGGCTACTGGCTGCACGCCGACCACACCGGCCGAGGTCTCATGACCAGGGCGGCCCGGGCCGTCACCGAAGCCGGCCTCGCCCTCCCCGGGGTCGAGCGCATCGAGATCCACTGCGATCAGGCGAACGTCGCGAGCGCCGCCGTCCCGCGCCGCCTGGCCTTCGACCTCGACCGCGTCGTGGACGACGACAAGGACGCCCCCGCCAAGACGGGCCGCTGCATGATCTGGATCAGGCGCCGCTCACCGGCGGCCCCTCAGACGGCGTAGTTGCGGAGCACGCCGAGCGCCTGGGGCCCGTAGGGCCCGGTCGCCTTCAGCCCGGACGCTCCCGGGGCCAGGCGTTGTGCGCCCACGCGGCAGAAGTCGCTCGCGGGCCCGGTGATGGCCGAGGCCGCGGCAGGATCGCCGAACGCCCAGATCTCCCCCTCGGGCGAGGTGAGTGCGCACCGCACGGGTCCGCCCTCGACCCCTTGGGCCTCGAAGGCGTACGGCAGCGTGCGGTGGCCGAGCCAGGCGATGTGCCGCAACCGTGCCGTGTCCGGATAGGGGATGCCGAGCGCGTCGGTGATGTCGTGCGCGTGCGTCCAGTGCTCGGCGAGCCGGGTGGTGGCCAGCGCCGCCGCGGACATCCGGTTGGTGATCCACCGCAGCCGCGTGCCCGGCGGCACCGCCGCCAGTGCCCCCGGCGTGACCGAGGCCACCGCGCGCCACCGTTCCAGCAGGTCACCAGGGGAGACGTCCCGCTGCGCGGCCACGACATCAGCCGCCATCGCGTCCACCTGCCCCGGCTGGATGAGTTCGAACACCGACTCGTCGCCCGCGACCGACGCGGCGGCCATCTCCTCGGTCTGCGCCAGATGCAGCACGACGTCGGCCACCGTCCACCCCTCGGCCGCCGACGGATGTGCCCACTGCGCGGCCGGGAGCCCGGCGAGAACGCCGTCGAGGTGTTCGTACTCGGCCCGAAGGTCCGCGAAGACGTCCATCACCCCAAGCTACCGAATCAGATTCGGTCGCGACATCACTTGCGCGAGGTCTTCTGACGCACCGGCATCGCGCCCCTCGCTCACGTCGTACCCGGGTTTCTCGTCGCGATCGGGCCGGTCGCGGCCGCCGCCGGGTGCCCGCCGCCCCGCACCGGCGGCGGGCACACGTTCGTCGTCAGGCGACGATGAGGAGGGGGTTCTCCAGGAGGTCGACCAGACGGGCCAGGAACTTGGCGCCGGTCGCGCCGTCGATGGCGCGGTGGTCGAACGAGGCGGTCACCGACATGCGCTGGCCCGCGACGACCTGGCCGTCCTTGACGACGGGCTCGTCGCGGACGGCGCCGACGGCGAGGATGGCCGACTCGGGCGGGTTGATGACCGCCGAGAAGTGGTCGATGCCGAACATGCCCAGGTTGCTGACGCTGAACGTGCCGCCGCTCATCTCGTTCGCGCCGAGCTTGCCGTCGCGGGCCTTGGCGGCCAGCGCGCGCGTCTCGGCGCCGATCTCGGCGACGCCCTTGCGGTCGGTGTCGCGGATGACCGGGACGAGCAGGCCGTCCTCGACCGCGACCGCGACGCCCACATGGATGCGCTTGTGGACGAGGAGGTTCTCGTCGGTGAACGAGACGTTGATCTCCGGGTGCTCGCGGAGCGCGGTGGCGACGGCCTTGACGATCAGGTCGTTCACGCTGATCTTGGCCGGGGCGAGCGCCTCGTTCATGGTCTTCCGGAACGCGGTGAGGGCCTCGGCGTCGACGTCGCGCGTCAGGTAGAAGTGCGGCGCGTTGCGCTTGCTCTCGGTGAGGCGGCGCGCGGCGACCTTGCGGAACCGGTTGAGCGGCACCACCTCGGTGTCCGCGTCCGCCTTGGACGCGGGCGCGGACGCGGGCGCGGGCGCGGAGGTGGCGGGTGCCGGTGCCTGAGGTGCGGCGGCCGGTGCCGGGGCAGGTGCCGGTGCCGGTGCCGGTGCTTCGCGGATGGCGGCTTCGATGTCGGCGCGGACGATGCGTCCGGCCGGGCCCGAGCCGGTGATCGTGGTGAGGTCGAGGCCGTGGTCGCGGGCCAGGCGGCGGGCGAGCGGCGAGGATGGCGGGCGTGAACGGGGACCGGTGGCTGTGCCGTCCTGTGCCGGGGCGGCGACCCCCACGCGCTGGGGCGTGGACTCCGTCGCGGGAGTGGGCGCGGGCTCAGGAGCGTCGACGGTAGAGGCCGGGGCAGCGGCGGCGCCAGGAGCAGCGGCGGCGGGGCCCGGCGCGGCGGCCGGGGCAGAGCCACCGGCCGAAGGAGCGGCGGGAGCAGTGGCGGGGCTGGGCGCGGCGGCCGGGGAAGGCGCGGCCGGGGCAGGTGCGGCGGCCGGGGGAGCGGCGGTGGCCGGGGGAGTTGCGGCGGGGGTGCCCTTGGGGGTGAGGCGCGCGATGGGGGCGCCGATGGCGGCGGTCTGGCCTTCGGGGACGAGGATCTCCGCGAGGACGCCGGCCTCGTAGGCCTCGAACTCCATGACGGCCTTGTCGGTCTCGATGTCGACGATCACGTCGCCCACCGCGACCTCGTCTCCCGGCCGCTTCTGCCAGGAGCTGATGACGCCCTCCTCCATGGTGTCGGAGAGGCGGGGCATGAGGATCTCGGTCATCGCACGGTCTCCTGCAGGCGGCGGCCGCGCGCGCGGAGAGTGTCGCGCACGGCGGTGATCAGTGAGTCGGCGGAGGGCAGCGCGGCCAGTTCCAGGGGCTTGGAGTAGGGGAGCGGCACCTCGGCCATGGCCACGCGGCGGACGGGGGCGTCGAGCCAGTCGAAGGCGCCCTCCTGGATCGACGCGGCGATCTCCGCGCCGATGCCGTACGTCAGCCAGTCGTCCTCGGCGACCACGGCGCAGCCGGTGCGGCGGACGGAGTCGACGACGGTCCGCCGGTCGAGCGGGCGCAGGCTGCGCAGGTCGACGACCTCGGCGGAGATGCCGTCGGCGGCGAGGGTCTCGGCGACCTCGGTGGCGACGTGCGCCATCCGGGAGTACGCGACGATCGTGATGTCGGTGCCGGGACGGGTGACGGCGGCCTGGCCGATGACGGCGGGCTCGATGTCGGGGATGTCCGCCGGGAGCTCGCCCTTGGTGTTGTAGAGGGCGAGGTTCTCCAGGAAGAGGACGGGGTCGTCGTCGCGGATCGCGGCCTTGAGCATGGCCGAGGCCTCGGCGGGGGTGCTCGGCGCGAGGACCTTGAGCCCGGGGATGAACGAGTAGAAGAGCTCGACGTTCTGCGAGTGGGTGGCGCCGAGCTGCTGGCCGCCGCCGCCCGGGGTGCGGATCACCATCGGGACCGACGCCTGGCCGCCGAACATGCCGTAGATCTTCGCGGCGTGGTTGACGATCTGGTCCAGCGCCAGCAGCGAGAAGTTGATCGTCATGATCTCGACGACCGGGCGCAGGCCCAGCATGGCGGCGCCGATCGCGGCGCCGACGAAGCCCTCCTCGGCGATGGGGGTGTCGCGCACCCGGCGCGGGCCGAACTCCTTGAGCAGGCCTTCGGTGATCTTGTACGAGCCCTCGAAGACGCCGATCTCCTCGCCCAGGAGGAAGACGTTCTCGTCGCGGAGCATCTCGGCGCGCAGGGTCTCCCGGAGGGCCTGGCGGTAACTCGTGGTGGCCAACGTTCGCCCTCCTCAGGCCTGGAACACGGGGTCGGCGGGCAGGCGGCGCTGATCGCCCGCGACCGGGGTGGCGTAGGTGTAGTCGAAGAGCGTCGACACGTCGGGGTGCGGGCTCTGGTCGGCGAACGCCGCGGCGTCCTCGACCTCGGCCATGACCTCGGCGTCGAGCCGCTCGCGGGCCTCGAGGCTGAGGATCCCGGCCTCCTCCAGCTCCAGTGCCAGGCGGGCGAGCGGGTCGGCGGCCTTGAGGGACTCCTTCTCCTCGCGCGAGCGGTACCGCGCCGGGTCGACGACCGAGTGGCCCTTGAGTCGCAGGCTGGTGGCCTCCAGCAGGTAGGGCTTGCTCTCGGAACGGGCACGTTCGACGGCGATCGAGGCCGCCTCGCGCACCGCGACCACGTCGTTGCCGTCCACCCGGGCGCTCTCCATGCGGTAGGCGGCGCCGCGCCGCCAGAGCTCGGGCTCGGCGGCGGAGTTCTCGACCGTGGTGCCCATGCCCAGGCCGTTGTTGACGATCACGAAGACGACCGGCAGGTCCCACAGCGCGGCCATGTTGAGCGACTCGTGGAAGGCCCCGATGGCGGCCGTTCCCTCGCCCATGTGGCACATGACGACGTCGTCGCCGCCCTTGTACGAGACGGCGAGCGCGGCGCCGGTGGCCAGCGGGAGTTGCCCGCCGACGATGCCGTACCCGCCGAGCAGCCGGGCCTCGGCGTCGAACATGTGCATCGACCCGCCCCACCCCTTGGAGACCCCGGTCGAACGCCCGTACAGCTCGGCCATCACGCGGCGCGGCTCGATGCCCTTGGAGATCGCGTAGCCGTGCTCGCGGTAGTTGGTGAACAGGTAGTCCGTCGGCCGCAGCGCCGACATCAGGCCCACCACGGTGGCCTCTTCACCCAGGTTGAGGTGGCAGTAGCCGCCGATCTTGGCCTCGGTGTACGCCCGCGCGGCACGTTCCTCGAACCGCCGGATGAGCAGCATCTGCCGGTAGTAGCCGACGAGGTCGGCGCCCTGCCCGGCCTTCGCGGTGGTCCGGGGAGCCCTGGTGCGGGTCCGGGCCGCGGTCCCGCGTGCCGTGCGCGCGCGGGCGGGCTTGGCCTTCGTGGTCTCAGCCATCGGTTCTTCTTCCTGCGAGGGTGCGTGGCGCGGGATCACCGACCACTCATCGATCATCATTGATCAATGATCGATCATTCTGAATCCTACGCGACACGTCAAGAGTCACTTACGTCCTCCGCCCCACCGGCCCGGCCTTCACCCGGCGGCCTCGACCCCGGGCTCTACGATGTACCGCGTGAACGCCGCGACCGACGACGCACCCCTGCTGCGCACCGGACTGTCCCACCAGATCCGCGAGTTCATCGTGGACGGGATCTCGACCGGCCGCTGGGCGCCGGGGGAGCGCATCGTCGAACGCCGGATCGCCACCGAGCTCGGGGTCAGCCAGGGCCCGGTCCGCGAGGCCCTCCGCCAGCTCGAGGCGCTCCGGCTGATCGAGTCGCTGCCCAACCGCGGCGCCCGCGTCCGCGCGTTCACCGAAGAGGACCTGGCCGAGATCTTCCCCGTCCGGGCAGGCCTGGAGCGCACCGCGGTCGAGTTGGCGCTGCCCACCCTCGCCGAACGCCTGGACGCCCTTCAGGAACAGAACGCCCGCCTCGCCGAGGCCGCCGAGACCGACGACCTCCAGGCGCAGATGCGCCTGTCGATCGACTTCCACCGCGAGATCGTCGAGGCCTCCGGCAACCGCCTGCTCATCTCGGTCTGGGAGTCGCTCGGCATCGAGTTGTGGACGACGCTCTCGCTGCGCCTGCACCGGACCGAGATCTACTCCAAGTCCGCCGAGCACGCCCAGCTCATCGACGCGTTCCGCCGCGGCGACCCCGCCGCCCCCCAGCTCCTCCACGACCACGTCATGAACTACGCCCCCTGAACGGCGTGCCCGGGTGAGCGGCGTGCCTGAACGGTGCCGCCGGGCGAGGATCCGCCGGTGGGCTAGGCGTCCGGGGTCTGGGCCTCGTACGCGCGGATGAGCTGTGTTTCGGCGGTGTCGAGGTAGTCGAGCAGCTCACGTTCGGCGGCGCCGGAGTCGCCGCCGCGCACCATCTCGACGATCGTCCGGTTGCGCTTGAGGTAGGGCGCGTGGAAGTCCCGCGGCGAGCTCATCGTGTGGAACGCCAGCCGCAGCTCGGCGAGCAGGCGGTAGACCATCTCGTCGAGCCGCGGGCTGCCGGCCAGGCCCGTGACGGCCTGGTGGAAGCGCAGGTCGGCGGTGCCGACCCTGGGCCACAGGTCCGCGGCCGCGGCCTCCTCGCCCATGGTGACGGCCGCGTCGAGCCGGGCGAGCGCCGCGGGCGACGCGGTCGCGGCGCTGCGCAGGCCCTCGCACTCCAGCATGCGCCGCGCCCGGTAGATGTCGGCCACGTCGCCGGCCGTCAGCGTGCGCACGAAGACGCCCCTGTTGAACTCGTGCACCAGCAGCCGTTCCTGGACGAGCAGCCGGAACGCCTCGCGCAGCGTGTTGCGCGACACCTTGGCGACCTTGCCCAGCTCCTCCTCGGGCAGGCGGGTGCCGGGGACGAGCAGCCCGGTGATGATCTGCTCGCGGAGCAGGTCGGCGACCCGGGCCGCGGTGCTCGACCGGTCGAGCACGCCGCGTTCCGCCGCGATGTTGCTGAGCCACGGCTGCGTCACTCCGGCCCTCCCAGGCTGGTCGTCCCGGCCTTCTCGGCGGTGTGGAAACCAAGATAACCCAGATGGGGGGATTGCTGGATTGTTGAACAATCCTTACCCTGCCAGAAAGGTCGTGACTCTCCCCGAGGGGCTCCCCATGACGGACGGAACCACCAAGGAAAAGATCCGGTCACCTCAGCCCACCCACCGCGCCGCGCTGCTCGGCGCGATGTTCCTGATGGCCACCAGCGCCATCGGCCCCGGCTTCATCACCCAGACCACCGCCTTCACCGCCAAGCTCGGCGCCGCCATGGCGTTCGCGATCCTGGTCTCGGTCCTGATCGACATCGCGATCCAGCTGAACGTGTGGCGGGTGGTCGGCGTCTCCGGCCGCCGTGCCCAGGACCTCGGCAACGCGGTCGCGCCCGGCGCCGGCTACCTGCTCGCCGCGCTCGACGTCTTCGGCGGCGTCGTCTTCAACATCGGCAACGTCGCGGGCTGCGCGCTCGGCCTGAACGCGCTGCTCGGCCTCGACTTCAAGATCGGCGGGATGCTGTCGGCCGCGTTCGCCATCGGCGTCTTCCTGATCCGCCGGGCCGGCGTCGCCATGGACCGCATCGTCATCGTCCTCGGCATCGTCATGATCGCCATGACGCTGTACGTCGTGTTCGTCTCCGGCCCGCCGTTCGGCGAGGCGCTCACCCAGACCGTGGCCCCCGAGCAGGTCGACTTCCTCGTCATCACCACCCTCATCGGCGGCACCGTCGGCGGCTACATCGTCTACGCCGGCGCGCACCGCATGATCGAGTCAGGCGTCCAGGGCACCGAGCACGTCCGCGCGATCACCCGCAGCTCGATCAACGGCATCCTCATCACCGCGCTGATGCGCGTGCTGCTGTTCCTGGCCGTCCTCGGCGTCGTCGCCGGCGGCGTCGAGCTGGCCGCCGACAACCCGGCGCCCTCCGCGTTCGAGCACGCGGGCGGCGAGGCCGGGCTGCGCGTCTTCGGCCTCATCATGTGGTCCGCCGCCATCACCTCGGTGATCGGCGCGTCCTACACCTCGGTCTCGTTCCTCGTCTCGTTCTCGGACTGGATCGAGCGCCACCGCAACCACCTGGTCGTCGCGTTCATCGTCATCTCGACGGCCATCTACCTGGCGATCGGCAAGACTCCCGTCAACCTGCTGATCCTCGCCGGCGCGCTGAACGGCCTCATCCTGCCGGTCGGCCTCGGCGTGATCCTCTGGGTGGCCGGCCGCCGCCGCGACCTCCTGCACGACTACCGCTATCCGACCTGGCTGCTCGTGCTGGGCGTCGTCGCCTGGTGCGTCTCGCTGTACGTGGGATGGCAGGCCCTGTCCGGAATCGACGACCTCTGGAACTGACATGCGCATCGACCTGAACGCCGACCTCGGCGAAAGCTTCGGCCGCTGGGAGCTCGGCGACGACGAGGCCCTGCTCGACGTGGTGACCAGCGCCAACGTCGCGTGCGGCTTCCACGCGGGCGACCCCACCGTGCTGCGCCGCACCTGCAACCTCGCGGCCCGCCGCGGGGTGACGGTGGGCGCGCACACCGGGTACCGCGACCTGGCGGGATTCGGGCGGCGCTACATGGACGTGCCGCCGTCCGAACTCGCCAACGACATCCTCTACCAGCTGGGCGCGCTCCGGCAGTTCGCCGAGGTCGCCGGGACCCGGGTCGCCTACATCAAGCCGCACGGCGCCCTCTACAACGCGATCGTCCACGACGAGCGCCAGGCCGAGGCCGTCGTGGACGCCGTCCTCGACTTCGACCCGGCGCTCCCGGCGCTGGGCCTGCCCGGGTCGGCCTGGCTGCGCCTCGCCGCGGACGCGGGCCTGCCGACGCTGCACGAGGTGTTCGCCGACCGCGCCTACACCCCCGACGGCCGCCTGGTCTCGCGCCGCGAGCCCGGCGCCGTCCTGCACGACCCGTTCGAGGTGGCCGACCGCTGCGTCCGCATGGTCACCGAGGGGGAGGTGGTCGCCGTCGACGGCTCCGTCCTGTCCATCGACCCCGACTCGATCTGCGTCCACGGCGACACCCAGGGCGCGGTCGACCTGGCCAGGGCGGTGCGCACCGCCCTGGACGACGCGGGAGTCCACATGGCCTCCGCCGCCCTCGCCCTCAACTGAACACCCGGCCAGCGGGCCCGCGCCCATCATCAGCCCCCAGAGCTCGACGCCCGGCCCGGTCGTGCCCCGCACCTCGGGCAACCCCTCCGCCTTGGAGGCTGAGAACCAGTTCCATGCTTCGGCCCCTACGAGTCGGTGCGGGGCGGACGGGTGAGGTCCCGGACGAGCCCCCGGTGCGGCCACGACACGAGCGCCACCATCGCGACCGCGACGGCCACCGCGAATTCGGCGAACGCGGCGGGAGCGGGCGTGCGAACGTTCACCACCGCGACGATCAAGAGGAAAAGGCCCGCCACCACATTCATGGGCCCCAGCGGGCGTCCCCTACTACTCCCGAAACACCCGCACGCCGTTCTTGCCCATCCCCGAGACGAACAACAGAGAGGCCGCTCCGCCGCCCACCCGACCTTCCCCTGACAGGTCGCCGACGGACGCGCTCCCGTCGCCTGGGCGAAGGCCGTGGTCGTGGGAGTCCGTACGGCGGACGCTGTTCATGGAAGCGTGGCGGGGAACGGGCGGACCCTCCTACCCTGGCGTGGCGCGGTGATCTTTGGTGGTGGCGCGGGGACCGGGAGGAAAGCGATGAGTACGCAGCTGACGATTTACAGCGTCGGTGTCGAGGACGTCGAGCTCTGGATCAGGCAGCCGCCGATGGGGACGGCGGAGGAGAGCCGGCGGCGTGCGGCGATCGTGGACGCGCGGGGTGAGGCCGAGGGGCCTCGGACGATGGTGGAGGCCGTTGACGAGGTGTTCGGCGACCGGCCCAAGCATCCGGACGCGGGCGACGTCTACGCCCGGGTCTTGCAGGACCTGATCGAGTACGGCGAGTCGATCCGGTTCGACTTCGGGCCGCTGCGGCTGGGCACGCAGTATCTCCAGGAGGCGAGCGCGGAGTTCGAGGGCGCCGGGGTGCCTCGGGAGCTCACGCCCATGGGGTTCATGTACGACAGCCCGTTCACCTTGCCCGAGCCCGCGAACGTTCCGGTCATCGGGCACGTGAGGGCCGAGCGGATGCCGGGGATGCGCGAGGCGTACCGCGCGGTCGTCGACCGGGTGGAGGCGGCCGAGCTGGTGAAGGTCCTGCTGGACGCGGTGGACGAGACGCTCGACTTCAACGACTTCGCGCGCGGCTTTCCCGAGGGGGCGCTGCCGCCGCGGGATCTGGTCACGTTCTACGGCTGAGGGTGCCGTCCCAGCGGGCGTCTAGGCCTGCGCTACCGCCGCGCAGTTCTGACGCCCAGCAGGGCGGGGGTGAGCTTCTCGAGCTCGTCGACCATGGCGGTCAGGCTGTCGGCGACGGGCGTGACGAGGACGTGGTCCGCGCCCGCGTCGAGGTGCTCTCCGATCCGCCGGGCGATGGCCTCCTCGTCGCCCCACGCGTGCGTCGCGTCGATCAGCCGGTCGCTCGCCTGCGTGAGGTCCTCCTCGGTGTAGCCGAGGCGCCGGAAGTTGTCCGCGTACGCGCGCACGGCCGCCCCCTGCCGCGTGCCCTCCCTCAACGTCTCGCGCGCCTTCACCGCGTCGGTCTCCAGCAGTACCGAATGCTGGGGGATCAGCAGCTTGTCCGGGCCGAGGATCTCGCGGGCCAGCGCCGTGTGCTCGACGGTGATGTTGAACGGCTGCGCCCCGTCCGCCCGGTCGCGCGCCAGTCCGAGCATCTTCGGCCCGATCGCCGCGAGCACCCTCGGGAACGGCGCGTCCGGCAGCATCGAGAGCTTCGGAGCGCCCGGCGGCGCGGGCACGCCCGCGTCCATCTCATCGAGGTACTCGCGCATCTTGCCCAGTGGACGCCACTCCGCGGCGCCGACCGACCGGGCCTGGAACGGGTGCCCGACCCCGACGCCCAGCACGAAACGTCCGGGATACGCCTCGGCCAGTGCGGCGCCCGCGCCCTGGGTCGTGGCGCCATGGCGCGACCAGGCGTTCGCGATGCCGGTGCCGGCCATCAGGCGTTCGGTCGCCGCCAGGTAGACGCCGTGCTGGACGAACGCGTCCTTGCTCCCCACGGTCTCGCCGCCCCAGACCGAGCCGTATCCGAGTGCCTCGATGCGCCGGATCTGCTCGCGCTCGACCTCGGCCGGGACGTACCCCCACCGCGCCTTCATGAGCCAGACGCCGACCCGCCCGAGACCCCGCCGGGCCTCCTCCACCACGTTCGCCATGCCCGCTCCCTTAAGCTGAGGGTGCCTCCGGATAGCGGCAATATACGGAGGGCGCCTCCGTTTAGGCAAGGAGTTCGATGGACGACACCCCGCGACGGCCCATGCGCGCGGACGCCCGGCGCAACTACGAGCGGCTTCTGGCGGAGGCCGAGGCGCTGATCGCCGAGAGGGGCACCGGCGCCTCGCTCGAGGAGATCGCCAAGCGCGCCGACGTGGGCATCGGTACGCTCTACCGGCATTTCCCCACCAGGGAGGCGCTGCTGGAGACGCTCCTGCGCGAACGTTTCGACGCCCTGGGGGCTCGCGCCACCGGCCTCCTCGACGCGCCGGACCCGCTCGACGCGCTCCTGGAATGGCTCCGCGCGTTCACCCGCGGAACGCGCGTCTACCAAGGACTGGCGGAGTCGATGCTCGCCGCCCTGCGAGACGAGGAATCCGAGCTCTACGCGTCCTGCCACGGCATGCGCGACGCGGGACGCGCGCTCCTGGTCCGCGCGCAGCGGGCGGGGACGGTCCGCGCCGATCTGACGGCGCTGGACATGTTCGTGCTCGCCAACGCGATCGCCTGGGCCGCCGAGGCCCTCCCCGAGGACGCCGGGATCGGGGAACGATTCCTGACCTTCCTCGTCGAGGGCATCCGGCTCGGCGACGCGGGTGCGGGCCAGGGCGCTCGGTGACGCCCCCCGGTCCCGCGGGCCGCCCCCTCGCTGACGCGGAAGGCCTCGATCTAGCGCTTGTGGCACTCGTGGTGGAGGGCGCGGAGTTCGTCGGCGAACCGTTCGACCGGGCCCTCGACGGTGACGTGCGGGGCGATCTCCTGGACGGGGAGAGGGTTGACCGGGGGAGCGCCGGCGCCGATCTCGGTGAGCCAGGCGACCAGCTGGGCCGAGGACGCGGCGTAGACGATGCGGCCGAGGCCCACCCAGGCGTGGGCGGCGGCGCACATGGGGCAGTGCTCGCCGGAGGTGAAGACGGTGGCGGCCGCGCGCTCCTCCGGGGTCAGGTTGGCCGCGGCCCAGCGGGCCAGCTCGAACTCGGGATGGCGGGTGCGGTCGCCGCCGGCGACGCGGTTGCGGTCCTCGGCGAGGCGCTCGCCCGAGGCGGAGACCAGGACGGAGCCGAACGGCTCGTCGCCGTCGGCGAGCGCCTCGGCCGCGAGGTCGACACAGCGGCGGAGGTGCCCGAGCTCGGCTTCGGAGATCATGAGGTCAGATTAGTACGGCCGGTCAGGCCGCCAGCGCGTACTGGTCGCGGCGGCGGGCGTACAGCAGGTGGGCGGCGCCGATCGCGGTGACCAGGAGCGCGGCGGCGACCAGGCCGTCGAGCCAGTAGTGGTTGGCGGTCACGACCACGACCACGACGGTGACCGGGGCGTGCAGCGCGATCAGCCATCGCCACCGGACGGACGAGACGCGGACGACCGCGAGGGAGACCAGGAGCGCCCAGCCGACGTGGAGCGACGGCATCGCGGCGTACTGGTTGGCGATGCCGTCCGCCGCCGCGGGGTAGGCGGAGGGACCGACGGTGAGCATCGTGTCGGTCATGCCGAGGCCGGCCAGGCGCGGCGGCGCGAGCGGGTAGAGCGTGTGGACGGCCATGCCCGCGGCGGTGAGCAGCACGAGCTCGGTGCGGATGCGGGCGTAGTGCTCGCGGTGGCGCGTCCAGAGCCAGACGAGGAGGGCGGCGGTGGCGGGGAAGTGCACGCCCACGTAGTAGAGGTTGCTCAGGAGCGCGGTGAGGTCCCAGTGCAGGGCGAGCTTCTGGAGCGTGTGCTCGTCGGGCAGGTGGAGGGTACGTTCCAGGTCCCAGATGAACGAGGCGTTCGCCATCGCCTCGGGGACGCCGCCCTCGACCAGGGTGCGGCCCCATTTGTAGGCGGCGAACAGGACGAGCAGCAGGGTGACTTCGGTCAGCAGGGGGTGCACCGTTCTGGTGCGCATCGCCAGGGTCGCCATCGTGCCCGTCCTCTGTCCGTCTCGGGTTCCGTGAAACCCACCTTGATCGAAAACCCAGGTGGGGGCACTGGGCTCAGCCCCGCCTTGTGGGGGAGGCTGAGCAGAGGGGCGTGGGTGGAGGTAACTCCACCTGTTGTGTCGTGGATCACCACCGTTTAGGGTCAGAGCGCTGTCGAAGCGTTTCGACGGATCGGAGAGGTTCATGCTGGTCGCCGGGGTCGACTCCTCCACCCAGTCGACGAAGGTCGTGCTGTGCCGGGCCGACGACGGCACGGTGGTCGCGCAGGCGTCCGCGCCGCATCCCGACGGGACCGAGTGCGATCCGCGGCACTGGTGGACGGCGCTCGGCGAGGTGCGCGAGCTGCTCGAACGTGCGGACGCGGTCGCGGTCGCCGCCCAGCAGCACGGGATGGTGGCGCTCGACTCCGGGGGAGAGGTCGTCCGGGACGCGCTGTTGTGGAACGACACCCGGTCGGCGCCGCAGGCACGCGCGCTGGTCGAGGAGTTCGGCGGTCCCAAGGCGTACGCGGAACGGGCCGGCAGCGTGCCGCTCGCCGCGTTCACCGTGAGCAAGCTGCGCTGGATGGCCGAGGCCGAGCCCGCCAACGCCGGGCGCACGGCGGCGGTGCTGCTGCCGCACGACTGGCTGACCTGGCGGCTCGGCGCGCACGGGTACGTCACCGACCGCGGCGACGCCTCGGGCACCGGCTACTGGTCGCCGGGGGAGGGGCGGTACCTGCCCGACGTGCTGGCCGCCGCGCTCGGCCACGAGGCGGAGCTGCCGAGGGTCGCCGGGCCCGGCGAGACGGTCGGCGAGACCGGGTGGGGCGCGGCGCTGGCGCCGGGGACGGGCGACAACATGGGCGCGGCGCTGGGCCTGGGGCTCCAGGAGGGCGACGTCGTGGTGTCGATCGGGACGTCCGGCACGGCCTTCGCCGTGAGCGACCGGCCCGCGGCGGACCCCGGCGGGTTCGTGGCCGGGTTCGCCGACGCGACCGGGCGCTTCCTGCCGCTGGTGTGCACGCTGAACGCGGCGCGGGTGTTGTCGTCGGCGGCCCGCATGACCGGCACGGACCTCGACGGGCTGTCGGCCGCCGCGCTCGCCGCCGGGGCCGGGGCCGGCGGTGTGACGATGTTGCCCTACCTGGACGGCGAACGTACCCCCGACCGGCCGTCCGCGACGGGCGTGGTGAGCGGGCTGACCACGGCGAACGCCACCCCGGAGAACCTCGCGCGGGCCGCCGTGGAGGCGCTGCTGTGCTCGCTGGCCGACGCCGTCGACCACCTGGCCGCGCAGGGCGCCGCCCCGCGCCGCACGCTGCTCGTCGGCGGCGGCGCCCGGTCGGAGGCCGTGCGGCGGCTGGCACCCGCGATCTTCGGCACGCCGGTGACCGTCCCCGAGCCCGGCGAGTACGTGGCGCTCGGCGCCGCCCGCCAGGCCGCCTGGGCCCTGGCCGGCACGGACGGGCCGTCCGCGTGGCCCGCGCCCCCCTCGACCCATCACGTCGCCGACCCGGCCGACGTGTCCGCCGCGGCCGGCGTCCGCGAACGTTACGCCGCTCTGCGCGACGCCACCGCATAACGATCACCGAGGAGAAGGTTGTGACCGACTACACCCCGCGCCCTGAGGACCGGTTCTCGTTCGGCATCTGGACGGTGGGCTGGCAGGGCGTTGACGTGTTCGGCCCCGGCACCCGGCCGCCGATGCCCGCCGAACGGGCGGTGCGCAGGCTGGCCGAGCTGGGCGCGTACGGCGTCAACTTCCACGACAACGACGTCTTCGGCTTCGACGCGACCGCGGCCGAGCGCGACGAGCGCGTCGGGGCGTTCCGCAAGGCGCTGGAGGAGACCGGCCTGGCGGTGACCACGGCCACCACCAACCTGTTCTCCCATCCGGTCTTCAAGGACGGCGCGTTCACCTCCAATGACCGTGACGTGCGGCGGTTCGC
>NZ_JBEYUA010000026.1:0-130103 GCF_040643285.1 Spirillospora sp. NPDC047279
CTACCGCCCCTCCTCCCTCGACGTCCCGACCGGAGACGACGGAGACACCCAAACCCTGGGCGAAACCATCGCCGAACACGACCACGACCTCGAAAACGTGACGGACACAGAAGCCCTGCGACCACTCATGGCCGACCTGCCCGAACGGGAACTACGCATCCTGCACCTACGATTCTGGGGCAACCTCACCCAAGCCCAGATCGCCGACAAGATCGGCGTCTCCCAGATGCACGTGTCACGACTACTCAACCGCACCCTGACCCGACTCCGAAACCAACTGACCGAGCCGATCTGACCTCCGAACACCGCCGGCCGATCACCTGCCTCGGCGGGCTCGTGATCCCGAGACGTCGCGCCGGCCGCTCTCGCGGCCGGCGCGACGCGCATCCGCCTCAGCGCTTCCGCCTCAGGGGTTGAGCAGCACCTTGATGGCGCCGTCCTGCTTCTTCTGGAAGATCTCGTAGCCGTGGGGCGCCTGGTCGAGTGGCAGCCGGTGGGTCGCCAGATCCTCGACGCCGAGCGGGTCGGAGTCCTCGGTGACCAGGGGCAGCAGGTCGTCGATCCATCGTTTGACGTGCGCCTGGCCCATCCGCACCGTGATGCCCTTGTCGAACATCTGCAACATCGGCAGCGGGTCGGTCATGCCGCCGTACACACCGACGATCGAGATCGTCCCGCCGCGCCGCACGATCTCGATCGCGTCGTGCAGGGCCGCCAGCCGGTCCACACCCAGCCGCGACATCAGCGGGGCCGCCGCCCGGTCCGGAACGAACCCGGTGAGGGTGTGGGCCAGCTTGCCGAACGGCGAGCCGTGCGCCTCCATGCCGACCGCCTCGATCACCGAATCGGTCCCCCGGCCGTTGGTCATGTCACGGATCGCCTCAGGCACGTCGCCGGTACGAGCGGCGTCGACGACCTCGATGCCGTGCCTGCGGGCCATGTCCAGCCGTTCGGGCACCAGGTCGACACCGATGACCTTCCGGCCGCGGTGCTGGGCGATGCGGGCCGCCATCTGGCCGATGGGCCCGAGCCCGAGCACGGTCACGCTCCCGCCCTCCGGGATCTCGGCGAACTCCACCGCCTGCCACGCGGTGGGCAGAACGTCGGAGAGATAGAGGAAACGATCGTCGGGCGGCCCTTCCGGCACCTTGATCGGCCCGAACTGGGCCTGGGGCACCCGCAGGAACTCCGCCTGCCCGCCGGGGACCTCGCCGTACAACTTGGTGTAGCCGAACAGCGCGGCACCGGTGCCCTGCTCGCGCACCTGGGTCGTCTCGCACTGGGCGAACAGCTTCATGTCGCACATGTGGCAGTGACCGCAGGAGATGTTGAACGGGATCACGACCCGATCGCCGGGCGCGATGTGCGAGACGTCGGCACCGACCTCCTCGACGATGCCCATCGGCTCGTGCCCGAGCACGTCGCCCTCGCCGATGAACGGTCCCAGCACCTCGTACAGGTGCAGGTCCGATCCACAGATCGCGGTCGTGGTGATGCGCACGATCGCGTCCGTCGGTTCCTTGATCGCAGGGTCGGGGACCTCGTCCACCCGTACATCCCGCTTGCCGTGCCAGGTGACTGCCTTCATCGGATCCTTCCTCCTCACGACGGTGGCGGCGGAACGGGGTGCTCCGCCAGTGCCCGGGCGACGGCGACCAGATCGGCCGCCATGGCACGCCCCGTGGTGATCGACCAGCCGCGGCCTTCCTCGCGCCGGACTCCCCTTGTCGTAGCCGGCTCTTTGGTGGTCGGCGAGGTCGTGCCCTTACCCCCGCGACATCCCGCAAACAGTCCTTGCGCATTCTTTCCCCGCCCCGCGACAAGGTTTGGGGGCCTTTGCCCCCCGTGAGCTGGTGTTGTGGCACGAGGTTTGACGCTTCGGCGCACACGGACCGTTCGACGATCAGGCCGACCCCCGCAGCAACCAGCTCTGGCTGATGCGACACCGGCGGACGCCGACAGCGGCGGACGGCGTCCTCGGCCTCGCCTGACCGACCCGTTCACGCGAACGTTGACGCCGGCCGCCACCCACCGTTCAGCAGGACGCACCCATGCCGCCGCTGGTGCCGCGAAGAGCTTCTCCGTCATTTCCTAGACTCGAGTTCATGATCAGACTCGGATTCCCGGTGATCGGGGTGACCGATCTCCCTCGCGCCGTGGCGTTCTGGACGTCCGCCCTGGACCTGGTGGCCACGTCGGAGTGGGAGAGCCCGACCTGGAGGACGCTGAACCACCCGGACGGAACGGGTCGTGCGATGGCGCTGATGCGCAGTGAGTCGCCCGCGGAGGAACGCCCCCGTCTCCATCTCGACCTGCTGGTGGACACGACCGCCGAGCAGGAAGCCGAGGTCGAGCGACTGATCGGTCTTGGCGCGAAGGAACCCGGCTGGGACCTGTATCCACGGGGAGCGGACTTCGTCGTTCTGGCCGATCCGGACGGCAACCTCTTCTGCGTTGTGGATCTGAGCCGCGCCCCGTCCGGTTCGGCGTGAAGAACGCCGAAAGAGGTCACGGTCGGCCCGGCGTCCCCGGCTGTGCGGTGCACGTCCCGTCCCGTGCGTAGGGGATCGCGAGCCTGGGGACAACCGTCTCCGAGAGTGGGTTGGCTTCCGGACGCCGGTTCTCGGCGGCAGGGGAGGTCTGCGATGGATGTGCCGGGCCCCGCACCCGAGTTGGTCAAGGCCGCGCGTACACATCTGACCCGCCGGTTCGCGCGCGGGCTGGACGGGGTGCTGTGGGAGGAGAGCAAGCGGCCGATGTCCGACACCGACGCGGTGAGCCAACTGCTGGCAGCGGCCGCACGCGGTGAGGATCTGTCCGGGCCGGATGTGGCGGCCGCGTTGGTGGTGATGCAGGCCTGCCAACTGGACGCCGATCGTTTGGAGTATGAACTGTTCACCTTGGCCCAGGCCAAAGGCCTGGGGATGGAACAGATCGCGGCGGTGCTGGAGTTGCCCGGTCCCGGCCACGCCGAGGAACGGATGCGCTATCTGCAAGCGCGCCACCGGCTGCCGGTGGACCCGATCGCCGAGCCCGAGCTGGGCGGGGCCTCTGCTCACGCCCAGCGTGCGGCCGAGGCGAACATGCGCGCCGACCAAGCCGATCACCGGGTGCGGCAAATCGCTCAGCGGCGCCGCGAACTCGCCGAACGCGTGCACCGCGCGTCCGCCTCGGACCAGGCGCAGCGAACAGAGCAACACAGCGTCCAGGCCCGCGACCAGGCAGAGGACGCCACTCGCCATCTGGTCCTGGCCTACTTGCGTCTGGCCGAGGCCCATCACCGATCCGCCGCCGCGCTCGACGCCGCCGCCGCACGCGCCGACACCCACGACAACGGGCACGCCCTGGAACTCCAGCGGCAGGCCGACCAGCACCGCGCCCACGCCCAACAAGCGCAAGCACAAGCCGACAAGCTCGCCTAACCCACTCAGGCCAGAGACCGCCGTCCCTTCCGGCCAAAGGCGCGCGACCTTCGGCGCGCACTTGGCGCCCGTCTCCCCTGCTGCACGCTCGGCCTTGGATAGTTGCTGAGCTGCTGTGGCCTGCCGTAGCACGCCGTCGCGCAAATCTAGCCAGTGGACACTGGCATTGTTGTGGGCGGTGCTGGATAGTGCGTGCCATGAAACGTGCGATCGTTCTGTGCGCGGCCGCTGTCGTGGGCGTCGCACTCATCCCTGCTCCCGCCCGGGCGGTCACCACGACCACGGTGCCGCTGCCGTTCCTGTGGCCCACCTCCGCTCTGACCGACGTGGAGGCCGACTCGCCCTCGGATGTGTGGGTCACCGGCATCCAGGGCGCCTACTGCCTGAAACTTCCCTGGGACCTGGGTTGCCGCGTTGGCTCGTCCGGCAACCCGGTGATCCGGCGGTGGACGGGTTCGTCGTGGCGCGAATACCCGCAGCCGGACTGGTCCTCCGAGGGCGGCGGCGTCATCTCCATCACCACCAGCGGAGGCGAGGTGTGGGCGACCGGACGGTTCGATCACAGCTACCGGCGCATCGCCCGATTCGATGGGACCGCGTTCCAGGACGTAGCGCTCCCCGCGCCCGCGGTCGGCTTTGTGCACACCGGTCCGGCGGGAACGTGGACCGCGCCAACCGATCCCGGGAGCCAGGCCGTCTTCCGCTGGTCGGGAACCGCCTGGGCGCACATGCCGGTCCCCGCCGGCCTGTGGAAGGTCACGGGCGTGTCGTCGACGCAGGCGGACGAGGCGTTCGCGGTCGGTCTGCGCGCGCCGCAGACGCCGGCCGTGGGCAGGGCCGCGCTGGCCAGATGGGACGGCACCTCCTGGCACGACATCGCGCTCCCCGAGGCCGTAGGACAGTTTCGGCCCAGTGAAGTCGCTGCGGCAGGACCCGGCGAAGCCTGGATGCTGGCGGAGGAGAACGGCCTGGCCCAATACAAGGGCGGCGAATGGCGGCTGGTGGGCCGCCCACCGAACGGATGGAGCCCGATAGGTCTTCACCTTGATGGAACGGGCGCGCCGGTGGTGGTGGCGGCCGGGCGCGGCACCGGCCCAGAATTCGGCGCCGTCTACCGCTATTCGGCCGGCTCGTGGCAGAAGCTGGCAGACGGTTCGGCCACCGTCTTCAGAGCGGTGTCCCATGTTCCCGGCACCGCCACTCTGTGGGCCGTCGGCGCCCGCGACGACAACGCCACCGCCGTCACGATCGAGCCCTGACCTCAGCTGACCCGGCCACGGTGGACGACGAGATCGGCGTCTACCGGCCCGGCAACCGCACCTTTTACCGCAGGTGAACCAAGCGCCGTAGCCGTCGCCGCGGAGCTCGCTCTCGGGAATTGTGAGCAGATCTGGCCAAGTGCCGACTCAGCCGTGCTGGCTCGCGCCATCAGCGACACACTATTGCTGGGCGGTCCACGAAACTGTGGCTGTTCTCCGATCACGCCGACCAGGTAAGGCGGGTCGGCGGCCGTTGGGTCGTAGCCGGTCGCCAAGCCCGCCGGCCGATCATCCGGAGTCATTGTGGGAACCGCGCGGAAACGGACGTCTGCATGGGAGTCGACGAGCAAGGGATTTCATCATGACCGATCAGCCCGGCGTACCCCACGTCTCAGCGATAGGCGACGCGGCCGTGCCGCCGGTCGCCGACCGGGCCGCGTTCCAGGCCGAACTGGACCGGCTGCGGATACGGGAGAAGGCCCATACCCGCGAGGGTGACGCGATCGCCGCCGCCCGCCGCCGCCTCCCGATGGTCGAGATCGACCCGCGGACTCCGCTGTCCGGAGCGGACGGCCCGGTCCCGTTGATCGACATCTTCGATGGCCGATCCCAGCTGATCGCCTACTTCCACATGTGGCACACGGGTCGGCCCGCCGCGGAGCAGTGCGAGGGCTGCACCTTCAACACCTCCCACGTCACCGAGCCGGCCTACCTGCATTCACGCGACGTCAGCTACGCGGTCCTCGCCGAGGGACCCTACGAGGAGGCCGCGCGGTACCGCGAGTTCATGGGCTACCCCGTTCCCTGGTACGCGGTGCCGCCGGCTTCGGTGGACCGGCTGATCGCGGACCGGTACTTCGGCATCCTGGTCTGCTATCTCCGGCGCGGTGATCAGGTCTACGAGACCTACTGGACCACCGGCCGCGGCAACGAGGCGATGGCGCCGTCGTATGGACTGCTGGATCGAACCGTCTACGGCCGGCAGGAGCTCTGGGAGGACTCCCCCGAAGGCTGGCCGCAGCGCTGGGGATCCCAAGGCGGCCAGTTCCAACTGGACGGCCGCCCCGCGGCCCAGTGGCCACGGATCCGGGCCGGACGCGACGACGACCTCGGCGCGATGCCGGACGGATGGACCGCGTGCTCCTGCCCCCTGCACACTGGGCCGCCCCCAGGGGCGACGGATTGATGGCACCTCGTCGCGGGGACAGCCGCATCGGGCCGTCTCGGTCGGCGGCAGTTCTGGAAAGACCCGTCCGGATGAGTAGGGCTGGGCGGCTCGCCGGGACCTGGGCGGGAACGTCCTCTAGTTTTTCTCAGGTGGTGTGTCGAATGGCGTCGAGCGCGTTCGTAGCCAGGGTGAGAGGCCGGTAACGAGCCGGTCGCCGCTCACCGGAGGTTCACGATGTCCGTCACCACCACCGCCACCGCCACCGCCGCTGCCCCTGCCGCCACCGTGAAGCCGCTGATCGCCAACGGCCTGATCGCGACGGTTGCCGCGGCTGCGGCGACCGCGGCCGTCGCCGCGGCGGGCGAGCTCGCCGGGATCAGCCTCGCTGTCGCCGGCAAGCCGATCCCGCTGTCCGGGTTCGCCACGCTGACCGCCATCTTCTCCGTGATGGGCCTGGGGCTGGCCCTGGTGCTGGCCCGCACGGCCCGCCGTCCGCGCACGGCGTTCGTCCGCACCACGCTCGTGCTCACCGCGTTGTCGCTGGTGCCCGATGTGCTCGCGGACGCGGCCGTGACCACCAAGATGTTGCTGATGCTGACCCACCTGGTCGCCGCCGCGATCGTGATCCCGGCGATCGCCCGCCGCCTGTCCGCCTGATCCCTCCAAGGAGTTCACCAATGAAGAAGTACCTGTTGGCCGTTCAGCTGGACGAGACCCAGACGCCCTCTGATGAGGAGACGCGGGAGCAGATGGCGCGGACGTCCAGGGTCACCGAGGAGATGCAGGCCGCGGGTTCGTGGGTGTTCGCCGGGGGCCTGTTGTCCTCGCACGCTTCCACGGTCGTTCGTCCCGGCAAGGGCACGGCGACGATGACCGACGGGCCGTTCGCCGAGACCAAGGAGCAGCTCGGCGGGTTCTGGGTGATCGAGTGCGAGGACCTGGACCAGGCGCTGGCGTGGGCGGAGAAGTGCGCGCTGGCGTGCGGGGAGCCGATCGAGGTGCGCCCGTTCCAGGACGCGCAGTGGAAGTGAGCACGAACGGCCCGGGCGGGGTGGACCTGGACGGGATCTACCGGGCGGAGTACGGCCGGTGCGTGGCCACCCTGACGCGCATCCTCGGCGACATCGGCCTCGCCGAGGAAGCCGTGCAGGACGCGTTCGCGATCGCCGTCCACAAATGGGACCAGGCACTGCCGCCCAATCCCGGCGCGTGGATCGTCACCACCGCCCGCAACCGGGCGATCGACCGCCTGCGCCGCGAATCCACCCGCCAAGCCCGCCACGCCCAGGCACTGCTACTGCACCAGCCAGACGAACCCAAGGAGGTGGGACCGGTGCGCGACGACCAGCTCCGCATGATCTTCACCTGCTGCCACCCGGCCTTGTCGCCGCTCGCGCAGACCGCGCTCACGCTGCGCCTCATCGGCGGGCTGGAGGTGGGGGAGATCGCGCGCGCCTACGTGGTGCCGGAGGCGACCATCTTCCAGCGGATCGTCCGCGCCAAGAAGAAGATCCGCGACGCGGGCATCCCCTACCGGATCCCCGGCGCCGCCCAGCTCCCCGACCGGCTGCCGCCGGTGCTCACCGTCCTCTACCTGGTCTTCAACGAGGGATACACCTCCACGTCGGGCGAGCTGCTGCGGACCGATTTGTGCCTGGAGGCCGTCCGCCTGGCCAGGGTGCTGGCCGAGCTGATGCCCGACGAGCCGGAGGCCGTCGGACTGCTCGCGCTGCTCCTGCTCGTCGAGGCCCGGCGACCCGCACGGGTGGGGCCTTCGGGTGAGCTGGTGCTGTTGCCCGAGCAGGACCGGTCGTTGTGGAACCGCGAGCTGATCGCCGAGGGGCATGAGCTGGTCCGGCGCTGCCTGCGCCGCAACCAGCCGGGCCCCTACCAGCTCCAGGCGGCGATCAACGCCGTGCACACCGACGGCCCGGCAACCGACTGGACGCAGGTGCTGGGGCTCTACGACCAGTTGCTCCAGCACACCCCGACACCGATCGTCGCCCTCAACCGCGCCGTCGCGGTCGCCGAGGTGCACGGGCCGGCACAGGCGCTGGCCGCCGTCGACGAACTCGACCTCCCCGGCTACCACCTGCTCCCCGCCACCCGCGCCGACCTGCTCACCCGCCTGGGCCGCACCGCCGAGGCCGTCACCGCCTACGACGAGGCGATCACCCTGGCCACCAACGACACCGAACGCGCCTTCCTGGAGACACGACGCGCACGACTCGTCCAAGACCAGCCAACGAAAAGCGAACCACCCACACAAGACTGACGATCACCATGCGGGCCAGCGGCCGCTCGGCCGTTTCCGGCAGCCGGAGGATCCGGAGGCGTCCGGACTCCAGACGGACGAGGGCGATAGGCCCCGCCGTGGTCGACCGGTCCGAATCCCCACCGCGATCGACACACTCAAGGAGTGCATCATGACCGCTACCTATACGTTCGACGTCTTCTCCAGCCTCGACGGCTTCGGTGCCCACAACGGCGACTGGGGCGGCGAATCGGGCGGCTACTGGGGCAAGCAGGGCCCCGAGTTCCTCGACCGCCGTCTCGCCCTGTACGACCAGGAGCAGCGGATGGTCTTCGGAGCCACCACGATCCGGGCGCACGCGCAGATACTTGCCTCCAGCACGGAGGAGTCCGAGTCCCGTGACCCATGGGTCACCCGGATGAGGGACCTGCCGGCAACGGTGGTGTCGTCCACGCTCCAAGGATCCCTCGACTGGCCGGACGCGACCATCGTGAGCGGCGACGCCGTCGACATCGTCGCCCGGCTCAAGCAGGAGTCCAAGGTGCCGTTGCGCTCGCACGGCAGCCTGTCACTGAACCGGGCCCTGATGGCCGCCGGCCTGGTCGACCTCGTCCAGGTGACCATCTTCCCCGTGATCAACGGCCGGACCGGGCTGGACCCGATCTTCCAAGGCGCCGCCGACTTCGACCTCGAACTGATCGAGCACAGGACCCTCGACGGCCACACCCAGGAACTCACCTACCGGCCCACCCTGCACGCCTGAGCCGTGACCGTGCAGCACTGAGTGTCGCTGAATCTGCAGCGATGTTCATCGTGTCCGATCAGTCCGCAAGGCGGGCGTTCGGTCCCTTCAGCGCGACCGCCCAGGGCGATGAGTTTTCCTGGCCGGGCGGGTCCTATGGGGTGAGGACCACGATGAGGAGGCCCCATAGGCGAGCACCCAAGAACACTGGAGCGAGGACGATCGGCGCCCCCGAGGCGCCGGCCTCCCTGGCGCTGATCTGGGCGAGCGGGGAAATCCGGCCGGTGTCGAGACGGGCATCAGGCCCATCCCACCAGCCGCCGGCGCCCCGGGCCGACGCGGGCGTCGACATCGACGTCCTGCCCCCTTGGGAACGGGATTCCGCCCATGTTTCGCCCTCCGTGACCCGGACGACAACCACCTAGAGATCATTTAAGAGCACGGGAAAGGCAGAGCGATGACCGACACCAAACTCGACAAGGAGTTCACCGCCACGCTCCTGCGGAGCCCGAACAAGGGCGGATGGACGTATGTGGTGATGCCCGGCTCGGCCGAGTACTTCGGCACGCGCGGGCTGGTCAAGATCCGCGGAACGATCGACGGCCATCCTTTCCGCAGCTCGTTCATGGCACTCGGTGACGGCACCCACAAGCTGCCGGTCAAGGCCGACGTCCGGCGACTACTCGGGAAGGGACCCGGCGACACGGTGACCGTCCGGCTCGAGGAGCGGCTTGCCTAGCCGCACAGCGCGGCAGGAACGCCCCTCGGGGACGCGCTCTCGGTCAGGCCCAGGTAGCGGCCGACCAGGTTGAGCACCGCACACAGCGCACCGGCCATCTCGTCGTCGCTGTCGGCGGGCGGGGGCGTGCAGTGCAACGACCTCTGCGCACCGACCCACACTGATCGCACCCGACCGCCACCAGCGGAGTGAGCGGTCACCCCTCCCCTGGTCTGTCCGCATCGTTGGAGCCGGACGGCTCCGAGGTCGCGGCGGACCTGGCGGTGCGGGAGCGGACGAGGCGGGACGCCCACCAGCCGGCGCCGCTCAGGACCACAAGCCCCACCGGCGCGATCCACACCAAGGGAGAGCCAGGCTCTCGTAGGGCATTTCCGAGCCCGGTGTACACGAGCGTGCCTGGCACGATCCCGAGCGCGGTGCCTGCCATGTAGGGAGCGAACCGCACCCCGGCCACCCCGGCTCCGTAGTTGACCGCGCCGAACGGGAACAGCGACACCATGCGCAGCACCAGGATCGACTCGAAACCGCGGCGCGACAGAGTCGCCTCCAGCCGCGCGAGCCGGCCCGACCCGGTGTACCGGGCCACCGCGGGACGTCCCAGGAGCCGGGCCAGGCCGAACGAGAGCGCCGCGCCCGCGGTCGCCCCGACGAACACCGCCGCCGAACCCACGGCGACACCGAAAAGGGCCCCGGCGGACGCGTTCAGCACCGAACCGGGAATCAGCGCCGACACCGCCAGCGCGTAACACACCATGAAGACCAGCGGACCCCAGTAGCCGAGCGAGTCGACCCAGCCGGTGATGCCCTCCCAGAGGTCGCCGCCGCCCAGCGCCATCGTCACGCCGAGCCCGAGCAGCACCCCGGCGAAAGCCAGCGACTTCACAAGGGTCCCGCGCGACGGCCTCGTCCCTCCAGCTTGAAGAGGCCCATCGTCCGGCAGTGCGGACGGGACCGGGGCGGCCTCACCGGGACGGCCACTCATGCCTACTCCTTGGCGGGTCGGTCGGTGGGGCGTGACCAACCGTCGACGCCAGGAACCCTTCTGTTGTGACCGTACTGCCTGTACCGAAATCCGGACCAAAGGGGGGAGTGCCGTCGGCACCAGAGCAGAACCCGGGTCGCCACCTGGACGTGGGGCGGGGCGCCGGCCCGCTCGTCCATCTCCGCATGACCGTAAATGCCGCCAGCAGAAAGAGGCGGCATGTTCGCGGCATGGAGTAGGCCGCCCCGGGTAACGGCGGCTCCCCAGCGAGAAGCCTCGTGAAGGAGCACCAATGGAACCGGATCACGATCCAGCGGCCCGCCAGGGCGGGACGAGCACCGGTCAAGAGACCGGGCAAGCAGTCAAGGAGGAGGCCACGGCCACTGCCCAGCGCGGACGGCAGGGCGCCGGTGAGGTGGCAGGCACCGCGCAGCAGCAGGCCCGCAGGGTGGCCGGGGAGACCCAGGCACAGGCTCGGCAGGTGGCCGATCAGGTGCGGAACAGGATCGGCGCGGAGGCCCAGACTCAGACCCAGCGCGCATCCCAGTCGCTGCGGCAGTGGGCCGAGGAAGTGGGCTCGATGGCCGAGTCGGCCAAGCCCGACTCCCCGGTCCGCGATGCCACCCGCCAGGTCGCCGACGGCGGCCGGCGCGCGGCCGACTATCTGGACCAGCGTGGCATGTCAGGACTGCTCGAGGAGGTTCAGCAGTTCGCACGCAGGCGGCCGGGCACGTTCCTGGCCGGAGCCGTGGTGGCGGGTTTCGTGGCCGGCCGAATGGCCAAGGCGACCCGCGCCGACCAGCAAATGGAGCAACAGCACGACCAGGACGTCCAATACCGGGAGACCGGATACGAGGAAACCGGACTCCAGGAGCCCGAGTACCGCGAGACCGGATACCAGCAGACCGGATA
This sequence comes from Spirillospora sp. NPDC047279, assembly GCF_040643285.1. Taxonomy (NCBI): domain Bacteria; kingdom Bacillati; phylum Actinomycetota; class Actinomycetes; order Streptosporangiales; family Thermomonosporaceae; genus Spirillospora; species Spirillospora sp. NPDC047279. The sequence continues at coordinate 11,479 of NZ_JBEYUA010000026.1, forward strand.
CCAGGAAGCAGGGCGGCCGCAGCCGGGAGGCGCGCCTGCGGCCGATTCCTATCCGCCGATGCCCCCTGCAGGTCCCGCCCCGCAGCCGCCCGCAGGCGGGGTGAGCTGAGATGCCCGCGGACGCTCGCTCGCCGCGATCGCGGCCCGGCGCGCCCCCGCCGGAATCGCCGCAGGAGGAGCCCTCCCTGGGCCAACTGGTCAGCGAGGTGACCAGTGATGTGCAGCAACTGTTCCGCAAGGAACTGGAACTGGCCAAGGCCGAGCTGCGCCAGGAAGTGGCCAAAACCGGCAAGGCGGCCGGGATGCTCGGCGGGGCCGGGTTCGCCGGCTTCATGGTCGCGGTGCTGGCGTCGCTGGCGGCGGTGTTCGGGCTGGACGCGGTCATGCCCCTGGGCTGGGCCGCGCTGGTGATCGCCGCAGCGTGGGCGGCGGCCGGGGCGGTGCTGTACGTGCTGGGCCGAAAGCGGCTGCGCAGCGTATCGCCGGTGCCCGAACGAACAGTGGAAACGTTGAAGGAGGACGCGCAATGGGCTCGACACCCGACGAAATAAGGACCGAGATCGAACGGACCCGGGCCGGGCTGGCCGGCGATGTCGACCAGCTGGTGGACCGCACCAGCCCCCGCCGCATCGCGCGGCGCCGTACCGCGCGGGTCCGCGGAGCGTTCCAGAACGCCCGTACCAGGGTGATGGGTGCCTCCGGCTCGGCCGCGAAGCACACCCAGGAGACCGGCCGGCAGACCGCCGACAGCGTCCGGGACAAGGCCGGGCACGCGGCCCAGGCGACGCGTGAGGGCGCCGGGCAAGCGGTGGAGGCCGCCAGGTCCACGCCGAGCCAGGTGGCGCGGCAGACGGAAGGCAACCCGCTGGCCGCCGGGATGATCGCGTTCGGGGCCGGGCTGCTGGCCGCCACGCTCATCCCGACGTCCCGGACCGAGCAAGAGGTCGCCGGACAGCTCACCGACCACGCAGCGGACGCGATGGAGCCGGTGAAGCAGTCGATGACGGAGTCGGCCCGGCGGGTCGGCGAAGAAACCAGGTCAGCCGGCCGGGACGCGGCCGAACAGGTCAAGACCACCGCGGCCCAGGCCGCTCAGGCCACCGGCGACGAGGCTCGCGGCCAGGCCCGGCAGGTCCAGGCCCAGGCCCGCGACTCGGCCCGATCAGTCAGAGAACAACGCGACGAGATGTGACGGCGACCGACACGAGAGGCGGTCCACCAATGCCGCAGCGCCCGACGCCAACGGTTTCAGCCGGCGGCGCCGGGCGCCGGCACGGTTTGCGGATACCACGCCGGTGTCGGAATGACGAGCGCAATCGGGGGATGTGCGGCCGCAGGCCGGAATCGATGACCAGGAGGGCGAATGGACGCCATCGTTTTGCTGAAGGATGACCACAAGACCGTGGAACGGCTCTTCAAGAAGTTCGAAGAGGCCGGGGACAACGCGCTCAAGACCAAGCGGAAGCTGGTCGATCAGATCATCGAAGAGCTGACCGTCCACGCGTACATCGAGGAACAGCTCTTCTACCCGGCCGCCCGCGAGGCCGCGCCGGATACCAAGGATCACGTGCTCGAGAGCCTGGAGGAACACCACGTCGTGGTGTGGATGCTCTCAGAGCTCATCCATCTGAACCCCAAGGACGAACGATTCGACGCAAAGGTCACCGTGCTCATCGAGAACGTGCGCCATCACGTCAAGGAAGAAGAGAAGGACTGGTTCCCCGAAGTGCGTAAGGCCATGGGACGCAAGGCCCTTCAGGAACTGGGCGAGCAGATGGACGCCGCAAAGTCCGAAGCGCCGAAGGACCCCCTTGCCAACCTGAGCGCGACCCAATGACCACGGCCCGGACGACGCCGGTGCTCACGCCCCTTCGACGCTGAGGGTCCGCGCGATGGACCGGCGGGCCGCGAGGCGCGCGGGCAGGGCGGTCAGCGCCGCCGTCGCCAAGGGAGCGGCGAGTGCCGGGACGAACAGCGTCCAGGTGGGAGGAATGGCGACGTTCGGAGGGGAGAAGAGCAGCACCAGGAACATCCCCGAGGGGACGCCGACGACGGCGCCGGGCAGGGTCGGGAGGAGTTGCGCGGCGGACAGTCCGGCCGTGATCTGCCCAGGGGTCGCGCCGAGCGTGCGCGCGATGGCCATGACGGGCCGGGCCTCCAGCGCGGTCGTCCAGGTGATCGTGACGATGTTCACCGCGGCGAGCACGGCCAGCGCGACGGTGATGGCCAGCAGCACGCGGTGGCCCTGTTCCCTCTGCACATTGCCCAGGTGGGACGAGCCCAGGCCGTAGTCGAAGCGGGACTGGACGCGGGCCACCAGCAGCGCCGTGGCGCCGATCACCATGACCGCGATGCTCAACGCGTGCAAGACCGCGCGGCCGGGCCGGCGGGCGATCAGGCGGAGTGCGAGCAGCAGCGAGGTCGGCAGCAGCGCCGACATGCCGTTCAGCCAGGCCCGGTGGCCGGGCCGGCGGGCGCCGTCGGCGAGCGCGGTGACGGTTTCGGTGCGCAGGGCGCGCCGGGTGGGACCGAGAGTGGTGAGGACCGCCACGGCCAGGGCGAGGAACGTCGTGGCGGCGATGGTGTCACCGGTCGGGCCCGCGGCGTTGGACAGCAGGCTCGCGGTCGGGTTGGCCAGGCCGGGCGCGGCCAGCCGGGCGATCGTCAGCCCCAGCACGTCGGCGATCAGCGCCAGCGTCAGGTACTCGCCGAGCAGGACGGCGGCGATGAGGCCGGGCGTGGCGCCGACGGCCTTGAGCAGCCCGACCCGGCGGGTCTGCTTGGTGGCGCGTCCCGCCGCCAGCGTGGCCACCCCGCCGACGGCGAGCAAGGCGAGCAGCCAACTGCCGACGACCAGGACCGGCTGGCTCTGCCGGAGTATGCGCGCGCCCCGCTCGCCCATGTCCTGCCAGGTGACGAAGTTCGTCGAGTGCTCCTCACTGAATTGACGGCGGGACTGGACGAACTCCTGAGCGGCGCTGGGGTCCCGCAGTTTCAGGTAAAGCAGGGAGGTCACCGGAAGGTCGGCGGCCGCCAGCGCCCGGGCGTCGGCCCCGCTCAACCAGACCAGGCCGCTGTAGTCGCTCGGACCGCCGCCCGGGCCTATCATCTGCGCCCCCGGATAGATGGAGTGCCCCGCGGTCACGGCGATCCCGGCGACGGGAAGCGAGCGGCCGGCGACGGTGACGCGGTCCCCGACCCGGACGCCGAGGGCGGTGGCGAAGCCGCGTTCGACCACCACACCGCCGGGACGCACCCAGGTGCCCGAGGTGACCAGCGGGCGATCGATCGGGCCCGGCGCCGCGTCGGCGCCCTGCACCACCGCGGCCGACGTCAGGCCGTGCGCCGTCACGGTCGTGTGGTACTCGCGGTACGGCCCGCTATGGGCGGTGACCTCAGGCGCCTGTGCCAGCGATGTCAGGGCCGAGGTCGTGGCCCGGTCGCCGTCAGGGGTGAGCGCCACCACGTCGGGTCCGGCCGTGGCCGCGCGGGTCTGCAGGTAGAGCGCGTCGGTCGCGCCGCGCAGCGACATGCCCAGGGACAGGGTGGCGGTGGCGGTGGTGATCGCCAGCAGCATCATCGCGGCCTGGGCGGGATGACTGCGCACGTCCGCCACGACGAGACGGAACACCAGCAGGATGCGGCCCACGCGGCTCACTCCCCCAACCCGAACATGTCCCCGAGTCCTCCGGCGGCCTGGGCCGCCAGCCGGGTGTCGTCGACGCACGTCCCGTCGCGCATCGAGACGACCCGGTCCGCGGTCGCCGCGACCCGCTCGTCGTGCGTGACGATCACCAGGGTCTGCCCGGCGGCGCGCAGCTCCTCGAAGACCCTCAGCACGTCGAGCGTCGCCGCGGTATCCAGGTTCCCCGTCGGCTCGTCGGCCAGCAGCACCAGCGGGTCGTTGGCCATGGCACGGGCGATGGCCACCCGCTGCCGCTGCCCTCCCGACAGCTCCCACGGCAGGTGCCGGGCACGGTCGGCGAGCCCGACTCGCTCCAGCAGCGTGGCCGCGCGGCGCCTGGCCGCGCGCGGCGAACGGCCGGCCAGCAGCACGGGCAGCTCCACGTTCTCCCTCGCCGACAGCTCCTCCACGAGGTGGAAGGCCTGAAAGACGAAACCGACCGACCGTCGCCGGAGACGGGCCAGCGCCCGCTCGTTCAGGGTGTCGATCCGCCGGCCGGCCAGCCACACCTCCCCACGGCTGGGCCGCTCCAGCCCGCCCAGCAGATGCAGGAGCGTGGACTTCCCGCATCCGCTGGGCCCCGTCACCGCCAGCATCTGTCCCGCCGGTACGTCCAGGTCGATCTCGTCGACCGCCCGGACCAGCCCCTGCCCCTGGCCGTGCTCCTTGCACAGGCCGCGAACCTGCAGCACCGCGCCGAACTCGTTCATGTGTCCTCGGATTCGTTCTCGACCTTCGACCAGACCCGCTCGCACGCCTCCAACCAGCGCAGGTCGGCCTGCAGCCGCAGCGCGATGCCCTCCAGCAGCAGGCCGGCGGTCGAGCCGTCCGGCTCCGCCAGCAGCGCGCGCTGCGCCTCGCCGAGCCGCCGCATCAGCTCGCGGCGCTGCGCGTCCACCAACTCCACCGGATCGGCGAGCCGGCCCGCGGCCGCGGCGGCGAGCTTGAGGTGGAACTCCGCCAGGTTCGGCTTCGGCCAGCTCACCTCGCTCAGCCAGGCGGCCACCCGCCGCTGCCCTGCCGGCGTCAGCGCGTACACCTTGCGGTCCGGCCGGTCCGGCAGCCCCTCGGCGCGTTCGGACGCGACCAGACCCGCCTTCTCCAGCCGGGTCAGGGTCACGTAGACCTGCCCCGCGTTCATCGACTCCCCGAGCGGCCCGAGGGCCTTGCGGAGCCGCTCGCGCAGGAGGTACCCGTGCGACGGTTCCTTCGCGAGCATCGCCAGCACCGCGTCCTGCATGCACCACCCCTAACGGCTAGCCAAATGAATAGCGGTTAGCGATCAAGGACGTCAAGCAGAAGCCGCCGACCGTAAGGTCCGGCGGCCGGCACGGCACCGGACCCGACGCGGCGGAGAGAAGACGAGGCCGGAGGCCGGCCCGCGGCCGGGCGTGGACGGCTCAGCCGAAGCCCTCGCCCTGACCGTTCCCGCGACCGCCGCGCCGGCAGTTTCCGTCACCTGCCTCGACGGGCAGTCGTGCCCGTCGTGCGCCGAACGGGTCCAGGGGACGACTCAGACCGATGAGGACCTGCGGGTACTCGAGCCATGGGAGGCGCGATCAAACCGCCTCGCAGAGATCTTTGCCACCGTCGGATGCGAAGCGGTGGCGGGCTGCTGAGCGCGGGTCGGGTCTGGTCGGCGACGAACAGCAGGCGCAGCCGTCCGGCGAGCAGGGTGTCCCGGACGTACTCCCAGAAGGCGTCGGGGGCCTGACCTCCTAGAGCGCCCTGGCAGATCTCCGCCGGGGAGGCGCCGTCGCGTCGGCAGGTACTTCCGTGCTGGACAGCAGCCCCATGACCTGCGACGGCGTCCCGCGAACTTCGCCTCACCCCTGGTCGGTTCTGGAGCTATGCCGCGGGGCCTATCCGCCTCGTCGCCGTCAGGTGTTGTCGTTAGCGGCGGATGCGGGCGCGGCCAGAGCGCTGAGGATGTCGGCGATGGTGGTGTCGGGGTCGGTGTCGTGGCCGTTCTGGTAGGCGGTCTGGTAGGCGTGGTCGCCTAGCGCTTCGCGGGCCTGTTTCTCGCAGGCTTGGCGTGCGGCGACCCATTCGGGGAGGCCGGCCTGCGGTCGGCCGGATCGGGACCAGAGCTGCTGGGCCAGGCCGAGCAGGCGGGCGGCACGTTCGTTCTGGCCGGTGGCGGCGGCGATCTGGGCGAGCTGGTCGATCGCCATGCCCATGCCCGTGACGTCGTTCAGCCGGTGTTTGACCTCCAAGGAGGCCTGGGCGTAGAACCGCGCGGCCTCGGGGCGTCCGCACGCCAACTCGGCCTGGGCGCGAATGCTGTCGCCGTAGGCGCGGTACCAGCGCTCGCCGTGCCGGTCGCATTCGACGCGCATCTGCTCCAGGACGGTGACGGCATCCTGGAAGCTGCCCGCGAGGACGTACGTGACGCCGCGGATGGCCCAGGCCAGGAGGGTGGCCAGGGTGAGCTCGTCGGCACGTCTGCCGGCGAGCAGCTCTTCGGCGGCCGGAGCCGCCACCGTTCGTGCCTGTTCTCCTCCGCTGATCGTCGCGGCGCCCGCGGCGGCGGCCTGCGCCATCTCCACCGCGTCGGGGTCACCGATCCGCTCGGCCTCTGCGCCGCACTCGGCGGCCCTGGCCGCGGTGGCGGCGGGGTTGCCCTGGATCATGAAGACGATGCTGGAGGCCCAGAGGGTCTTGGTACGGGCTGGGCCGGGTTCGGGGTCGTGCGCCAGGGCCCGTTCCAGGTAGTGGTGTCCTTCCTTTTGGAATCCGCAGGCGTACCAGTAGAACCACAGCGCTCCGGCCAGCTCCAGCGCGGCGTGGTCCCCGGTCTCGGGCCTGGTCTCGGTGAGGGTGAACTCCAGCGCGGTACGCAGGTTGGCGTGCTCGGCGGTCGCCCAGTCGTACCAGGCGTACTGGTCGGGTCCGAGCCAGGCGGCTCCGATGCGGCGGGCCATCGTCAGGTAGAAGTCCAGATGCCGCCGCCGGAACCGGTCTTGTTCGCCCAGGTTGCGCAGCCAGAACGCGCCGTAGGCGCGGACGGTGTCCAGCATCCTGAACCGCCGCGCGCCGCCCGGCATCGCCACCACGGTCAGGATGGACTTGCCGGCCAGGGCGTCCAGCAGATCCAGGATCTGGTCGGCGGGCAGCAGGCCGTCGGCGCACACCTGACCGGCGGTACCGGCACCGAACGACCCGGCGAACACCGACACGCGAGCCCACAACAGCCGCTCGGCCGGGGTGCACAGCTGGTGGCTCCAGCCGATCGCGGTACGCAACGCCCGATGCCAGGGCGGATCGGCCTCGGTCCCCTCGTGCTCGATGTCACCCACCTCGAACCGCTCCTCCAAGCGAGCGATCAACCCGGCCGGCGACATGGTCGCCAGCCGAGCCGCCGCCAGCTCGATCGCCAGCGGAAGACCATCCAGCCTCTGACACAACCGCACCAGGTCGGCCCGGTTGTCGCCGGTGACCGTGAAACCCGGCACCACCACGGCCGCCCGCTCGGCCAGCAACGCCACCGCGTCATCACCGTTCCCCGGTGCCCCAACCTCCCCCGGTGCCCTGGCACGGGTCACCGCCGGAGGCACGGCGATGACGGCCTCGGACGTGGGAACGGTGTCGGAGACGGGAAGCGGCGCAAGGGGCAGCATCCGCTCACCGGCGACGTTCAGGGCGCGGCGGCTGGTGGCCAGGATCCGCAGCCTCGGCGCGGCCGCCAGCAGAGCTTGAACGGTCACCGCGCAGGCCTCGGCCAGATGCTCGCAGGTGTCCAGAACCAGCAGGACATCACGATCTGCCAAATAATCCGCCACCACATCGATCACCGACCGCGTCGTCTGATCGGCCAGCGGCAGCACCTCGAAGATCGCATACGGCAGCGAAGCCGCCTTGGTCAGCGGCGACAACGCCACCCACCACGCCCCATCAGCGAACCGCGGCGCCGACTCGACCGCGGCCCGCAACGCCAGCCGCGTCTTGCCCACCCCCGCCACCCCGGTCACCGTCACCAACCGCGACCGCCCACACAACAACCGCTCCAGATCCGCCAGCTCCTCGCCACGCCCCACCAGCCTCGACGTCTCCACAGGCAGACCCCCCGCCCCCCACCCCTCGCCCACCGTGACCCACCTCATCCACCGGACCGGCCATGCGCGAAGACATCGGCCATGCGCGAAGACACCAGCATGCAGGACCCGGCTGATCGTGCGCCGCCGATGTCGCCACAGCGGTCTTCAAAGGCAGGCCCGTATCCAGAAGGGCAGGTCGCTCCAACTCGGTGGCGGGGTTGCGGGGACGCGAGGACAAGGGTCCTACGCCTCAGATAGTTGAAGGGCTACGGTCCTTGGATGAGCTGGTTGACCGAGACCCGGAACGCCTACGACGCCATCGCGGCCGGTTACGCCGACGAGACCCGTGATCTGCTCGACAGGTTGCTCCACGTTCGCGCGGGGGTCGTGCTGTTCGCCGACCTGGTCCGCGCGATCGACGGCGGGCCCGTCGCCGACGTGGGCTGCGGGCCCGGGCACACCACCGCCCTGCTGCGGGAACTGGGCGTGGACGCGTTCGGCATCGACCTGTCACCCGCGATGATCGAGATCGCCCGCCGCGAACACCCCGGCGCGCGGTTCCAGGTCGGCTCGATGACCGACCTGGAGCTCGACGACGACGCTCTCGCCGGTGTGCTCGCGTGGTGGTCGCTGATCTACATCCCCGACGAGGCGGTACCGGACGTGCTCGGCCAGTTCCACCGGGTGCTGCGACCGGGCGGGGTACTGGCCGTGGGATTCCACGTGGGTGACAGGTCGATACTCGAGACGACCGGTGACGGAGACCAGCCGACGCAGGCGTACGTGTACCACCGCCAACCGTCCCGCGTGGCCGACTGGCTCCGCGAGGCGGGCTTCACCATCGAAGCCCAGCACCTGCTGAACCCCGACGAAGCCAAGCCCGGCGCAATCCTGTTCGCCCGCCGACCCGCAACACCGTCCCGGTAACCCCTCCGCCAACCGGACCAGCCGGTCAGCGCGTCCGACCGGCCGCATGAGCGCGCAGCCTGATCTGCGGCGGGTGCGGTAGCAGAGCCGCGTCGGCGGTCATCGGGCCAGAAGGGCGCCGATCACGATCACGAGCGCCAGCGTCATGAAGGGCACAAGAGCAACGATCGCGAGCTGGAGCAGGCAGCCACGCTGCTTGACAGTGCCGGGAGCTCCGATGGCGCCCGCGAGGTACAGGGCCGCGGGGCCACGGTAATCCAGCTCAGCCGGCTGCTCAGGGGTGAGAACCGTGGCGGCGACACCGATCTGACCGCCTCCCTGCGACACGGCGACGTGCACCGGCTTGTCCGCCGGGATCTCGAAGACCGCCCTCCCCCAACGCTGGTGGTAGTGGGCACCGTCGATACCGACGGTCACACCGGCCTTGGCGACCACCCCACGGCGCGTGCGGAGCACCAGAACCCGCGTGGGGCCGTTGTGGTTGCCGGCGTAAGGGACGGGCATCTCGCTCATGCTCGCCATCGTTACCACGAAGCACTGCCGCCGAACCACCTCGCGCGCCACCATCGGCACACCCCGCCCGGTGCCCAGCCAGGGAACGCCCCCACCCCGGATGTCCTGCCATCGGTGCGATCCCTCAGCGGCATGTGCGGATGTGTCTGGGCTCATAATCATCCTGACGTCATCGGACCTGGGGCACCTCAGGCGGGTCCTTCCCGATGGTCCTGGTGATGTCAGCCGTTGGAGAGGATGCGGGTGACGGTGGCGGACAGCGTGCGCACGCCGTGGGTGGTGGCGGGGTCGATACCGGTTAGCTCTCGTGTGCGGCGCAGGCGGTAGTCCAGAGTGCGGGGATGGACGTATAGGTGGTCCGCGGCGGCTTTGCGGTTCATGTCATGGCGGTAGTAGGCGTCGAGGGTGGCTACCAGGTCCGGCCCTTGGGAGAGCCCGTGGGCCACTTGGTGCAGCCAGTGGTCGACCTCGGGTAGCCGGGTGGCGCCGAGCTCGACGAACACGTCAGCGATGGTGGTGACCCGACGTGGAACGCGCTCGACGGGAGCGGCCTGGCTGATGTTCCGTGCCAGGGACAAGGCGCCGGGCAGGGCGGACACGCTCGCGGTGGTGGCGCCGACGGCGCAGGGCCGTCCCACGGACTCGGCGAATGCGGCGACCAACCGGAGGGCCCGTCGCTGATCCTGGTCCACGGCGGGCAGCAGCACCACGAACTCCTGCCGGTCGTTCCAGCTCATGGGCACCCGGTCCGTGTCGATCAGGATGCGGAGGATCTCGGCACGAGTGGCCGGGGCAGGCCGGAAGTCAGGGTCGGCGATCCGTACGACCGTCACCGTGTAGTGGGAGGCTGCCGGCATGTTCAGCTGGAGCGCGAGCTCGGCGGCGGGATCGCCACCGAGCAGGGCCGCGGCGAGTTGCTGAACTTGTTCGGTGTCCGGCAGAAAGTGGCGCTGACCGTCCAGGAAACCGCGGATGTAGGAGTCTTGAGCCGAGGTGCCCTGCTGGCCAAGCCAGGTGAGCATCCTCAGCAGCTCGTCCAGTTCCGCGTCCCCGGCCGCCTCGTGCATCTCCTGCATCATGAGGGTGGTGTGCAGGCCCAGTACGCGCCGGGCGGAGTCGAGCGAGACGCCGGCGCGGCCGCGTGCGTGCCCGACGGAGGCGATGACGGCCAGGTCGTCGTCGGTGAAGGGCTGGTCGTGCGAGGCCAGCTCCACGCTGCGGCGCCGCAGCAGCACCGCGAAGTCCAGCGGTGCCGGCTGCTCGCGATCACTGGCGGCTATCGTGCTCCATTCAGGCAGCTCCCGTGCGTAGACCTCGACCGCCCTGCGGGCATTGGCGTCCGCGCGTCTCGTCAGCGTGCCGAAGAAGTCACTCACGTGCACCTCCGGTGAGACTTGCTGTCCCGTCCATTCGCGCGGGCGGCACTCCTGGATGACCCCGATGTCCGGGTTCGGCCATGCGGGGGTGCCTCCATGTGTTCTGTCAAGCAGCGTGGGCGGTGGTGGGGAGTGCCGTCGGAGCATGGCGAACAGCACGTCACAGCGGCGGCGGTCAGGCGGATGAGGGCGGCGTCGTGACGCTTCCCCGAACCCGGGACGGTGATCGGGAACGGGAAGGAGGTAACGGGGTTATCAGTGTCGGTGAATTTGCATTGGCCGCGCCGAAGCAGGTTTGTCACGGTACGCAAATCATCCAAATGATCTTGCTTGGGCGGATTGATGCGGCGTTAATGGAGACTCCGACCCCACCTCGCGCTCCCGACGGAAACGGAAATGAGACAGAGCCCGGCCGTATTCATCGACGCGGCCGCGGCGGGGCACGAGTCCTCTCCGGCGGGCTGCGCCGGAGAGGACTCGTGCCCGATCGGTTGATGCGGAGGTAGCATGCGACAGCGGCCGTTTGCCGGACGGCAAAAGGAATTGGACGGCATCCAATCATGTCTGACCGACTCTGACGTGACCGGTGTCGTGATCGTCGGCGATGCCGGCACCGGCAGGACGCGGCTCGCGCGCGAAGCGCTCGACCTGTTCTCCGCCGATGACCGCGAGGTCGCGTGGGTGGCGGCCACACATGCCCTGCGCTCGATTCCGTTCGGCGCGGTGGCCCACCTGCTGCCCCCGGACTGGCGTCCCGATGGCGACCGGCTGTCCGTGCTGTCGCTGATCGCCAAGCAGGTCCGGGAGCGCGGTGGATTCAGGCCGATGCTCATCGGCGTCGATGACGCCCACCTGCTGGACGCCGGCTCGGCTGCCGTACTCTCCCATCTGGCGAACCAGCGGCTGGCCTTCCTCCTGATCACCGTCCGCAACGGTGCCCGGTGCCCCGACGCGGTCACCGCCCTGTGGAAGGACGGCCCCGCACGGCGAATCGAGCTGGCGCCCTTGCCGGACGATGGCGGCGGCCTGTCGCCGGACCACTCGCCGGCCGGACAGCCGGAGGGGTGCGGCCTCCAGGTGCTGCACCGCGCGGCCGCCACAGACAGGTCCGTCCGCCCGGGCGCGGTGGCCGGGAACAGAAGACCGGCAGCGGCGCGCCCTCGGCTGTCGCCGCGCGAGCATTCGGTGTTCGTCGCCTACGCCTCGGGATTGACGCTCCAGAGCGCGGCCCGGCGAGTGGGCGTCAGTCCGGCGACCGCGCGCACTTATCTGGAACGGGTCAAAATGAAGTATCAGCAGCTTGGCCGACCCGCGCAAACCAAGCTCCAGCTGGCCATGCGGCTGTCAGAGGACTACCCCAACGAGATCGGCAAGCGCTGACCGGCCGCGGAGATGATCTCAGTCAGCGTCGGCGTGCAGGCGTCGAAGGCCGAGCGCCTCGTCCTCTCCGGCGCCGCCCCCATCTATTTCTGGTACCGGTCCTGGGCGCGGAGCATCAGACTGTAGGCCCGTGCCCCTGCCCAGGCGAGAGGCTCCCCGGGGAAGCCTTTCTCTTTTCTGTTCACGAAAGGCAAGCGGGTGAACTCGCTCGTCCGGTCCAAAATAAGATCCCGCAGCGCCTTCCCAACCGTGTGCGCGGCGGCTATCCCGTTTCCGCAATAGCCATAGGCGTAGCAGACGCCGTTGGGCAGCACCCCGACATGCGGGACGAAATCTCGCGTGACGGCGATGCAACCGCCGTAGCCGTACTCGATGTTGACGTCGTCCCACATCGGAAAGAACTGGCGGAACTCATGAACCAGCTCCGCCTGGACCCGCCGGTTCGCCAGGTGCCTGCCATTCATACTGCGGCCGTAGTAGTAACAGGCCCGGCCGCCGCCGAAGAGAATCCGGTTATCCGCCGTCAAGCGACCGAAGAGAATGAAGTTCTGGTCTTCTACGAAGCCCTCCCGGCCTGGCCAGTGAACGCGTTCCAGCTGACGGTCCGAGAGCGGCTCGGTGACGAACGCATAGCTCCAGACAGGCAAGAGCCCGGACCGAAAGGGCCGGAACATGTGCTGGTACGCGTTGGTGGCGAGCAGTACCTTTCGCGCGTGCACCGTGGCCCGCTCGGTCTTGACCCGGTAGACGGCCGCCGAGCGCTCCATGGCCGAGGCGGAAGTCCGCTCATGGATGACCACGCCCTGTTCGCACACCACCCGCGCCAGGCCGCGCGCCAGCTTGTGCGGGTTGACCAGCCCGCCCCCGCTCGGCAGCGCCGCATCGATCATCTCCGAGCCGATGACGTCCCGGGCGTCCGCGCCGAGGAGGATCCGCGGCAGCGCCCGGCTGCCGACCCGCTCGGCGAGGTCGAGGTTCTTGCGCAGCCGAGCGCTCTGGCTTTCCCTGCTGACCAGGTAAAACCCGCTGCGCTCCAGCTCGGCGTCCACCTTGTGGGTTCGGCAGAACCTGCTCAGGTCCATGATTGACTGGCCGACCGCGGCGTAGGCCTCGCCCGCCCGTTCCGGGCCGAAACGGCGTACCACATTGTGCAGGCTGTGCCCGATCGTCGGAGTGATGAACCCGTCGTTGTGACCGGACGCGCCCGCCCCCGCGTAGTCGGCCTCGAGAACGTGGATGTCGATGTCAGGCTGCGCCTGCTTCAGGAAGTACGCGGCCCAGAGTCCCGTGTAGCCGCCACCGATGATGCAGACATCGCAATGCACGTCGTGCCTGAGCTGAGGCCCGGGTAGCACCGGCTCGGTGTCGCGCCAGTAGATGGAGGACTTCATCACTCGTACCTCTCGAAGACTATTCTGGCCAAGCCGAGATGGCGGCGCTCAAAATGTCGGACGGTCGACGACAGGTAATGCAGGTAGTCCGCCACCGCCTGCTCGCCCACCAGCGCGGCCGCCTCATCCCGGCGTGCCCTCAGCCGGTCGTGCCATGCCTGGCAGGTGCGGGCATAATGATCGGGATCATTGCGCATCCGCACAACGTCGAACCTCTTCTGGCTCGCCTCCATTATCTCACTGAGCCACGGTATTCCGGACTCCGGGAATATTTTCTCGATGATGAACATGAGCTCCTGCACCGTAGCCCGGTCCAGGTGACTGTTGCTCCCATTGACATTCGTTTGAAGGACGAGTCTGTGACGTGGTGGCAGCCATTCATGGCATCGATCGAAGAACGCCCGGTAGGACTCCAGACGCTCGGCCCGGGTAGCGTCGTACCGGGCAAAATGCTCCAAGGCGCCGATGGAGATCACCCCGTCATAGGGTCCGCCGTCGTGATCGGTCCAGTTCTCCAGCCGCACCTCGCATCGCGGATCGGCCCAGGACGAGATGGAGGCGGCCTGAGCGGGACTCAGAGTGAGCCCCACGACGTGGTCCACGCCTTCCTCGTCCAGGAGGTGGCGCAGCATGCTGCCCCATCCGCAGCCGACCTCCAGCACCCTCCGCGCACGTGTGACCCGCGCCTGCGCCGCGAGGTGGGCGAGTTTGCGCTGCTGCGCCGCGGCCAGATCGTCGGCGACGCCCTCCCAGAGCGCACACGAGTACGTGAGGCCCGGGTCCAGCCAGAGCGCGTAGAAGGTGTCGCTCAGGTCATAGTGATGTTGGATCGCGCCGGGAGACGCGCCGTGATAGGAGCCGGTCATCGAGGTCCTCCCCGGGACGGCGTCGAATCCGATCCTTCGGCCGATCGCGCGACCGCTCGGTTCAGCCGCTCCATCCTGGTGGCCAGGCTCAGCATGCCTTCGAGCCGGAACGCCGGTGGCTGGAGACCGTTCACATCGGTGAAGTCGTACCGTTCGGCCAGATCCCCGACCGCCAGCGCCGAGCCGGAAAACGATCGCAGGTCGGGATCGGCAAGGAGACCGGCGACGGCGCGCCCCACGTACTCGGGCGAGTGCAGGATGCGTGCCGGCCCCTCCCCCAGCGCCTCCCAGACGGCCTGGACCCGCTCCGTCGCGACGAAGCCGGGATGCAGAGCCATCGCGGTGATCGAGTGTGCGGAGAGCTCCCGCGCCATGCCGAAGGTCATGCGGTCCGTGGCGTTCTTCACCATGTCGTAGGCGACCTGCCCGAGATAGGTGTCGCGGTCGGTGAACCCGATGTTCACGATCAAGCCCGTACCGGTCCGCAGCATGAGCGGGACACCGAGCCGTGCCGTCAGGTAGTAGCCGCGAAGAGACGCGGCGAACAGGTCGTAGCGCCACATCGGCTGCCGCCAGAAGACCTCGTCGAAGGGGACCTCGCCGGAACGCTCGTAGCCCGACCAGGCGTTGTTCACCAGCAGGTCAAGGCGTCGGTGACCCCGCTCGATCGTGCTGAAGAGCTCCTCGACCTGGAGATCCTGACCGTGGTCGCAGCGGATCGGTATGCCCGTACCGCCACGGGAATCGATGTGCTCGGCCGTCTCGTCGACACTGCCCGGCAGATCCTCGGTCACCGCGTGTCCGCGCGAGCTGCGGCCCGTCACGTACACGGTCGCGCCACAGCCGCCGAGGGCGACGGCGACCCCGCGGCCCACGCCACGACTGGCACCGGTGACAAGTGCGATCTTGCCCCGCAGGTCTGGGGCAGCCCACTTCTGTTCGGCCATTTTCCTGTCCTCAGGATCGGGGGCTCGGGCGGTCATGCGGCCTCGGCCCAGTACCGCAGGCTCCGCCGATAGGACTCCCTGTCGCACGGCGGCTCGAGACCGTGGGCGGCGCGCAGGTCGGCCAGCGAACTGGGGAGCACACCGCCGCAGGCCGCGACGGTCTCACTGACATCGAGCAGCACGCTGACGAACGACCGTGACCAGGGGTCGACATCGTCGAGAGGGATCGGCAGCGGCCGGCTCGGGTCGACGATCGGTGGCGCCGGGACCGGCCGGCCCCGCCGGTGCGCGTGCTCCAGGCATATCTCCAGCGTCTCTTCGACCGCCATGGCCGCGTCGCCGTAGGTGATCCAGTAGTCGGCGCCGACATCGCCGGCCTCGACGGCGCACCGTACGGCGTCGGCGAGCATGTCCTGGGGCGCGACGTCGATCAGGTTGCCGGGGTGGGCGGGGAAGTACGGTGCCCGCCCGTGGCAGATCCAGTCCGAGACGGCCTGCACGATCTGGGGCTCACTGCTGGCGCCGGTGCGGGAATCCCCGACCAGGTTGGTCGGACGGTAGATGGTCACCGGATGACCGCTTTCCCGTAGGAGGCGCTCCGCCTGAAGCTTTGACGTGATGTACGGCAGGACGACGTTGCTCTCGCTCATGGTGACGGGCGCGGCCGGGGCGAGCGCATGGACGAAACACGTGCTCATGAAGTGCACGGGGGCGCGGGCCTGCTCGGCCAGTTCGAGGACGTGCCGCGCGCCGTCCACGTTGACCGACTGGTAACGCTCGTACTTCAGGCCCCACTCGGTCAGCGCGCCGCTGTGAATGACGACGTCGACGTCGGCGGCGAGGCGGCGGTGATCCTCGCCGGCCAGGCCGAGCCACGGTCGCGTCAGGTCGCCGGGCAACGTTTCGCAGCCGGTGAGGTTCACCTGGCGGTGGGTGAGCCCGATCACCCGGTGTGGTGCCAGTTTCGGGATGAGCGCCTGCCCGACGACTCCGGACGCTCCGACGAGGAGGATGGTGAGCCGGGGCGTTGCCGTCCTCATGACGGCGATCCCACGGTCGCCACCGTCGGCAGCGCGTCCGCCATCAGCAGCTGTCGGCAGCGGTACCGCTGGATCTTGCCGCTGGGCGTCTTCGGCACCGCGCCGCGGCGTACGAAGACGCACTCCCCGACCTCGACGCCGGCCTTGGCCATGGCGATGGCCGCCACGTCGTCCGCGACGGACTGATAGTCGATCGTGCCGTTGCGGAGTTCGGTGACCAGGACCAGCCGGCCCGGCGTGTCCGGACCGCCGAGATCGATGATCGTCGAGCAGCCGCGCCGGACCGGCGCCAGGGTGTCCACCGCGAGTTCGATCTCGCGCGTGTAGACGTTGCGGCCGCCGACGGAGACGAGGTCGTCGAGCCTGCCGACGAGATAGAGCTCGCCGTCGCCGACGAAGGCGAGGTCCCCGGTATGCAGGCCGTCGGCGGCGAACCGCTGCCGGGTCAGTTCAGGATCACCGTGATAGCCCGAGGCCAGGCTCGGAGACCGTACGACGACCTCGCCCAGTGCGTCGGCGGGCAACGCGCCCAGGACGATGCCGGGAGCCGGCCGGCCGCAGCTCACCAGCGTGGTGGCGACCGGGTCGCCGGGCGGAACCATGCTCACCTTGTTGCCGGCGAGCCGGATCGGGTCCACCGTGATGAACCGGGGCGCGGTGCCGGCGGGCGCCGCCGTCACCGCCAGGGTGGCCTCGGCGAGCCCGTAGGCGGGCATGAGGGCATCCGGGCGGAGCCCGTCCTCGGCGAACGCGGCGCACGCGGCCTGCAGCGTTCGGCGTTCGATCCGCTCGGCGCCGATGACCGCGCAGCGCAGGGCGAGCGGCGCGCGGAGACGGCGCCTGCGGGCCAGGGTCGCCAGGTGCAGGCCCGTATTGGTCCCGGCGGTCATCGTGGCGCCGAAGTCGGCCATGTCCCCGAACCACGTGCCGGCCGAGAGAGTGAACCTCTCCGGGGTGGACAGCACCAGAGAGGAGTCGTACGCCCAGGAGAAGAGCAGGCAGCCGAACATGCCCATGTCATGGGAGAGCGGAAGCCACGAGGAGACGATCTCCTCCCCCTGGGCCGCCGTCATCTTCATGATCACATCGAGCTGGGCGGAGATCGCCCGTGGTGTCAGCATGCATCCCTTGGGACGGCCCACGCTGCCCGACGAATACTGGACGAAGGCCAGCTCGTCATCACCGGGCGGTGTCTCCTCCGCCGTCCCGCTGTCCACCAGGCTCTGCCACGCCGTAGCCCGCAACGCCGCTCGCGTCGGCTCGGGCAGGGCGGGCAACATCGCTCCGTCGGCGAGCAGCAGCGGTCCGCCGAGTTGCCGGCAGAGCTGGTCGATCTGGCGGACGTACGCGTCGATCTCCATACCGCGCGCGGGAACGGGCAAGGACGCCACCGCCCCGCCGGCCAGCCAGACGGCGAGGGTGCCCTGCACGGTCTCCATGGTGTTCGTGAGCACCACGGGAACGGTCGTGCCGGGGCCGACTCCCGCGCGGCGCAGACCGGCGACCATCCGGCGTGCGCCCGCCACAACGTCGGGCCAGGTGACGGTGGTGAACCCGGCACCGGTCCAGCAGTGCAGCCGGCCGCGTTCGGCGGCGAGCAGCGCATCCCAGAGCGATTCCATCCGACTTCCTCCTGCCGCCGCGGTGGTCACTCGACGTCTGCGACGCCGGCCGAGTCGGGCCCCTTGCGCTCGGCCAGGGGAGGGACAGGTGCGGAGGGGGCGAATCTGCCGCCGCCGGCCCTGGCCAGTCCCGCCTCTCGCGCGGCTTGCCGTTCCGAGGGGATACGGATCACGTCCCACGCGAGCCGGGACCTCCGGAGCGTCTCGATGAAAAGCGCGCTGAGGTCCGGCTCGTACCACCGCATGCCGTGGGTGGCCGACTTCGGAAAGGCATGGTGATTGTTGTGCCAGGCCTCACCGAACGACGGGATCGCCAGCCAGGCCACGTTCCGCGACTCGTCCGGTGTGCTGAACCTCCGGCGCCCGTAGACGTGGCCGATGGAATTGACCGCGTAGGTGACGTGATTGAGCAGGAACACGCGAACCAGACCGCCCCACAGGAAGCCCGTGAGAGCGGCGGCCGGTTCTCCGGTCAGCGCGAATCCCAGAGCGGCCGGCAGAAGCAGGCCCGCCACCACGACCGCGATGAAATGCCGGCTGATCCAGCGCAGGTGCTTGTCACGAAGAAGGTCGGGGCAGTAGCGCATCGGATCGGAGGTGAGGTTCTTGTCGAGCAGCCAGCCCAGATGGGAGTGCCACAGGCCCTTCAGAATCCCCAGCTTCCCCACCTCGCCGTTGAAGTACGGGCTGTGCGGGTCACCGTCCTTGTCCGCCACACGGTGGTGCCGGCGATGGTGCGAGGCCCAGATGATCGGGGGGCCCTGCGCGGCGATCGTGCCCGCCACCGCCAGCGCGTCACTGACGCCCTGGTAGGTCTTGAAGGAACGGTGCGCGAGCAACCGGTGGAAGCCCACGCTGACGCCCAGTGCGCCGATCGTGTACATGACGACCAGCACGATCACGTCGCTCAGGCCGACCCCGTTGTTCCACAGCGCCGCCATGGCGATGGCGACCCCGGCGAGCGGAGCCAATGACGCGACGAGAATGAACAACCGATGTTCGTTACCGTTCACGCGCAGCTCATCCCAACGTGGTCTTGGCCGCGTCCGCCAGCATTTCGTTCGCCAGCGCCAGGATGTCGCCGACCGTCTGGATGCCGGCGGCCCTCGCGGGGTCGAACTCGAAACCATGACGGTCTTCGATGGTGAAGACGATGTCGGAGATCTGGAGGCTGGACAGCCCCAGCTGGTCCAGCCGGGTGTCCCCGTTCAACTCCAGGCCGTCCGGCAGCCTGTTGCGCAGTTTCCGTTGGATCAGTTCCGTGACTTCGCCAAGAGCGATCACTGTTCACCCCTTGAAGGTTGGATTGCCGATATCGCCAAACGGCTCGTCCCGCATGCGGACGGCCTCGCGCCAGCCTGATGTGGCGGCGCGTTCCTGGAAGGCGTAGCCCTCCGGTGTGTGACGGGCGATGCCGTCGAAGAAGGTGCCGAGGACCTGAGCCGCGTGCAGTCCCTGCGCGAACAGGGCCTGATTCGCCAGGACCTTCTGCATGACGAGCTGATTGATCGGCATCCGCGCCACGCGCTGCACCAGCGTCTCGAAACGTTCATCCAGTTCCTCGCGCGGCGCGCTGTCACACGCCAGACCCCACTCGACGGCCTCGCGGCCGGACAGGCAGTCCCCGGTGAAGAGCAGCCGCTTGGCCCGGGCCACCCCGAGCCGCGCCGACCACAGGGCGGTCGTCGGTGATCCCCAGACGCGGGCCGGCGGATAGCCGATCTTGGCTGCGTCCTCCACGACGAGCAGGTCGGCGCACAGGGCCAGGTCGGTCCCGCCGGCCACGCAGAAGCCCTGGACCTTGCACAGCACCGGCTTCTCGGAGTGCAGCAGGCACATGAAGCCCCGAACGTTGCGGAGCATCATCTGATAGTCGGTGACCGGATCCCACACCTGCCGAGGGTCGTGGTTGCCGGCGATCACCATCGGGTCCAGCGGGCTCCCGGCCGGCGCTGGACCGTTTCCCGCGGGGCCGTCGACGTCGTAGCCGCTCAGCGACTCCGCACTCGCCGCAAGGTCGTATCCGCCGCAGAATCCGGGACCCTCACCCGTCAGCGCGATGACATGAACGTCGGGGTCGAGGTTGGCCCGCTCCACGCACTGGGCGAGTTCCCGCGTCATGTCGAGCGTTATTCCGTTACCGCGCTTCGGCCGGTTCAGGGTGATCCGGGCGACACGGTCGTCCTTCGCGTACAGCAACGTACTGACGTGCGTTTCACTCATGCCACGCCTGCCTTAGGGATGGTGGTGGAATGCCCGTGTCCGCGGAACGGCCGCTAGAGCGGGATCAAGGTGCCCAAGGCCATGGCGACGCGCTTTTCCCCGTCATTGCCGAAGACGAAGATCTCGGCCTGTGCGATGGTCAGTTTGCTGCCCGCCCTGAGTACGGTCCCGCGTGCCACCAATTTGTCGCCGATCGCGGGTGACAGCATGTTGATCTTGTATTCGGCGGTGACGCCGCCACGCTCCGCAGGGCTGAGGGTAAGTGCCGCGAAGCCCATGGCGCTGTCCGCGATCATGCCGATGGTCCCGCCATGCACCACCGGCGGGATATGGGACATGATCTGCTCGTGGCAGGGCAGTCCGATGTCCACCCGCCCCGGTTCGACCAGGTCGAGAGTGGCGCCGATCAGCGCCATCGCCGACTGGCGCGCGAACGCGGCTCGGACGACCTGTTCGTACTCCGGGTTCTTCGGCTCCCAGCGACGGCTGACGGTAGTGCTCACCACGGCTGGCGCTCCAATCTCTTCGGCTCACCCGTTCTCCGGCCGCACAGCTCTTCCTGCATATCGAATGGAAGGGTCAGACCAATTCGGCGAGGGTCGGCGGCCACTCCGCGGTGAAGACACACGATCGCATCGAGACACAGGATCGCAAGACAATCGAGAACCGACTGAGGGTCCGAGAATCGCCGCACATCTGACATGCACTCGACGTTAAGCGGCTGCGGCGTTCCTCCGCATGTCGGCAACTGGCGTGACGGCAGGTCGGGCGAGGTGTTGTCACGTGAAATGCCGACACGACGGCGCGCGTGCACGAACATACGGTCGTGACACCGCCTCGAGACGAGGACCGCCATTCACCAGGGGCCGAAACGAGGAAACGTGCACGTCACCGCTGCCGGAAGATCGCAGTAAACCGTGCACGTCGAAGCGCGGAAAGCAGGTCGGTGAAGGGGTTGGTGCACGCAGAGCCTCACAGGGTCTGCGCACTGTGACAGGTGACTCGGTGCACCCCCACCGGGGCGAGCACGCTCCGGCGGAGCGAACACAGGTCAACGAGACAAGAGGAAGTCTTAGCCATGCCGAAAGCGATGTCAGCGATTCCGACCGTGCCGGGCCGGCTCCCCATGCTCGGGCATATGACCCCCTTCAAACGCCGCCCTCTGGAATTCGTCCAGTCGCTCCGGTCTCACGGTGACCTGGTACGTATTTACCTCGGCCGTACGCCCGTGTACGTCGCCAACTCGCCCGAGGCGATCCATCGCATCTTCGTCGCCGAGCAACGACACCTGAACAACGGGCGCATCTTCGACAAGGCACGCCAGGTCTTCGGCAACGGCATCCCCTTCTCAGACGGCTCCTTCTACGTTCGGCAGCGTCGGATCATGCAGCCGGCGTTCCACCGTCAGCGCGTCGAACAGTACGCCGAGATCATGCGTGCGGAGGCGACGGCGAAGGCCGAGTCCTGGACAGCGGGTCAGGTCGTGGACCTGCACAGCGAGATGCGGGAGCTGGTGATCGACACCGTCGCCAAGACGCTGTTCTCCTCGGAGCTGGGCCGCGAAGCGGTGCGCGAGCTCAAACGGTCGATTCCGATCCTCCTCGGCGGGATCGTCAGCAGGACGCTGTCGCCGGCCGAGCTGCTGAACCGGCTCCCGGTCGGCAAGAGCCGGCGGATCGACGAGGCCAAGGAGCGGCTGCGGCGGGTCATCGGCGAGGTCATCAGGGAGTACCGCGCCAACCCCGGGGACCGCAACGACCTGCTGTCGATGTTGCTCCTCTCGCACGACGACACGACCGGGGAGGGGATGACCGATGACCAGCTGCACGACGAGATCATCGGGATCACCGTCTCGGGCACGGAGACCGCGACCCTCAGCCTGTCGTGGTTGTTCCACGAGATGAGCAGGCATCCCGACGTCGAGAAGCGGGTTTACGCGGAGATCGACTCCGTTCTCGGCGACCAGACCGTGGGATTCGAGCACGTGGCCGCGCTCGAGTACACCCACCGCGTCATCACGGAGATTCTCCGGCTGCACCACCCGCTGTGGATGCTGATGCGGCGGGCCCACTCGACGGTGGAGCTGGCGGGCGTGCAGCTGCCGCCCGGCACCGAGGTGATGTTCAGCCCGTACGCCCTGCACCGCGACCCTGTCCTCTACCCCGACCCGCACCGGTTCGACCCCGATAGATGGCTGAACGGCGGCTACGAGGACGCTCCTCCCGGTACCTTCATTCCGTTCGGGCTCGGCCGGCGGCAATGCATCGGCGAGGCGTTCGGATGGGCCGAGGTCACGATCGGAACGGCGGAGATCGTCAGAAGGTGGCGCCTGCGACCGGTCGCGGGCCGGAAGGTCCGGGAGGTGGCGCTGGCCACCGTGCATCCGAGTGAACTTCCGATGGTGATCGAGCCCCGTGACGGCAGCGGAAAATCACCCTCCGCGTCGTCATGAGCGGATCAGTGCGGCAACCATCGGAGACCGAGTTCGCGGAGCCGGCGTTCATGGCCGACCCGTATCCCACCTACACATGCCTGCGGGACGAGAGTCCGGTATTCCGGATCAAGCTGCCCAGCGGGCTGCCAGCGTGGTTCATCAGCCGCTACGAGGACGCCCGAGCGGCGCTCGCCGATCCCAGACTCGGCAAGGGCAACGTGCGGATAGGACACCAGAACAAGTTTCCGTTCGGCGACGTGCCGATGCACGAGCATCTGCTCCATGCCGATCCGCCGAAGCACACCCGGCTCCGCAAGCTGGTGGCCAGGGCCTTCGTCCCGGCCCGGGTCGAAGGACTCCGTCCCAGGATCCACCAGATAGCCGGGGAACTGCTCGACGCGATCAGCGATCGTCACACCGTGGACCTGATCGAGTCGTTCGCGTTTCCCCTGCCGCTCGCGGTCATCTCCGAGCTGCTCGGAATATCTCCGGATCAGCGCTCGGAATTCCAGCGGATGGCCATCGACCTGGTCTCCTCGCCACCGGATACCACCGCGGAACAGATCCGCGAGCAGGCCGTCCGTTTCGAACGGTACCTGCGCGCGCTGGTCGCCGAGAAGCGCCACCGACCCGCCGATGACCTGCTGAGTGCCCTTGCCGGGAGCACCGACGCCGACGAGGGGTCACTGACCGAAACCGAGCTGGTCTCGATGGCGTTCCTGCTGCTGCTGGCCGGCTACGAGACAACGGTCAACCTGATCGGCAACGGCGTCTACTCCCTGCTGCGTCATCCGGACCAGCTGGCCGCGCTGCGGGCACGGCCGGAACTGATCGAACCTGCGGTCGAGGAGATGCTGCGCTTCGAGAGCCCGCTGGCCTTCGCCACCCTTCGGCAGGCGACCGAGCCGGTCACCTACGGCGGGGTGACCATTCCGGCCGGGGAGCTCGTCGTCGTCGGTCTGAGCGCCGCGAACCGGGACGGCCGGCATTTCCACGATCCGGACGGCTTCGACGTCAGTCGTGATACAGCCGGCCACCTGGCGTTCGGACATGGCATTCACTTCTGCCTGGGCGCGACGCTGGGCCGGATGGAAGGGCAGATCGCGATCGGCGAACTGCTGCGACGCTATTCGTCGATCGAACTCGACGCCGATCCGGCCGACCTGCGCTGGCGAGCCGGGATGTTGATTCGAGGGTTGCGGGAGTTGCCGGTTCGGCTCTCGCGCGCGGACGGTGTCGGCTGAAGGGAGCGCCGTGCCGGACCGTTCGAAGGACGCGGCCAGGGAAGCGCCGTCCCCAGCACATGACGAACCGTCGGTGCCGTCCACCGTCGAGGCGGTGGTCATCGGAGCTGTCATCGGCGCGCTGTTGTGCGTGCTCAACGTCCTGGTGCTCTTCCGTTCCGGCACACCGTTCGGGGGTGCGGCGCTGGTCGTGCTCCTCGCCGCCGTTCTGCTGCGACTGCGGAGCCGCCTCAACCAACACCGGCTGCTCGTGGCTTTCTCGGTGGCCTCCTCGGGGTATTTCGCCACGGCGGCCCTGGATACCGGCATCGTGGCGATCTGGCTGCGGACCGGGACGGTGCCCGACTGGCCGCTACTGGTCGGCATCGCGGTGGCCGCCAACCTCGCCGGCATCGTGATCGGCCGGATCGTGGCCGGCTCCTTCGCGGTCCGGCAGCCACTGCCCTACCCCACACTCCAGCCTGCCGTCATCCTGATCGATACCGCAGTGCGCCGAGCCCACGGTGGCGGTCGCGTCCTGTCCTGCGCCGCCCTGGTCGGCGGGGCGGTCGCGTCGGCAGGCATCCTCACCGGGACCGAACTGCTCCCACTGGCGCCGCTGAAGCCGCCGTGGCTCGGTGTGGCACTGTCTCCCCTCCTGCTCGGGTTGGGGGCCCTGATCGGTTCCCGGGCGAGCATCTCGATCGCGGCCGGATCCCTGTACTCCGGACTCGTCTGGCAGGCGCAGGGTGAGTCGGTCCCCTTCGGCGCCCACCTGGCCCTGCCCGCGATCCTGTCCATCGGCGTGGGTCTGGCCCTCGGCCAGTCGCTGGTTCTGATCTCCCGGATCTCCCGCCCGCTGGCCGGGGCTGCGGCGGCCTCTGCCAGGCGGCACCACCGGATCGCGGCGAGCGCCGGCGGGGTGCTGGTCGCCATGCTCGCCTGGCAGGCCGGGGTGGTTGGGACGATCATGTTGATCGCCGGCATGATCCTGCTTTACACCCACCTGATGAACCGCGTCGGAGGGGAAGCCGGGTTCGCTCCGGTGGCTCCTGTCATGTACCTGAGCGTCGCCGTGTTCGCCGTCCTGCAGTTCCCCACCCAGGTGGCGCTCTTCATCGCGTCTTCGATCTGCTGCGCGGCCATAGGCTCGGTCTACTACACGTTCACGGTCAAGGTCGTCGTGTCCGTGCACGGCGGCAGTGCGGCGATGCCGAACCGCAGGATCATGTGGACACAGGCGGTCGGAGGCATCGCGGGCAGCATCGTGGGGGTGGCCTTCGTCCTGTCCCTCGTGCACGGCGGCGCGGTGGACGGGTCACGGTTCCCGGTTCCGGTCGCGCAAGCGGTGAGCCTGGTGGAGTCCTCGGCCCGCCACTCCGCGTCGTACGCGAGCTGGGTGGGCATCGCGCTCGCCGGGGGCACCATCCTTGGTGCCCTGCTGACGTTCACGCCGGCGCTGCCGACCATGCTCGGACTGGGCGTCCTGCTCCCGCCCGCCTTCGGTCTGACCATCGCGCTCGGTGGACTGGCCCGCATGTTGCTGCTACGCCGCCGCCCCGAGTGGAAGATCCAGGTCGATCAGGCGGCCTCCGGCCTGATCATCGGTGAAGGCGTCGTCGTCATCGCCGCGCTTGTCGCCGGGCGGCTCATCACGTGACACCGATGGAGAGCACCGGCACCGTGCGGCGGGTGATGGATCAGGTCGGCGCTCCCGCTGCCCTGCACGGACGGCTCCTGCTCGGCACCGGCCTCGACCGTCAGACGCTGGAGCGGATCACCTCACGGACAGCACAATGCGGCAGAAGGGTGCGTTCTTTGTTGTCGGTCGTTGACCATTTCCGGGCGAGGACATGATGGCGGCGGTCAGCCGATGGTCTTATGGGCTTGAGCATGGCCCAGTGCCGCCTTGACGATCTGGATCGCCTCGGTGGGGTCGATGCCCACGCTGGCGATGACCGCCGCGTATTCGCGGGCAGCACGGTGGGCCTGCTCGCGGGTCTGCTCTCCGGCGGCCGAGACGAACGAGCCGGCCCGTCCGCGGGTCTCGATCAGCCCGGCCTCCTCCAGCTCCCGGTAGGCCCGGCCGACGGTGTTCACGGCGAGGCCGAGGTCGGCTGCGAGCCGGCGGATCGGCGGCAGTCTCGTGCCGACGGCGAGCGAGCGGTCCTGGATCTGCCTTGCGAGCTGGGCCCGGAGTTGCTCGAACGGCGGCGTCGGCGAGGCCGCGTCGATGACGATCATCGGGTGGCCATGGCTCGCCGTGCCGCCGTCGCGACGCCGGTGCTCCGGATCTGGATCAGCCAGAGCGCGATGGCGCCCACCACCACGAGCGCCAGCGAGACCCCGTTCCACCAGCCGAGCGATTCTCCGTACAGGAAGATGGCCGGCAGCGACCACACCAGACTGGGTGTGACGAGGGCGCGGGCGTCCTCGACCCGCATGACGACATCGGCCGTGAGCGACGCCTCGTCGTCCGCCACGGCCGGGCTCGCGAGCACCTGGCGCAGCTGCATGATGACGCCGGCACCGGCGCCGGCGAGGCCGATCAGCACGACGATCGCCCCGGAGCGCAACCCCGAGTCCGAGATCGGCAGCACGCTCACCGCCAGCAGCAGGGCGCCGGTGAAGGTGGCGACCATGAACAGGGCGTACGGCCGGCCCAGCACCGCCGGCCAGCCGAGCTCGACCGGATGGGCCACCCGCCGGGACAGCCGCGCGCCGACGCCCCGGTCGACGCGCCGCACCCACCAGCCCAGCAGCCACTGCGCCGCCAGCAGCCCGGCCACCAGCGCCGCCAGCACCAGCAGCGGCGACCAGGAGGACGTGACCTCGGCGGGCAGCGTCAACGCGTGCGTGGCGGCCGCGCCGATCAGGAACGCGGCCAGCAGGACGCTGTCGACGACCTTGGCGCGTCGCCGCACCGCCAGCCGCACCGCGAGCAGCGGGGACGGCTCGGCGTCGGCCAAGCCGTGCCGGGCCAGCCACCGTCCGGCCTCCGCATGATCCGTCTGGCGCATGCCACCATCTCCGAATGTCGCAAGCATTGTCTTAATAAGATGGGTCATAGGTTGCGACAATGTCAATCCCGGATCGGGCGCCGGCGTCCGAGGCCAAGACCAAACCCGGCAGGCGCGCGGCACGCCACGCTTGGCCGGAAACGCTCGTCCAGCGCCTTCAGGACGGGCAGTCGGTTGCGCGTGGCTGCCTCGCGAGCTGCGACGCTTACACGGCCTGCCCGTTCACCCCGAGGGTGACGCCCGGCTTCTCGGCCCAGAAGGCGAGCAGTCCGCCGATATCGGCGACCTTGGGGAACGGCTCCAGGTAGGACCAGACCACGTCCTCGGCCACACCGTCATCGGTGTGGACCGACCAGTAGACGGCGTCGCCCTTGAACGGGCAGTGCGACGTCGTCGTCGACGATCTGAGCAGATCCATCTTCACGTCCGCCGTGGGCAGGTAGTACCGAGGTGGGCAGCCCGTCTCGGTGAGCACCACCGACCGGGACGAGGTCGCGACGACCACGTCCTTGAGCCGTACGACGACCTGATCGGATACAGGCGTGACCGCGATGTCATGTCCTCGTGTCTTCATGGACCGATCTCATCAAACGACCGCCATGGCCGCCAGCGGGACACCGCGCGGCAGTGAGCGGGCGGTTATGGCGTCCATCGCCGCCTGAGACGGCCGCCTCGGCGAGCGCGGCGTCCAGGATGCGCTGGGCCGCGACGTCCAACGGTCCATGGTCTTGAAGCGGCGGCGTCATGAGGAAGTCGAAGAACTCACGGGTCTGCTCGGTCACCGCCAGCTCGGCGGCACGATCTCGATCAGCCGCTGTCGATGTGGTCGGCCTGCTCAGTTACGGACGAGGAACCAAGGGAGTCCCACGTAGTCGACCCAGTCGGGGCCATGCGGGAGTTGGCGGCGGGGAAGGTCGTCGAGGCGGATGATGGAGCCCACGATGGCCGCCGGAGTGTTCGAGGCCAGGACGCGGCCCGTCGAGTTGATCAGGAGGGTGGCGGGACCCTCCGTGTTGAGGATGGGGAGCATCACGCGTTCGAAGTCCGTCGCGCGGATGTCGGCCGCCGCAACGCCGAAGAAGCCCTCGTCGCTCGTGATCGGGGCGGAGAAGGTGAGGATGTACTCGTCGGTACCCGCGTAGTCCACGTACGGGCCGACCACCACCCGGCGGCCGGTCCGGTACGGGACGTCGAACCAGGGCGCCAGCGGGTACTCGTAGCTGCCGATGTTGTCCGGGTCCAGGTCGACCGCAAGGGGGAACAGGTCGCCGGCCGCGGCGGGCCTGCGCCACCACTCGAGCCACCTCGCCTGGTCGGCCAGCGCCCCGGGCGCCGCGATCACGCCGGTGCCCGCGCACAGGTGCCGGCTCGACAGGTACTCGAGCACTGTGGGGCGGATGGACGCCATGTCCGACGTGGTCGGGGCACGGCCCTCGTTCGCGGCTCGGCGGTGGACGTCGAGGGTCAGTGACCGGAGCGCGTCTATGCCGTCGAACGTGTCCCGGACCAGGGCCTCCACCGAGGCGGTGTCACCGGTGTACGTGATCGCTTCCATGGCTGCTCCACGGTCGACGTCGGGCTTCACTCTAGTGCACCAGCTGCAGGTGGAACTCGATCAGCCTGGAGATGGCCAGTTCCACGTGCTCCTCGACCAGCAGGCGCGCGCGCCGGCCGTCCCTCGCCTCGATCGCGGCGACCACGGCACGATGCTGGGCCACCCGCTCGTCGCGCTCGACGGCCTCGCCCAGCGGGATCCACAGCAGCTCGCCCATCTCGCCCTGCAGGTCGATCGACTGGCGGGTCAGGCGAGTGGACTGGGCGGCCGCGGCGAGCTCGATGTGGAAGCGGCCATCGGCGCGGCGTCGTTCGCCTGCCGTCTTCGCCGTGGCCAGTTGGTCCGCCAGCCCGGTGAGGATGGCGATCTGGTCGGCGGACGCGCGCGACGCGGCCAGCTGGGCGGCGGTGGCGGACACCGCCAGCAGGTGGTCACCGATCTCGCGCAGCTCGTGAACGCCGGTCTCCCGCAGCGTGGTGCGAAGGCGGGACACCGATGCGTCGACGGGCGCGCGGACGAACGAGCCGCCGCCGCGACCGCGCCGCGTCTCGACCAGACCGCGCTGGCGGAGCTGCATCAGCGCTTCGCGGAGGGTCACGGTCGAGACGTTCAGTGCGGCGGCCAGCTCCAGCTCGCTCGGTAGCTGCTCGCCGTCGGCGATCAGGCCCAGGCCGATGGCCTCGCTGATCCGTCGGGCGACGACCTCCACCCGGCCGCCGTCCTGCAGCGGCGCGAAGACGACATGCCGAGCACCGACGTCCGTCACCTGCGTCTCCTCCTCAGGGGCCCACGTGGAGCCTAGCTCGCGGGCCACCGGGTCTTGTCATTTGAAATATGAAGTCATACGTTCAAGTTTATCCGTGACCACGGTCACATGTGGAGGAAACACATGACGGAAACCGAGCCCCCCACCTCGGATCACGCGCCGGTGACCATGCAGTTCCTTTCCGACTGGCGCAACGCGGCCTACAACTGCTTCTCCTCCGGCCACAAGTTCTGCCGTGAGGTCTGCCCGGTCATGCAGGTGACCCGCAACGAGTCGTGGACCCCGACCGCCTTCCACGCCAACGTCGTCGCGATGGAGCAGGGTGAGCTGACCGTCGAGGACGTGGCCGAGGACTACGTCAACTGCACCCAGTGCGGCGCCTGCGAGCTGCGCTGCCCCAACACCCTGTTCACCGGCGACTTCTACCGCTTCCGCACCCGCACCGTCGACCTCGTCAAGCAGATGCGCACGCTGGCCGTGGACAACGACATCCACCAGCCCGGTTACCGGCACTGGAACGAGCGCACCGACGAGCGCACCCACGAACCCGTGCTCGGCGAGGTCCCGGTCAGCCAGGACCGCGTCCGCGACTGGGCACAGGGCCTCGACCTGCCGATCGGCGGCGAGACGATCCTCTTCGTCGACTGCGAGGCCGCCTTCTACCGGACCTCGGTGCCCCGCGCGGTCGCCCAGCTGCTCCAGCGCGCGGGCTACGACTTCGGCCTCATGCGCGAGCAGTGGTGCTGCGGCGGACCCGCGGCCGAGATGGGCTACCGCGACCAGTCGCGGCGCTTCGCCGAGCACAACCTCGCCGACTGGCGCGCGAGCGGCGTCCGGCGGGTGCTGGTGCTCGACCCGCACGACTACATCACGTTCACCGAGGACTACCCGGGCTACTTCGGCGCCGACTTCGACATCGAGATCGTCCTCGTCGTCGAGCTGCTCGCGGGGTTCCTCGCCGAGGGCAGGCTGACCCCGACCGTGCCGATCGAGCGCACGATCACCTACCACGACCCGTGCCGGCTCAACAAGCGCAAGGGCGTCTGGCAGGAGCCGCGGCAGATCCTGCGCGCGATCCCCGGGCTGACCTTCCACGACGTCGACCGCGTCACCCAGTGGTCCTACTGCTCCGGCGGCGGGGGCGGGCTCCCGGTCGAGAAGCCGGAGCTCACCGCGAAGATCAGCGCCGCCCGCCTGGACAAGGCCGCCGAGCTCGAGGTCGACACGCTCGTCTCGGCCTGCCCGTGGTCCGAGCGGCCGCTCGCCGAGGCCGGCGAGGCACGCGCCATCGACGTCGTCGACCTCCACGAGCTGCTCGCCGAGTCCTGTGGCATCGACGTGGGCGGGAGCACGGGCCGATGAGCGCGCCACAGACCGCGCGGCTGACCGACCGGGTGCTCGGCGAGCTGGTCGACGCCCTGGGCGGCGAGTACGTGCTGACCTCCAAGACCGCGCGGATGAACCGGGCCCGCGTGCCCGCCCCGTTCCCCGTGCACCGGTGGCGTGAGCGGATCCCGGACCTGGTCGTCATGCCGGCCACCACCGAGGAGGTCGCCGAGGTGGTGCGGATCGCGAACGCGCACCGGATCCCCATCGTGCCGAGGGACGGCGGCACCGGGCTGACCGACGGGGCGGTGCCGGAGCGGCGCGGCATCGTCGTGGACGTCAAGCGGATGAACGAGATCAAGGAGATCGACCTCGACAACCGGACCTGCACGGTCGGGCCCGGCATCAACATGCTCAAGCTCAACGAGGTCCTGGCCCGGCACGGCCTGATCTATCCCGACGACCCGGCCTCCTATCCGTGCTCGCTCGTCGGCGGGCGGATCGGCACCAGCGGCTGGTCGCTCGTCGGCTCACGGTACGGGCACACCAGGGACCTGGTGCTGAGCTTCGAGATGGTGCTCCCGACCGGGAGGGTGATCCGGGTCGGCGACGGCGGCGGGCGCAAGGTGTCCAAGAGCTCCAGCGGCTACCAGCTCAAGCACCTGTTCATGGGCCACCAGGGCACGCTGGGCATCGCGACCGAGGCGACCTTGAAGCTGTATCCCAAGCCGGAGGCGGAGTTCTCGCCGTTCTGGGCGTTCGCCGACTTCGACTCCGCCTATGCCTGCCTCGGGCGGCTCGCTCGCGCCGGGGTGGCGACGTTCGCGGGCGCCGTCCTGTTCGACGAGTGGAAGGTCGACTACCTCCGCCGCGACGACGAGGCCTACATCCCGCAGCCCGCCGACGTGCGGGCGCTCGTCTGCGCCGCCGCGTACGGCAATGAGGACGAGGTGCGCGCGGGCGGCAAGCGGTTGATGCGCGTCGCGCGCGACGCGGGCGCGCGCTACCTCGGAGACGAGATCTCCCAGGGCGACTGGGCCGCCAGGCACGACCGGTACGCGACGCCGCTGCACGGGCGGACCGCGGCCGGGCAGGTCGCGCCGATGTCGTGGCACTGCGAGGACGCCGCGATCGCCTACACCGATCTGCCCGCCGTCCGGGTGCACTGGCACGACATCATCACCCGGCTGCGCGAGCGGCACCCGGTCTTCGACGACTGGGGGATGTTCTTCTACACCAGCGCGGACACCGGCGTCGACTACCTCACGGAGATCGACGTCGGCATCTGGGAGCAGGAGCTCGACGACGCGGCGTGGGCCGCGTGGGTGGAGGCCAAGCGGGACATCGCGGAGATCTCGCTGCGTTACGGCGGCTCGATCAGCGCCTGCCACGGCTCCTGCCGTGAGGGCGAGGTCGACCTCGTGCCGATGGAGCTGGGCGGCGGCTACGACGTGATGCTCCAGGTGAAGAAGGTGCTGGACCCCAACAACATCATGAACCCCGGCAAGTACGGGCTGCAGCGCGCCTACGAGGAAACGCCATGAACGGGTACCGCTACGACGAGCAGCACACGCCGCCGCCGGCCAGGCAGGTCAGCGATGTCGCGGTGGAGCGCTTCGAGCACATCTTCGAGGTGGACCCGAGGCTCATGACCGTCCACGTCGCACAGCAGCTCTTCCCCAACTGGGACACGCTGCGCATCGCGGCGAGCCGGGGCGACCATCTCGAGTGGATGCACCGGCACTGGGCCGGCACCGTCCTTTCCGGACAGGAGTTGCTCGACGAGATCGAGTCGGAGGACGGCCGGTGACCGACACCGCGGCCGGTGCGGGCCGCTCCCCGGACACCTCGCCGGACACCCCGCCGGACACCCCGCCGGACACCGATGCCAGGCAACTCGCCGACCTCGGCTACACCTCGGAGTTCCGGCGGGACATGAGCCTGTGGGCGAACTTCTCGCTCGGCTTCACCTACCTGTCGCCGGTCGTCGGCATCTACACGCTGTTCGCCGTCTCGCTGGCCGCGGCGGGCCCGCCGATGATCTGGAGCCTCGTCATCGTCGGCCTCGGCCAGCTTCTCGTCGCGCTGGTGTTCGGTGAGGTCGTGTCGCAGTACCCGATCGCGGGCGGGATCTACCCGTGGGCGCGGCGGTTGTGGGGCCAGAAGTGGGCCTGGATGACCGGGTGGGTGTACGCGATCGCGCTGCTGGTCACGATCGCGTCGGTGGTCTACGGTGCCGGGCCCTACCTGGCCTCCCTGCTGGACCTCACGGCGTCGACGAACACGACGGTCGTCTGCGCGATGGTCATGGTCGTGCTGGCCACGGTGATCAACCTGGGCGGCACCCGGGTGCTCGGCATCGCGGCGATGATCGGGTTCGGCACGGAGATCCTCGGCGCGCTCGTGGTCGGCGGGTGGTTGCTGATCGCCGAGCGGAAGCACGACTTCGGAGTGCTGTTCGTCAGCTTCGGGGCAGCGCCGGAGGGCTCCTACCTGGCCGCGTTCCTCGCGGCGGGCCTGATCGGGATCTTCCAGTACTACGGCTTCGAGGCGTGCGGGGACGTCGCCGAGGAAGTGCCGGAGGCCAGCCGGCGCATCCCGAAGGCGATGCGGATGACGATCTACGTCGGCGGGGCGGCGGCGACGTTCGTGTGCCTCGCGCTGGTGCTCGCGGTGCCGGACTTCGGCGCGGTGATCTCCGGTGCGGACGCCGACCCGGTCGGCGGTGTGCTCACCACGGCGTTCGGTTCGTTCGGTGCCAAGGTGGTGCTGGTCGTCGTGCTGGTGTCGTTCCTGTCGTGCGCGATGAGCCTGCAGGCGGCGGCGTCGCGGCTGATCTACTCCTACGCCCGCGACCGGATGCTGCCCGGCAGCGGCCTGCTCGCCCGGTTCTCCCACCAGCGGGGAGTGCCGCCGTACACGCTCGTGGTCGCGGCCGTCGTGCCCGCGGTGGTGGTGCTGGTCTCCGGGTTCTCCGAGGACGCGGTCACGAAGATCGTCTCGTTCGCGGTGCTCGGCATCTACCTCGGCTTCCAGATGGTCGTGCTCGCCGCGCTGCGCGCGCGGCTCAAGGGCTGGCGGCCCGCCGGGCCGTTCACGCTGGGGCGCTGGGGGCTCGCGGTGAACGTCGGCGCCCTGGTGTACGGGGTCGCGGCGATCGTGAACATGGTGTGGCCGCGCACCCCGGACGCGCCGTGGTACGACGACTACCTCGTGCTCCTGTCCGGCGTCGTCGTCGCCGGAGCGGGACTGCTCCTCATGATGACGCTGAGGCCGTACCGGCACAGCACGGCGACCGCGGGCGACGCGATCTCCCGGGAGGGCGAATGAAGAAGGTACAGAACTTCGTCGGCGGGTCCCATGTGGACGCGGCCGACGGTCGCACGGCCGAGCTGGTCGATCCGGCCACGGGCACGGTGTTCGCGTCCGCGCCGGTGTCCGCTGCGGCGGACGTCGACCGGGCGCTGACCGTCGCGCGGGACGCGTTCACCTCGTGGCGGGACTCGACGCCCGCCGAGCGGCAGCTGGCGCTGCTGCGGTTCGCCGCCCGGATCGAGGAGCGCGCGGACGAGCTGCTGGCCCTGGAGTGCGAGAACACCGGCAAGCCGCTCGAGCTGACCCGGCAGGAGGAGCTGCCGATGCTGCTCGACCAGCTGCGGTTCTTCGCGGGCGCCGCGCGGGTGCTGGAGGGCAGGTCGGCAGGCGAGTACATGCGCGGGCACACCTCGTGGGTCCGGCGTGAGCCGGTCGGCGTGTGCGCGCAGGTGACACCGTGGAACTACCCGGCGCTGATGGCGCTGTGGAAGTTCGGGCCCGCGCTCGCGGCCGGGAACACGGTGGTGCTCAAGCCGTCCGACACGACGCCGGTGTCGACGGTGTTCCTGGCTGAGCTGGCCGCCGAGTTCCTCCCGCCGGGAGCGTTCAATGTGATCTGCGGTGACCGGGACACCGGAGCCGCGCTGGTGTCGCACGAGATCCCGGCGATGGCGTCGATCACCGGCTCGGTGCGGGCCGGGCGCGAGGTGGCCGCCGCCGCGGCCGCCGACCTGAAGCGGGTGCACCTCGAGCTGGGCGGCAAGGCGCCGGTGATCGTGTTCGACGACGCCGACATCGCCGCCACCGCGGAGGCCATCGCCGGGGCGGGGTACTTCAACGCCGGGCAGGACTGCACGGCCGCGAGCCGGGTGCTGGCCGCGCCGGGCGTTCACGACGACCTCGTCGCCGCGCTCGCCGAGCAGGCCGCCGGCACGTCGACCGGTGTCGACGGCGACTACGGCCCGCTCAACAACGCCGACCAGCTGGCGAAGGTCAGCGGCTTCGTCGACCGGCTGCCCGACCACGCGTCGGTGGCCGCGGGCGGCGGGCGCGTCGGCTCGCAGGGTTTCTTCTACGCCCCGACGGTGGTGTCCGGCCTGCGGCAGGACGACGAGATGGTGCGGCAGGAGGTGTTCGGCCCGGTGATCAGCGTGCAGCGGTTCACCGACGAGGCCGAGGCGCTGCGGTGGGCGAACGGGGTGGAGTACGGGCTCGCGTCGTCGGTGTGGACGCGCGACCACGGCCGGGCCATGCGGATGTCGCGCGAGCTCGACTTCGGCTGTGTGTGGATCAACACGCACATCCCGCTGGTGGCGGAGATGCCGCACGGCGGCTTCAAGCACTCCGGCTACGGCAAGGACCTGTCCCTGTACGGCCTCGAGGACTACACGAGGATCAAGCACGTCATGTCCAACGTGGACGTTTAGTCGCTTCGCTTCGAAAGGTGCGCACCATGCGCTTCAGCTTCGTGATGTTGCCCGACTATCCACTCGACGACACGATCGAGTCCATCAAGCTCGCCGACGAGCTCGGCTTCTACGGCTGCTACGCGGCCGACGAGACGTGGCACAAGGACCTGTGGCTGCTGTTCGCCGCGGCGGCGGACAAGACGACGAACATCCGCTTCGGCCCGAGCCTGTCGGCGATCACCCTGCGCGAGCCGACCCTGATCGCCCAGGCGACGGCGACGCTCGACGAGCTGACCGGCGGCCGCGCCGAGTGCGTGCTCGGCTCGGGCAACTTCGGCCTGCTGGCGCAGTACGGCATCGACTGGGCGAAGACGAAGCCGCTGTCCCGCCTGAAGGAGGCGCACCACGTCGTGCGCACGCTGCTGGACGAAGGCGCGATCACCTACGACGGCGAGTTCTTCTCCTACAACGGCCTGTTCACCTTCGCGCGGCCGGTGCAGGAGCGCGTCCCCGTGAAGCTGGGTGCGATGCGCGGCCCGAAGTCGTTCCAGGCGGCCGGAGAGCTGACCGACGGTGTTCACCACGCGCTGAGCTACACCAGACAGGCCTACGAGTACATGGTGGAGAACGTTCGCATCGGGGCCGAACGCGCGGGCCGTGACGCCGATTCACTGGACCTGGGCGCCTGGATCGTCTTCTCGACGGGCCCCGACTCCCGCGCCGCCAAGGACGCCGCCCGCGCGATGGTCGGCCTGTACGCGTCGTCGATGCCCGCCGAACAGCTGGCCCGCAACGATGTGGACCCGGCCGACCTGACCGACATCATCGCCGCCGTCGGCGAAGGAAAGGTGGACCGCGCGTTCGAGCTGACGTCGCCGGAACTGGCCGACAAACTCTCGGTGGCGGGCACCCCGGAGGAGTGCGTCAAGAAGATCAAGACCGAGATCACGTCGACCGGCGTGAACCATCTGGTCCTGGCCATCACGGACGCGGCGTTGGTCAAGGCCTTCTCCGGTATGGAGCTTCCCGGCGTCGCCACCATGCGCGACCAGCTGCGACTGGTCCACGACCAGGTGATGCCCGCCTTCGCGGACCAGCCCACGTAACAGACCGGCGCCAACCGGCGCCATGTAGACCACGGACGTCACAAACTCAGGGCGCCTCACCTCCAGGCGTGCGTGACGTGGGCGCCCCCGCGGCGAAGACCGTCCTGACGGGTGGTGACTTCGAAGCGTGGGTTGCAAG
Organism: Spirillospora sp. NPDC047279; assembly: GCF_040643285.1. Lineage (NCBI taxonomy): Bacteria > Bacillati > Actinomycetota > Actinomycetes > Streptosporangiales > Thermomonosporaceae > Spirillospora > Spirillospora sp. NPDC047279. Next base: position 47,779 of record NZ_JBEYUA010000026.1, read on the forward strand.
ACCGATGCCTCTCTTGGTGGCTGGGATGCCATCACACCCGTGCGGCCCCGTGGTTGTGCGCGCTCACCGACTTGCCCTCGCACTCGAGATAATGACGTTCACAGATCATGACATCGTTGATTCTCTATTAATGAGAATGTAATTTCCGAGGTCCCGTCTCCGACGACCTTGGAGTCACCATGTCGGGCAACGCTCCCTCCGAGGCCTCTCCCGCCTCCGTCCCGCAGATCAGCCGCCGCCAGGTACTCACCACCACCGCCGCCGCCGCCGCCGGAGCCGGCCTGGTGGCCGGTGCCGGAAAGGCCCACGCCTCGCCGGCTCCGGTCCGGGTACCGGTCACCGAGCAGCGCGAACGGGCCGTCGTCGTCGGCTCCGGATTCGGCGGCGGCGTCACCGCGCTGCGCCTGGCCGGAGCCGGCGTCGCGACCCTGGTCCTGGAACGCGGGCTGCGCTGGCGGACCGGGCCCAACGCCGACACGTTCTGCCGGATGGCCAACGTCGACCGCCGCTCCACCTGGCTGTCGGACCGCAGCGGCATCCCCGGCGTACCGGGCACCTGGAAGCCCTACACCGGGGTCATCGAATCCGTCCAGGGCAACGGCATGACGGCACACTGCGGCGCCGCGGTCGGCGGCGGATCGATCATGTACCACGGCATGACCCTCAAGCCGGACGAGGAGTACTTCGCCGCCTCCATGCCCGCGGCCGCCGCGGACTACGACGCCCTCGACCGGCTCTACTACCCGCTGGTCGCCAGGATGCTGGGCATCTCGACCATCCCCGACGACATCCTGGCCACCGACCCCTACCGGTCCTCGCGGCTGTTCCTGGACGTGGCGCCCCAGACCGGCATGGACACCTTCCGCGTTCCGCTGCCCGTCGGCTGGAACTACGTCCGCGGCGAACTCCAGGGCCGCTACACCCCGACCTACACCACCAGCGACCTGTCCTTCGGGGTCAACAACGGCGGCAAGCACTCCATCGACGTCACCTACCTCGCCGCCGCCGAGGCCACCGGCCGCGTCCGGGTGGCGCCGCTGCACGTGGTCCGCGACCTCACCATGGACGCCCAGAAGCGCTGGGTGCTCCAGGTCGACCGCATCGACACCGACGGCGCCGTCCAGGAACACAAGATCATCACCGCCGACGCGGTCTTCCTCAACGCCGGATCCGCCGGCACCACCCGCCTGCTGGTCAAGGCCCGCGCCAAGAACCTCGTCCCCGACCTGCCCGACGCCGTCGGGACCCGGTGGGGCAACAACGGCGACCGCATCTACTCATGGGTGCAGATGAACGGCGACCCCGGCAGCCGCCAGGGCGGCCCGGCCTGCGTCGGCGCCCGGCCCGCCGACAGCCCCATCCCCCTCACCGTCATCCACGCCGGGTCCCCCGTGGCGCTGCCCGAGGGCGTCAAGATGATGACCGTCGTCGGGTTCGGCATCGTCAAGCCCACCGGCACCTGGGCCTACGACCCCGGCACCGACGACGCCCGCCTGACCTGGTCCGCCACCGGCGAAGCCGACCTGCAGAACCTGATCCGGCAACGCATGGACGCCTTCACCCGAGCCGGCGGCGGCACCATGATCGACACAAACGCCGCCGCCCCCTCCACCTGGCACGGCCTCGGCGGCGTCCCCATGGGCGACGCGGTCGACCGCCACGGCCGCGTCCTGGGCCACCGAGGCCTCTACGTCCTGGACGGCGCCCGCATCCCCGGCTCCACCGGCGCCTGCAACCCCTCCATGACCATCGCCGCGCTCGCCGAGCACAGCATGGCCACCATTCTCCGCCAGGACCTCGCCCGCGTCTTCTGACCGCGTCTTCTGACCGCGTCTTCTGACCGCGTCTTCTGACCGCGTCTTCTGACCGCGTCTTCTGACCGCGAGCGGGCCGCTCGGCGGAGCCCCCGGCCCAACCACGGCGCGAACCGGCGTACGAAGCCGCAGGCCGCGCATCCTCCGCCCGGAGCCCGCGACAGACACCATCCCGGACGCACCGCCTCTGACCGCCTGTCCGCCCGGAGCCTGGCCGGGCGGCAGGAGGCCACGTACCTCCGCCCCGAGACCGACGGGGAGATCTGGTGGTTCGCCCGCGATGCGGGACGCCGCGCGGGATCACATGCCGGCGATGAGCCTGTCGACGCGCTCGTCGACCGAGCGGAACGGGTCCTTGCACAGCACCGTGCGCTGCGCCTGATCATTGAGCTTGAGGTGCACCCAGTCGACGGTGAAGTCGCGGCGCTTCTCCTGCGCCTTGCGGATGAACTCGCCGCGCAGCCGCGCCCGCGTCGTCTGCGGCGGCACCGACTTGGCCTCGAAGATCTCCAGGTCCTTGGCGACCCGCTCCACCGAGCCCTTCTTCTCCAGCAGGTAGTACAGCCCGCGGTCACGGCGCACGTCGTGGTAGGCCAGGTCGAGCTGGGCCACCCGCGGCGAGGACAGCGGCAGGTCGTACTTGCGCCGGTACCGCTCGATCAGCTGGTACTTGGTCACCCAGTCGATCTCCCGGGCCACCGAGTCCAGGTCGCCGGTCTCCACCGCGCGCAGCGTCCGCTCCCACAGGTCCAGCACCCGCTTCGCGGTCGCGTCGCCGCCGCGCTGGTCCACCAGGTCCTTGGCCTTGCCGAAGTACTCCTTCTGGATCTCCAGCGAGCTGACCTCGCGGCCGTTGGCCAGCCGCACCTTCCGGCGGCCCGTCATGTCATGGCTGACCTCGCGGATCGCCCGGATCGGGTTCTCCAGCGTCAGGTCGCGCATCACCACGCCCGCCTCGATCATCCGCAGCACCAGGTCGGTGGCGCCGACCTTCAGGAGCGTCGTGGTCTCGCTCATGTTCGAGTCGCCCACGATCACATGCAGCCGCCGGAACTGCTCGGCGTCGCCGTGCGGCTCGTCGCGGGTGTTGATGATCGGCCGGGACCGCGTCGTCGCGGACGACACGCCCTCCCAGATGTGCTCGGCGCGCTGCGAGACGCAGTAGACCGCGCCGCGCGGCGTCTGCAGCACCTTCCCCGCCCCGCAGATGATCTGACGGGTCACCAGGTACGGGATCAGCGCGTCCGCCAGCCGGCCGAACTCCCCCTGCCGGCCGACGCAGTAGTTCTCGTGACAGCCGTAGGAGTTGCCGGCCGAGTCGGTGTTGTTCTTGAACAGGTAGATGTCACCTGCGATGCCCTCCTCGCGCAGCCGCCGCTCGGCGTCCACGAGAAGACCCTCCAGAATCCGCTCCCCCGCCTTGTCGTGCGTCACCAGATCGATGACGCTGTCACACTCGGGCGTGGCGTACTCGGGGTGGCTTCCCACGTCCAGGTACAGCCGCGCGCCGTTGGCCAAGAACACATTGCTGCTACGGCCCCACGACACCACCCGGCGGAACAGGTAACGAGCCACCTCCTCGGGTGACAACCGCCGCTGCCCCCGGAAGGTACAGGTGACGCCGTACTCGTTCTCAAGCCCGAAAATGCGCCTGTCCACACCGTGAGCCTATGCGGCCGTGAGCCCACATGGCAGTCCCTGAAGCCTCCGTCCAACCGCCGCGCACCGGCGGTGAACGAGCGGCTTCCGACGCGTCCGAACACGTGCGGGCGCCCTGAGCCGCGGGGTCATCGATGGAGGTCCACGAGGCCGCCTTGGGCGAGGACGGCCAGGTCGTTCATCACCGAGAAGATGCCGCGGCCGAGGACGAAGGCGATGTCGCGGACGGTGCGCCGTCCGTTGACCCTGGCCAGCACTTCGGCGCGGGCCTCGTTGACGGGCGGGTCCTCGACGTCGTGCACCGGCTGGGGCCGGGTGTGGAAGGTCAGGCCGAGCGACCGCCACTCCGCGGCGGTGGCGAGCCGGCGCCTGGTCTCCCGCAGGAGCCTGTCGACGTCGATGCCCGGCTCGGAGGGCAGGAGCGGCGCCAGGTCGTCCTCGCCCGCGGGTCGTGCCGTGCAGGTCTGCACTCCGCAGAGCGCCATGGCGAAGACCGCGTCCATGACCGCCACCTGGGTGATGACCTGCAATCCCGCGGAGCCCAGGAGTTCGCGGTCGACCAGTTCGGCGGGCAGCCGGCCGGCGGGCGCGGCGGTGGCGAACGCCTCGGTCCACTGGTCGTCCGAGATCCGGCCGGAACGCAGCAGGAGCGACTCGGGACCGGGTGAGGCGGGAGTGGACGCGGCGATGATGAGGCCGTCCCGCATCGTGACCGTTCCGTCCTGCCCGCCCTCGACGCGCAGCGTCCCGGAGAAACGTTCCAGTGCCCGCCGGACGAGCGCCGAGGCGAGGATCCCGGCCGGTTCGGGAGGGGCCTGCTCGAACGAGCCGTCTGCTGTTGATGCCGCGGTCACGGTGCCGATCCCCCTGGTGTCACTGGTGTCACATCACGTCTTGCGCATTTTGCCAGGCGTGAACCCGATCCTTGGAACGCCCGAAACAACGGGCGATTTGGCCCACTTGCCACATCTTGTGCCGGTATATTGCCAGGGCCAAGGAGAGCTGACGGTGGCCGGGGGTGGACACCGACGCATCCGTCACCGGCAGGAGACGACCGGACCCGCCGGTGGAGCTCAGACGAAGGGGACATGGGTGAACATCGAAGCCGCGCTCAAGGAGGCCATGGCCACCGAAGGCGCCATCGGCGCCGCGCTCGTCGACTATGAGAGCGGCATGTCGCTCGGATCGATCGGAGGAGGCCACGAGTTCGACCTTGAAATCGCCTCGGCCGGCAACACCGAGGTCATCAGGGCCAAGGTCCGTACGCTCGAGGCGCTCAGGATCAAGGATTCCATCGAGGACATCCTGATCACGCTCGACAACCAGTACCACCTGATCCGCGTGCTCGAGCGCGGTGGCAGCCGGCTCTTCCTGTACCTCGCGCTGGACCGCTCCCGGGCCAACCTCGCCCTCGCGCGCCACAACCTCCGCAGCATCGACCACTCGCTGAGCCTCTAGGCAGGGGCCTCGCGGGCGCCGGATACGGGCCGCCCGCGCCACAGCACACTCCGTTCGTTCCCTCCGGTCACCGCATGCCGCGGCGGCTGGAGGTGGTCTTCACGCGCTTCACCAACACCGGGGGGCAGTCGCCCGTGTCCATTTCAGGGACGCTCGTCCAGACCGTGCTCGCGGAACTCCATTCGCTGCGCGACAAGGTCACCGGCTTGACCGACAGCGCCGTCGCCTCCGTCGACGGCATGCTGATCGCATCGGACACCGACGAGGTACGGCCCGACGTCCTCGCCGCTCTCGCCGCCGCGGCGCTGGGCCTGGGCAAGAGCACCAGCAAGGAGGTCGGCATGGGCGAACTCCGGGAGGTGGTCACCCGCTGCCAGAGCGGCCACATCGTGGTCTACGCGATCGCCGGTTCCGAGTTGCTGGTCATCCTCGGGGACGAGGGTCTCGACATCACGCGCCTCCACCTGGAGTCACGCCCCGCCGTGGTGCGCCTGCGCGAGGTGCTCGGCGACTGACGGGGTCCCCGCCACCCTCGTGCGGTCACGAACGGCGTAGCCAGCGGCAGCCGTAGGCGTCCAGGCTCACCTTGACGCGTTCCTTCGAGGCGGGCTCGGTCGTCCAGTCGCCGAGAAGGTCGGCCAGCGTGGACGAGTCGGCCAGGCCCGGAACGTCGAGGTCGACCTCGGCGGGGCCGTCTGCGAAGTTGTGCACGGTCACCAGCAGGGCGTCGTCGGTACGGAACTCGATGGCGAGCACGGCGGGCTCCCCGGTGTCCAGCACGGAGTACTCGCCCCAGGCGAACTCCGGGGTCTCGCGGTACCGCTCGGCCAGCATGCTGATCCACGAGAGCAGCGAGCCGGGATCTCCGCGCTGCCCGGCCACGTTGACCTGGTCCGGGCCGTAGTCGCCGCTGACGACCGGGCCCGGGAAGCGGGACGGGTCGGCGGTGGAGAATCCCGCCGTCGAGCCGGGCCGCCACTGCATGGGGGTGCGGACGGCGAACCTGCCCTTTCCGTCCAGGTCCTCCCCCATACCGATCTCCTCCCCGTAGAAGAGCACCGGTGTGCCCGGCAGGGAGAACAGCAGGCTGTAGACCATCCTGATGCGCCGCATGTCGCCGCCGAGCATGGTGGGCAGCCGCCGCCGCAGCCCCCGCCCGTACAGCTGCATCTGCTCGTCGGGCCCGAAGGCGTCGAAGACCTCCCGGCGTTCGTCGTCGGTGAGCTTGTCCAGCGTCAGCTCGTCGTGGTTGCGGATGAACGTCGCCCAGTGCGCGTCCCGCGGCGCGGCGGGACGCTCGCGCAGCGCCCCCTCCAGAGGCCCGGTGTCGCCCCGGGCCAGGGAGAGGTAGAACCGCTCCATGCCGATGAAGTCGAAGCACATCGTCAGCTCGTCGCGGCCCTCGCCGTAGAAGGGCATCGTCTCGGGGTAGGTGAGGTTGACCTCGCCCAGCAGCACGGACTCGCCGTTGCGGCGGGTCATGAACGAGCGCAGGTCGGCGAGGTAGTCGTGCGGGTCGGGCAGGCGCTCCGCGTCGGGCTGGCCCTTGGTCTCCAGCATGAACGGCACCGCGTCCACCCGGAACCCCGACAGCCCGAGCTCCATCCAGAACCCCACGATCCGCGCGATCTCGTCCCGCACGGCCGGGTTGGTGATGTTGAGGTCGGGTTGCTGCTTGTAGAAGCGGTGGAAGTAGTACTGGCCCGTCCGCTCGTCGTACTGCCAGAGGCTCTTCTCCTCGTCGGGGAACGTGACCCCCTGCGGCCCGTCCTCGTCCGGCTCGTCGGCCCAGACGTACCAGTCGCGGTACGGGGAGTCGCGGCTCTCCCGCGCGCTGACGAACCAGGGGTGCTCCACCGAGGTGTGGTTGACCACCAGATCGGCGATCACCCGGATGCCGCGGTCGCGGGCCGTCCGCATGAACTCCACGAAGTCGCCGAGCGTGCCGAGCCTCGGATCCACGCTGTAGAAGTCGACGATGTCGTAGCCGTCGTCGCGTTCCCGCGTCGGATAGAACGGCATCAGCCAGACGCACGTGACGCCGAGCCGGTCGAGGTGGTCGATCTGCTGGGTGAGCCCGCGGAAGTCGCCGCAGCCGTCACCGTCGCCGTCCTTGAACGTCTCCGCGTCCACGCAGTAGACGAACGCGTTCTTCCACCAGACGTCGGACGTCAGGGTCAGCTTCATCGTGATCCCTCCGTGAGCTGGGGCAGCACCTTCGCACCGAAGGCGTCGATGAAGCGGTCGAGTTCCTGGCCGACATGGTGGAGGTAGACGCCGTCGAAGCCGAGCTCGGCGTACTCGTGCAGCCAGGCGACGTGCCGGCCGAGGTCCGCCGAGACGTTGACCGCCCGGGCGACCTGCTGCGGCGTCACGTGCCTGGACACCTCGTCGAACTGCTCGGCCGTCTCCAGGTCCCAGGGCACCGGCGGCGCGAACACGTTGCTGCGCCACTGGTCGTGCGCGAGGTGGAACGCCTCGTCCTCGTCCGGCGCCCAGCTCAGGTGAACCTGAAGGTTGACGGGGCCCCGGCCGCCGTCGCCACGGTAGGCGTCCACGATGCGGGCGAGGGTCTCGGGCGGGGCGTTCACCGTGATGAGGCCGTCCGCCCAGCCGGCGCACCAGCGGGCGGTGTCCACGCTCACCGCCGCGCCGACGAGCTTGGGCACGGTCTCCGGCAGCGTCCACAACCTGGCCCGGTCGACGGTCACGAGGCCGTCGTGGCTGACCTCCTCCCCCGCCAGCAGGGCCCGGATGATCTCGACGCACTCCAGGAGCCGCGCCATGCGCACGTCCTTGCGCGGCCAGCCGCCGCCGGTGATGTGCTCGTTGCTGGCCTCGCCGCTCCCGAGCGCCGCCCAGAACCGGCCCGGATACATCGCCCCGAGCGTGCCGATCGCCTGCGCGATGATCGCCGGGTGATAGCGCTGCCCCGGCGCGTTCACCACGCCGAACGGCAGTCCGGTGGCTTGCAGCGCGGCGCCGAGCCACGACCAGGCGAAGGCCGACTGCCCCTGCCGGGCGCTCCACGGCGAGAAGTGGTCCGACGACATCGCCGCGGTGAATCCCGCCTGCTCGGCTCGCTCCATCGCTTCGAGCAGCACGCTCGGATGCACCTGCTCGTGGGAGGCGTGTATTCCGTAGACGCTCATGCGCCCGCCCGTACCCGTCCAAACCCCACCTAGGCGTCCCGCAGGTCGCTCAGACGGAGTCGGCGGGCAGGTGCTCCACGACGGTGTCGTCCGCGCCGACGAGGAGCGCGGACGTGTCGCCGCGGATCGTCCGGCTGTTCGGCGTCGCCTGTGACCTCTGGCAGGTCACACGGAACGGAGACTGGTCCAACTGGGAAGACCTCAGCCGACACCGCCCACGTCCGAACGGAGGCGGGGAGTGAGAGCCGGCACGGCGGGCTGATCTCCGCCACCTGGCTCTGGGTCAGTGGGTGAGGTGGTCGTTCAGGAGGGCGGCTACTTCGGGGGCGGCCTGTTCCGGCATCCAGTGGCCGATGCCGGGCAGCGTGCGGAAGGTGTACGGGCCGGTGACATACCGGCGGGTGAGCTTCGCGCCGGTGGGGCCGAGCGCGGGGTCCTTGTCGCCCCAGATGAACAGTGTGGGGACGGTGACCTTGGTGAGCCGTCCCGGCGGGTTGAACGGCATGCCTCGGTACCAGTTGAGCGCCGGGGTGAGCGCGCCCGTGTTCACCAGGAAGTCGGCGTCCCTGGCGGCGTTGGCCTCGGTCTGGCCGCCGGCCGCCACCCCGGCGATGAAGCGTGATCTGGCGCTTGTGACGATCCACCGCACGGCCAGCTCGGGCAGCCAGGGGAGCTGGAAGAAGAACATGTACCACGACTGCACGAACTGGCGGCTGGTGAAGAGGGCGCGCATGAAGGCGGCCGGGTGCGGGACCGACAACGCGGTCAGGGTGGCGACCGCGTCGGGACGGCCGGCGGCCAGCGTCCAGGCGACCGACGCGCCCCAGTCGTGCCCGACGAGATGCACCTTGCGGCCGTCGATTCCGGCCGCCTCGATGAGGGCGAGAACGTCGTCGGTGAGTGCGGACAGGCGGTAGGCGTACCTGCCGCGCGGGCGGGCCCTCGGCGAGTACCCACGCTGGTCGGGCGCAAGGGTGCGATAACCCTCGGCGTGCAGCAGCGGCGCGAGCCGGTCCCAGGAGATCGCCGTCTGGGGAAACCCGTGCAGGAGCACTACGACGTCCCCGTCGACCGGTCCCTGGTCGACGACGTCGAACACCAGGCCGTCACGCTGGAAAGACGTGATCCGCTGCCCGTCGATACCGTGCTCCGTACTCATGGGCCGTGGTCTCCCGTTCGAGGTTGCGCGGCGCGAAGGAGAGCAATGTAATTGCTGATTACATTCGTGCCCGGAGGGGATGTCAAGGCTCGGTGCTGCCGGTGTTCACCGGCGGCGGCCGACCAGCCGCCGTCGGGGGCGATGAAGCCATGGCCCGCGCGATCGGCGGCATGGCTGTGGGGCCGCTCTCGGGGGCCTGCCCCACAGCCGTACCGCTCAGGGGCGAAGCGGGCCGGTCAACCCGTGGAGGTCGTCGTCGGGTCCGCCGTCGAACTCGTCGTGGGCGTCGGGTTTCTAGGTGCTGGCCTCGCGAGCGACCTTGAGGATCTGGGCGGCCTGGTGAGGCGCCGCCGGCCCGGCCCCGGCGGGTTCGCCGGCCCCCTGTCGGACGGCTCGCTGGTCGATGACGGTGAGGTAGGGGGCGACGCAACCGTGGTAGTCGGCCTTGCGTGCGGCGGGCAGGTCCTTCCAGCCGGTGATGCGATCGCGGCAGCGGGATGAGCCGCATCGGCAGTGGGCGGCGAAGTGCTCGACCGAGTAGTTCCGCATGGCGTAGTCGAAGGTGATCTCCTGGCCTGCGCGGATCGGCTGGCGTGCGATGTAGTCGTGGGCGCCGCCGGCGTTGGGGCGAATTCCGCAGTTCGGGTCGCACGAGTGGTTCACCTTGGCGATGAGCCCGCCGTGCTGCACGAACCGCGTCTCGCTGACCTGGGAGGCGTGGGCGTGGTTGTGGTCGAGTTCGCGGTCGATGACACCGACCATCACCGTCTCACCGACCCGGAAGGACCGGGTGGCGAACACTCCTTCACCTTTGGCGTCGGTTCGCTGGAGTTCGTAGCCGTTGTTCACGTCGCCTGCTCTCTGAAGGATCGGCTCTGCCCGCGAGCTGATCAAGGACGAACCGGCCGGTCCCCATGCCGGGGCCCGACCGCAACGTTTGGCCTACGTGATCGTTCAGACGCGTCTGTACCGTATGCGATCAAGGTGTCGGGTGCATCGCGGCCGGCCCGGTCATCGCGGTCTTCCGGTTCGAGGAGGGCCTGATCAGCGCCTACCAGGACCACTTCGATCCGCGCCGCCTTCAGGTCCTGATCGATGCCCTGCCCGCGAGCTGACGGCCGTGCGTTCGACCTTGAAGCCGGTGAACCCGTAGAGCACGCTCAGCAGGGGGCTGAAGATGTTGAAGAAGCAGAAGGGCAGGTAGCTGAGCGTCGAAACGCCCAGCACGGCGCCCATGAACGCCCCGCAGGAGTTCCAGGGGACCAGCGGTGAGGTGACGGTCCCGCTGTCGGCCGCCAGCCGGGACAGATTGGTGGGCGCCAGGCCGCGTTCGGCGAACTCGGCGCGGGTCCAGGCTGGTGTAGATCTTCAGGCGCCCGTCACGCCGTCCTGCGGTTCGGTCGGCGATCGCGGCAGGGCGGGTACTCACAAGCGCTTCGCGCAAATCGACGCCTTCGCTCCCGACGCGGTCGCCCGGAACCGGGACCGCCTGAGAACCCGCTCCCCCACCCCGGGGTTGAAGGAAGGGCTGGTCAGGCGGGGTGGAGGACGCACGGTCCTGCTTGCGGCGTAGTTCGTTCGGAGTACGGGGGCCGGGCGGACCGGAGTACCGCTATTTCAGCTTGGAGGCTGACTTTTCCGTGCAATCGAGCCAATAGCGTCCTGTTCGTGCGTTATTCGCAAGCCGGATCGCCCGGAGGGACAAGCTCCGGAACGGCTCGGTCACCGGAGGCGCACTGACCCCCGAGATCGCTGAAGGAGGTGTGACTCATGGAGGCTTTCGAGGAGATCGTGGTGGAGACGCCGGAGACCGACGAGGTTTCGAGCATCGACTTCGGCTGCTGACCGCAGGGTCCGGTCGCCCGCGCCACGCGGACCCTCACCACGAGCACCAGGGCCGAACGGCCGTGAGGACGTGACCCGTCCCCGGGGCCACGAGCTCAGACCGGTCCGTCGATAGGGACCGCGCTCGGTCCGGCGACCAGCAGCGAAGTGCGCGACCGAAGGGCGGGTGCGGCATTCCAGCTGCCGCACCCGCCCTCACCAGTGAACCACCACGGACGAGTTCGCATGGCGAAAGGAATCGGGATGGGCGCCCCCAAGGTCTACCGGCCCTCGCGCTTCACGGTGATGACACCGCACTCGGCCGGTGGTTCGGTGTTGTACAACTCGATGCGCGGCAGCGTCTTCTACGTGCGCGAGCCCGTCGCCGGGCGGGTGCACGACCTGCTGCACAACCGGAACGCGCGGATCACCGCGGACGCGGACGCCGACCTCGTGACCGGGTTGGCGGAGCGCGGCTTCCTGGTCGAGGACGGTCACGACGAGGACGCGGACGCGCGGGAGCTCAGGGACGGGCGCGTCAGCCGGACCGACCGGCTGGAGCTCATCCTGATGCCGACCGAGGCCTGCAACTTCCGCTGTACGTACTGCTACGAGGACTTCTCGCTCGGCCGCATGTTGTCCGGGGTGCGCGAGGGCGTGCGCCGGCTGGTCCGGCACCGGCGGGAGCGGCACGACCTGAGGTCGCTGTCGATCTCCTGGTTCGGCGGCGAGCCGCTGGTCGCGTTCGACGTGATCGAGGAGCTGAGCGAGTTCTTCACGGAGTTCGCCGCCGAGACCGGCATCGACTACCAGGCCGGGATGACGACCAACGGGTACCTGCTGACCGAGGACGTCGCGGCGCGCTGTGTCGAGCTGGGCGTCCGGCAGTTCCAGATCACCCTGGACGGACCGAAGCACGCCCATGACGGGAGCCGGCCGCTGATGGGCGGCGGCTCCACGTTCGACGACATCATGACCAACATCCGCGCGATGGCCGCGGGGGATCTCGACTTCCGCGCGCTGCTGCGCACCAACTTCTCCCCCGCCAACGTCGGCAGCGTCCCGGAGCTGGTCGCCGAGCTCGGCGACATCGCGGCCCGGGACGAACGGTTCGCGGTGATCTTCAGGCCGGTGGGCCGGTGGGGCGGGCCGCAGGACGAGGACATCGAGGCGTGCTCCGGCCGCGAGGCGGAGCTGGCCAAGCTCGACCTCAACATGCAGGCGCACGGCCACGCGCTGGCCGGTGGCGACCTGCGCACCCTCCGGCCGGGCGGCAGCGTGTGCTACGCGGCCAACCCGTGGTCGTTCCTGATCCGCCCGAACGGCGTGATCGGCAAGTGCACGGTCGCGCTGCGGGACGCCAAGAACATGGTCGGCCGGCTCACCCCCGAGGGCGAGCTCAAGCTGAACGACGACCTGATGCGGTTGTGGACCGACAACGACGACGCCCACGACGAGGGCTGCCGGTCGTGCTTCTTCCGCCCGTCCTGCCAGGGCGCGCACTGCCCGCTGATCCGGATCCAGGACGGCGTGCGGCCGTGCCCGCCGCAGAAGGTGTGGATCGGCCCGAACCTGCAGACCTACACCGACCTGCAGCGCACTCCGGCGGGGGCGAGCCATGGCTGAGCGGAGGCTGACCCTCGACACCGACGCCAGGGTGATGGCCTGGATCGGGCCCGGAGGCGTGCCGAAGGTGGCCGACCTCGACGAGACCCCGCCGCGGGTGCACGAGGCGGACGGGCCGGAGGGCGCGCGGTCGGTCGTTCCGGGTGGAACGGCCGGTGAGTTCCTGGTGGTCGGGGACGGCACCGTCGTTCCGCTCCGGTGGACCGCGGGGGGCGTCGGGTCCGGTGACGCGATCCCGCTCCCGGACGGCGCCCGCGAGGTCGGCGCGGCGGGCGGGCTGATCGCGGCCTGCACCGGCGACGCCCTCCTGACCTACGACGGAAGGTGGCGGGAGCGGGCGGCGTTGCCCGCCGAGCCCGTGTGCATGGCGTGGCAGCACCGGCGCAGGTCGCTGCTGGTGCTGACCCGCGACGGCTCGTTCACCCGGTTCGCGGACGAGGCGCAGGCCGCCCGCGACGACGCGTGGGCCGATCCGGCGACGGCCGTCTACGACGAGGTGCTCGGGGCGCTGTGGCTCGCGCACCCCGGCGGCGACGCGCGCACCCTGATGGTGCGGGTCGAGCCGTGGCCGCCGCGCACGATCTACCAGGCCGGTCTCGGCGCCGGAGTCCGCGGGCTGACCGTCGCGCAGAACGGCGAGTGGCTGGCCGTGCGGTACGGGGGCGACCGGCCGATCGAGCTCTACAACGTCTCCGGCCGCCGCCTGTTCCGACCGCCGCCGACCGCCGGGAGCGCGGGGAACTCGGGGAACGCGGCCTCGGGCGTCGCGTTCACCTACGACAACAGGCTCGTCACCGTCACCGAGGACGACCGCGTCTCGTTCGCCCGGCTCCCCGCGCGCGTGGACGTGCGGACGGCGCCGGCGGGCGGGGAGGCCGCGGCCAACGAGTTCTTCGAGCACGGCGGCGACCTGGACATCGAGACCTTCTGGGAGGGCCAGATGTACAAGGCCAGCAAACCTCGCAGACGCCCCTCGCCCGCCGCCGCGGGAGGCTCACGATGATCACCGCACCGTTGCGCGAGTTCCTCTCCCCCGAGGAACGCCTGCCCAAGATCGACGTACGGACCCGGGCACGGCAGAGCCATGACGAGATCGCCCGGCAGCTCGACGGCGGAACCTTCGACGTGCCGGCGCTCGCCCGCGCCTGCAACCGCGGCGCGCTGATGATCGCCATGGTCGGCGACCTGGCCGAGGCCGAACGGTCGTGCCTGCGCCAGCTCCAGGTGCTCGCCGTCCTGCGGCACGAACGGGAGACCGCGACGTCGGCGCTCGCCCAGACGTTCCAGCCGTGGATCAACATCGGCCGGCTGCGCGTCATCCAGGGCCGCTGGCAGGAGGCCATGACGCACTTCCGGATGGCCCTGCCCTACCGGCTCGAGCCGCGCATCGCGCTGGGGCCGGTCGTGCTCGAAAGCGATGACCTGGAACGGCTGCGCGACAGCGAGATCGGCTCCGCCGTACGGCTGTTCCTCGACACGATCGAGGTCGTCGAGTCCGCCAAGGCGTACTGCCGCGGCCGGGCGTTCGGCGAGCTCGGCGACGCGGCGGCCGGATGGGGCGGGAACGAACGGCTGCGCCGCGTCCCGCACACCGCCGAGGCGGCGAAGATCGCTCAGGCGCACGGGCACGGCCCCGGTCCCCGCGCTCCGGTCCAGGGCCCGGACGGCGACGAGGCCGACCAGCCCACGTACGCCGAGCTGGTGCTCGACCTGCACGAGGCGTACCGCCTCCATCTGGCGGACGGCGCGCACGCCGACGGGCGCTCCCGCGATCTCGCCGGAGATCTCCTCGGTCACGCTCCGCGGCTGGTCGCCCTGCTCGGCCAGGCCGCGGCCGCCGCCCCCTACCTGCTCAAGCTGGGCGACCTCCTGCGGGCTCAGGACCGGACCGACCAGGCGCGCGCCGCCTACGCGCGGGCGCTCGACCTCGCCCGCGAGCTGGGCGACGAGGCGCTCACCGTGACCGCCCTGCGGGCGCTGCTGCCGATCGAGGATCCGGCGCGCACGCCCGAGCTGGCCGCCCGCGTCGAGAAGGTCCTCGACCGCTCGCTGTACCTGCCGCTGCGCAAGCTGCGCTCCGGCGGGCAGGCCCGTCCGCTCCAGGTGGCCGACGTACCGGAGCTGCGCGACCTGGTCGCCCAGGAGCAGCGGCTGGTGCGCGCGGTCGCCGCCGGAACGCTGCCGATCCCCCAGGACTGATCGCGATGTCCGAGACCATGACCGCACCGCTGCCGCGCCTGGCGCACGACGTGGCCGAGCTCGCCGCGTGCTGGGAGGAGAGGCCGCTGCTCAGCCGCGGGCTGGGCCCGTTCGACGACGTCTTCTCGCTGGCCCGCATGGAGTCGGTGCTCGCGTCCGCCCCCCTGGTGGAGTCGTTCGTCCGGCTCATGCGGGACGGCGACCAGCCCGACCCGGGCACGGTGACCCGGGCGCGCGAACGCGGCGGCCCGCGCGCCGAGAGGCTGGTCGACCCGGCGAAGGTGGCCGGCGAGCTGCGCCGCGGCACCACGATCCTGCTGGAGGAGGTGCGGACCTGCTGCCCCGAGGTCGCCGCGTTCACCCGCGGCGTCGAGGCGGCCACCGGGTATGCCACCTACGCGGCGGCCTTCCTGACCCCTCCCGGAGCCCAGGGCGCCGCCCCGCACTACGACCTGGCGAGCGTCTTCATCCGCCAGCTGCACGGCTCCAAGCGGTGGCGGATCGGCCGGCCCGCCGAACCGTGGCCCACCGAACCCTGGAACAACCGGCCGGTGCCGCTCGACGACGAGGTCGAGCACCTCCTGGAGGAGGGCGACTGCCTCTACCTCCCCCGCGGCTACGTGCACGTCGGCGAGGCCACCGGTGCGGCGTCGCTGCACCTGTCGATCGCGGTCAAGCCGGTGACCTGGGAACAGGTGCTCGTCCGGCGGATCGCCGAACTGGCCGCCCGCGAGCCCGCGCTGCGCCAGGCCCTGCCGTTCGCCTTCCACCACGAGCCCGACGACGCGATGGCGGCGCTCCTGGCGTCCCGCGCCGAGCTGGTCCGGGAGCACCTCGGCGATCTCCCCTGCGAACGCGTCTGGAAGTCCGTCCGCGACGAGCACGCCCCGCGGCGGCGCGTCCCGCCGGGAGAGCTGGCCTCCGACCTGCGGGACGCCCTGGAGGAAGGGGGCGCGTCATGAGCCACGGCGGCGGCACCGACGGCGGCGGCCTCGACGGCAGGGGCACCGGCAACGACTACGCCGGGCTGTGGAAACGGTTCGCCGAGCTGACCGGCGACTTCGAGTACCCGCACGTCCTGCGCGATCCGCTGAACGAGCCGATCTGCGACCTCGGCGACCTGGCCGAGACCCTCCGCAACGTCACCACGGACGACTTCGCCGTGGCGGCACGCGCCCTCGACGTGACCACCGAGGGCAACCGGCGCGCCGAGCTGAAGGCGCGCGTCATGGACCGGCCGCCGGAGCCCGGTGACGAGCTGGTGCCCTGGGCCCGGCGGCTTTTCCACGGCCTGCCGTTCTCGGTGATGCTCAACGGGGCCGAACGCTGGCACGAGGGCCTGGCCAGGAGCGCCGCCGAGTTCTTCACCCCGGCACGCGAGCAGTTCGGCCTCCCGCAGCACAACTACCGGATCTCGCTGTTCATCGGCGACTACGGCTTCACGCCGTCCGGCGTCCACCAGGACGTGGGGCGCGCCGAGCGGGTCTTCCACTTCAACGCCGGGCCCGGCCGCAAGCTGTTCCACTCCTGGCCCGTCGAGGAGTACCGCGCCCTCACCGGGCGGCGCCGGCCGTCGTACGAGCCGGAAAGGCTCGTCGAGCACGCCCGCACGCACGAGCTGGAGCCCGGCGACGTCATGATGCTGAACGTCGCCTGGTACCACGTGGGCCAGTCCGACGAGCCGGCCGCCTCGGTCGGCCTGGAGATGTCGAAGCTCGACGCCGGAACCGTCCTGCGGGAGGCCGCGGCCGACGCCGTGAAGGGCCTCCTCAACGGGAGGGCCGATCCGGTGCGCGACCCGGCGTTCGTCCCCGAGCCCGTCGACTACGCCGACCTCGGCTGGGCCGACCTGCCCCGGACCGAGCTCGCGCCGTGGCTGGCGGACGCCGTCGCGTCCCATACCGCGCGGACGCGCAGCAACCTCGGCTTCACCGGCACGCCTCTGCCGCTGCCGGACGTCGACGAGGACGCGGTCCGGTCGGGCACGGTCCGGCTGGCCCGCCCCTTCCCCCTGGTGCTGCGCGACGTTCCGGCGGGCCCGGACCGTCCCGAGCACACCGAGCTGTACGCCCGCGGCGTACGGCTGCGGGTGCCCCGCGGCGCCACCGACCTGATCCACGAACTCGACACCGGTGAGCCCGTCGAGCCGGGCGCACGGTCCGGCCTCGCCGTACGGCTGGCGACCGCCCTGGTCCGGCTGCGCGGGCTCGACCTCATGGGAGACCAGTGATGTACGCGTTCGCGACCGCCCCGCCGGGCCCCACCGCCGACACCGACACCGACAGCGCCACCGACACCGGCCGCAGGACGCCGCGCCGGGACCTCCAGCAGGTGCACGCCCGGTCCATGGACCTGGTCGCCGCCACGCTCGATTCCCAGGACCGGCTGATCGACGTCCTCACCGAGATCACGCCGTACGACGCGGCGCGCGACGAGCTGCACCGCGCGATCCGGACGTTGTCCGGCGCGACCTGGGAGATCGCCCGCAACGACCCGCGGCGGCTGGACCGGGTGGCGGTCTTCCTGCCGTCCAACAACGTCTTCTACTCGTACGTGCTGTTCGGGCTCGTGCCCGCCATGTACAGCGACGAGGTGGCCATCAGGCCGTCGGCGCGCACCCGCGAGGCCGCGCTGGCGCTGCACGAGGTGATGCTCGACCGGCTGCCGTGGCTGCGCGGCCGCGTCCGGCTCGCCGAGGCGTCGCAGCGTGACTTCGTCAAGGTCTGCGCGGACTCCGACGCCACCGTCTTCACCGGCCGGTACGAGAACGGCCTCAACGTGATGGAGCGGGTCGGGCCCGATCCGCTGTTCCTGCTGATGGGCTCCGGGCCCAACCCGATGGTGATCGGCCCCGGCGCCGACCCGGCCGAGGTCTGCCGGGCCCTGCTGATCTCGCGGCTCTACAACAGCGGCCAGGACTGCCTGTGCACCGACCTGGTGTTCGTGCACCGGTCGGTGATCCGGCCGCTGCTGGACCGGCTGCGCGCGCACCTGGCCGCCCTGCCGGTGGGAGACCGCAGGAAGCCCGGCACCCTGATCGCCCCCCTGGTGTACGAGGACGCCGTGGAGGGCGCGGCCGAGTTCCTGGACGCGCACCACTACCACCTGGTGCACGGCGGCGAGGTCCGCGCGGAGGACGGCTACGTCGCCCCCAGCGTCGTGGTCCTCCCGACCGCCGAGGGTTTCAGCCCGCCCGAGCTGTTCTCCCCCGTCTTCTGCGTCTGCGCGTACGACGACGTGGCCGAGATCCAGGAGTGGGCGCGAACGCCCGCCGAGCTCGAACGCGGCATGTACGCCACGGTGTTCGGCGAGCCCCGCCTCACCGGGGAGCTGCTCGGCAGCGCGGTGATCTGCCGGGAGCGCACCACCTTCGACGTCGAGGACGGCAACCAGCCGTTCGGCGGGTACGGGCCGCAGGCCTCCAGCGTGCGCCGGGACGGAACGCTCGCGGCGCGGCCGCTGCTGCTGTCCGCCGAGGCCGGATCCCGGGACGCCGCCACCGGCGGGATCACCGGCGCCGCCCTGGACGGGCGGGGCTGAGGACCGAGCCATGAGCGGCCTCGCGACCGTCACGGAGGGCCGGCCCCCTGGAGGGGGCCCGGCTCCGGTCCCGCTGCGCCGCAACCGCGACTTCCAGGTCCTCTGGATCGGCCAGAGCGTCGCCCACCTGGGCAACCAGATCGCGCTGCTCGCCTACCCCCTGCTGATCCTGGCCGTCCACGGCACGGCCGCGCTCGCCGGAGTCCTCGGCTTCGCGGCGTACGCGGCCGGACTGGCGGCACGGCTGCCCGCCGGGGCGTTCTGCGACCGGGCGGACCGGCGCCGGACCATGGCGGTCAGCGAAGCCGTCCGGGCCCTGGCGATGGCCGCGCTGGCGGTCGCGGTCATCGCCGGGGCCGTCCCGGTCTGGCTCGTGATCGTGGTGGCCGTCGTGGACAGTGTCGGCCTCGAACTGTTCAGGTTCGCCGAGCGCGGGGCGCTGCGGCACATCGTGCACCCGTCCCAGGTGTCCTCCGCGCTCGCCCGCAACGAGGCGCGCGCGCAGGCGGCGGCGCTCGCCGGACCGGCCCTCGGGGGGTGGCTGTTCGCCGTCGGACGCGGCCTTCCGTTCGGCGTCAACGCGGTCACCCATGCGCTCGCCTCGCTGGCCGTCCTCACCATCCGCCGCCCCCTCCGCGAACGCCCGGCCCCGGCCGGCAACGGCGTCGCCGCGCCGGCGGGTGGCGTGGAGGAGCGGGCCGGAGGACGGGCGGTGCTGCAGGCGATCTTCCATGACGGGTTCGGGTGGATCCGGCGGACACCGGAGCTGCGCGTGCTGCTGCTGGCGGCCGTCGGACCCAACCTGGTCTTCGGTGCCGCCGTGCTGGCGATCGTGGCCGCGGCCGAGGACGGCGGCGCGAGCGGCACGACGATCGGCACCGCGCTGTCGGCGGCCAGCCTGGGCGGGCTGCTCGGCGCCGTCGCCGCGCCCGCCCTGCTCCGCCGCCTCCGGCCGCCCGCCGTGCTCCTCGGGAGCGCCTGGCTGCTCGCGGCGACGATCGCGGGCCTGGCCCTGCTGAGCGACCGGACCTGGGCGATGGCCGCGCTGCTGTGCGGAGCGATCTTCACGGTCCCGGTGTTCAACACCCTCTTCGGCACCTACCAGATCCAGCTCACCCCGGACGCGCTGCAGGGCCGGGTGGCCGGCGCGGCGACGTTCGTCACCGGCGCCGCCCAGCCGTTCGGGCCGCTGCTCGGCGGGCTGCTGTTCGACGCGGCCGGGCCGGCCCCGACGTTCGCCCTGCTGGCCGGGCTGCTGGCGCTGTCCGCGCTGGCGCTGACGGCGCTGCCCTCCGCGCGGCGGCTCCCTGCCATCACGACGCCACGAGAGGGCGGCCCCGTCCCGGCGGCCCGGCCGCCCGAGGAGGAGAGATGACCGAGCACACGACCGGCCGGCTGGGACTCCCGGTCGGCATCACCGGGACCGGGGTGCACGAGCCCGACCTGGTGGTGACCAACGACGACCTGGTGGCGGGCGGGCTGGACACCAGTGACGCCTGGATCCGGGACCGCACCGGCATCCGCGAACGGCGCTTCCTGCGTCCCGGCAGGACCACCTCCGACATGTGCGTGGCGGCGGCCGAGGAGGCCCTGCGCGAGGCCGGCACCGGCGCCGCCCGGCTGGACGCGATCATCATCTCCACGTTCACCCAGGACCAGCCGCTGCCCTCGACCGCGCTGATGGTCAAGGAACGGCTCGGCGCCCACCGCGCGCTGCCGCTCGACCTCAACCAGGCCGCCTGCGCGGGCGGCGTCTACGGGTTGTGGGTCGCCGCGCACCTGCTGCAGAACCAGGGCCTGGAGAACGTCCTGGTGATCGGCGCCGAGTGCCTGTCCCGCGTGACCGACCCGGACGACCGCGGCACCCGGGTCTTCTTCGGCGACGCCGCCGGGGCCGCCGTGCTGAGCCGGACCGGTCCCGGGCGCGGGCTGCTGGCCTGGCACGCCGGCTCCAAGCTGTCGCACAGCGTCGAGATCCCGGCCGGCGGCTCGCGGCTCCCCTCCAGCCCGGACACCGCCGCGGGCGGCGGGCACTTCCTCAAGATGGACGGCCGCGCGGTGTGGAAGGAGGCCACCGAGCACCTGCCGGCCAGCGTGCGGGCCGTCCTGGACGCGGCCGGCCACGCCGTGGGCGAGGTCGACCACTTCGTCTTCCACCAGGCCAACCTCAACATCATCAAGGAGGCCATGCGCGAGCTCGGGCAGCCGTTCTCCAAGGCCACCCTCTCGGTCGACCGGCTGGGCAACACCGGCGCGGCGACCATCTTCCTCGGCCTGCACGAGCTGCTGGCCGGCGGCCGGGCGCGCGCCGGCGACCTGACCGTCGTGTCCGCCATCGGCGCCGGATTCCTGTGGGGCTCGCTCTGCCTCCGCCACTGACAGACCCCCGCCTCTGAGAAGGGACACCGCCATGAACGAGCAGATCATCGCCGACAAGTACGTGAAGACCTACGACCTGGACGTCCGCCCCGAGGACCTGGGCTCGGACGAGCCGCTGTTCGGCCCGCAGTCGATCTACGGCCTGGACTCGATGGACGTGCTGAGGTTCATCGCGGCGCTGGCGGAGGAGTACGACATCGAGCTCGCCGCCATCAAGACCGACACGTTCCGCACGCTGCGGTCCATCACCGCCTTCCTCAACGGGGAGGAGGGCTGATGCACGGCCATCTGGTCGATCTCCGTCCGCCGGAGAAGGCCGACTTCGAGCTGGTGAGCGGCTGGATGCGCCCCGGCAACATGGCCTCGCTGGCCTCGGGCCGTTCGGAGTTCCACTCGGCGGACGAGCTCGCCCGCCGGGCGGCGTCCGGATCCGACTCGCTGCTGATGGTGCTCACCAAGAGCGGCGACACGATCGGCTTCGTCCGGTGGGGCACGAAGATGTACCACGGCAGCTACGAGATCGGCGGGCTGATCGCCGATCCGGGCTACTGGGACTCCGGCTGCGGCGCGGAGGCCAGCGCCCTGGTGCTCCAGTACCTGTTCCACTCGTGCAACGCCCACCGCGTGCAGTTCGTCGTCGGGCTCTACAACCGGCGCACCGTCACGATGCTGCTCAACACCGGCATCGTCGTCGAGGGCGTGCTGCGCGACTACTTCTTCCTCGACGGCGAGTACCACGACGCGCTCGTGGCGTCCGTCCTGCGCGAGGAGTACTACGCGCTCGACGGCTGGGGCGACGTCGAGGACACCATCCCCGCATCCGACAAGAAGGCCGCGGTCGAGGAGTTCCAGCGGGTCATGCGCGAACGCTGGTCCGGCGAGCTCTTCAAGCGGCTGGTGGAGAGGAGCTGACGAACTCATGGACGCGCAGGGCACCGAGCTGAAGGGCAAGGTCGCGCTGGTGACCGGCGGCTCCAGCCGGATCGGCGCGGCGATCTGCCGCCGGCTCGGCGGCGAGCTCGGCGCCACCGTGGTGGTCGGCTACCGCTCCGACGAGGAGTCGGCGCGGAACGTGGCCGACGAGCTGCGGGACACGGCCTGCCCGGTCGCCGAGGCCCGCCGGATCGACATCACCGACTACGCCGCCGTCACCGGCGTGATGCGCGACGTCGCGTCCGCGCACGGCGGCATCGACATCCTGGTCAACAACGCCGCCCTGGGCATCGCCGGCGCGGTGCTGCCCACCAACCCGGTGGAGGACTGGACCGACGTCATCGAGACCAACCTGATCGGCACGTTCCACTGCGTGAAGGCCGTGTCGCTCTACATGCTCGTCGCGCGCAGCGGCTCGATCGTCAACATCGCCTCGATCGCGGGGCTGACCGGCATCGACGGCCTCAGCGCGTACTGCGCCAGCAAGGCCGGCCTGATCGGGATGACCAAGGCGCTGGCCCGCGAGTACGCCCCGCACGGGGTGCGGGTGAACGCGGTCGCCCCCGGCTACACCGCCGACACCGGCATGGTCGAACGCATCGATGACGAACGGCTGGCCGAGTTCTCGTCGCGGATCGCGATGGGACGGCTGGGCCGGCCCGACGAGATCGCCGACGCCGCCGCCTTCCTCGCCACCGGCAGGTCGAGCTACGTGACCGGGCAGACGCTGGTCGCCGACGGCGGCCTGACCGCATGAGTCCACGAGGAGCACGAGTCCCACGAGGAGACCGACCGCCATGTCCAGGACCGCCGTCCTCTTCAACCCGCAAGTCCATGTGAAACCCGGCGACTACCACGACCTGTACGAGTCCGTCCCGCTGGCCCGCACCCGGATGGCCGAGGCCTCGGAGGCCGTCGGGCTGGATCTGGCCGCCCGGTTCCTCGGCCCCGACCCCGACGAGATCAACCACGGCCCGGTCGTGCGCCCGGCCTCGCTGGCGCTCAGCGCCGCGATCTTCGAGCTGGTGTGGGGCGACCGCCCGCCGCCGTTCCTCATGGCGGGGCTGAGCCTGGGGCAGATCACCGCGGCGCACTGCGCCGGGAGCCTCTCGTTCGCCGACGCCGCGCGGATGGTGCACACGATGGCGACCATCGAGGAGGAGGTCTACGGCGGCGGCGAGTACGGCGTGTCCTTCTACTACAACGTCGACCTGCCCGGCCTGCGCGGCTCGATGGAGGCGCTGGCGGACGACGGGCGGCTGATCGGCCCCTGCGCGTTCACCGCGGACGACCAGATGATCGCGACGGGCGCGGTGAGCGCGCTCCAGGAGCTCAACCAGCGCGCGCTCCAGCACGGCGGCCTGGGGGTGCTCATCCCCTACGGGCCACCCGCGCACCACCCGATGATGGCCGAGGTGCAGGACCGTTTCGCGGCCGAGTTCCGGCACCTGGACGCGCCTCGCGATCCCGGCTGCCCCCTCGTCTGCAACATGGACGCCGCGGAGCTCACCACTCGGGACGAGGTCCATCGCGCGCTGGTCGAGCAGTACACGCACACCGTCAACTGGGACCTGGGGCTGCGCCGGATGGCCGAGCTCGGCGTCGACCGGGTGACCATCATCGGGCCCGGCCACTTCGTCCGTAAGTCGCTGGAGTTCACCTCGGCCACGTTCGAGGTCGACGCGTACCTGACCGCCGCCGACCTCGGCGCCCACCTCGCCGCCGAGGCCGGCCCCGGGGTCGACGGCGCGGACGGCGCGAACGGCGTCTCCGGTGCCGGTCCGGCGGCGCGATCGGCGGTGCGCACGCCATGAGCCCGACCGCCGTGGTCTTCCCCGGCATGGCGCCGTCCAACTTCGACGCGGTCGGCGCGTTCATGACCGGCAGCCCGTACGCGCGGCGGCGGCTGGCCGTGGCCGCCGAGGTCCTCGGCTACGACCTCCTGGAGGCGTTCCGCGACAGCACCGCCGACTACTCCGAGGCCGCCCAGCTCGCCTTCGTGGTCAACTCGCTGGCGCTCGCCGACTGGGCCACCGACCACGCCGGGCTGCGGCCCTCGGTCTGCGCGGGGCCGAGCTTCGGCGGCATGGCGGCCACGGCGTACAGCCGCTCGCTCGACTACCCCGACCTCCTCCGGCTCGCCGCGCTCGCGGCGCGGCGCGAGCTCGCGTACTTCACCGGCGACCCGCGCCGCATCGTCACGCACTTCTTCTTCCGCACGCCGCCCGAACGGTTCGAGCGGCTGATGGCGGAGAACGCCGACGAGGGCGACTGGGCCGAGCTGTCGTCCCACCTCGCCGCCGACTTCTACGCGGTCTGCGTACGCGAGGAGGCCGTCGACCGTTTCAAGAAGCGCGTGCGGCGGGCGGGCGGGGTCCCGCTCTACACGATGTGGCCGGCCACGCACTGCGGCGCCCTGGCCGACCTGCGGCGGATCCTCGCCGAGGAGGTGTACTCGCGGTTCCGGTTCGCCGATCCCGTCCTGCCGGTGGTGTCCGACCAGGACGGCCTGATCGCCGAGAGCGGCGATCAGATGCACGGAATGTTGCTCGACGGGTACGTACGGCCCGTGAGATGGCCGGAGTCGGTGCGCACGCTGAGGGAACTGGGCGTGCGGCGGGTCTGCGTCCCCGGGCCGAGCAATCTCTTCGACCGTCTCTCGAACGACCATTTCGACGACGTCACAGCCGTCGGGCCGGAGACGGCCCTGCGAACGGAAAGGAGCTGAAGACATGACCGTCGCTGACGTGACCATCGGCGTGGGGCCATGGGACATCAACATCGGGATCATCGGAGGCATCGTCCTGGTGGCCTTCATCATCGGGCTGGTCCTCTACTACGCGAGGTGAACCGATGCCGGAGGCATGGGACGCGGTGGCCGCCACCCTGCAAGCGGCGGGTTGCGGCCTGACGGTGGGGCTCCCCGCCGACGAGCCGGGCCTGCTGGACGCCGTCCGGCGACGCGCCGGCATGGCCGTGCTCGCCGTACGCGACCAGCGTG
The DNA here is from genome assembly GCF_040643285.1 of Spirillospora sp. NPDC047279. Classification (NCBI taxonomy): domain Bacteria; kingdom Bacillati; phylum Actinomycetota; class Actinomycetes; order Streptosporangiales; family Thermomonosporaceae; genus Spirillospora; species Spirillospora sp. NPDC047279. Next base: position 72,523 of record NZ_JBEYUA010000026.1, read on the forward strand.
CCGGTGCCTGCGCGGCGGTGGGGCACGCCCTGGTGTCGGGGCGCCCCGCCGTCCTGGCGCTGACATCGGGGCCGCCCTTTCCGAACGCCCTCCCCGGGCTGATGGAAGGGGCGTCGTTGTGCGCCCCGGTCGTCGTCGTCACCACCCGCGTCCCTGCCGGCGGCCTGGGCCGCGGCGCCTTCCAGGAGGTGGACCAGGCGGGGCTCGCGCGCCCGTTCGCCAAGGCCTGCCTCCTGGTCGACCGCGGCGACCGGCTGGTCTGGGCGCTGCGCCGCGCGGTCCACCTGGCGGTGAACGGCCGTCCGGGGATCACCGTCGTCGAGATCGCCGACGAGGTGCTCCGCGAGACCGGCTTCCCGGACACGGCGGTTCCGGACACGGCGGTTCCGGACACGGCGGTTCCGGACACGGCATCCCAGGACTCGGCGGCCGTGCGGCGGCTGCGCGCCCGTCCGCCCGAGTCGGATCTCGGCAGGGCCGCCGAGGTGATGGCCGGATCCCGGCGTCCCCTGGTCGTCCTCGGCGGCGGTGCCCGGGCGGCCGCAGCGGGCCCCGCCGCGACCGCCCTGGCCGAACGCTGGCATGCGCCGCTGCTGACGACCGCGGCGGGCCGCGGCTCGATCGACGAGGCGCATCCGCTGGCGGTCGGGCTCGCCGGGCTCTACGCCACTCCCCCGATCGACCGGATCGCCGCCGAGGCCGACGTGGTCCTCGCCGTCGGCACCCGGCTGGAGGAGACGGCGCGGATGGGCTGGCCCGAGCTCGAACGCGCCCGGCTCGTGCACGTCGACGCCGACCCCGACGTCTTCGGCACGGCGATCGAACCCGAGCACGCGCTGCTCGGCGATGCCGCGGAGACCCTCACGGCCCTCGCCGGGCCGTTCGCCTCCCGCGCCCGCGAGGGCGACGCCGAACGCGAGACGTGGCTGAAACGGGTGACCGAACTGCGGCAGGCTGCGCTCGACGAGTACGCGACCGCTCCGCCGTTCGAGCGGAGCCCCGTCCGGGCGGCGCTGGCCGCCGTCGGCGAGGTCTTCGGCGACGGCGCCGTGCTCGTCCACGAGAACGGGCTCAACGACATCTGGTCCTACCACTGGCCGGTGCTCACCGTGGGACCGCGCACCTCGGTGCTGGTGCCGGGCGAGCAGACGATGATGGGCTTCGGCGTGGCCGCCGGCCTCGGCGCCGCCGTCGCCGACCCGTCGCGTCCCGCGGTGGTGCTGTGCGGGGACGGCGCGCTCAACATGAGCCTGTCCGCGCTCACGACCGCCGCCTCGCACCGGCTCGGGCTGGTCGTGGTGGTGTTCGACAACTCCGGTTTCGGCTGGCCCCGGTGGCTGCGCCGGCAGGAGGGAGCACCCGACGAGGTCACCCGCTTCGGCGCCGACCTGCCCATCGGCGCGATCGTCGAGGGGCTCGGCGGGACGTTCGCCGCCCCGGCCGACGGGCGCGCCCTGCGCACCGCGCTCACGGAGGCGCGCACGACCGCCGCCGAGGGGCGGACGGCGGTGATCACCGTGCGCCCCGTGGAGGACGACGTGCCGGTGGGAGTGCGGCGGCTGTTCGGGGAGGGGTCATGACCGGAACCGCCGGCCGCCTGACCGTCGACGGCGCCGAGATCCCGGCGCGGCTGCTGCGCGCGGTCGTGGACGAGACCACGCGCGGGCTCGCCGCCTGCTCGGCCGGACCGGGCCGCGCGGTGGCGGTCGACCCGGCGGGCGGGACCGTCATCGTCGTCGCCGCGCTCGCCGCGGCCCGGGTCGGCGCGCCCCTCGTGTTGTGCCCGCGGCGCGGGCGCGGGCCCGGCTCGGGCGCGGTCGCCCTGCTGTCGGCCACCAACCCGGTCGACGTCCTCGTGCGGCCCTGCACGCCGGACCCGGACCATCTGCTGCCGGACGACGCGGCGGCGGTGTTCTGGACGTCCGGCAGCTCGGGCAGCGCCAAGGCGGTGGTGCTGTCGCGGGCGGCCCTCGACTACCAGAGCTCGGCGACCCGCGACCGGCTGGGACTCACCGCCGGCGACACCCTCGCGCTGCCGCTGCCGCTCAGCCACGCGTACGGCTTCAGCGTGCTCGGCATGTGGCAGCGCTTCGGGCCGGGGATGCACCTGCTCACCACGCCGCACCTCGGCCCGACGCTCGCCGCCCTGCACGACCGCGCGACCACGTCGCTCGACGGGGTGCCGTCGTTCTACGCGATGATGCTGCGCAGGGCGCGCCAGGACGAGAAGGTGCGCCGCAGGCTCCGGGAGCTGCGGTTCCGCAACTGCGGCGGCGCGGTCCTCCCGGCCGCCCTGGCGACCGGCTTCCGCTCGGTCGTCGGCGCCGACCTCTATGACGGGTACGGGCTGACCGAGGCGGGGCCCAACGTCGCGATCAGCGCGCCCGGCGCGTGCCGTCCCGGCTCGGTGGGGCCGGCGCTGGCGGGCACCGACGTCCGGATCGCCGCCGACGGCGAGATCCAGGTGCGCGGCCCCGGCGTGATGACGGGCTACCACGCCGACCCCGAGGCCGACGCGGCCGCGTTCACCCGGGACGGCTGGCTGCGCACCGGCGACCTCGGCGCGCTCGACGACGGCTACCTGTACGTCCGGGGGCGGGCCAAGGAGGTCATCATCGTGCTCGGCGAGACGTTCGCCCCCGCCGACGTCGAGGACGTGCTGTGCCGGCACGAGGGCGTCGGCGACGCCGCCGTGGTGGGCCTGCCGGGCGCGGACGCCCGCGGCGACACGGTGGTCGCCTTCGTCGAGCCCTCCGAGGGCGGCGCGGCGGCCACCCCCGACGACCTGCGCACCACCTGCCGCCGGAACCTCCCGCCGGCGTTGCGCCCCCGCGTCGTCCACCTGGTGCGCGAGCTGCCGCGGCTGTCCAACGGCAAGCTCGACCGGCGCCGGGTGCGCCGGCTGGCCGAGAGCCTCCGGCGATGACGGCGCCGCGGTCAGCGGCCGTGCCCGGCCAGGAAGGACGCCACCTCGGCCCGGCTGATCTGGGTGGCCCAGCCGCCCCAGCTGATGTCGAAGAAGTGGTCGGCGTACGGGATCTCCACCAGCCGGTGCGGTGTCCGCGCGCCCGCCAGCCGGGCCGCCAGCCGTTCGGTGTCGTCCGGCGGCTGCAGCGGATCGCGGCCGCCCTGCACGAGCAGGGTGGGCGGCAGCCCGGCGCGCACGTGCGTGATCGGCGACGCCAGCCGGTAGTCCTCCGGGACGGTGTCGGGCGTCCCGCCCATCATGCTCCTCAGCTTCTCGCGGCCGTCCGCGACGAACCACGGTGACGTCCGGAGGGTGGGGCCTTGCCGATAGATGTAGGTCCAGTCGGCCGGCGGGTAGAACGCCACGACGGCCCGCACGGACGTGTCGTCCGCCGGGCAGCTCGGCGGTATCCGGCCGTCGCCCGCGGTGTAGGCGGCGAGCAGCGACAGGTAACCGCCCGCGGACTGGCCCATGAGCGTGATCCGCGACGGGTCCACGCCGAACCTGGCCGCGTTCTGCTTGACCCATCCGACCGCGCACTTCACGTCCCCCGGCGGCTCTTTCCAGCGACCGGGCGGGAACGCGCGGTAGTCGATGTCGAAGACCACGTGGCCACGTTCGGCCAACCATACGTCCCAGCGCGGCGTCGAGCTCCTCGGCACGTCCGGGCCGTCCCCGCCGTGGACCATCACCACGGCCGGACGGGTCGCGCCGGCCCCCGCGCCGCCGGGCGCGGCCGAGTCGCGCGGCTCCTCGCCGCGCGGGCGCCACACGTCCAGCCTCAGCTGCCGGCCGCCCGCGGTCGTGTACACCTCGGTGTGCGGCCGCTGGTCCGCGTCCGTGGACAGCCCGGCGAAATACCTGGTCGGAGACAACGCCACGCCGTACCGCTGCGCCGCCCGCCACCCCGACACGACCGGGACGAGCGACGCCGCGAGCGCCGCCAGGCACAGGACCCCGGCGACCGTCGCGGTCCGCCGCGCCCCGGCCCGGTGCGCCGACACCGAGGCGGCGCAGCCCACCGCGGCGACGACCGCGAGCGCCAGGCTGAATTCGGCGACCATCAGGCCGAGCTGCCACATGGTCATGGAAACGGGCGGAAGCAGCAGGAGAATTAGCGCGCCCGCCGCGACCAATGCCGATGCGGCGGCGACCAAGGACATCCACCATTTAGTGACTGTTCGTCGCTGTTTCACAACTCTATGCGTGCCCAACCATTTCTATATAATGCGGTTAGTTCTTAGTTCCCCGGGGCATTGCCCTTCTGCCCTGCCGTGACGACTCCCCGCACCTTTTTCATCCGAGTGGATGGATGATGCGCCTGACGACCAGCCGAAGCATGTGGTGCGGTGTCATCGCCATGGCCCTCGGGCTGGCGTTGCTCGCGGCGGGCGCCTACACGCCCTGGCCGATGTGGACGCCGCCCGTCGAGCTGAGGCTGGTCCCGCTGGTCCTCGTCGGGCTGGCCGAGGTGTTCTGCCGGCGCGCGCCGGGACGGGGGCTCGCGCTGGGCCTGGGCGGGCTGGCGTTCGACGTCGTCCTCGGCCCGTCCCTGGCCGCCATCGTCATCGTCACCGACGTGCTCTACGCGGTCAGCGTGCACGGCTCCAAGCGCATGTCGCGCTGGCTGCTGCGCGGCGCCGCGGCCGTCTGCGTGCTGGTCGCCCTGGCCGCCCTCCTGGCCACGCGTTCGCTGAGCGGCGGCATCGTGGCCGTCGTCTACGCCGGGCTGATGCTGGTGGTGCCGGTGATCACCGGGATGACGGTGCGCGAGCACCGCGACCAGGCCGAACTGCAGCGCCTGCGCGCCGAGCGGATCGCCCAGCTCGCCGACCTGGAACGGCAGCGCGCGTTGTCGGCGGAACGTGCCAGAGTCGCCCGCGAGCTGCACGACGCGATCTCCAACCACCTCAGCGCGGCCGCCCTCCACTCCTCGGCCGGGCTGACCCTGCTGGACGTCAACAACACCGCGGTGCGCCAGTCGCTCGACCAGATCCGTTCCAGCAGCCAGCGCGGGCTCGCCGAGATGCGGCGGCTGATCGTCCTGCTGCGCGACAACGGCACCGCCTCCTCGCCGCTCGCCGATCCCGGGGTCGCCGAGGTCGCCGGGCTCGTGGAGAGCATGAAGGGCGCCGGGCTCACCATCGCCCTGCACATCAGCGGCACCCGGCGCGAGCTGGCGCGCGCGGTCGAGCTCGCCGCCTACCGGATCGTCCAGGAGAGCCTGGCCAACGCCGTCAAGCACGGCGGCCCCGGCCGCGTCGAGGTGCTGCTGGAGTACGGGCGGCGCGAGCTGGGCGTCACCGTGGACAGCCCGCTGAGCGGCGCCACGTCCGCCCCGTCCGCGCCCGGCACCCGCACCGGGCTCACGTGCATGCGCGAACGGGTCTCCCTGCTCGGCGGCCAGATCGAGTTCGGCCCCGCCCGCCGCCGCTGGCGGGTGCACGCCACGCTGCCGGTCAGCTGCATGGATCTCGACGAGGAGAACCGAGAATGACGATCAGAGTGGTGGTCGCCGACGACCAGGCCGCGGTGCGCACCGGCCTCGCCCTCATCCTGGACAACTCCAAGGCCGACATCGAGGTCGTCGGCCAGGCCTCCGACGGGCTGCAGGCCGTCGAGATGACCCTGGAGCTCGACCCGGACGTGGTGCTGATGGACGTGCGCATGCCGCGGCTGGACGGCATCAGCGCCACCCGCCAGATCGCCGCGCGCACCAACGTGCTGGTGCTGACGACCTTCGACGTCGACGAGTACGTCTTCGGCGCGTTCCGGGCGGGCGCGGTCGGGTTCCTGCTGAAGGACGTCGACGCCGAACGGCTCGTGGAGGCCGTGCAGCTCGTGGAGCGCGGCGACGGCGTCGTCGCCCCCGAGGTGACCCGCAAGCTGATCAGCGCGTTCGCCCACCGGTCGGTGCCCGACGAGGTCGAGATGGACGCGCTCACGCCGCGCGAGCAGGAGGTCCTCGGCTACCTGGGACACGGCTTCACCAACGCCGAGATCGCGAGCCGGCTCGCGATCGCCGACAACACCGCCAAGACCCATGTCAGCCGTATCCTCACCAAACTCGGCCTCCGCAGCCGGGTCCAGGCGGCCGTTGTCGCACAGGAGGCGGGGCTCACCGCCCGCCTCGCCGAAGAAACCTCCTGACACTCCCGGTCCTGCAATTCTCAAATTGCACGGGAAATGCCTCGCTCGCCTCGCCGGGGATCGAAGCCGCGGTATCCGAATAACCTCGTCGAGTGGCACCGAGTTTTGGCCGGGCCCGGATTCTCCGGTGTGTCGCCGCACTTCACGGGATCGTCGCCGTGTCGTCGTCGGCCAGGCGGCGCAGCAGATCGACGAGGTGCCGGCGTTCGGTCTCGGTCAGCCTGCCGAAGACGTGGTCGCCGGTCCGCTCGGCGATCCGCCGCGCCTTCGCCAGGGTCTGCTTGCCGTGGCGCGTCAGCAGGATCGAGTACGCGCGGCGGTCGTGCGGCGAGCGCTCGCGGGTGACCAGCCCGCCCTCCTCCAGCTCGTCGACGAGCCGGACCATGGTGGACTTGTCGATGCCGATGCGGGCGATGAGGTCCTGCTGGCTGACGGGGCCGTACACCGGCAGCGCGAGCAGCACGGCGAACCCGCGGACGTTGATGCCCAGCGGGCGCAACGCCTCGTTCATCCGCTCCCGGCTCCGGTTGTGGGCTTCGGCCAGCAACATGCCGAGCCCCACGTGATCGGCGGCCGCGCCGCCGTCCCCGGCGAGCAAACGTTCGAGCAGGTCGTCGAGCATGCGCCCATGATAGCCCCGCCTGATATAGTCTCAGCCGAGATTATCTCGAATGATTCAGAGCGGGTGGGAGACGTCGATGCACGAGGTGGCTTCACGGAACGGACCGGGGCCGCGCCCGGCCGCCGGCCTGCGGCGCTGAGACGACGGCCGTGACCGCTGCGGCGGCGGCGCGAGCCGGACGATGGACGGCTGGAGCCCCGAGAGGCGGACCTGCTGGACGTGGACGGGGATCAGCCCGTGCCGGATGGCCAGGGTGAGATCGCCGGTGTCCGGGATCAGGACCACGGCGCTGCCGCCGGGCGCCAGGACCCGGCGCAGCTCCGACCACCATCGGGAGGGGCGCCGCTCCAGCAACCCGGCCGCGCCCACCTGGGTCCCCCACGGGGGATTGCACAGGACGCGGTCGATCGCGGCGTTGGCGCGTGCCGCCCGGATCGCGTCCGGGTCCAGGTCGAACCCCCGGAACCGGGCGTGCGGCTGCAGGGACCCGCCCTCCAGGAGCAGGGTTCCCGCTCCGCAGCGCACGGATCGAGCACCGTCTGTCCGGGCTGGATGCCGGCCAGGCGGGCCATGGCGGCGGCCACCGGCGGATGCAGCGTGCCCGGGATCGTGCGGGACTTGTACGTGCGCCGGTGCAGGGGCCGGCCGGAGATCCGGAGCATGAGCGTCGCCCACCGCGCGACCAGGCGCGCCGCCGTCACCGGACGGCGAGGGCGCCGGGACGCGGAGGAACCGAAGGTGCGCGAAAGCGCATGGTGACTGGCCTTCTCCCACGTCGAAGCGACGGAACGGCGCCACGCCGCCCCGCGTCGTCGGCGACGGGATACCTCGCTTCGCCGACGGGCCTCAACGCAGGTGGAAGAAGTACACGGGCGGGATGGTAACAACCGCTCCACGACCTGATCCACACAATTTCGGCCACGGGGGTGGCTACTCCGGCGGGAGTAGAGATGCTTGCGCCCAGCGGCGGACGACGGCGCGGAGACGTTCGCCGAGGATGACGGTCACGGCTCCCGACACGGTGGTGAGGTCATGGACCTGGTCAGCACTGCGGAGATCCCGGCGCGGGAACGCTTCGCCTTCTGGCGCGAGGTGACGTCCAGCACCTGGGTGCCCTACGACTCGCGATGCGAGCCGCATCTGGAGGACCGGTTCCAGGCGCGGGTCGCGAACAGCGAGTTCGGCTCCGTGCAGGTGTCGCTGATGACCACGACCCCGTACTCGATCGAGCGCACGCCCAAGCTCATCCGCCAGGCCGATCCCGAGGTGTTCAAGCTCGGCTGCGCGGTACGCGGGCACGGCATGATGACGCAGGGCGGCCGGGACGCCGGCTTCGCCCCCGGGGACCTGGTCCTGTACGACACGTCGCGGCCCTACCGGGCCGTCCTCGCGCCCGACGTTCTGACCAGCCAGATGCTGGTGCTCCGGTTCCCGCGCGGCGTGCTGCCGCTGCCGCCGCGGGACCTGCGGGACCTGACCGCGGTGGCCATCCCCGGCGACCAGGGCATCGGCGCGCTGTCCTCGCGGTTCCTGCTGCAACTGGCCCGGCACATGCACGAGCTCAGCCCCGCCGACATCGACCGGTTGTCGACGCTCGCGCTCGACGTGCTGACCGCGACGCTGGCCAGCGCGCTGGACAACCACGGCGCGGTGCCGCCGGGCACCAGGCGGCGTGCGCTGACGGCCCAGATCCACGCGTTCATCCAGGAGAACCTGGCCGACCCGGGGCTGAACCCGCCCGCGATCGCCGCGGCCCACCACATCTCCCTGCGCTACCTGCACAAGCTCTTCCACGACGACGGTCACACCGTCGGCGGCTGGATCCGCCGGCGCCGCCTGGAGCACTGCCGCCGCGACCTGGCCGATCCGCGGCTGGCCGCCGGCACGATCGCCGAGATCGCGGCCCGGTGGGGCTTCACCAGCTCCGCCCATTTCAGCCAGGCGTTCCGCGCCGCCTACGGCCTCTCCCCGCGCCAGTTCCGCCGGCAGGGCGCTCTGGCTAAAGAAGTGTGCGCTCGCACGTAAGGACAGGCCGCGGTCACCACCCGCATCCTCGAGACGTACCGCGACCGCGGGCAGCGTTCGGATCCTCCACCGCCCCGAGGGCAGGAAAGGAAAGACATCGGCATGACGACCCCGCCGGTCCCCCGGCTCGCGACACCCGTCCGGCTGGACGAGCCCGCCGGGCGCTGGGTGCTGGCCGTCACCTCCGTCGGCTCCGGGCTGGTGCTGCTGGAGGCGACGGTGGTCAACGTGGCGCTGCCGGCGCTCGAACGGAACCTGGACGCGTCGCTGGCGGGCCTGCAGTGGACGGTCAACGCGTTCACGCTCACGCTGTCCGCGCTGATCCTGCTGGGCGGCGGCCTGGGCGACCGTTTCGGCCGCCGGCGCGTGTACCTGGTGGGCGTCGTCTGGTTCGCGGCCGCGTCCCTGCTGTGCGGCCTGGCCCCGACACTGGAGTGGCTGATCGCCGGCCGTGCCCTGCAGGGCGTCGGCGGCGCCCTGGTCGTGCCGGGCTCGCTCGCCCTCATCCAGTCGTCGTTCCATCCCGACGATCGGGCGCGGGCGATCGGCTGGTGGTCGGGCATGAGCGGGATGGCCGGCGCCGCCGGCCCGATGCTCGGCGGCGCGCTGGTGGACGCGGCGGGGTGGCGCTGGGTGTTCCTGGTCAACGTCCCGGTGGCCGCGGTGCTCGCCGTGCTGCTGGTGGCGCGCGTGCCGGAGAGCCGCGACGGCGGGCTTTCGGGCCGGTTCGACGTGACCGGTGCGGTCCTGGCGGCGCTGGGCCTCGGCGCGCTGGCCTACGCGCTGATCCAGGCCGCCGACGACCCCGGCACGGCGGCGTTCGCCGCCGGCCTCGGGCTCGTGGCGTCGCTGGCCTTCGTCCGGGTCGAGCGGCGCAGCCGGGCGCCGATGCTGCCGCTCGGGCTCTTCGCCTCACGCCCCTTCAGCGTCGCCAACCTCGCGAGCTTCTTCCTGTACGGCGGCCTCGCCGGGCTGTTCTTCCTGTTGCCGATCCAGCTCCAGGTCACCGCCGGCTACACCACGCTCGCGGCCGGCCTGGCGCTGCTCCCCCTCACCGTGCTGACCCTCGCCCTGTCAGCCCGGGGCGGCGCCCTCACCACGCGGGTCGGTCCTCGCCCGCCCCTGGCCGCGGGCGCCGCCATCTCCGCGCTCGCCCTCCTGCTGGCGACCCGGATCGGCACCGACGCCTCCTACCTGGCCGACGTTCTGCCCGTGGTCGTCCTCATCGGGATCGGCATCCCGCTGATCACGCCGCCCATCACCGCGACCGCCCTCGGCGCCGTCCCTGACGCGCGCGCCGGAACGGCCAGCGCGGTCAGCAACGGGGTCGCCAGGGCCGCCGGCCTGATCGTCGTCGCCGCCCTGCCCCTGCTGGCGGGCCTGCCGCAGGACGCCGCGACCAACCCAGCCGCCCTCGACCGCGGGTTCGACGCCGGCATGCTGATCTGCGCCGGCGCGTTCGTCCTCGGCGGCCTCATCATCTGGTTCGGCGTCCCCCGCCGCCCCGCCGTGCGCACCGAGCCGATCTGCGACCACCACTGGACCGGCTGCCCGCAACTCGACGTCCCCCGCACCCACGAGGGTTGAGGCCGCCGGGCGGCCCGCTGATCCACGCGGTGGCAGGGACGCCCGCCGGATACGCCGGAACGGCTGGCCCGTTCGGCCCCGGAATGTGATGCTGTTCTCACGGAGAGCTGGTCCGTGAGGCTGAGGGTGGGGACATGCGCAGACATGGGTCGCGGTTCGAGTGTCTCCGGATGAGACTGCACGACCACATCGGCTGGATGTTCGGGGGGCCGGACGAGTTCGCCGCGCTGGCGATCCCGTTCCTGGCGGAGGGCGCGGCGCGGGGCGAGCGGTTGATGTACGTCAGCGCCGATCCCGAGCCCGAGGTGGCTGACAGCCTGGGCGACGGGCTCGAGCCCGGTGCCGTGCAGGTGGCGAGCATCGCCGAGGTGTACGGGGCGTCCGGGATGGTGGACGCCGTCGGGCAGCGCGCCACGTTCGCCACCGCCCTGGCGCAGGCCAAGGCGGACGGCTACACCGGGATCAGGGTCGCCGCCGACAACACCTCGCTGGTCACCACCGAGGAACGGCTGACGGCGTGGCTGCGGTGGGAGATCATCGCCGACCGGTTCATGGCCGAGAACCCCGTCACCGGCCTCTGCGCGTTCGACCGGGAGAAGGTGGACGTCGACCGGCTCCGCCACCTGGCCACGCTGCACCCGCTGTCGTCGGCCGGCAGCCCGGCGCCGCAGTACCGCGTGTTCGCCGACGCGGGCAACCTCCGGGTGGAGGGCCAGATCGACTCCTTCACCGTCGGCCAGCTCCGGCTGGCCCTCAACATCCTCCCGCCCGACACCGGCGTGCTGATCGACCTGGCCAACGCCGGGTTCACCAGCCGTGCGCCCCAGGCCCGGCTGCGGAGCCTGGCCGAGGCGGGCGTGACCGTCACCATCCAGGGCCTGGCGAACGATCTGAGCGAGCTGACGTCCGCCGGCCTGGCGACGAACGAGAACCTCATCTTCGAGCCGACCGGCAGCTAGCGCGCCGCGACCGCCGAGAGGTCGGAGCCGCGTCTGGAGCCCGACGGCCGGCGGGGAGTCCACGGTCTTTTCGAACATGTTCTGAAAGTAGCGCCGACCCGGTCACCCTGTCGGCCATGAGCCTGAACGGGCACCGATCTTGACTACGCTCCGGGAGAATGTCACCACCCGGCGTTCCGGCGAACGTGGTGGCCAGGCCGTTCTGTGATCGGAGGCCTACTTCGCCGTACGAGGGGAGGGATCAGTACGGCCGGGGCGCCTCGAGCCACGACTTCATGGGAGGACCGGATGGCACTGGACATCGGCGAAGAATGGATCACCAGCGACCGGTGCAAGCAGGTCGCGAAGGCCACGCGCGACGGCTGGGTACTCTCCTGGTGCTCCGGCCGGTTCGACCGCGACGAGGCCGTGGCGGCGATGAACCGCGCGGAGGAGGGCGACCTGAGCGAGGTCGTGGTCACCCCGTAGCGTTCAAGGGAGCTCAGGGAAGGGGAACGGGTGGTTCTGCGCACCTTCAGATGGTCGTTCGGCCTCACCGCCGTCGGCCTGATCGCCGCCGTCCTCTACCGCGGGCCGACCGCGCTGGCCATGGTGGCCGTGCTGGTCGTCCTGGAGGTCTCGCTGTCGTTCGACAACGCCGTGGTGAACGCCAAGGTGCTGGAGCGGATGAGCCCGTTCTGGCAGAAGATCTTCCTGACCGTGGGCATCGCCATCGCCGTGTTCGGCATGCGGCTGCTGTTCCCGCTGGTGATCGTGGGCCTCACGGCGAGGCTCGGGCCGCTGGAGGCGTTCGACCTGGCGCTGAACGACCAGGAGGCGTACCAGCACGCGATGGAGTCGGCCTACCCGATGATCGCGGCGTTCGGCGGGATGTTCCTGCTGATGTTGTTCCTGGACTTCGTGTTCGAGGACCGTTCGCGCAAGTGGCTACTCTGGCTCGAACTCCCGCTGGCGCGCCTGGGCCGCCTGGACCAGCTCTCGGTCGTCGCGGCCGGCACCGCGCTGCTGGTCGCGACGCTGTTCGCCGCCGACCCGGGCCAGGTGATGATCGCCGGAGTGCTCGGGATGATCACCTACATCCTGGTGCACGGCCTGGGCGAGCTCTTCTCCGAGACCGGCATGGACGCCGAGGGCTCGGACCAGCCGCCCGGCGAGAACGCGCCCAAGGGGAACGCCGCCGGGGCGGTCGGCAGGGCGGGCCTTTTCCTGTTCCTCTACCTGGAGATGCTGGACGCCTCGTTCTCGTTCGACGGGGTGATCGGCGCGTTCGCGATCAGCACGGACCCGATCGTGATCGCGCTCGGGCTGGGCATCGGCGCCCTCTACATCAGGTCGCTGACGGTCTTCCTGGTCCGCAAGGGCACCCTCCAGGAGTACGTCTACCTCGAGCACGGCGCCCACTGGGCGATCGGCTCGCTCGCCGCCTGCATGCTGGTCAGCATCGGCCGGCACGTCCCCGAGTGGATCACCGGCGGGCTCGGCGCCGGCCTGATCCTCGCCGCGTTCGTCAGCTCCGTCCTCCACAATCGCGACCGGGGAACGCACGACCGCCCCTCGACGCGCGGCAAGGCCGCCTGAGAACGGGCAGCTCAGGGCCGGACCGGGTGCGGCGGGCACGGCCACGTTCGGGCCGTCCGGGGCCCGAGGTTTCACCGGGGTCAACGGGGAAGATGCCTGGAAGGAGATCCCAAGAGGGATCCCGCCGACTGGGAGGGCACGATGCCGCAGCAAGCATGGAGCAAGAAGCGCGAACGCCAGTACCAGGACATCAAGAAGTCCCAGAAGAAGCGCGGTGCGAGCACCGAGCGGGCCGAGGAGATCGCCGCCCGGACGGTCAACAAGAACCGCGCCCAGTCCGGTGAGGCCAAGCAGAAGAGCAAGACCTCGACCAAGGACGTCTCGCCGCAGCACCGGGGCGGAAAACGTTCCGGCAAGCCCGGGCCGCGCGGCCGCACCAAGGACCAGCTCTACGCCGAGGCCAAGAAGAAGAACATCGAGGGCCGGTCGAAGATGAGCAAGGCCCAGCTGGAGAAGGCGCTGGGAGTCTGACGGCCAAGGGGCGGCAAATATCTCTTGATGGCCTTCCGGGTGACCGGGACGTGCGGGGATACCCGCGGGGAACGTGGGCAGGTGAACGGTTGTCAGGGTTCGTCCCGATGGCTGCGGGCTGCCCATGAGCCCAGGTCCGAGGGGGATTCGGATGGACGTTCGACGCCTGCTGGAGAGCTGGCCGGTCTACCGCCAGCTGACCGGTGACGACCGGCTGGGACGCGGCGCCGCGGCACGCTCGGCGCGGACCGCGGAGCTGAGACCCCGGACGGCGACGGCGGACCGGGTCGTGAAGTCGGTCTGCCCCTACTGCGCGGTGGGCTGCGGCCAGGAGGTCTTCGTCAAGGACGAGAAGGTCGTCCAGATCGAGGGGGACCCGGACTCGCCCGTCAGCCGGGGGCGATTGTGCCCCAAGGGCTCGGCCACGCTGCAGCTGACGACCGGGCCGGCGCGCGAGCACACGGTGCTCTACCGGCGGCCGCACGGGACGGACTGGGAGGAGCTCGACCTCGACACCGCCATGGGGATGGTCGCCGAACGGGTCGTCGCCACCCGCCGCGACACCTGGGAGCACGAGGTGGACGGCGTCCGCGTCAACCGCACGCTGGGCATCGCCAGCCTCGGCGGCGCGACGCTGGACAACGAGGAGAACTACCTCATCAAGAAGCTCCTCACCTCGCTCGGCGTCGTCCAGGTCGAGAACCAGGCGCGGGTCTGCCACAGCTCGACGGTCACCGGGCTCGGGCCCTCGTTCGGGCGCGGCGGCGCGACGATGTTCATGCAGGACCTGCAGAACTCCGACTGCATCCTGATCCAGGGCTCCAACTACGCCGAGGCGCACCCGGTCGGGTTCCAGTGGGTGATGGAGGCCAAGGCGCGCGGCGCGACGATCATCCATGTCGACCCGCGCTACACGCGGACGAGCGCGGTCGCCGACCTGTACGTGCCGATCCGGGCGGGCTCGGACATCGCCTTCCTGGGCGCGGTCATCAACCACGTCCTGACGAACGAGGCGTACTTCCACGACTACGTGGTCAACTACACCAACGCGGCCACGATCATCAATGCGGACTTCCGCGACACCGAGGACCTCGACGGGGTGTTCTCCGGCCTCAACGAGGAGACCCGGCACTACGACATCGACAGCTGGCGGTACGAGGGCTTCGGCCCGGTCGCCGCGGCCGGTGAGCGCGACGAGGGCTACGACGAGCGTGTCCGGTCGATCCGGGAGGCGGGGCGCGGCGAGAGCCACGGCGCAGGCGGGGCCAGGCTCGGGAGCGGCGGCCGGCCGGAACGCGACGAGACGCTGACGCATCCCCGCTGCGTCTTCCAGATCCTGAAACGGCACTTCGCCCGCTACACGCCGGAGGTCGTACAGGAGGTCTGCGGCGTGCCGCCGGAGTCGTTCGCCAAGGTGTGCGACGCGCTGGTCCGCAACTCCGGCCGGGACCGGACCAGCGCGATCGCCTACGCGGTCGGCTGGACGCAGCACACCGTCGGCGCGCAGTACATCCGGGCCGCGAGCATCCTGCAGCTGCTGCTGGGCAACGTCGGCCGCCCCGGCGGCGGCATCCAGGCGCTGCGCGGCCACGCCAGCATCCAGGGGTCGAGCGACATCCCGACGTTGTTCGACCTGCTGCCCGGCTACATCCCGATGCCGCACGCGCACACGCACGAGGACCTTGAGTCGTTCGTGATGGCCGACGCGGCCGGGAGCGGCTACTGGGGCAACATGCGCTCGTACGTGGTGAGCCTCCTCAAGGCCTGGTGGGGCGACGCCGCGACGGACGGCAACGACTTCTGCTTCGGCCACCTGCCGCGGCTGACCGGCAGCCACAGCACGTACGAGACGGCGATGGCGCAGATGGACGGAGCCTGCAAGGGATACTTCCTGATGGGCGAGAACCCGGCCGTGGGGTCGGCGAACGCCAAGGTGCAGCGGCTCGGCATGGCCAACCTGGAGTGGCTCGTCGTCCGCGACTTCTCGCTGATCGAGAGCGCCACGTGGTGGAAGGACGGCCCCGAGATCGAGACCGGTGAGCTGCGCACCGAGGACATCGGCACCGAGGTGTTCTTCTTCCCGGCCGCCGCGCACACCGAGAAGTCGGGCAGCTTCACCAACACCAACCGGATGCTCCAGTGGCACCACCAGGCCGTCGAGCCGGGCGGCGCCGCGCGCAGCGACCTGTGGTTCATGTACCACCTCGGCCGGATCATCCGCGAGAAGCTCGCCGGCTCCGGCGATGCCCGCGACCGGCCCGTCCTCGACCTCACCTGGGACTACCCGACCGAGGGCGAGCACGCCGAGCCCAGCGCCGAGGCCGTCCTGGCGGAGATCAACGGGTTCGGCCCGGACGGCGGGCACCTGTCGTCGTACGAGCAGCTGGCCGACGACGGGTCCACCAGCTGCGGGTGCTGGATCTACTGCGGCGTCTACGCCGACGGCGTCAACCAGGCCGCCCGCCGCAAGCCCGGCTCCGAGCAGAGCTGGATCGCGCCCGAGTGGGCCTGGGCATGGCCCGCCAACCGCCGCATCCTCTACAACCGCGCCTCGGCCGACCCGGAGGGGCGCCCGTGGAGCGACCGCAAGGCCCTGGTCTGGTGGGACGGGGAACGCGGCGAGTGGACCGGCCACGACGTGCCGGACTTCCAGGCGGCCAAGCCGCCCTCCTACCGGCCGCCGCAGGGCGCGCGCGGCCCCGACGCGATCTCCGGCGTCGACCCGTTCATCCTCCAGGCCGACGGCAAGGGCTGGCTGTACGCGCCCGCGGGCCTGGTCGACGGGCCGTTGCCCACGCACTACGAGCCGCAGGAGTCGCCGGTCGACAACCCACTCTATCCCGGGCAGCGGCGCAACCCGGTCCGGCAGCTCTTCAGCCGTGAGCACAACCGGTTCCAGCCCAGCGGCTCGGAGCCGGGCGCCGACGTGTACCCGTACATCGTCAGCACCTACCGGCTCACCGAGCACTTCACCGCGGGCGGCATGACCCGCTGGTCGCCCTACCTGGCCGAGCTGCAGCCGGAGTTCTTCTGCGAGGTGTCGCCGGACCTGGCCGCCGAACGCGGGCTGGAGCACGGCGGCTGGGCCACGATCGTCAGCGCCCGGAACGCGATCGAGGCGAGGGTCATGGTCACCGAGCGCATGCCGGTACTGCGCGTCGGCGGCAGGACCGTGCACCAGATCGGGCTGCCGTTCCACTGGGGGCCCAACGGCTACACCCGCGGCGACGCGGCCAACGAGCTCGCCTCGCTCGCCCTGGATCCGAACGTTCACATCCAGGAGGTCAAGGCGCTCACCGCGGACATCCGCCCGGGCCGCCGGCCGCGGGGCGCCGCACTGCCCGAGCTGGTCCGCGACTACCGGCGCCGCGCGGGCATCACCGAGCGCACCGGCATGGAGGTACGACGATGAGCACCCGGATGGGCTTCTTCACCGACACCTCCGTCTGCATCGGCTGCAAGGCGTGCGAGGTCGCCTGCAAGGAGTGGAACGCGGTCCCCGAGGACGGGCTGAACTTCACCGGAATGTCGTACGACAACACCGGCGGGCTCGGCGCCGACACCTGGCGGCACGTCGCGTTCATCGAGCAGCGCAAGCCCATGGGCCTCCAGGACCCCGGCGCCGACCACGAGGCCTACGAGGGGCTGGACGTCCTCGGCATGGCCGCCGACGGCGGCGGTGACGGCGGCCTGCGCTGGCTGATGGCCTCGGACGTGTGCAAGCACTGCACGCACGCCGCGTGCCTGGACGTCTGCCCCACCGGCGCGCTGTTCCGCACCGAGTTCGGCACCGTCGTCGTACAGCAGGACATCTGCAACGGCTGCGGCTACTGCGTGCCCGCCTGCCCGTACGGCGTGATCGACAAGCGGGAGGAGGACGGCCGGGTCTGGAAGTGCACGATGTGCTACGACCGCATCGGCGACGGGCTCGAACCCGCCTGCGCCAAGGCCTGCCCGACCGACTCCATCCAGTACGGCCCGCTGGACGAGCTGCGCGAACGTGCGGAGGCCCGGGTCGAGCAGTTGCACGACGGCGGCGTGACCGACGCTCGCCTCTACGGCGCCGACCCCGACGACGGGGTGGGCGGCAACGGCGCGTTCTTCCTGCTGCTGGACGAGCCCGAGGTGTACGGGCTCCCGCCGGCCCCGGTGGTCACCACCCGGGACCTGCCGTCGATGTGGCGGCACGCGGGCGCCGCCGCGCTGACGCTGCTCGGCGGGCTCACCGCGGTCACGCTGGCCTCGAGAAGGGGACGCCGATGAGCGAGACGGAGGTCACCCGGCAGGGCGTCCACCACCAGCGGCCTGGACGGGAGGCCGTGCCCGGCGCGAAGGGCGGCGGACGCCGCAGGCGCGGCGAGCGGCTGATGGTGCCGAAGGCGGAGTTCGGCAGCTACTACGGCCGTCCCATCCTCAAGCAGCCGACCTGGAAGGCCCTCGACATCGCGGGTTACCTGTTCCTCGGCGGCCTGGCGGGGGCGTCCTCGCTGCTTGCCGCCGGCGCCCAGGCGACCGGCCGCCCCCGCCTCGCCCGCAACTGCAAGGTCGGCGCGCTGGCCGGCATCTCGCTCTCGACCGCCGCCCTCATCCACGACCTGGGACGCCCGGAACGTTTCGCCAACATGTTGCGCGTGATGAAGCCGACCTCGCCGATGAGCGTCGGATCCTGGCTGCTGGCCGCCTACGGCCCCGCCGCCGGGGTCGCCGCCGTCACCGAGGTGACCGGCCTGTTCCCGCGGATCGGCCGCGCCGCCACCGGCTGGGCCGCGCTGACCGGCCCCGGCGTCGTCACCTACACCGGCGTCCTCATCGCCGACACCGCGGTGCCGGTCTGGCACCACGCCTACCGCGAGATGCCCTTCCTGTTCGCCGGCTCGGCCGCCGCCGCGGCCGGCGGGCTCGGCCTGCTGACCAGCCCGCTGGCAGAGAACGCACCGGCCCGGGGCACCGCCGCGTTCGGCGCCGTCCTCGACCTCACCGCGTCCACCGTCATGCGCGGGCGCCTGGGCTTCCTCGCCGAACCCTACGAGCACGGCAAGGCCCGGCGGCTCATGCGGGCCTCGGGGATCCTCACCGCCGCCGGCGCCGCCACGGGCGTGCTCCTGGGCCGGCGCAGCCGCCTGGCCGCCGCCGCGGCGGGCGGCGCCCTCATCGCCGGCTCGGCCCTGACCCGCTTCGCCGTCTTCGAGGCCGGCCGCGCCTCCGCCGCCGACCCCAGGTACGTGGTCGCGGACCAGCGCGGGCAGTCCACCTAGGGCAGCTCGCCCGTGGTGACGAGGTGCTCGGCGACGTCGCGCACCTTGCGGTTGAGGTTCTGCGAGGTGCGGGCGAGCAGTTCGAACGCCTGGTCGTCGGTGAGGCGGTGGCGTTCCATCAGGATCCCGACGGCCTGGCCGATACGCTGCCGGGTCGCGATGGCCACGTGCAGGTTCTCCTCGGTCCGGGACGCGGCCAGCACGACGGCGGAGTGCGAGGCGAGCAGCCAGCCGATGTTCTCGGCGTCCTCGTCGAGGGCGCCCCGGGTGCGGCTGTAGAGGTTGAGCGCGCCGAGGTCCTGCTCGTCGGTGAACAGCCGGAAACCGATCATCGAGCCGATGCCCAGCGCGCGGGCGCCCTCCGCGAACTTCGGCCAGTGGACGGTGTCGGCGCCGGACATGTCGGTGATCGACAACATCTGCCGGTGTTCGCGCTCGACGTCGAAGCACGGGCCTTCCCGGAGCTTTCCCTGGAGGGCGTCGGACGCCCTCACCAGGTCGCTGGAGGCCGCCAGCGTGTAGACCTGGCCGCCCCGCACGACCAGGATGCCCGCGTCGGTGCAGCCCTCGATCAGCTCGATCGCCGAGCGGGCGATCCGGTCGAGGGTCGCGGCGACCGTCTCCTGGGCGAGCAGCATGCGCGCCATGTCGGCCAGGGCCCGGGCCTTGGCCAGGGCCACCGCCGACGCGTCGTCGCCCGGCCGGTCACGTCGCCTGTCTGCCACAGCAAGCCCACCTGGATGTGTCGTCGCGGTCCCTCGCACCCTAACCCTCGCGCTTCCCGGCCGGACGATTAGGACGCCCCGTCCTGGTAAGGGGCGAGGTGGCGCCGGTCCGCTACCCGGGGGTTCGTCCGGCGCAAGGGCACGTCAGTCCAAACTCAGGGCCGACGTGCCCGCACGTTTGCGGAACGCCGCCGGATGAGCGATGGTGGAGGGACGGGTTAAACAGCAGCCCATGGTCGAGTCGGCGTGCCTGGCACGCCGCTCGGAACAGAGAGGCTGCGCCCATGACCCTGTCGTCACCCGAACGCCCCACGCGTGTCCCTCCGGCGGACAGAAGGCCCGGGCACCGGCGTTCGGAGCAGTCGTTGTTCGACGGCCGCGCCGAGGCCCTGCTCGCCGAGATCGCCGACCTTCCGGAGGACGACCCCGGCCGCGACCGGCTCCGCGAGGAGCTCGTCCGGATGCACACCTCGTACGTCCGGCACGTGGTCAACCGTTACCGCTCCCCCCGGGAGTCGGTCGAGGATCTCGAACAGACCGCCCTCCTGGGCCTGGTCAAGGCGATCAACGGGTTCGACCCCGAGGTGGGGCCGCGGTTCCTGCCGTACGCGTCCATGACCGTGGCCGGCGAGATCAAGCGCCACTACCGGGACCGCACCTGGGTCGTGCACGTGTCCCGGCGCGTCCAGGAGCTGCGGCTGCGCGTGCGCCACGCTCGCGACGACTTCAACGCCGAGCACGGGCGCGCCCCCACCGTTCCGGAGCTGGCCGCCTTCCTGGACGTCGAGGAGGACGAGGTCGCCGAGGCCGTCGCCGCCGACAGCGCCTACCAGCCGGCGTCGCTCGACCTCCATCTCACCTCGGACGACGACGACTCCCAGACCCTCGGCGAGACGATCGGCGAGACCGACGCCGACCTGGAGGGGGTCGTCGACCACGAGTCCCTGAAGCCGCTCATGGCCGAGCTTCCCGAACGCGAGCGCCACATCGTCCAGCTCCGCTTCTGGGGCAACCTCACCCAGGCGCAGATCGCCACCCGGATCGGCGTCTCCCAGATGCACGTCTCCCGCCTGCTCCGCAAGACCCTCGACCAGCTCCGCGACGATCTCCTCACGTGAGCCGCGGGCCGCGCGTCAGGTGCGCGGGGCCGCGCAGGAGGCGCGCTGGACGAGCTGGGCGCCGACGCGGTAGACGCGGCTGGTGCGGGGGGCCGGTACGCCGCCGCGGCCGATCTGCTGCATGAGCAGGTCCATGGCCAGCTCGCCCAGCTCGCGGGCGCCGTTGTCGACGACGGTGACGGGCGGCTGCCACCACTGCAGCCACGTGATGTCCTCGTAGCAGATCAGCGACAGGTCGTCGGGGACGCGGACGCCCGCGGACACCAGGGTCGGGAGCACGCCGAAGACCGCCTCGTGGTTGGCGGCGAACAGCGCGGTCATGTCGGGCGCGCGCGCCAGGAGGCGTCCCACGGCCTCGGCGCCGAAGGAGGGCTCGAACGGGCCGCGCTCGACCAGCGCCTCGTCCACGTCCAGGCCGCGGCGACGGAGGGCCTCGGCGTAGCCGGCGAAACGTTCGTGCCCGGAGTTGGTCGAGCCGGGGCCGCCGATGTAGCCGATGCGCCGGTGGCCGAGGTCGAGCAGGTGGCCGGTCGCCTCGTCGGCCCCGTCGCGGTCGGCGGCCAGGACGGTCGGCGCGGCGCTCTCGGCGGCGCCGCGGATGAGGTTGACGACGGCCGTGCCGTCGGCGAGCAGCGCGTTGGACGAGGCGGCGTTGCGGCCGGTGCCGATGAGGATCAGCCCGTCCACGCCGTGGTCGCCGAGCGTCTGCAGGATCGACTCCTCGCGGCGCGGGTCGGCGTCGGTGATGCAGAGCATGACCTGGTACCCCTCGGCGGCGGCGCGGCGCTGCACGACCTCGGCGATGGTGTGGAACGAGGCGTTCACCAGGTTGCCGACGACCAGGCCGATGAGGCGCGACTGCCGTGACCGCAGCGCGCTCGCGGTGCGGTTGGGCCGGTACCCGAGGCGGCGGGCGGCCTCCTCGACGGCCGCGCGCGTCTCGGGCGCGATCAGCGGAGACCCGCTGAGCGCCCGCGAAGCGGTGCTGCGGGACACGCCCGCCGCGGCGGCGACGTCCTTCAGGGTGACGCTCAATCCTGCTCCACGGTGGAATCGATCCCAATGAACGGAGCCATGATGCCATGAAGGTGTCGGGGATGCGCCGAATTTCCTGGAACTTTCTTCCTTGTTAAATGCCTGTTTCACCCTTGACAGGGTGATCTGAGTTACCGCAACCTGATGCAATCGATCCCAGCGGGATGCACTACGAGCTCGGGAAAAGATCTTGCATCGCGACGACGTCTCCTGGTCCGGCTACTGGCCGGCCGCCCCCACCCCCTTCACCGCCGACGGCGCCCTCGACGAGGACGCGTGGCGCGCGCTGCTGCGGCTGTACCACCGGCAGGGCGTGCACGGCGTGCTCGTCAACGGCAGCACCGGCGAGTGGTTCAGCCAGAGCCCGGCCGAACGCCGCCGGGTCGCGGAGATCGCCGTCCAGGAACTGTCCGGCCGCGTGCCCGTGGTCGTGGGCGTCACCGCCTACACGCCCGCCGAGGCCGTCGAGTTCGCACGGCACGCCGCCGGCGCCGGCGCGGACGGGGTGCTCGCGACGCCGCCGCCGTACGTCCACCCGGGGGCCGAGGAGATCCACGCCTTCTACGCCGAGGTCAGCGGCGCCACCGACCTGCCGTTCATGGTCTACAACTGGCCCCGCGGCGTCGCGGCCGACATCTCGGCCCACCCCGGTCTCGCGCGCCGCCTCGCCGACCTGCCCCAGGTCGTGGCCATCAAGGACAGCACCGGTGACTGGCCGCGGATGCTCGACACGGTCGAGGCGGTGTCGGACCGGGTCCGGGTCTTCGGCAGCTTCCTGCACCGCCGCGGGCTGGCCGCGCTGCTGGAGCTCGGCGGCGACGGCAACATCGACGGCGGCGGGGTCGGCGCGCCGTTCGCGGTGCCCTACTACGAGGCGGTGGCCCGGCGCGACGCCGCGACGGCCCGCACCTGGGCCGACCGCTACGCGGTCCTGTCCGGCGGGCTGATCCGGCCCGACTACAGCGGCATCCACGCCTCGCCGATCCCCCAGCTGAAGGCCGCGATGGCGCTGCTCGGGCAGCCCGGCGGCCACGTCCGCCCGCCGCTGCTGCCGGTGACCGACGCTGGAACGATCCAGGCGATCGGGGACGTGCTCGCCCGCGCCGGGCTGACCGCCGCGCCGGCCACCGAGCAGGTCACCGAGCAAGCCGCCGAGCCGGCCACCGACGGCCGCGCCGAGGTGCGGGCATGACCGTGCGCATCACCGTGGACGGCGAGCCCGTCGAGGCGCCCGCCGGGTCGTCCCTCACCGCGGCCTTCGTCGGCACCCGTCGATGGCGGCTGCGCGACCACCCGATCAGCGGCGAGCCGCGCGGCCCGTTCTGCGGCATGGGCGTCTGCTTCGAGTGCGAGGTCACCGTGGACGGGCGTCCCGGCGTGCGGGCCTGCCTGGAGCGGGTGGCGCCCGGCATGACCGTGGAGACCGGGCGATGAGCGCACGGGACGTCGTCATCGTCGGGGGCGGCCCCGCCGGGCTCGCCGCGGCGGCGCGCCTGGCGTCCGCCGGGCTCGCGGTGACGCTGGTGGACGAGCAGCCCGAACTGGGCGGGCAGTACTACCGCCGCCCCTCCCCCGCGACGCTGCGCGCGCACGGCGACCACCGCCCCGCGGGCGGCCGGCTGATCCGGCTCGTCCGGCGGCTCGGGGTCGAGTGCCTGACCGGCCACCTGGTCTGGGGCGTCGCCGACGACGCGCGCACCCTCCTGGTCTCCGGCCGCCCGGGCTCGGCCGTACGGCTCCGCGCCCGCCATGTCATCATCGCCACCGGCGCCTACGAGCGGACCCATCCGTTCCCGGGCTGGCAGCTCCCCGGCGTCACGACGCCGGGATTCGCCCAGCACCTCGCCGCCGCCGACGGAACGGCGATCGGCGAGCGGGTCCTGGTCGCGGGGTCGGGCCCGTTCCTGCTCCCGGTCGCCTGCTCGCTGCTCGACCTCGGCGTGCACGTCGTCGGCGTCGCCGAGGCGGGCCGTCCCTACCGGCCGTCGGGCCGCGCCCTGACCTCGCTGCGCCACCCGGCCCGGCTGCGCGAGCTGGCCGCCTACACCGCGCGCCTGGCCGCCGCCCGCGTCCCGCTGTGGCAGGACCGCGTCGTGGTCCGGGCCGACGGCGCCGGACGCGTCTCGTCCGTCACGCTCGCCGCCGGCGCCGACCCCGCCGTCCCGCTGCGGACCCTGGACGTGGACGCGCTGTGCGTCGGGTACGGGTTCCGCCCGCAGGCCGACCTGGCCCGGCTCCTGGGCTGCGCGGTGCGCACCGATCCGGTCTCCGGCGACGCCGTCCCGGTCACCGACCGGTACGGGCTCAGCAGCCGCCCGGACGTGTACATCGCGGGCGAGGCCGCCGGGATCGGCGGCGTCCACCTGGCCGAGACCCGGGGGCTCACCGCCGCCGCCCACATCCTCGCCCGCCGGGACCGTGCGTCCGGCCCGGCCCGGCGCGAGGTGCTCCATCTCGCGGCACGGCGGCGCCGGCTGGCCTCCTTCACCGCGCTGAGCGAGTCCCTCTACCCCGCCCCGGGCGACCTCGCCGACCTGCTCGCCCCGGCGCTCCCCGGCGACACGACGGTCTGCCGCTGCGAGGCCGTCACCGCCGCCGACGTGCGGGCGACGGCCCGGCTGGCCTCCGGCGACCTCAACGCCACGAAGGCGCGGACCCGTGCCGGCATGGGCCCCTGCCAGGGGCGTTTCTGCGGCTTCGCCGTCGCCGCCCTGGCCCGGCACGCCACGGGCGCCGTTCCGCCGGGTGCGGCCGGCGGAACGGCATCGGACGAGGCCCGCGAGTGCGGCGCGCACCCGCCCACGGGCGGTCCGGTCTTCCCGTCGCGCCAGCCGATCCGGCCCGTTCCGGTGGAGAGCCTGCTCGCGCTCGGCGCCGACGACGACGGGGAGGACGCATGAGCGCCGAGACGGCGGACGTGGTGGTGATCGGCGCCGGCGTCCTGGGCGCGGCCGCCGCGTTCCACCTCGCCCGCGCCGGGCACGACGTCGCCGTCGTCGACCGCGGCGCGCCGGGCCGCGAGGGGTCGGGCACCACCGCGGGCAACCTGCACGTCCAGGCGGTGCACACCCGCCGCCCCGGACAGGACGTCCCGCTCGACAGCGCCCGGTTCCTGCCGTTGCAGCGTGCCGCGAGCGACCGCTGGGAGACCGTCGAGGCGGAGCTGGAGACCTCGGTCGAGCTGCGCCGCAGCGGCGGCTTCACGATCGCCGAGACTCCGGCGCAGCGCGCCGAGCTCATCGCCAAGCACGCCTGGGAGGAACGTGCCGGCCTGCGCACCGAGGTCCTGGACGGCGACACCGCCCGCGCGGAGCTTCCGCTGCTCGGCCCGACGGTGACCGCCGCGACCTGGTGCCCGCTCGACGGCTACGCCAACCCGCTGCTGGCCACGCCCGCCTACCTGGACGCCGCGGTCCGGCACGGGGCGCGGCTGCACCCGTTCCGGCGCGTCCACGCGGTGGAACGTTCCGGCTCGGGCTGGCGGGTGCGCGCGGGCGACCTGACCGTCGACGCCGCCAAGGTCGTGAACGTGGCGGGCCCCTGGATCGCGGAGGTGGCCGCGCTGGCGGGGCTCCGCCTGCACATGACCCCGGTCGCGATCCAGATGCACCTCACGGTGCGGCTGCCCGGCACGCTCCGGCACCTCGTCCAGCACATCGGCGAGGGCCTGTCGGTCAAGCAGGTCTCCGCCGGGAACCTGCTGATCGGCGGCGGCTGGCCCGCGCTCCGGCTGGAGCCCGAGGGCCGCAGCCCGGTCAGCATGGCCAGCGTCCTGGGCAACCTCACGCAGGCCGCCCGGATCCTGCCGTTCGTGCGGGGGCTGCGGCTCCTGCGCGCCTGGGCCGGCCCGCTGGCCGCGACCCCCGACGAGATGCCGGTCATCGGCGAGGTGCCCGGGGCTCCGGGCTTCCTGGTCGGCGGCGGCACCTACGCCTTCACCTTCGCCCCGCTGTGGGGCGAGACCCTGCGCTGCCTGGTCGAGGGGGCGCCGGCCCCGGTGGAGATCGGCGACCTCGGCCCCGGCCGGCTCGCCGGCTCCCCCGAACGCGCGACGCCTCCCTTCGAGGAGGCCCGATGAGAAAGGACATCACGGTGCCCACAACGATCACCCCGCGGCGGCCCGCGCCCATCGACGGGACCCTCTGGCTCACCGGCGGGCACGTCGTGGACGTGCTCGGCGGGACGGTCCGGCGCGACGTCAACGTCGCCGTGGCCGACGGCCGGATCACCGCGATCACCGGCACGGCGCCCGCGCCCGGGTCCCGGACGGTGGACCTCGGCGGCCGGTACCTGCTGCCCGGCCTGATCTCCGTGCACACGCACCTGTCGGTCGTGTACCCGTTCTCGGCGACCGACGAGGACGAGAACCCGGGCCTGACGGCCATGCGGGCGCTGTCGCGGGCCCAGGACGCGCTGCACGCGGGCGTCACGACGATCCGCTGCGTGCACGAGCAGCACCGCGCCGAGCTGCTGATCCGCACCGCCGCCGAGCAGGGCTGGGTGGACGCGCCGCGCATCGTCGGCGCCGGGCGGGCCATCTCCACCACCGGCGGCCACGGGCACGGCTCGGCCTGCTCCTACGCCGACGGGTTCGACGGGTTCCTGCACGCGGCCCGCACGGAGCTCGCCGCGGGCGCCGACCTGCTGAAGATCTTCATCACCGGCGGGATCGCGCACGAGGGCGAGTCGTTCACCGGCGCCCAGATGACGCCGGAGGAGATGCGCGCCGTGGTCCGCGCGGCCGAGGAGCACGGCAGCTACGTGACCGCGCACGCCGGCTCCGGGTCGGCGATCCGCGAGGCGCTCGCCGCCGGGGTCCGCGGGTACGAGCACGCCTACGAGCTCGACGACGCCACCGCGAAGGAGATGGCCGAACGGCGCGTCTTCCTCACCCCGACCCTGTGCGTCACCCGCTGCCCGGACTGGATGGCCGAGCACTCGTTCTCGTCCTGGCAGATCGAGCGCGCCACACAGGTCGGGCCCGGCCACCTCGACAGCATCCGGCGCGCCGTCGCCGCCGGGATCGCGCGCCCGGACGACCCCGGGGCGCCCGGCATCACCATGCTCGCCGGCACCGACTACCCGCCGGGCGAGCCCATCGAGGACACCGTCGTCGCCGTCCGCGAGATGGAGTTCCTCACCGACGCCGGGCTCAGCCCGGAGCAGGCGCTGCGCGCCGGCACCAGCGACGCCGCCCGCCTCGTCGGGCTGGCGGGCCAGGCGGGCGCGGTCGAGGAGGGCCTGCTCGCCGACCTGATCGTCACCGACCGCGACCCGCTGTCGGACCTGTCGGCGCTGCGCCGCATCCCGTTCGTCATGCAGGCCGGGCGGATCGTCCGCGACGACCTGCCCGCCGCCGCGCCGGCCGCGGCCGCCGCCCAGACCCGCACCGGAGGCACCGCGTGACCCCTTCCTCCCCTCCCCCTAGCGCCTCGCGCACCCGGCTCGCCGTCGACATCGGCGGCACCTTCGTCGACGCGATCGCCTTCGACGAGACCACCGGCGAGCTGCGCCTGCACAAGGCGCCGACCACGCCGGACGCGCCCGCGCGCGGCGTCCTGGACGCCGTCGGCGGCCTGACCGGGCGGCTCGACGACGTCGAGGCGTTCGTGCACGGCACCACGCTCGGGCTGAACGCGATCCTGCAACGCCGCGGCGCCGACGTCGGCATCGTCACCAACGAGGGCTTCCGCGACCTCCTGGAGGTGGCGCGGGCCAACGTTCCGGCGCAGTACATGTACGACTTCGCGTACGCTCCGCCGCCGCCGCTCGTCCCGCGCCGCCACCGCACCGGCGTGCCCGGCCGGATCGACGCGCAGGGCGCGGAGGTCGTGCCGCTGGACGAGGACGCGGTGCGCGAGGCCGGCCGTTACCTGGTGGAGGAGCAGGGCCTGCGGTCGATCGCGGTCTGCTTCTTGCACTCCTACGCCAATCCCGACCACGAACGCCGCGCCGCGCGGATCCTGCGCGAGGCGTACCCGGAGGCGTCGGTCTCCACGTCCACCGACATCACCCGCGAGTACCGCGAGTACGAGCGCACCAGCACCGCCACCCTGGACGCCTACATCCGGCCGGTGCTCAACGACTACATCGGCACGCTGGAGGACCGCCTGGCGGACGCGGGCCTGACCCGCCCGCTGCACATCATGCGCTCCGGCGGCGGTGCGATGACCGCCGAGCTGGCGCGGCGCGCACCGCTGATGACGGTGTTGTCGGGCCCGGCGGGCGGCGTCGTCGGCGCCTCGTTCCTGTCCCGCGAGCTGGGCCGCTCCAAGCTGATCTCGTTCGACGTCGGCGGCACCAGCGTGGACTGCTGCGTGATCGAGGACGGCTCGCCCGGTGAGGTGCACGAGGCCGCGATCGACGGGTTCCCGCTGCTCATCCCGATCTTCGACATCCGCACCGTCGGCGCGGGCGGCGGCTCCATCGCCTGGATCGACGAGGGCCTGCTGAAGGTCGGCCCGCACAGCGCGGGCGCCGTGCCCGGCCCGGTCGCCTACGGTGCCGGCGGCACCGAGCCGACCCTGACCGACGCGGCGCTCGTCCTCGGTTACCTCGACCCGGCCGCGTTCCTCGGCGGCGACATGAGCATCGATGCCGGCGCCGCCCGCGCCGCCGTCCAGGCGAAGATCGCCGAGCCGCTCGGCGTGGACGTGGCGCAGGCCGCGGCGAGCGTGTTCCGCGTGCTGCTGGCCCGCACCGTGGGCGCGCTCCGCGAGATCACCGTCGAGCGGGCCCTGGACCCGCGCGAGTTCGCGCTGCTGGCGTTCGGCGGCGCCGGGCCGCTGCTCGGCCCGATGCTCGCCCGCGAGATGGGCATCGCCGAGACGATCGTCCCGCAGGCTCCGGCGGCGTTCTCCGCGTTCGGCATGCTCATGTCCGACCTGGAGTACGAGTTCGCCGCCACCGTCCTCAAGCCGCTCGGCGACGCGGCCCTCGCCGAGCTCGAGCCGGAGTTCGCGGAGCTGGAGGCGCAGGGCGAGGAGGTGCTCTCGGCACAGGGCGTCAAGCCCGAGGACCGGGAGCTGGTCCGCCGGCTGGACGTGCGGTACCGCGGCCAGGAGCACGCCCTCGGCATCGACCTGCACCCCGGCGACGACGCCGCCGCGGTCCTCGGCCGCTTCCACGAGCAGCACCGCGCCCGGTACGGGCACGCGATGCCCGACAGCGGGCAGATCCTCACCCTGCGGGTCCGGGCCGTCGGACGCCTGCCCAAGCCCGGCCTGCGCGAGCTCGCGGCGGGCGAGGGCGCCCCGGAGCCGGTCGGCAGCCGCCCGGCGTTCGACGTCGCCACCGGCACCACCGTCCCGTTCCCGGTGTACGACCGGGCGGCGCTGGCCCCAGGCCACCGCGTGGAAGGGCCCGCGGTCGTCGAGGAGGGCACCTCCACCACCGTCATCTTCGGCGACCAGCGGCTCGCCGTGGACGCCCACGGCCACCTCGTGGTCTCCAGCCCGGAGGCCGCCGCGTGACCGCCGCGCAGGAAGCAAGGAAGGACGACACCGTGACCGAACGGCTGGACGGCGCGACCGTCGAGGTGATCCGCAACTACCTGGTGTCGGTGGGCGAGCAGATGCGCCGCACGCTGGTCCGCGCCGCCTTCAACCCGGTCATCTACGAGGTGCTCGACTTCGGCATCTCGCTGTACGACGGCGACCTGGAGCTGATGGCCGAGGCCGCGGGGATCACCTCGTTCCTCGGCGCCAACGACCACGCGATCGTCAAGGGCGTGGAGTACGTGGGCCGGGAGAACCTGGCCCCCGGCGACGTCTACCTGCTCAACTACCCGTACTGGAGCGGCGCCCACTCCTACGACGCGATGCTCTTCGCGCCGGTGTTCCGGGACGGGCACGACGGCCCGGCCGCCTACCTCGCGGTCCGCGCGCACTGGATGGACCTCGGTGCCAAGTCCCCCGGCTACGTGCTCGACTCCACCGACATGCACCAGGAAGGGCTGATCTTCCCCGGCACCAAGATCGTCAGCCGGGGCGAGGTGGTGCGCGACATCGTCGAGCTCATCCGCTTCAACTCGCGCCTGCCCGACCTCACGATCGGCGACTTCCACGCCCAGCTCGCCTCGCTGCGCACCGGCGAGAACCGGCTCGCCCAGGTGTGGGAGAAGTTCGGCGGCGAGACCGTCGACCAGGCCGTGCGGCAGATCGTCGAGCACGGCGAACGGGTCGCCCGCAAGGCCGTCGCCGCCCTGCCCGACGGCACCTGGACCGCCCACGACTACTGCGACGACGACGGCATCACCGACGACCTCATCCGGATGGAGGTCAAGGTGACCATCGACGGTGACCGGATGGAGGTGGACTTCAACGGCTCCGACGGCCAGGTGCTCGGCCCGGTGAACCTGCCGATCGGCGCCACCGAGAGCCTCGCCAAGTCGTCGTTCAAGGAGCTCACCACGCCGGACGAGCCGTCCAACGCCGGCCACTACCGGGCCCTCACGATCAAGGCCGACCCGGGCAACTTCTTCCACGCCGTCTACCCGTCGGCCACGTTCACCCAGTGGAGCGGCATCGTCGCGTTCGAGCTGATCCACAAGGCGCTCGCGCAGGCCATCGCGTCGATCCCGGCGTCGTCGGGCGGCGACGAGCCGGGGTTCATGGCGCTCGGGCACGACCCGCGCACCGGCGAGGACTTCGTCATCAGCAACAACGAGGGCATCGGGTGGGGCGCCCGCCGCGACCGCGACGGCGCCAACGCCCAGCAGCACCCCTCCCAGAGCGTCGTGCGCAACACCCCGATCGAGGTCCTGGAGCACAAGTCCACGATCTTCCACGAGCGGCTGGAGCTCATCCCCGACTCGGGCGGCGCCGGCCGGTTCCGCGGCGGTGTCGGCGTCCTGCGCGAGGTCTCCTACCTCGCCGAGGGCGAGGTGCTCTCGATGAAGAAGAAGAGCAAGACCCGTCCCTGGGCCCTGTCCGGCGGCCTGGAGCCCGAGCCGAGCGGCATGACGCTCTGGCCCGGCACCGGGCGGGAGAAGCGGGTCGGCATGTACCGGGCGGCCATGCGGCCCGGCGACCGCTTCGTCAATCGCACCGCGGGCGGGGGCGGCCACGGCCACCCCCTGGACCGCGACCCCGCCGCCGTCGTCGCCGACGTGCTCGACGGCTACGTGACCTCCGAGGCCGCCGAACGCGACTACGGCGTGATCGTCGCCCCGGACGGCTCCCACCGCCCCACCCCGGCCCGCGCCGCACGGCACGAGGCCTGACCCGTCCTCGCGGACGACTCCATGAAGGGGAGAGATCCAGTGGTCCACGCATCCCAGCCCCCGGCCGGCGCGCCGGCCGGGGCACCGAGGACCGGGCGGTCCCGGCGTGGCGCACGGGCCGGGTTCGGCCCCGGGCCGCGGCTGACCGCGGTCGCCGTGGCGGCCGTCCTCGCGCTCGCCGCCTGCGGCGGCGGGTCCGGGTCCGGCTCGGGCGAGCGCAAGCAGACGCTCATCATCGCCGAGAACGAGCCGCCCGCGACCTTCGACCCCGTCCAGGCCGACAACTCCACGGTGGACGAGGTGGCCCGGCCCGCCTACGACACGCTGGTGAGGTACGGCGCGGGCAACAAGATCGAGCCGAGCGTCGCCACCGGGTGGAAGGTGTCCGGCGACGGGAAGTCGATCGACCTGACGCTGCGCGACGACGTCACCTTCCACGACGGCGCCAAGCTCACCGCCGCCGACGTCAAGTACACCCTCGACCGGACCAAGAAGGTCGGCATCGGGGTCGCCGCGCTCGTCACCGCCTACGACTCGGCGACGGTCACCGACGACACCCACCTGACGCTGAAGCTGAGCCGCCCGTACGCGCCGATGATCCCCGCGCTGACGCGGGTGTACCTGCTCAACTCCAAGCTCGTCCAGCAGAACGCGGGCGGCGACGACGGGCAGAAGTGGCTGGCGACGGCGGACGCGGGCTCCGGGCCGTACAAGCTGAGCGGCTACACCCCCAACCAGGAGGCCAAGTACGTCAAGCACGACAAGTACTGGGGCGGGTTCGACGGCCAGGCGCAGAGCGTCGTCTTCCGTTACCTGCCGCAGGCCGCGACGCAGAAGAGCGCGCTGCTGGCGGGCGACATCGACATCGCCATGGACATCGACCCGAACGACTGGGCGTCGTTCGAGGGCAACGGCGGCTACACCGTCGACAAGGCCGACACCAACGTCCAGCTGTACGTGTTCTTCAAGATGAAGGACTCGCCGGTCGCCACCAAGGCGCTGCGCGAGGCGATCGCGTCCGCGTACCAGTACGACCAGCACATCTCCGCGATCCTCAAGGGCGCGGGCAAGAAGGCGGTCGGCGTGCTGCCGTCCACGATGACGTGCTTCGACCCGACCACCCCGCAACCGGCCTACGACGTGAACAAGGCGAAGGCCTCGCTCCAGGCGGCGGGACTGTCGGACGTCTCGCTGACCATGACCTATCTCAAGGCGACCGCCGAGATGGAGCAGGCGGCGACGCTCCTCCAGTCCGACCTCTCCAAGATCGGCGTGAACCTCAAGCTCCAGGCGATCACCTACCCCGAGTACGTGCAGCGCCTCAAGACCAACAAGACCACGCCGGACCTCGGCATGATCTACGGCTTCCCGACCACCCCGGACGCCGACGCGGTCCTCTACCAGCAGTTCGACTCGCGGTTCATCAACAACGGCCAGAACAGCGGCGGCTACGACAACCCGAAGGTGGACGCGCTGGTCGAGAAGGCCCAGGGGCTCACCGACGAGAACGAGCGCTGCGGCCTCTA
Source organism: Spirillospora sp. NPDC047279 (assembly GCF_040643285.1). NCBI lineage: Bacteria > Bacillati > Actinomycetota > Actinomycetes > Streptosporangiales > Thermomonosporaceae > Spirillospora > Spirillospora sp. NPDC047279. The sequence continues at coordinate 104,765 of NZ_JBEYUA010000026.1, forward strand.
CAAGCAGGCGCAACAGCTCATCGCGGCCGACGTCCCGTCGGTCAACCTGTCCAACCCCAAGACCGTCACCGTGCTGCGCAAGGGCCTGTCCGGCTACGCCTACCAGCCCTCGCACCACCAGACGGTCGACGTCTACGGCGTGAAGACCGGCTGATCCCGGCCGCGGCCGGACCGGGCGACCGGTCCGGCCGCGCCGGGCCCGCGGCCCCGATTCCACTCATCGAGATCTCCATCGAGGGGAGGCACGGCAATGGCGCGTTTCCTGCTGAGGCGCCTCGTCACCAGCGTCGTCGTGCTGTTCGGCCTGGGAGTCGTCACCTTCCTGATGACCCAGGTGCTGCCCGGCGACCCGGCCCGCGCGGCGGCGGGCCGCAACGCCACCGCCGAACAGGTCGCCGCGGCCGCGTCCCGGCTCGGCCTGGACCGGCCGCTGTGGGACCAGTTCGCCGCCTACTTCGGCCGGCTGTTCCAGGGCGACCTGGGCACGTCGGTCGTGACCCGGCGGCCGGTGCTCGACGACATCGCGCAGGCCCTGCCGTCGTCGGTCGAGCTGGTGCTCGCCGCGATGCTGATCAACGTGGCGATCGCGGTGCCGCTCGGCGTGTACGCCGCGCACCGGCGGGGCCGGTTCGCCGACGTCGCGGCCCGCGTCATCGTGCTGCTCGGCGCGGCCGTGCCGGTCTTCTGGCTGGGGCTGGTGCTGCAGCTGGTGTTCGCCGACCGGCTCGGGATGTTGCCGCTGACCGGTCAGCTCGGCTTCGGCCGGGAGGTCCCCGAGATCACCGGGATGACCTCGGTCGACGCGCTGCTCTCGGGTGACCTGCCCGCGTTCGGGGACGCGGTGTCGCATCTGGTGCTGCCCGCGCTGACGCTGGCCGCCGCGTTCATCGCCGTGGTCGCCCGCACGGTCCGGTCGTCGATGATCACCGTGCTGGACTCCGACTACGTCACCCTCGCCCGGGCCACCGGGGCGTCCGAGCGGCGGGTGGTGATCCGGCACGGGCTGCGCAACGCCCTCGTGCCGGTCAGCACCATCATCGGCATGCAGCTGGGGTGGATGCTCGGCTCCACCGTGCTGGTCGAGTCGGTGTTCGGCCGGACCGGGATCGGCGCGTACGCGGTCACCGCCGTGCTCCAGAACGACCTCTACGCGGTGATCGGCACCGTGCTCGTGATCGGCGTGGTGTTCGTGCTGGTCAACATCGTCGTCGATCTCGTCCAGCTCTGGCTCAACCCGCGGTTGCGGCAGCCCGCCCGCGGTGCCGCCCCGGCCCCGGCGGCGTCGCTCGCACCGGGCGCCGCGGCCGAGGCCGGGCCCGCCGTCAAGGAAGGGGCGGTGTCATGAAGACCTCCGCACAGACCGGCCGGGGCGCGGGGTCCGGGGCCGCGACCGCCGACAGCGTCGACTCCACCGCCGGGCCTCCGCTGCGCGGCGTGTGGTTCCGGCGCGGCCGGGCGGCGGGCGCCCGGCGCGCCGGGCGCATCTCCGTGGTCGAACGGATCGCCCTGGCCGTCGCGGGGCTGATGGTGGTGCTGGCGGTCGCCGGCCCGCTGCTGGCGCCGCACGACCCGTACGCCGTGGACCTCGGCCAGGCGCTGCACGCCCCGTCGGGCGCGCACTGGTTCGGCACCGACGCCAACGGCCGCGACATCTTCAGCCGCGTCCTGTACGGGGCGCGGGTGTCGCTGCTCGCCACCGTGATCGTCATCGCCGCGGCCACCCTGATCGGCACCCTCGTCGGCACGGCGGCCGCGCTCGGCGGCCGGGTCGCCGACGAGGTGCTCATGCGGCTCTGCGACATCGGCCTCTCGCTGCCCGCCATCATCCTGGCGCTCGGGCTGGCCGCCGCCCTCGGGCCCGGCCTGCGCTCGGCGGTGATCGCGCTCTCCCTCACCTGGTGGCCCGGCTACGCCCGGCTCGTGCGGACCCTCGTCCGCGACGTCAAGGACGCCGAGTACGTCGAGGCGGCACGGGTGCTGGGCGTGTCCACGCCCCGGCTGGTGTTCCGGCACGTGCTGCCGAACGCGCTGAACACCCTCTACGTGCAGACGACGCTGGACGTGTCGGCGGTGATGCTGGTCATCTCCGGCCTGTCGTTCGTCGGCGTCGGCGCGCAGGTGCCCTCCGCCGAGTGGGGCGCGATGATCGCCGCCGCCGCCAACAACCTCACCAACGGCTGGTGGGCCGTGGTCTTCCCCGGCCTGGCCATCGTCCTCACCGCGATCTCGTTCAACCTGCTCGGCGACTGGCTGCGCGTCCGCACCGACCCGACGATCCGGAGGTCCGCATGACCGCCCTGCTGACCGTGGAGGGGCTGCGGGCCCGCTTCCCCGGGCCGGACGGCCCGGTGGAGGTGCTGCGCGGCGTGGACCTGGACGTCTCCGCCGGCGAGAAGGTCGCGCTGGTCGGCGAGTCGGGGTCGGGCAAGTCCGTCACCGCGCGGGCGATCCTGCGGCTCGACCACGACGCCGGCCTCGAAGGCCGGATCTCCTTCGACGGGACCGACCTGCTGTCCCTGTCCGAACGCGGCATGCGCGACGTGCGCGGGGCCCGCGTCGGGCTGGTCTTCCAGGACCCGCTGGCCGCCCTCAACCCGGTGATGACGGTCGGCTGGCAGATCACGCAGCCGCTCGTGATCCGCGGCGTGGGCAGGAAGGAGGCGCGGCGGCGCGGGATCGAGCTGCTCGGGCGGCTCGGCGTCCGCGACGCCGGCCGCCGCTTCGACGACTACCCGCACCAGTTCTCCGGCGGCATGCGGCAGCGCGTCGTCATCGCCATCGCGGTGATCGCCGAGCCGGCGCTGCTCATCGCCGACGAGCCCACCACGGCGCTGGACGTCCGCGTCCAGGCGCAGGTGCTGACGCTGCTGCGCGAGCTCGCCGACGAACGCGGCATGGCGGTGCTGCTCATCACCCACGACCTCGGCATCGTCGCCGGGTTCGCCGACCGGGTGGTGGTGATGCGGCACGGCGAGCCGGTGGAGCAGGGCGCCGTGGACGACATCTACGCCCGCCCCCGCCACCCCTACACGCGGGCGCTGCTGGCGTCGGTGCCGCGCATCGACGACGACCCGTCCCGCCGGCTGTCCACGATCGCGGAAGCCGACGCGGAAACGGTCGCGGAGCCCGTGGAAGGGAGCGCTCGATGACCGCGCTGCGCGTGCAGAACCTCGTCAAGAGCTTCGGCGGCCGGCCCGTCGTCAAGGACGTGTCGTTCGAGCTGGCGCCCGGCGAGGTGCTCGGCCTGGTCGGCGAGTCCGGGTCGGGCAAGTCCACGGTCGCCCGCTGCGTCGTGCGCCTCACCCGGCCGGACTCGGGCCGGGTGCTGCTCGGCGACCGCGACGTGCTCGCCGCGTCCCGCCGCGAGCTGCGCGGCCTGCGCCGCGACCTGCAGATGGTGTTCCAGGACCCCTACTCCTCGTTGTCCCCGCGCATGACCGCGGGCGCCCTGGTGGAGGAGGGGATGATCGCGCACGGGCTGGAGAAGGACCCCGCCGCCCGCCGCGACCGGGCCGTCGCGCTGCTGGAGACCGTCGGGCTCAGCGCCGCCGACGCCGGCCGCCACCCGCGCTCGTTCTCCGGCGGCCAGCGGCAGCGCATCGCGATCGCCCGCGCGCTCGCCGTCGAGCCGAAGGTGCTGATCTGCGACGAGGTGGTCTCGTCGCTGGACGTCTCGGTGCAGGCGCAGGTGCTCAACCTGTTCCGCGACCTGCGCGAGCGCCTCGGCCTGTCGATCCTGTTCATCGCGCACGACCTGGCGGTCGTGCACTACCTGTGCGACCGGGTCGCGGTGCTCGACCAGGGCTCCCTGGTCGAGATCGGCGACCGCGAGCAGATCTACCGCCAGCCCCGCCACCCGTACACGCGCTCGCTGCTGGACGCCGTCCCGATCCCCGACCCCGCCGTCGAGCGGGCCCGCCACGCCCGCGCCTGACCGCGCGGGCGACCGCACGAAGGAAGGACCCATGGAGACCCTGCGGATGTTCGTCAACGGCCAGGCCATGTCGGGCGGGTCGCTGAACGGGGCGCTCGCCGGCGCCACGTTCCTCGGCCCCGCCACGACCGCGCCCCGGTACCGCTTCTACTCCGTCCGCGACGAGTTCCCCGGCCTGCACCCCGTCGACGAGGACGGCCGCGCCGTGCCCGGCGAGCTCTACTCCGTCAGCTACGAGATCCTCCGCGAGCACCTGCTGCCCGGCGAACCGCCCGAGCTCGAGCTCGGCGTGATCGAGCTGGACGACGGTTCGGGCACCCTGTGCATGCGGATGCGCCCCGAGTCGCTGACGCTGCCCGGCGTCACCGACATCAGCGACGCCGGCGGCTGGCGCGCGCACCTGGCGTCGGTGGCCCGGTGACCGCCGATGTGATCGTCCGCGGCGGCACCGTGGTCGAGGCCGGCTGGACGGGCCGCGCCGACGTCGTCATCACCGGCGGCACCGTCACCGCGCTCGCCGAACCCGGCACGGCCGGCGCGCGCACCGAGATCGACGCGTCCGGGCGGCTCGTCCTGCCCGGCGGCGTGGACCCGCACTGCCACGTGGGCTTCACCTCCGGCGCGTTCACCTCGCTGGACGACTACCGCCGGTGCACCACCGCCGCCGTGCACGGCGGCACCACCACGATCGTGGACTTCGCGATCCCGCGGCCCGGGGAGAACCCGGCCGACGTCGCGTACGCCCAGCGCGCCAAGGCGACCGAGGGGCTCTGCGACAGCGCCCTGCACGGCTGCGTCGTGCGGTGGGACGACACCGTCCCCGAACAGCTCGCCGCCCTCGTGGCCGACGGCGTCACCACGTTCAAGATGTTCACCACCTACCGCGGCGAGTCGATGGCCGACGAGGACACCGTGCTGCGCACGATGACGTCGCTGGCCGGGCTCGGCGGCATGGTCGTGATCCACTGCGAGGCCGACCACATCATCGGCGACGCCCAGGACCGCTGCGCCGCCGCGGGCCGGATCGGCGCCCGCGACATGGCCGCCAGCCGGCCCGCCCTGGCCGAGACCGCCTCGGTCGCCGAGGTGCTGGCGATCGCCGAGGCGGTGGACGCGCCCGTCTACTTCGTCCACCAGTCCACCGCGGCGGCCGTCGAGCTGGTAGCCGCCGCGCGCCGCCGCGGCGTCCGCGCCTACAGCGAGGCGGTCGCCCACCACCTCGTGCTGGACGACTCGGCGTACGCGGGCGAGCACCCCGAACGTTTCGTGTGCTGCCCGCCGCTGCGCCCGGCCGCCGACGTGGAGGCGCTCGGCCGGCACCTGTTCACCGGCGAGATCACCACGATCGGCAGCGACCACTGCTGCTACGACACCGGCCAGAAGGAGTCGCGCCAGGCCGACGTGCGGGCGATGCCCAACGGGCTGCCCGGCGTGGAGACGCGCATGCCGGTCATCTTCTCCGAGTACGTCGTCCGCCGCGGGTTGCCGGTCACCCGGTTCGTGGAGCTGACCGCGGCCGCCCCGGCGCGCGCCAACGGCCTGTACCCCCGCAAGGGCACGCTGCTCCCCGGGGCCGACGCCGATCTGGTCGTCTGGGACCCGGCCGCCCGGTGGCGGGTCACCGCCGCCGGCCTGCACATGGCGACCGACTACACCCCCTACGAGGGCATGACCGTGACCGGAAGGCCCGAGACCGTCCTGGTCGGCGGACGTGTCGTGATCGAGAACGGTGACCTGGCCGACCCGGCGCCCCGGGGCCGCCATATCCCGGCCGCGCCGTTCCCCTCGCGCGCCCTGGTCTCCCACGCCTAGCCGGCGAATCATCCCAGGAAGTCCTACGTCGGCCTGTGGCGGGGCCTGTCCACGGTCTCCGACACCGACAACGACGGAAAGGTCAGCCTCGAGGAGATCTTCGCCGCGGGCCGGGAACTGGCCGCCGAGGCAGCCCGGATCACCGGCGCCCGGACCTCCTGACCGGTGCCGCCGGGGCCGGACCGGCCGAAGGTGGTCATCCGGCCGGCCCGGCCGTGCGGCGCGTGGCCCGGGATCACCGGGCGCACGCGGCCCCGTTGAGCGTGAACAGGTCCGGTGCCGGGTTGGCGCCGGGGGCGGCGACGCCGGTGAAGCCGAACGTCACGCTCCGGCCGGGCTGGATCCTCTTGTTGTAGGACTGGTGCTTCGCCGTCACGGTCGCGCCGTCCTGGGTCAGGGCGGCGTTCCAGGCGGGCCCGGCCTTCTGCCCGCCGAGGAACGACCACGTCAGCGCCCACCCGTCGATGGGCCTGGTGCCGGTGTTCCTGACCGTGAGCTGGGTGGTGAAGCCCGACGACCACGAGGCGTGCACCTTGTAGGAGACCTCGCAGGCGGCCCTGCCGGGGAGGGTCCCGTCGCCCTGGTCGGCGACGAACGCCGACGCCCACGCCAGCGGGGCGTTCCAGTTGATGGTCAGCTCGTTGGTCGCCCAGGACCCGATGTCGTCGATGTAGCAGAACTGCGGCTTGCAACCTTGCAGCTTGGCCTGCGCGACGGGGTCCTGGATGGCGGAGTTGGGGCCGCCCGCGACCGTTCCGGCGGGCGGGTTGGGCAGCGCGGGGTCGAGCTGCCGGGCGTACCACCGGCTGTGCTGGTTGCGGGCGTTCACCTCGCCGTAACCGGTCACGTAGGAGATGTTGAGGGCGTTGCGGCCGAACAGGTAGTCGAAGCCCTGGACGGCGCCGTCGCGGTACTTGGCCGCGCCGGAGATGTCGTAGGCCGCCCCGAGCACCACCATGTTGTTGAGCACCTGGCTGTTGGAGCCCCACTCGTAGGTGCCGGGGTCGTAGGGCGAGCCGTAGGCGAAGCCCGCGGCGATGGCCAGGTACTTGTCGCCGGCCGCCAGCACCGACCGCCGCACCGCGTCGCGCCCCGGCAGGTCGTTGGGGACCGTCGCCAGGTCGAGCCGGCCGAGCGCCGCCACCGAGCCCCAGTTGAAGCCGCGGTCGGCGAAGACGTCCGCGGTGTGCGACGGCGAGGCCAGCACGTAGTCCCGGAACTCCTTCTCGCCCGTGGCGATGTAGAGCTCGGCGGCCGCCCAGTAGAACTCGTCGGCCACGTTGTCGTCGGAGTAGGTGCCGCCGCCGATGCCGTCGTCCGGCGAGGCGTGGACGGCGGGGTTGGCCTTGGCCGCGCTCCACGCCCTGCGGGCGGCGGCCAGGTTGCCGGCCGCGAACCCCGCGTCGTACGGGGCGAACACGCGGGCCGCCTGCGCCGCCGTGGCGGCGAGGTTGAGCGTCGCGGCGGTGGAGACCGGGTGCAGCTCGCGCTTCTGCGGGTCGAGATGGGGCAGCAGCGGCAGGCCGGTCCAGTTCTCATCGTGGATCTTGTGGTGGACCATCCCGTCCGGCCGCTGCATCTTGAGCAGGAACGCCTGTTCCCAGCGCGCCTCGTTCAGGACGTCCGGCACGGTGTCGCCGCTCTCGGGGATGTCCAGGGCGGGGATGGGCCCGGCCGTCGGGGCGTTCTTGGTCCGCTCGAACACGCTCATCAGCTGGGCGACGGAGATGCCACCGTTCACGACGTACTTGCCGTGGTCGCCCGCGTCGTACCAGCCCCCGGAGACGTCCAGGCGGTAGTCGCAGACGCCCGGCTGGCACGGCACGTCCGTGTCGCCCTGGTTCGGCGCGGTGCCGACGTGACCGGCGGGCCTGCCGTACCCCGGCCGCAGCCCGTCGTCGATCGCGACGCCGCTGCGCTGCGGGTAGAAGAACTTCAGCGCGTCGGCCTTCAGGCCCGCGTACGCCGAGGGCGAGATGTCGAACGGCCGACTGGTCTCGCCGTCCGCGGTCAGCGTGAACCCCGTCCCGGCGGTGGTGTAGGAGCCGAAGTCGATGGAGTGCACGTTCTGGCCGGACGAGGCGTCCGTGCCGCGCGGCGTCGTGGTGCCTTCGAGCACCACCGCGTCACCGCGCCTGAGCGTCCACGCCGCGGGCTCCGCCGACTCGGTGACCAGGGTGGCGTTCTTGGGGCCCTTGGGCAGGTAGGCGACCTGGTTGACCCGGACGCGCGGGCCGGTGTCGGGGACGTACACGTCGGGTTCCTCGCCGCCCTTGAGCGACACGTCGTCCACGCAGAACCGCCAGGGCGCCGCGCTGCCGCCGAGCTGGAAGGCGACCTGCGCGTCGGGGATGTCCACCGGCGAGGTGAACTCGTAGGTGTAGGCGTTGCCCGAGACGCTGAGCTCGGGCGTCGCGGCCAGGTACTGCGTCCACGGGTCGGCCGGGAGCTGGATCAGCGCCTTGGCCGTCCTGCCGGGCGTCCCGGTGCCGAAGAACTTGAAGGCGTACGTCTCCCCCTTGACCAGCGGCACGCCGTCCAGGCCGACGATGGCGTCCCAGGGGTTCACCGTGCCGCCGGGCACGTCCGAGCACAGCCGCCCGCCCGAGATGTCGAAGGCGAGGTTGGCGGTGTGCCACCAGGGTTCGGCGGTGGTGTCGAAGGTGCCGTTGCCGATCAGCTCCGGCTCCTCGGCGAACGCCGTACCCGCACTCCCGCTCGCCGCCAGGACGGCGACCACGAGGACACTCAGGGCTCTTTTCACGGCACTCCTGACGACGGGCGGACAGGTGGGAGCGCTCCCACCGTGACGCCGCCGCCCGGCCCCGTCAAGAGGCGCCCGCCCCACCGCCTCCCGACCAGCCGAGACGCCCCGGACGCGCCGTGAAAGATTTCACGCGCCCCCGGAACGTCCGTTCACTTCACGAAGAGCGGGAGGGTCTCGCGCGGCTCGAACCGGAAGTCCGCACCCTTGCTGAACTTGGTGACCGCGACCTCGCCGGACTCGGGCGCGGCGGTGCCGGTCAGGACGACGCGGGCCGTCCACTCGGTGTCGGTGCCGGTCACGTCGACGTCCAGGTAGGGGTTCACCGCGCGCACGATGGACCGCAGCGCGTCGGGGGTGCCGGGCGTGCACAGCGGGAGCCAGCCGCCGTCCTCGTGCGCGAGCGACCGCGACACCGTGATCGTCTCACCGTCCCGGACGAGGTCGACGTACGGCAGCGGGTTCATCAGCGGGTGCAGCTCGATGACCTCGGCCGCGTCCTGCGCGGAGTCGGTCAGGCCCAGCGCCCGGTGCAGGCGCTCGGCGGCCACCCCGGCGTGCCCGATGAGCTGGCGCAGCGCGACGCGGTGGAAGAGGTCGCCGTCGCCGCCGGCCCGTTCCCGCACCGCCAGCTGGAACGAGAGGTTGAGCAGGTGCTGCTGGAGCACGACCTCGTCGGCCATGCGGACCAGCGCCGAGTGCGAGAAGGCGTCGAAGTCCAGGTCGCTGACCAGGACGCCGCTGTAGTCGCCGAGGCCTTCCTGGTCGGGGTCGATGTCGTCCAGGACGAGCGTGGCGGCGTGCGAACGTTCGTTGACCGCCAGGGCCGGGATCCCCTCGACGCCCGGGGAGTCCGGGTCGATCTCGACCGTCCACGCGCAGTGCGGCCGCCGGTCGGACGGGACGCGCGGCGGGCGGTGGATCGGGCGTACCTGCGCCTTGGGGTTGGTGGCCACGGCGGTCGCGTCGAACGTGGGGTCCTCGATGTCGTGGCACATGTTCTTGACCATGGCCGGGCCCATCGGCTCGACGTCCAGCAGCGCGCCGCAGTGGTCGAGGTGGAACGCCCCGTGCCAGGGGTCGGTCACGCTGTAGCGGAAGTCCATGAACTGCGGCGGGGCGCCGATGTCCAGCTGCATGCCCTTGAAGATGGTGGGCACGTCGTCGCCCTCGAAGCGCAGCGCACGCTGCATGCGCCGCGTGTAGATCGGGCTCGCGGCGGCCCACTCCTCGATGGCGATCCGCGTCATCTCGTCCTGGCCCCACGCCTCCAGGCAGAAGGGCATGCCGGCCCGGTCGATCAGGTGGCCGACGAGCAGCAGCTCCGGGACCAGGGTGGCGAGCCGCTCCCGGCTCAGGCGTGCGTAACGACTGGGCACCGCGTCCTCCTGACATCTACCGCACCGCAATATAGACACGAGATCAGACACCTGTCTAGGTGCCTTCCCTCCGGCCCGGTGAACGGTGTCAGTCCCGCGGTGCGGGCGGGGCGGACGAGCCGCTGGCCGGGGCGGCGGCGAGGCCGGCGGCCAGGGCGTCCAGGCCCTGCTTGACGCGGGACAGGGACATGCCGCGGGTGTGGCGCTGGTAGCGGAAGAGGTTGGCGGCCAGCGGCGCGAGCAGGGCGTCGGCGAGGTACGCGGAGTCGGCGCGGGGGTCCAGCCGTGCGACGAGCATCGCCAGGTGCATCTGGTAGAGGGCGTAGGAGCCGTCGTTGAAGCGTGCGTAGGCCGAGTCGGTCTCGGCGGTGAGGAGCAGGTCCGACTGCTCCTCGGTGCGGTCGGCCAGGGCGTGGAGGAACGCGCGGATGCGGGGCAGCGGCTCGGCACCGGGGCCCAGCGGCGGCGGGCCGCTGAGGAACCCGGCCTGGAAGCGGCGTTCACGGTCGTCGATGACGGCGTAGATGAGGGCCGCGCGGTCGCCGAAGCGGCGGTAGACGGTGCCGACGCCCACGCCGGCGGCCTTGGCGACCTCGTCCATGGACAGCGCCTCGGCGCCACGGGCCGCGATCATCTCGGCGGCCGCGGCGAGGATCTTGCGGCGGTTGTGCGCGGCGTCCGCCCGTTCCGCGGGAGGCCCGCCCAGGAAGCCTACGTCGATCACGGGATCAGCTTAGCGGTTGTTAATCGGAGAACTCTCCGTTTAGTATCCGGAGAAGTTTCCGTTTAAGGGAGGGATCGCCATGAACCAGGTCGCGCTGGTCACCGGCGGCGGACGCGGCATCGGGGCCGCCATCGCCGTCCGGCTGGCCGAGGAGGGGCACGACGTCGCCGTCACCTACGTCCGGGCCCCCGGCAGGGCCGCCGAGGTCGTGCGGGAGATCGAACGGAGGGGGCGCCGGGGCCTGGCGATCCGGGCGGACGCGGCGGATCCGGCGGCGGCCACCGCGGCCGTCGACCGGGCCGCCGGGATGGGCCCGCTGCGGGTGCTGGTCAACAACGCCGGGATCGCGCCGTACGGGGCGTTCGCGGACGTGGCCGTGGAGGACGTCGACCGGGCGCTGGCGATCCACGTCCGCGGGGCCTTCGTCGCGTCGCAGGCCGCGGCCCGCCACATGGGCGGCGCCCCCGCCACGGGAGCCGGGGTCGCCGACCCCGTCGCGAGGGGCGGGCGGATCATCAACATCGGGAGCAGCCTGGTCGAGCGGGTCCCGTACGCGGGCTGGACGCTCTACGCGATGAGCAAGTCCGCCCTCGTCGGACTGACGAAGGGGCTGGCCCGCGACCTGGGGCCCGCCGGGATCACCGTCAACCTGGTGCATCCGGGCTCGACGGACACCGAGATGAACCCTGCCGGCGCGGCGGAGGCGGAGGCCGAACGGGCGTTCACGGCGCTCGGCAGGTACGCCGAGCCCGCGGAGATCGCGGCGACGGTCGCGCACCTGGCGGGACCGGGCGGGGCCTACATCACCGGGACGGCCGTGGTCGTCGACGGCGGGGTCACGGCGTGAAGGCGTGGGGGCTGCTGGTCGTCGCGGCCATGCTGGAGCTGGTCTGGGCCACCGCGCTCAAGCACTCCGAGGGCCTGACCCGGTTGTGGCCCGCCGTGGCGGGCCTGGGCGTGGCGCTGCTGAGCGTGGTCGTGCTGTCGGCGGCGCTGCGGGACCTGCCGGTGGGAACGGCGTACGCGGTGTGGGTGGGGCTCGGGTCGCTGGGGGTCGCGGTGACCGGGATCGTGCTGCTCGGCGAGAGCGCCTCGGCCGGCCGCGTCCTGTGCCTGGCCCTGATCCTCGCCGGGGTGATCGGCCTGAAGGTGGTCGAAGGGTGACTTGGCGTTCTCTTTAGCCTGCCCTCTTTCGGGCACGGGTAGGACATGAGCATGGAAATGCTGGGCATCGACATAGGCGGCTCCGGGATCAAGGGCGCCCCGGTGGATCTCGATTCCGGAGAGTTCACCAGGGAACGTCTGCGCGTCGACACCCCTCACCCGGCCGAGCCCGAGCCGGTGGCCGAGGTCGTCGCGCGGATCGTCGAGCATTTCGGCTGGACCGGGCCGGTGGGCGCCACCTACCCGGGCGTGGTGGTGGACGGGGTCACCCGTACCGCCGCCAACGTGTCCGGCAAGTGGATCGGGCTCGACGCCGCCGAGCTGTTCTCCGAGGCCGCCGGAAACCCGGTCACGCTGCTCAACGACGCGGACGCCGCGGGCATCGCGGAGATGCGGCTCGGCGCGGGCAAGGGCGAGACCACCGGCACGGTCGTCATGCTCACGCTGGGCACCGGCATCGGGAGCGCCCTGTTCACCAGGGGCGTGCTGGTGCCCAACACCGAGTTCGGCCATCTGGAGCTGCACGGTCACGACGCCGAGTCGCGGGCCTCGGCCAAGGCGCGCGAGGACCACGACCTCACCTGGGAGAAGTGGGCCAAGCGGCTGAGCCACTACATGGCGCACCTGGAAGGGCTGATCAGCCCGTCCCTGATCATCGTCGGCGGCGGGGTGAGCCGCAAGCACGACAAGTTCCTCCCGCTCATCGAGGACGTGCGGGCCCCGATCGTGCCGGCGGCGCTGCTCAACACGGCCGGCATCGTCGGCGCCGCCATGGCCGCCGCGGAGGCGCACGGGTCAGGGGCGTGACACCCGGACGGTCGCGATCTCCCAGGGCCGCAGCGGGTGCGAGCGGCCCGAGACCGTCGCCGTGGCCGGCTCCGGATGCTCGGCGACCAGGCGCATCTCGAGCTCCGCGTGCTCCGCGTGCTCCGCGTCTCCGCCGTCGCGGCGGCGGAGACTGGTCATGACGACGCCCTCGCCGGACACCTCGATCCCGGTGCGGGCGGGCGGGAGCGGGTCGCCGGACGCTCCGTAGCCGGCGGCCGTGAGGAGGTCGTGCCGGTAGGCCTCGGCCGCGGCGAGCACGCCGGGGCCCGGCCGGCCGGCCTCGTACGGCATGATCGCCAGCTCGACGGCGCGTTCGCCGCGGCACTGCGCGCCCGGTGTCGGCAGCTCGGGGCCCGCGGGCTGGTCGCGGTTGGCGTTGTGGTGGCGCGACAGGTACCCCACCGAGCGCAGCAGGGTCACCGCGAGCTCGCGCCCGTCGCCGGTGACCTCGTACTCGGTGACGTGCTCGAGGAGGACCGCCAGGCCGCCCGCCGCGACGAACCCGGACGCGGGGAACGTCGGCAGCGGCACCTCGCCGCAGCCGCCCTCGGCGGTCAGCCCGCGCTCGACGATCGCGAACTGCCCCTCGGCGAACGACGATGACGCCGGGTGCGGGAGGGGCAGGTGCAGGCGGACGCGGTGGTCCTCGCACCGGTTGTCGAACGAGACGCGGAGGCGGACGAACGGCTCGCCCGCGCGGAGCTCGACCCGGGTGGTGACGACGACGCGTTCCTCGGTCTCCGAGCGCGCGTCGTTGACCGGGTCGCCCTTGGCGGGCCAGCGGTAGGTGCGGACGACGTCGAGCGCTGCGACCAGCGGGCCGGCGAGCACCTGGCGCACGCGGATCGATTCGGGGATGTCGATGAGGCGGTCGCGGCGGGGCGGCGCGTGGTTGTAGGTGTCGCCGAGGTCCCCGCCCTCCATCACGCGCCCGAGGCCCGCCACGAAGGTGCCACCGGGCGTGCTCATCGAGAACGTGCCGTCCGCGCCGATCTGGACGCGCAGCAGGCCGTTGTCCAGGACGTCGTCGGCCTCCGCCCGGGCCGGCGCGGCGGGCCGCTCCACGGCGGGCGCTCCCGCGGCGTCCGCGGGCGCCGGCGCGGGACGGACGGCGACGATGCCCAGCGGCGGCGCCTCCACCAGCGCGGCGACGCTGCGGCGCGGGTCGGCGATGGTGACCACGCGCCACTCCCCCGCCGCGTCGCGCAGCGCCTCCCGTACGTCGGCGATGTCGAACGGGGTCTCGGCCTGCCGCGTCACGAAGAACGTCAGCGTGCGGTCCGCCGCCGACACCGACCAGTCACGGATGTCCTGGCCGAACAGCGACCGGCCGAAGACCCGGTTGAGCACCAGCGGAAGCTCGGACGCCGGATGCACGGCGTCGGAGATCGTCGTCGGCGCGACCTCCAGGGTCTGGGCGGGGAAGGTCCGGCCGTCGCCGTCCTGGAGGACGACGTCGGCGGCGGCCGCGACGTCCAGGATCACCAGGCCGGTCCGCCGGGCGGGCGTCGGGTTGAAGACCAGGTGGGCGTCGTGCGGGAGCGTGGCGGCCACGCCCGCGGTCACCAGGTCGCAGACGGCCCGCCCGAGCTGCTCCGCCTCGGCCATGCGCGCGGCGACCTGCTCGGCCGTCTCGTCGCTGCCGCAGCCGGTGACCGAGTCGTGGCAGCTCACCTCGATGAGGCGGCGCCAGGCCATGTCGAGGAACCCCGCGGCGCTCCCGTTCCACCAGAGCGCGTCGAGCGGCTCGGCGTACCGCTCGACGCGGCGTTCGGCGCGGCTCATCGCCTGCTTGAGATGGGCCCGCGCCGAGATGACGCCGGGCAGGATGTTGGCGCGCGCGTGCGAACGCAGCTCGCCGCGCAGCCGCGGCAGGCCGTCGGTGGCGGTGGGCTGCGCGGCCATGTAGCCGGCCAGGGTGTCGAGCCGCGCCCCGTCGCCGAGACCGTCGATCTGGTCGGCGAGGTCCCTCGCGGGCGCGGTGTGGTCCGAGCCGTACATGGCGAGCAGGGCGCCGCCCTCGGGGCGCCAGGCGCGCATGCGCGCGGTGAAGTCGGCGACCCGGCCGGGCAGGAGCCCGGCACCGGCCCGGCCCGCCTCCTCGAACATGCTCGCCGCGTTGCCGTAGCCGCCCTCCGGCATGTACTCGGTCCGGATCGCCGTGCCGTCCGGGGACTCCCAGGCGAACGCGTGCGTCCGGACCGACGAGGGAACGCCGCGCCACACGCACGCGTGCTCGATCCCGGCCAGCCGCAGGATCTGCGGCGTCTGCGCGCAGTGGCCGAACTGGTCGGGCAGGTAGCCGACGCGCATCGCCGCTCCGAGCTCCTCCGCGCGGCGCAGGCCGAGCTCCAGGTTGCGGACGATGTTCTCGCCGGAGCACAGGAACTCGTCGTGCAGGATCTGCCACGGGCCGACGGCCAGGCGGCCCGCGCGGACCAGCGCCGCCACCCGTTCGCGCCGTTCGGGACGGACCTCCAGGTAGTCGTCCACCGCCGCCATCTGCCCGTCCAGGGTGAAGTGCTGGCGCGGGTCCGCCTCCATCCGGTCGATCACCTCGTCGAGCAGCGCGACGAGGCGGAGCCGGAACCGCTGGAACGGCAGGTACCACTCGCGGTCCCAGTGGGTGTGCGGCACGACGACGATCGGGGTCCGGGCGTCCTGGCTCATCCGCATAGCGCGATCACCTCGTTCTCGTGGGATTCAAGGCGGTGCATGCCGCCGGAGCGCACGGGCACGCGGACGTCGTCCCGGCGCACGACGAGACGGCCGCCGTCCGGCCGGACCAGCACACTCCCGGCGGCGCCGAGGACGATCAACTCGTCCTCGACCCGCAGGAGCGTCGGCGCGCCCGCGTCCGGCCCGGTCGTGACGGCGGTGCGGCCGGCGGCGAGCGCGCCGAGCACGTCGTCGTCGTGGACGAGCAGCCAGGTGGTCGGCTCGCCGAGCGACTTGTGCTGGGCCGGGTCGTGGTAGTCGCTGCCGCCGAGCGGGATCACGTCCGGCCGCCAGAGGGAGGCCCAGGAGAGCGGCGCGCCCCAGCGGCGGTCCCACCAGGACGAGTGCCACAGCTCGACATGGCGGGGGCGCGCCTCCGGCGGCAGCTCGCGGCGCCAGGCGCAGTCGCCGCTGAGCGGGTGGTTGATGGAGATCACGCCGCCGTGCTCGGCGGCGTGCGCGACCCAGCCGGCGGACGGCCGCCGGAAGTCGACCCACCCGGTGTCGCCGAAGACGTTCGCGTGGCCGAGGTCGGTGGTGACCTCCTGCCCGGGGACGAGGACGATCCCGGCGCGGGCCCCGGCGGCGGCCAGCTCGGGGTGGTGGCTGACGGTGTTGTGGTCGGTCACCGCGAGGAAGTCCAGCCCGCGCGCGACGGCCCGGCAGGCCAGCTCGGGAACGGTGAGGGTGCCGTCGCTGTGCACGGTGTGCGAGTGCAGGTCACCTGCCAGCCACCGCGCCCCGGCGGGGGCGGGCAGGTCCCGGCGCGGCGGGCGTTCGGGCACGCCGGGCCAGGCCGGCTCCTCGGGCGGCGGCGGTGGCGTCGTCGAGGTGGTCGCGGTGATCTCGTACGGGACGCCGCCGGGCGGGACGCGGTGCAGCCCCAGCCACACGTGCCAGGTGCCCGGTTCGAGCTCGCCCTTCAGATACCCGGGCGTCGCCCGGCCCGCCGAGATCGTGAACTCGCGCCGCGCTCCCCCCGACCAGCCGCGGAACCCGGCGGGGCCCGCGCAACCCAGGTCGATGACGCCGCCCTCGAACGTGAGGCGCACGGTGAGGGCCGCCGTGCCGGGCGGCACCTCGACCGGCAGCTCGCGCAGGCCCGACTCGAGCCGGTCTTCGAGCGTCCAGCGGCCCCGGTGCAGTGTCGTGCGTTCCGTCATGCCGCCACCGTCACGTCGTTCCCGTCCAGCAGATCACCGTCGCGGTAGAGCAGCACCCGGCCGGGACGCGGCACGGCCCAGCCGCGTTCGTCCGGCTCCGGCTCGCTCCCCTCGCCCACGAGGGCGTGCAGCAGGACGCCGCCGACGTCCAGGGTGACCAGCGACGTGCTGCCGAGGTTCTCCACGATCACGACACGGCCGTGGAAGGCGCCACCGGCCGCGGTCGCCGAGTAGTCCAGATAGTCGGGACGCACCCCGTACACCACCTCCTGCCCGTCGGTGACCAGCCCGCGCGCCTCCGCCGGGAGCGGGACGAGCGTGCCCGCGGCCTCGATCTCCTCGCCGCGCACCCGCGCGTCGACCAGGTTCATCGGGGTGGAGCCGATGAACGAGGCCACGAAGAGGTTCGCCGGGCGCCGGAAGACCTCGGCGGCGGTGCCGATCTGCCGGATCCGGCCGTCCTCCATCACCGCGATCCGGTCGGCCATGGCGAGCGCCTCGGCCTGGTCGTGGGTGACGAAGACGGTGGTGACGCCGAGCTCGCGCTGGAGCTTCTTCAGGAACGTGCGGGCCTCGAGCCGCAACCGGGCGTCGAGGTTGGACAGCGGCTCGTCCAGCAGGAACACCTGGGGCCTGGCCGCCATCGCGCGCGCGAGCGCGACACGCTGCTGCTGCCCGCCCGACAGCTCGGCGGGACGGCGCCCGAGCAGCCCGTCGAGCCCGAGCTCTGCGGCGACCCCCGCCGCCGCGGCGTGCCGTTCGGCCTTGCCGGTCTTCTTGATGCGCAGCGGGTAGGCGATGTTGTCGGTGACCGACATGTGCGGGAAGAGCGCGTAGTCCTGGAAGACCATGCCGACGTCGCGGTCGCCGGGCGGCAGGCGCGTCACGTCCCGCTCCCCGATCCGGACCGTGCCCGCGGTCGCCGTCTCCAGGCCCGCGACCGTACGCAGCAGCGTGGTCTTGCCGCAGCCGGACGGGCCGAGCAGCGCGAAGAACTCGCCGTCCGCGATCTCCAGGTCGAGCCCGTCGAGCGCCCGGACGCCGCCCGGGTAGACCTTGGTCAGCTCGCGCAGGGTGATGACCGCCATCAGCGCTTGATCCCTCCGTGGAAACGGAACCCGTACCGGCGGCTCACGAAGAGGTACATGCCCACGACCGGCAGGGAGTACAGCAGCGAGAACGTGGAGATCAGGGCGAGGTCGGGCTGGCCGCCCTCGGTGTAGAAGGTGTACATGATCACCGACGCCGGGGCCTTGCCCGGGTCGCGGAGCAGCAGGAAGGGCATCAGGAAGTCGCCCCACACCATCGCCACCGTCCACACCGTGATCGTGGCGATGCCGGGCCTGATCACCGGGACGACGACATGCCGCAGCGTCTGCAGCGGCGAGGCGCCGAACACCCGGGCCGCCTCCTCGTACGAGGTGGGCGTGGAGTCGGTGAAGTCCTTCAGCACGAAGATGGCCGCCGGCAGCAGCCCGCCCGTCAGCACCAGGATCACGCCGAGATGCGAGTCGATCAGGTTGAGGTTGAACGCCAGCAGGAAGATCGGCACCATCGCCGCCGTGCCGGTGATGATCGACGACAGCAGGAGCAGCACGTACAGCAGCACGTCCCGGCCGGGGATGCGGACCCGGCTCAGCGCGTACGCGGCGAGCGCGGCGCAGGTCACCACCAGGGCGGCGGTCCCGGCGGCGAGCAGCACCGAGTTGCGCAGCGAGGCCAGCGCGTAGGGGTTGTCCATCAGGACGCGGAAGTTGTGCAGCGTGAAGTCGGGCAGCGACGCCGACAACTCCGGCTCGGCGTCGAACGGCGCGAACGCCAGCCAGAGCAGCGGCAGCGCGAAGAAGCCGAGCACGGCCGAGAGGAACACGGCCACGCCGATCCGTCCGAGCGTCTCCCGTACGGTCATGCCGCCGCCTCCTCGGGTGCCCGCTCCGGCGGCGGCGCCGCGCCCGCGTCCGGTGGCCGGGAGCGGCGGCGCTCGCGGAGGGTGCGCAGGTAGAGCAGGGCGATCGCGAGGTTGATGAGGATCATGATGAGCGAGATCGCCGCGCCGAAACCGAGCCGGCCGTCGCCGAGCGCGGTCCGGTAGACGTAGACCGACATGATCTCCGACCGGCCGTCCGGCCCGCCCGCCGTGATGAGGAACGGCGTGAAGTCGTTGAACGTCCACAGGCTGATCAGCAGCAGGCTGGTGAGGACGTGGCCGCGGATGCGCGGGAACACCACGTCCCGCAACGTCTGGAGGGTGGACGCCCCGGCCAGCCGCGCCGTCTCCAGGTGCGACGGCGGAACGTTCCCGAGCGCCGCGCCGTAGAGCATCATCGAGAACGCGGTGCCGCGCCACACGTTGAAGACGATGACGCAGGCCATCGGATGGTCGAGCAGCCACGCGGTGCCGGGCGTGCCGAGCAGCGCGTTCAGCGTGCCCGCGTCCCGGTCCAGCAGGGCGAGCCACAGGAACGCGATCACCGAGCCGGGCAGGATCCAGGCGAGCAGGATCACCGCCTCGACCAGCCGCCGCACCGGCCCGGACCGGTCGCGGAGCACCCAGGCGATGCCGAACCCCAGCACCGTCTGCCCGACGACCGCCGACCCGACGACGAACTGCAGCGTCAGCCACAACGACCGGTGGAACTCCTCGTCGCCGAGGACGGCCGTGTAATTTCCGGTCCCGACGAAGCGCGGGTCGCTCGCCGCGATGCCGGTGAGCCGGTAGTCGGTGACGCCGAGATAGAGCGTCCAGAACGCCGGGAAGACGAGGAACACCGCGACCAGGACGATCGCCGGGGCGACGAACCCCGCCGCGCGACGGGTCCCGAGGCCCGCCGCGTCCTGACGTCCCCCCTCCTTCTCAGCCGGTGGAGACGTTGGCGGCGCCACCGACGATTCCCTCCAGCTTCCTGGTGTAGGCGGCCGCGGCCTCCTCGGGGGTCTCGCCGGAGACGACGGCGGCCGTGGCCTCCTGGAGCGCGGTCGAGACCTGCGGGTAGGCGGCGAGGCCGGGGCGGTACGCGGTGATCGGCAGCACCTGCTCGGCCAGGTACGACAGGAACGCGTCGCCCTTGAGGATCTCGGTGTTGACGTCCGTCCGCGAGGTGATCTCCGGCGTTCCGGCCGTGCGGGCCTTGTGCATCTCGGGCGAGTTCATGAAGGTGAGCAGTTCGAGCGCCTGCTGCGGGTACTCGGTGTTCGGGCTGACCACCGTGACCGCGCCGCCCGACATGCTGACGAACGACTGGCCGCGCAGGCCCCGGCCCGGGGTGATCGCGGGGAACATCGCGTAGCCGGCGTCCTGGTCGCGGCCCGCCATCTTGGCGATGCCCGTCTTCGGGTTGATCACGTCCCGCCAGAAGTAGTCGCCCTCGGCCAGGATGCCGATCTTGCCCGCGGCGAAGGCCGCGAACGACTTGTCGCGGCCCTTGGCCTCCTGCTGGAGCTTGGGGTCGCCCAGCGCGGCCGGACCGTAGATCTTGGCGTAGAGGCCGAGCACCTCCTTGACCGCCGTGCCCCCGCCCGTCCACTTGCCACCGGCGTAGATCTCGCTGCCGGCGCCGGCCAGCAGCGGCAGGACGCCCTGCATCGCGGTGGCCTCGCCCATGGCGGTGCCCGCGTTCAGCTGGATCGGTGTGACGCCGGGGAGCTTCTTGAGCGCCTGCCCGGCGGCGATGATCTCGTCCCAGCTCTTGGGCTGCCAGGCGGCGGGCAGGCCCGCGCGGGCGAACAGCCGCTTGTTGTAGAAGAGCACCCGGCCGTCGGTGCTGGCCGGGATGCCGTACCGCTTGCCGTCGAACGTGGCCAGGCCCTGCACGGACTTGGGGATCTGCGCCCAGCCGTCCCAGGTGTCGCCCTTGGCGCCGGCCACGGTCGTCAGCGGCGCGATGTAGCCGGCCTGGGCGAACTCGCCGACCCAGATGCCGTCCATGTCGAACACGTCGGCGCCGGACCGGGACTTGAGGTCGAGCGCGATCTTGGTCTTGTACGGCTCGTCGTCGACGCCGTAGCCGCGGAAGGTCACCTTGGCGGTGACCCCCTTGGCCTTCTGGGCCGCGATGAACCTCGGGATCACCGTCCTGGTGATCCATTCGGCCTCTTCGGTGTTCTTGCCGCCCTCGATCGCGTTGCGGCTGATGACGAGGGTGATGTTCTTGGCGTCGGCGTTGCGTTCGGGATCGGTGGAGTCCGAACCGCCGCCGCACGCGCCGATGGCCGCGCCCGTGAGCACGAGCGCGGCCATCGCGGTGGAGGATCGGGTGAGGCAGGAGAGGGACCGCCGGGGGTGGGAGCGGGAGAAGTCCACGGTGACCTCCTTTGAGCGTCACCGCTAACGTGAACGATGAAAGCGATCACGTAAAGACCCGCCGCGCCTCGGCCCGGACGGGATCACGGGTCCATGAGCTCGGCGCCGCGCGCCGCGAAGACCTCCATGACCTTGGCGGTGATCGGCCCCGGCGCGGCCGGCAGCTCGGTGCCGTCGACGGCGCGGATCGGCTGCACGTCGCGGGTCGTGGAGACCAGGAACGCCTCGTCGGCCTGGTAGAGCCGCTCCAGCGGCAGGTCCTCCTCCTCGCCGCCGTACCACTCCAGCACCAGGGCGCGCGTCACGCCCGCCAGGCAGCCCGCCGTCAGCGGCGGCGTGGTCAGCCGGCCGTCCTTGACGACGAAGACGTTGCTGCCGGTGCCCTCGGCGAGGTTGCCGACCAGGTTGCCGAAGATCGCCTCGCCGCCGCCGCGCTCCTTGGCGTAGGCGAGCGCGAGCGCGTTGTCGGCGTACGAGGTGGTCTTGAGCCCGTTGAGCGCGCCCCGCTCGTTGCGCGGCCACGGCACCACCGTGACGTTCGCCGTCGCCGGGAACGGCTTCTGCTCGGCCGCGATGATCGAGACCGTGGTGCCCTCGTCGCCGCGGTCGGAGCCGAGCGGGCCCGGACCGCTGGTGTAGGTGATCCGGAGGCGGGCCAGCGGCCACCGGGGCGACGCGGCCAGCACCTCCAGCGTGCCCTGGGCGAGCGCGTCCTGATCCGGCGCGGGCAGCCCCAGGCCGGCGGCCGACGTGGCCAGCCGCCTCAGGTGCCGGGTCAGCGCGAACGGCTCCCCGTTCGTCGCCTTGACCGTCTCGAAGACCCCGTCGCCGACCATCATCCCGTGGTCGAACACCGACACCTTCGCCTGCTCAGGGTCGAGCAGTTCCCCGTTCAGCCAGATCTTGCCCTGCCCGGTCGTCACCGGAAGCCACCTCCAATAGCCGAGCCGCCTTGAGCTCGGTCTCACGCCATTCGCGGAGCGGATCGGATCCCCAGGTGATTCCGGCGCCGGCGCCGAACCGCACCAGGCCCTCCCCGGTCCAGAACGTCCGGATGCCGACCGCGAGCGCGGCACGCCGGGAATCCGCGTCCACCCAGCCGATGGCCCCACAGTACGGGCCGCGCGGGACGGGTTCGAGTTCATTGAGCAAGGTCAGCGCACTGGACTTCGGCGCGCCCGTCACCGAGCCGGGCGGAAAGGTCGCGCGCAGCAGCTCCGGCCACCCGTTCCCGCGCGCGAGCCGCGCCCGCACGGTCGAAACGAGATGCACCAGGCCCGGGACCTCCTCGGGCACGCACAACCCCGGCACGGTCACCGACCCGGGCGCCGCGACCCTCCCGAGATCGTTCCGCACCAGGTCGACGATCATCACGTTCTCCGCCCGGTCCTTGGGCAGCAGCTCCTCGGCCCGCCGCGCCGTCCCCTTGATCGGCCACGACTCCACCAGGTCCCCGTCCCGCGACAGGTACAGCTCCGGCGACGCGCTGGCGATCTCCAGCCCCGGCACCCGCAACGTCATCGCGAACCGCGCCGGATGCCGTTCCGCCAGCCTGCGGCCGAGCCCCGCGATGTCCGCGCCCTCGCCCAGCGGCGCCGACAGGATCCGGCACAGGTTGGCCTGGTAGACGATCCCGTCCGCGATCGCCGTCCGGATCCGCTCCACGCCCCGCATGTACGCGTCCCGGCCGAGCGAGCTGCGCCACTCCCCCGGCGCCCGCCACGTCCCGCCCGGATGCGGCGCCTTCCGCACCCGGTCGAACCGCGCACATGTGATCTTTCCCTCATAGGTGACCACGACGGCCCACCAGCCCCGCGAGTCCAGCGCCGCGGGGTCGGTCGTCACGTCGGCCAAACCGGTGGCCAGCAGCCCCCCGACGTGCACGAACGAATCCCTCATGCCACCAGTGTGACGCCCCCGCACATCCTTCACTCACTCAGGACGCAGCCGAACGAGTCGGCCAGCCCCCGCATCCCCTCGCCCGTCACGTTCAGCACCCGCCGCGTGCTCCCCCGCTCGAACCAGCCGAGTTCGATCATCCGCGCCGTGATCGCCGCCCCCAGCGCCCCGCTCAGATGCGGCCGCCGCTCCGTCCAGTCCAGGCAGGGCGCCGCGAACCGCCGTCGCCCCTTCCTCAGCGCCTGAACGTCGATCCCGAGATCGCCCAGCCGCTCCGAGCCCTTCTCCGTGACCTCCGCGCCGTTCGGCTCGATCATCCCGCCGTCCACCAGGGCCGCGTAGAGCACCACCCCGGCCTCCCCCGCCAGATGGTCGTAGCAGGTCCGCGCCCGGTGCAGCCGCTGCGCGTCCCGCGACTGCCGCAACCCCCGCACCTTCACCGGCGGGCTCACCCGGCTCAGTGCCTCGATGACCTCCCCGATCTCCGGCCCCTTCAGCGAGTAGTACCGGTGCCGCCCCTGCTTGATCACCGTCACCAGCCCCCCGTCGAGCATCCGCGCCAGATGCGAACTGGCCGTCTGCGCGCTGATCCCGGCCACCCGGGCCAGCTCTCCCGCCGCCAGCGGCCGCCCGTCCAGCAGGGCCGTCAGCATCGCCGCCCGCGCCCGGTCGGCCAGCAGCGCGGCCACCACGGAGATGTCGGAGTCGTACGCGAGGTCCATGTTTCGGAGCCTATGCGCCCGACGCTTCGACGCAGATCGAAGCGACGTTCCGCGAAACCCGGTTTGGGGAAGCGCCGACTTCACGCTAAGGTTTTCACGTCGCCGCGAAGGGGTTCAGGCCCCCGAGCAGCACAAGCGGAAGTGGCTCAGTGGTAGAGCATCACCTTGCCAAGGTGAGGGTCGCGGGTTCGAATCCCGTCTTCCGCTCTGAGGGGCCTTGCGGAAGGCCTCCCTCTGGTGGAGTGGCCGAGAGGCGAGGCAACGGCCTGCAAAGCCGTGTACACGGGTTCAAATCCCGTCTCCACCTCAACCCCGTACTTCCACCAGAAGTCACGGACCCGGGCGATTAGCTCAGTGGGAGAGCGCTACCTTGACACGGTAGAGGCCACTGGTTCAATCCCAGTATCGCCCACCACAGTCTCACCAGGTCAAAGCCTCGTCCCCTCACCGGGAACGAGGCTTTCGCCGTTCCAGTGGAGAAAAACTGGAGATCATCCATCGGTGAGCGCTACCGCGACCCCCTCACTCCCCCGCCAGCCCGTCACTCTCCGCAATCTCCTTGGCCAACTCCGCTGGCACGACATCGATCAAACGCCGACGCTCCTGGGGTGTGAGCTCCTGGACAGAGGCTTCCCAACGCGCCTGCAGCGCCGTCAGGACCGCCCGCTGCATCTCGGGTGTGACGTGCTCGTAGACATCGGCCATGCCCGTCAGCTTGTGCCCCAGCCGGGCCGCCCGCGCGACCTCGGGAATGTGATCGTCGGCCAGCCAGGTCCGCTGCGTGTGCCGGCCTTCGTGGAAGGTGAACCCGGGCAGGATCGCCGGCACCCTCGCCCGCGGATCAGGGTTGTCCGGATCGCCGTCCCAGGCCGGCCGCCAGAACCTGCGGGCAAAGTTGCTGCGCCGCAGCACCCCACCCCGCACCCCGGTGAACACCCGGCGATGCGAGCAGTGATCGAGCAGCCATTCATACAAGATCGCCAAGAACGGCGGCAGCTGGATCCACCGCCTGCCCGCCGGACTCTTCGGACGCGGCGCCTCCTCGATCTGCCCAGCCGCCTCCCGCAACGGCCGCCGCACCGGGAACTGCTTGTTCACCCGGTCGTAGGCACCCGGCCGCTGGGAGATCAGCTCCGACCAGCGAGCTCCGGTATAGGCATCCAGCAGCGTCAGGACGAACCCCTCCATGCCAGCGAGCTCTTCCATACGCAGGGCCGCGCGAAGCACCTGAACCGGCGTGGCCACCTGCCGTTCAATCTCCGCCTCACCCGAGGTCACCCGAACGCCATGGCACGGGTTCGCCGGGATCTTCCGCGACCGCACCGCCGCGTTCATGATCGTGGAGAAGAACGAGAACACCGAGGCAACGGTCGAGTCAGCGAGCTCATCGTGCAACTCGTTCACCCAACCCTGCACCTCAAGGTGGTTGTTGACGATGGCGATGAGCGGCCAGTCCTCCCACTGCGGCAGGATCCGGCTGCGCAGCTGGGACCGGTACTTGGCCTCGGTGTTGATCGCCAGACGGCTCACCGACAACCACCGCTCGGCGAAATCACCGAACTTGATCTCGCCTTCGTCAGGGTCGATCCAGGTCCGGCGCCGGATCTGCGACTCCTGCTCCTCACCCCACTGCTCTGCGGCGGTCTTGGTGTCAAAACCCGGCTCCGAGCCATAAGTTCCGTCGGGCCTCTTATAGCGGGCACGCCACTTCCTGCCCAGCCTCTCGGCATAAGCCATCTACCCTCCCTCTGCTGGACCGCACCCAGCACCGTGGAAACCACGGTCAAAGCACCGTCGGCGGATGTGGGGATCTAGAGCCGTCGCGGACGATCAACGCTGTCGCGCGTCAGACTTAGTGGCGCAGGAGTTAGTTGGGACTCCTGAGCCTGAAGGAGACGCAGGATGAGTCGCCCCCCACAGTTCTCGGTCGAG
>NZ_JBEYUA010000027.1:0-115216 GCF_040643285.1 Spirillospora sp. NPDC047279
CGCCGCCATCTGGCACAACTGGCAGGTAGGCGCCCCCACCAAACGATCACTCACCGCCTACGACCACTAACCAAATTTCACATCAACGATCTAGGTCTTGTCCGGGCGAGCCGACTGGCGTTGGCCCGGCGGCCTGCCTGAGCGGAGCGGGGCCGGCCGCCAGGGCGCCGTGTCGGCCGCCCGTGCGGCCCGCTTGTCGGGCCGCCTTGAAGACGTACAGAAAGTCTGCACAGAGCCTGCGCGGCTATCTGTACAGACTTGGTCCGAGCTTCGCGGTACCTACGACCTGCCAGTCCCAGAGACGTTCAGGGCCCCGCTGGATAACGAGACTCAGTTCGTCGATCCGGGCTTGGCATTTTGGAATCTCCCTGCCTAGCGCAGAGATGATCGGGTCCGCAGGTTGTTGCGTTGTGCTGTACGAGACCGTGAGATGAGGTTTCCAGTCTGAGCCCGCTTCGTCGGATCGGTGCTCGGCGACTGCTTCGTGGGTCGCTTGCTGAGCTGCTCGGCGCAGAGGAAGCAACGCCGCAGCTGGTTCGATCGCGAGCATCACGGCCTCTGGATGGTAGAGCACTCGTTCGAAGTTCACCGGAATCGGATCGACTCTGGCGAGTTCTTCTCTCGCCTTGAACAGCATCGCGTTCAACTGCTCTGGGGAGACTCCGTCGGCTGAGCCTGCTGCCAGGGTCGTCATGTGCAGCCATCGTTCGGGGGTCATGTGAAATCCGCCGAAATCGGCCAGACGTGCCTGTGCGGCTTTGGCGGCTGCACGAATATGCGGCTGTCCGTAAAAGAGAACGTGCCAGTAGATGGTTCCGCTGCCTACAGGTGGCTCTTCACGACTCTGCCACCGATCTTGCATCCGCGTTGGCAACGGACTCATTCAGACTCCGATCTAGGCATGTCGTCAGACAGAGCGGCCTTGTTGAACTCATGCAGCTGTTGACGTAGGTCGTCGACCTGTCGGGTGTTGTGGAACTTCGGGCTGGCTAGTCGGCGATCTAGCTTGCTGACATAGTCGGTCACCGTGGCTACCCGCAGCTCTGGTGCGAGACTCAGCATAGGTGTCACTTCTTCGATGGTCCCATCGAGGGAGCCCACCATGAGGTGGGCAAGCCCAGCACCAACCCTGATCTGAGCCCAGTTGGCAGGGATGCAGGGCTCGCCGGCCGCCCATCCTGCGTCGGCTGCTTCGACGGCCTGTAGTGCTACATCTGCGTCACCTAGCTCGGTGGCTACCGCAAGCGCGAACAACGCCTGTCGCCCCTTGGCGAAGGACCAGGCGGATCTTCCTGAGTCCTGGCTAACGGTCTCAGCGGCGGACTCTGCTCGCCTCAGTGCTTCTCGAGCGCGAGTGGAATCCCCTAGCAAGGCAGCTGCGTTCGCTTCCTGGCTTGCAAGCTGAATTCTGATGGGCGTGGCCGGGCTGCACTCGTATCCATGCCGTGCGACGTTTGCCGACTCGATAAAGCGTTCTTGCCACCTGAGATTCTTGGCCCGAGCACTAAGGGCGATTGCTGGATTCGTCTCTGCTTCTTGAGCAAAAGCGAGCGCGGTCAGGCCGTACCTGTCTGCTATCGAATCCTGCTTTAGATCTCCAAAGAGAAGGCAAGCATGAGCAAGCAAGGACGCTTCGGCTTTGTAGAGTTCTCGACGCTGTCTTAGTCGCATTTGTTTTTCAAGGAGACCTTGCGTTCGCTCGTGCAAACGCAGCGCTTCTTTCAGGACTCTCCCCGCAGGAGCCTTCGTGTGTGATTCAGCCAGAGACTCCACTGCTTGTGACAACTCTGTCACCGCGTCGTCAGTGACACTCGTGGCGGTGAGGCCCGATGCAAGGCTCTCAATGTCGTTTGGGGAGGTCACCTGGCTCTGCGGCATCTGCGGCCGATCCCCTGAAGCTTCCTCCAGGAGGAGGGTGAATCTCGCCTTTTCGGCCTCCGACGCGTTGCTAAGGCTGGTGTCGAGCGCTCGTTGGAGTTCAGTGGTCGGTTCGACATCTGGGTTCGCATGCCATTTAGCGACGGTGCGTACCGCAACGCCCAGCTCCTGGAGTGCGAAGTCCTCGTTGGTGAGGCGCATCGCCTTCTGTAGCGCGTTGGCGTGTCGCCCGGTCCAAATGTCTACGACGTGCATGTGCATCGACTCCGTACTGGCCGCAGGAGGAAAGACGCAGGAACCTCAGGCCCATAGTACGAGCCTTCTCAGACATCGGCACGAGAACAGAGTGCATTGCGGGTGCACTACCAGTTCATAACTGCCCGGCGGTTCCGATCGCACGCTGGAGTCACGAACGAGTGATGCACCGAGAAGCGGTGCAGCTCTGGACCGAAGGGAGAGTCCTGATGCGGCTCATCGTGGACACCAGCGACAAGCAGGTCACCGTGACGAAGGTGTCGGAGGAGAAGACCGACCAGAACGGGCGTCAGCGCACCGAGCGGAACACCGGCCGGCCGATGTGGTCGACGCAGGTGTTCGTCCTGGACAACGACGGTGGCGAGATCCTGACCATCACCACGGCTGGTGAGAAGCCGAACGTGAAGGTCGGGCAGCCGGTCACCGTGTCCGATCTGGAGGCCCTGCCGTGGGCGACCAATGGTCGTAGCGGCGTGGCGTTCCGCGCGGCTGAGCTGAAGGCGTCCGCTCCTGCGGCGGTCAAGTCGGCCTGACCGGCGATTCTTCAGCGGTGATACCTGGTGCTTGGCGCCGGGGCTTTGTCCCCGGCCCGAGCCGGTTCACAACTCTTCCAGGGCGGCAGTTAGCTGCTGGCCTGGGCGTTCGTCCCATGCAACCCGTGATGGGTTGCTGCTTCCTTCCCCCTCTTTCTGAAGGAGCGCTTGTCATGCAGTGGCATTTCATCATCACCATCGTCCGTCCCCACCGGAACGGCATGGCGTACGGCACCTTTCATGGCGTCTTCACGCCGGCGCCGAACACAACTCGTCAGGACATGTATCAGGACCTCGTCGAGTACGTCCGCAAGCAACTGGACGTCGCCAGCATCAGCGACTTCAACGTCGTGTTCTTTTCTGCTGAGCCCAACGAGCTGCCCCGGCATCTGAAGGCCGCGGGCTGAACAGCCGCTCCTCGAGTGGCTGTCTGACACGCGAACGGGGCCGAAAGCTTCGCAGGCCCGGCCCCGATCGCTCAATCCCAAACCCTCACATGAGGAGAGTTCGTCATGCCCAAGTCTACCCCCGTGGTGTCCGGGCGCCGTGGTGGCCGATCCGGTCGCGGCACGGTGACGGTGATCGAAGACCGTGTCTCGCGGTCGTATTTGCGGCGGGCGAAGATCGCCTTCGTGGTGGTCGCCGTCGTCGTGGGTTTGCTGGCGGCAAGCATCGCCGCCTCGTACTGGCACCCGGTGCTGGCGTTCTTTGCTGGCGCTGTCATCGGTGTCGTGGCCGCGCTTCCGGTCGCGGCTGTGATCGCGGCCTGGCCGGTCATCCGGGTCATCTGGTGGTGGCTCCCGGAAATCATCCTGTTCAGCGGAGCCGTGTACGGCTTCTGGATGCTCAGCGCCGCCACGTCGGTGCAACTGCGGATCGGCATCTTGATGATGCTGGCCGCGCCGATGGCGTTCCCCCAGGTTCGCGCCTGGGCGAAGCGTCCGTTCATGTGCCTGGTGACCAGGCACCGTCTGCGGACCTGCTTCGCGGAGTTCATCATCTCCAACAACCGCGGTTCCCTGCCTCTGCTGTTGTGGACCACGCCGACCAAGGTCGGTGAACGCGTGTGGCTGTGGCTGCGTCCCGGCCTGTCCCTCGCGGACGTGCAAGCGCGCCTTGACCACATCGCCACCGGCTGCTGGGCCGCCCAGGCCCGAGCCGAAGCCGCCTCGGCGACCAACGCCGCCCTGGTGCGGCTGGACATCATCCGCCGTGACGGCCTGACCGGCACGGTCGTCTCCGAGCTGCCCGACCGCGTCGGCGAACCCGCCGACTCCACGATCGATGCTGCGGCCGACAAGACGGCCGCCACTCAGCCCGCCTCTACCTCTGGCGACAACGTCGTGGTGGGCCTGAACCTGCGGGACGTTCCCGAATCCGCCGAGACCACCAGCAAGACCAACGGCACCAAGGCCGGCGGCAAGCCGCCTGGTGGCAACGACACGGGGTCACAGGCCGGTAAGGAACCGGCGCTCAACACCTACGGCGTTGGCGGCCCGGACGCCGCCGACTGGATCTGACCCCTTCCCCCTCTCTGCCTGAACGCAGACCGCCAGGACGGTTCTGGGCCCGCTGCTCGGAGCCGTTCTGACGGGTCCCCATGCCCAAATCGCATGCCGCAAAGGAGCTTTCACGTGCCAACTCTCACCACTGCGACGCCTGCTGTGGTGTCGCCCGGCAAGCCGCTCGGGCTGGCCGCGACCGAAAGGAGCCGTGTCCCGGTGGGATCGATGCTGTCGATGTATGACCCCATCCCCATCGGGATGGACGAATTCCAGGTCCGCGCGGATCTCCCGCTGGCCTACCGCAACCTCATCGCCGCCGGTGTCCCCGACTCGGGCAAGTCCGGCCTGATCCAGAACATCGGCTGCTACAGCCTGCTGTGCGACCGCACCCACCTGGTGCTGCTGGACGGCAAACAGGTCGAGCTCGGCCTGTTCCGAGACGCCCTCGGCGACGACGACCTCTTCATCGGCCCCGACCTGGAGCAGGCCATCCGGGTCATGCAACGCCTCCAGCGGCTCATGAACAACCGCTCGGACTGGCTGCTGGCGCGCCGCCGCCGCAAGTTCACCCGCACTGACCCTGTCGACACCTACTGCGTGATCATCGACGAGGTGGCGTTCTTCTCCGCCACCATCGGCACCCGCGAGCAGCGCCAGACCTTCATCGATCTGCTGCGCGACCTGGTCGCCCGAGGCCGAGCCCTCGGCCTCATCGTCATCGCCGCCACCCAGCGGCCCAGCATCGACATCATCCCCAAGAGCCTGCGCGACCTGTTCGCCTACCGGGCCGCCTTCCGCTGCATGTCCGAAGGCTCCTCCGACATCATCCTCGGCGACAACCTGGCCGCCCAGGGCTACGACGCCACCGACATCCCCATGTCCACCCCCGGCGTGTGCTGGCTGCTCGCCGAGAACGGCGTCACCCCACGCAAGATCAAGGCCGCCTACCTCACCGACGACCAGATCATCCACATCGTCGACTTCGCCGCCTGGACCCGCCGCACCGGCCGCGCCGACCACCGCGCCCAGGCCACCGCAGCATCCCCCTTTCTCAACGCCGCCTAACCCGCCAAGGGAGGCATCGTCATGTCCCTATCCATCACCCCCACCTGGATCACCTCCACCACCGTGGACGACCAGGCCGTGCGCTGCCACGACGGCGCATGGCTGCTCAGCGGGCCCACCTTCGGTCCCGTGCACATCGTGGACCGGCCCAAGGCGCTTGTCGCCATGGCCATTCTCGACGCCATCAAGACCATCCACCCAGGCGGCCCCTGCGCGGGCTGCCAGAGCTGGCTCGACCAGGTCACTACCCTGCTCGCCCCCGAGCACCCGGCCGCCGCGCTGGTGTCCGGGCCGGCCACCCAGGTCATTCACGACGAACCGGAATCACACCCGGCCGGACCTGACGGCATCGTCCGCTGCCTGTACTGCGGCAGCAGCGATGACATTTACGAAACCCGCGTCACCATCGACGACCGCACCGACGAATACGCCCTGACCTGCGGCCACTGCCACGGGGTGTGGGCCGCATGAACACTCCCGACCAGTTCCCGGCCCTCCTGTCCGGGCCAGAAGCCGCGACGGCATGGCTGGAAGCACCCTCAACACTTCTGGCCAAGTGCGGGAAAGCCGCACGCACCTGGGCTTGCTGGAACGCGCCCATGCTTCAGTTCAAGCCGATCGACGACTGCGGCGTGCCGATGGAAGTGACCAGCACCGACTACGACGATGCGGCCAGGTGGTGGCTGTGATCCGCAAACGCTATCGACGCAACGGCCGCCCCGACTACCGCCGCTGGCTCCTGGAGTGCGACGGATGCGGGCTCCGCAACAAGATGCTGTCCAAGACCTCAGCTCAATGGTTCATACCGACCCGGCCCGGCTTCCGGGTCTACTGCCCGGCCTGCTTCTTCTACCAGGCCGCCGGCCTCATCGTCTGCGGCGTCCGCTGCGCCGGATGCAACGGCGACGACATCGACATCTGGTACGACGACGATCCCGCCGACCCGCACCAGTACATCGCCTGCGACCAATGCGGCGCCACTCTGTGGTCCTACACCGACGAGATCAACCTGACCGGCCTCGTCAACGGCTGGGACTTGCCACCCGCCGAAGGGTGGGCGCTGTGATCCAAAAGCACTACCGGCCAGACGGCGTCGCCGTTCTCACCGCCTGGACCTTCGAATGCGACGGCTGCCACGTGCAGACCACTGCGTGTGGAATCCGTGACTGGCAGATCCCCTGCGCGGCGATCCGCCGCGACGACACCACTACCCCCATCTACTGCTGCACCTGTGTTCGGGCACAGGCGCCGCTATTCACCCTTCACCCCACCATTGCCGGAGGAGTCACATGAGCATCTCGCCCATCCATCGCACCCGACGCAGCGACCCCGACGACAACACCACGTCCGCACTGGCGGACGTCCCTGCCATCGGCACTGCCGATCCGCTGCTGGAAGCACTGGCGCAGGCCAGGCAGCGCTTCGACCAGGCCACCATCGAAATGCGCATCCTGATCGCGCTCGGCCGCGAGTTCACCGGACCCCGGCCCTACACCTTCACCCAGCTCGCCCAGGCCGCCGACATGTCCATCTCCGGCGTCCGCACCAGCTACGGCCCCCGCGAACTGGCCTACCTGCAACTCATCCTCACCTGCGGGCAGCCGACCCCGCCGTTCCTACGCGCGCCTTTGACCGCGCTGCGCCACCAGCCGTCCCCGCACTTGGAGGACGGCGACGAATGACGCCCCAGGGCCGGACCCGCCTGGAAAGCCGTCCGGCCCCCGGGCCCCACACCTCACCAACCCAAACGAAGGGAGGCATGACCCATGCAGCATAACCACGCCTTCTACGACCCCACCGGCACCCGCTACAGCCTGCCCACCTACCCCTACCGATGGGCACCCGGCGGCCTGCTCACCCGCCGCCAGCTCACCGCCAAAGGGCTGCGGCCCGGCGGCCAGCACATCGCTGCACAGATCGTGTGGCGCAAAGGCAAGCGCGTCGCCTACCTCTACCGGCAAGACCTCGCCCTGCCCAAGCGCACCGCCACCTACGCCCAACTGGGCGCCATCGACAAAGCGCTGCGAGCACGCCGCACCTGCACCAGTTGCGGCACCGAACAGCCCTACTACATCCGACGCTCACTCGGCGAATGCGCCGACTGCAACGGGAGGTGGACGCGATGAACGCCACCGACCAGCCCGGCCGTCATACGCCCGAGAACGTCAAGACCGCCTTGACACCAAATCGCCGTAGAAGCCGCCGCCGTCGGGTGGTGGAGAACGACGAGTACGCCGCGTTCCTCCGCCGCGTGCTGCGCGCCTACGTCCGCCGCATCCAACAAGGCGACATCGACGCCCTCACCGACCTCGCCGCCCTCGAAATCGAGATCGGCCACCTCCTGCACGCCGCCGTCCACGGCCTGCGCGACTCCGGCTACTCCTGGACCGACATCGGCAACGCCACCGCCGTCACCCGCCAAGCCGCCCAACAACGCTGGGGAGGCGACCCGAAATGAACCGCGCCACCAACCGGGAACGCGTCGAGGGCCTGGCCCAGCTCGGCATCCTGCTCGCCGTCGCCAGCATGGCCGGCGCTGCATCGTTCACCCACGTCCACGACTGGACCATGGCCAACAGCCCCGAAGGGACCGGCGACTGGTTCGGCTGGGCCAACGCCGTCATCTCCGAACTCACCCCCACCGCGGCCGCCCTGGAAATCCGCCGCCGCAAGCGCCAGGGCCGCAAAGTCGGCTACCCCATGGCCGTCCTCATCCTGGCGGCCGGACTATCCATCGCCGCCCAGCTCGCGGTCGCGATCCCCACTCCAGTCGGCTGGCTGCTGTCAGCCGTCCCCGCCCTGGCGTTCCTCGCCCTCACCAAGCTGGTGCTGTCCACTCCGGTTCATACCGGACCCGAACTCGTCGTCCAGGCCGCACCGGTCGATCTCGCCCCCGAGACCACGACACCGGAGATCACCGCACCGGCCAGTACCCCGGTCGAGATCACCGTCCCGGACGAGCTGCTGACCAGCGCACGCATGGCCGACTTCAGCCACCGGCAGACACACGGCCAATCCATCACCCCTGCGGCCCTGGCCGACTACCTCGGCATCACCACCGACCAGGCCGCCACCGCCCTGCACCACCTGCACGGCGATACCACCGTTCCGGCCCCCTCCGGGGGTAGCCGGTGACCAACCCTCTGGCTTCTACCCCGATCACGGGTTCGAGGCTGGCCCTGCTACCCGGAACCACCCCGGTCCCGGGTAACGGGGCGAACAGCGAACCACCCACCACCATCGCCGACCAGGAGAAAGCAGCCCGTCGCGCTCTGCTCGCCGTGGACGCCGCCCTACGCCGTGGCGGAGAGGGCTACCACGCATGGCTCGATCACATCTGGTCCGCCGCCGCCTGCACCCGGCCCGTCCGCCTCTCCGGCCTGCTGCACTGCCTTGACGCCACGACCGGTGAAGTACGCGACACCATCTCCACCGCGACTCTCCCTGACGGGACGATCTACAAAGCGTGCGGAAACCGGCGCCACAGCGTCTGCCCCACATGCGCCACCACCTACCAGCGCGACGCCTACCAGCTCGTGCGGGCCGGACTCGTCGGCGGCAAAACCGTTCCTGACAGCGTCGCCCAGCATCCGGCCGTGTTCGCCACTTTCACCGCCCCCAGCTTCGGCCTCGTCCACACCCGTCACGTCCGCAACCATAGGGCCCGCTGCGAGGCCAAGCCCGGCGAGTGCTCGTGCCCGGCCGAACCCTGCCACGCCCGCCGCAACGGGGACGGTTCCGGGACTGCCCAGACCTGCCAGCACGGCGTCAAGCTCGCCTGCTTCACCCGGCACCGCCATGGTGACGAGCAGCTCGGGCAACCGCTGTGCGCCGACTGCTACGACCACGACCACCACGTCGTCTGGAACCGCTACAGCGGCGAACTCTGGCGCCGCACCAAGCAAGCCATCGAACGCCGTCTCAACCAGCTCGCCCGCACCCGCGGACTCGCCCCCGCCGGTGGCCGAACAATCCGGGTCTCGCACGGCAAAGCTGCCGAATACCAAGCCCGCGGCGCCGTGCACTTCCACGTACTGCTCCGCCTCGACGGCATCGATCCCGCCGACCCCGACGCGGTGATCCCGCCTCCGGCCGGCCTCACCATCGACGACCTGTACGACGCCGTGCATGCCGCCACGTCCGGCATCACCTTCACGACTCCGCCACACCCGGCCCGGCCGGACGGATGGCCCATGAACTGGGGCCGCCAGCTCGACGTCCGACCCATCACCCTGACCGGTCACAACGCCCTCAACGACAGCGCAGTGGCTGGATACCTGGCCAAGTACGCCACCAAGAGCACCGAACCCACCGGCCACACCTCGCCCCGCCTCGACCACCACAACATCGCGCTTTACGCCGACCCGCACGGCACCCACCCGCAACGGCTCATCGCCGCCTGCTGGAACCTCGGCGACTCCACACATCACCCCGAGGTCAACGAGGACAACCGCGACGAGGGACCGTACGAGGGCCTACGCCGCTGGGCACACATGCTCGGCTTCGGCGGACACTTCCTCACCAAAGCCCGCCGCTACTCCGTCACCTTCGCCCGCCTCCGCGGAGCACGCATCCGCTACGCACGCACCCAGGCCACCGGCCCCACCTATACCTGCGACCTGGCGGACCCCCACCAACACGACGAGGAAACCACTCTCATCATCGGCGACCTCACCTACGCCGGACGCGGATGGCTCAACCAAGGAGACGCCCTACTCGCCAACACAGCCGCCGCCCAAGCACGCGACCGACAACAAGCCGGACGCGAAGAACTCACCCGCCAACCAGCCGACAACCCACACTTGCAAGCAGCATGAGCCAGGCGCCGCAACGGCGAGCTCACACCAGGCCGAGCCTCCGCGCTCTCGTGGACATCACCAGGCAGGCCGGACGAGATCCGTGCGAGATCACGTCCCTGACGGAAGGACCCCACTCATGATCAACGTTCGTAAGGAGCACGTTCCCCATGACATTCGACCCTCGGCAGGATCGGCTGCTCACCGTGGCCGAAGCCGCCGAACTGTTCAACACCACCGAGCGTTTCCCCCGACGCCTCATCGAAGAACGTCGTATCACCTTCGTGCGCATTGGCCGCAAGGTCCGTATCCCTGAGTCGGCCGTCCGCGCCTTCATCGCAAGCGGCACGGTCGAACCGATCACCCTGCGCGGTCACCGGCGGGGGAGGGCCGCCTGATGACCAAATCACGACGCCGATTCGGCAGCATCCGGGAGTTGCCATCAGGCCGGTTCCAGGCACGGTATCGGGGGCCTGACGGCCTCATGCATGCGGCACCGAACACCTTCGACAGCTCGACAGACGCCGAGGTCTGGCTGGTGCTCAAGGAAGCCGAGATCCGACGAGGGGAGTGGCTCAACCCTGAACTCGGCAAGGTCACCTTCCTGGAGTATGCGACCCAATGGGTCGACGATCGGGTGTTGAAGGTGCGGACCGAAGGGCTTTACCGCAGCCTGCTGCGGAACCACCTCGCGCCCACCTTCGGCAAGCGGCAGATCGCCGATATCCGTGAGGCCGATGTACGACGCTGGCGCAAGGAACGACTCGGCAAGGTCGGCCAGTCCACCGTGGCCAAGTCCTACCAGCTGCTCAAGTCCATTCTTGCTACCGCTGTCGAGGACGAGCTGATCCGCCGGAACCCCTGCCGGATCAAGGGTGCCGGGACACCCGATACCCCCGAACGCCCGACGATCCCTGTGGCCAAGGTCGCTGAGATCCTTGCGGCTACCCCCGAGCGATACCGGGCCCTGGTCCTGCTCGGCACCTTCACCACACTGCGCTGGGGTGAGCTGGCTGGCCTTCGCCGCTGCAACCTTGATCTCGATGAGGGCGTGGTCCGCGTCGTCGAGACCATCGCTGAGCTGGACGGCGGCAAACTGCTGGTGGACACTCCGAAGTCCCGAGCCGGACGCCGGACCGTCGCCATTCCCGAAGAGATCATCCCTGATCTCCGGGAGCACTCGGAGACCTTCGCCGAAGCAGGCCCGGAGGGACGCGTGTTCGTTGGCCCGCACGGGGGACCGCTGCGACGCTCAGGATTCCGCCGGACCTGGAACAAGGTTCGTGCCCAGGTCGGCCTGCCTGGCTTCCATTTCCATGACCTGCGTCATGTCGGCAACACCCTGGCCACCAGCAATGGTGCCAGCCTCAAAGAACTCATGGCCCGGATGGGGCACAGCTCGACCCGGGCCGCACTGATCTACCAGCACGCCAGCAAGGAACGCGACAGGGCCATCGCCCAGGCCCTCGGAGACGCCTACAAGGAGGTTCGCGACACCTAGATCACAAGCCCTGTGGCACAGGTGTGGCACGAAGGAGAGACGGCCGCCGGATGTTCGAAAGGCCCAGGCTTCCCATTGCGGGACTGACCTGGGCCTTTTCAGTGGGGAGCGGGCGACGGGAATCGAACCCGCGTAGCCAGTTTGGAAGACTGGGGCTCTACCATTGAGCTACGCCCGCGAGGGATCGGGGAGGCCCGATCGCCAGGCTGTAGCGTACCGGGTTTCGGCGGCGGTTGTGTCGTCGGCCCTCCGCGGTGAGCGTGTGGAACTCCGCCTTGTGTCCTGGGCGTCGAGACCGGCTGAGCCGTTGGTGAACGCGTGGACGTGGTGAGCGTTCTGGACTTCCTGGAGACGTGGGTGGGGTGGCTGCGCGTCGGGCGCTCGGGGGCGGGTTCTGTGGGGTGGTGACGGGGTTGCGGTTAATTATTTACGGGGGAGGGGGCTTCGAGGGGTGGTCGCGGGGGTGGGGGAGCGGGGGGTTTGGGAGGGGGTGCGGGGGGTGTTGAGGGGCGCTGATTGCCGGGTTGCAATGTGGCCGGGACGTAAGACTTATCCGTCCCCTTCTGGCCAGGGGGCGGGGTGGTTGTGACTCAGGTGACCGTCGGGAGTACGGGGAGTAGTCGTCACTTAAGGGGGCGGAGCGTGTCCCAAATTCCGGTGGTGGGGTGCGCCGTCCGGGGACGTGGCGGGTGGTGGTGGCGGAGGGTGTCCGCGGGGTGTTCTTGCAGGTGGGTGGGGTGGAGTGGCCTGTTGAGGTGGGGATGCACACCCGGTCCGCGTAGCTGACTGTGGTCAAGGCAAGCCAGCTCCGTAGCTGACTGTGGTCGATCCAAGCCAGGTATTGGAACTTGTCGCCCGGATTAAGCCGCTGCCCTTTATTGCGAGGGTGACGGATTGATTTACAGAGCGGCAGAAGTCCTGTTTCAGATAGTTCACATAGGGGTGTGTACCTGGCTTTGGTTTGGCTGTATGTTGCGTTGTGCTCGTCCTCCGGTGGCCACCGCGATCGATTCATAGCACATCCCGGTAAAGGAGGAACACTGTGCGCGGCTCGACAACAATATCCAACGGTGAGCTACAAACGTGGCTCATTGACAGGATCGCTTTCTACCTCGACAAGCCGGCGGAAAGCATCGACCCGGCGGTCGAGTTGGCGCGCTACGGCGTGGACTCGGTCTATGCCATCAGCATCATCAGCGACATCGAGGACCACCTTCAGGTCGAGGTCGATCTGGACGAGGCGCGCCGCAGGGAGACGGTCGACTCGCTGACCGAATACCTCCTCGAGCTCGTCGGCTGATGGACGGCGAAGCCGTGATGAATGGCTGGCCAGAGGCTTATACCGCCCGGCGTTACCTGGTGGTGCTGGGTGACAGCGTCGCCGAGGGGCAGAACGATCCGGACCCCGCCGGGGGCTGGATCGGCTGGGCGGGCCGGCTCGCGGACGCGCTGGGCCTGCCGCGCGCGCACGTCGCCAACGCGGCCCGGCCCGGGGCCACGATCGCGGACGTGGTCCGCGACCAGCTGCCCGCGGTCCGGCATCTCCGGCCCGGCCTGGTGGTGATCAACTGCGGTATGAACGACGCCCTCAACGGATTCCAGAACGCCGATGTGGCGGACCGGCTCGAAGAAGTGTTCGGGTGGTCCCGGGCAATGGGGGCGGCGGCGATTGCCGCGCCAGTGCCGCATCCGCCACTTCTTGACCGCGGACTCATGTCCGAGTTCAGGAAGAAACGGGTCCGGCAAAGAATTCACGAGTTCAATGACGCACTCGCCCGGAGTACCAAGGCCAGCGGGATGACATTTCTCTCGCCGGAGGCGGTGCCCAGGGTGGACCACCCGTCGCTGTGGAGCGCGGACGGCATCCACCTCAATTCAGACGGTCACGCCTACGTAGCGGAGGTGATAGCGGACATCGCCAGAGACCTGCTCAGCGAACGGACGATCTGAGTCCTCGGGGGACATCACCGTCTGGGGTTAGAGATGAAGAGACCGTTCTCGTTCACCCATGTCACCCGTGTCACGCAGGCGATGGCGCGTCTGCTGCTAGCGCCGATCCTGCTCCTACAGGCCCGCCGGACGGCGCGGAACACGCCCCGGCTCGACCCGGCGTCCGGCGCCGAACAGGGCGTCATCACCGGCATCGCGCCGGAGTTCCGGATCCTGGTGATCGGGGAGTCGACGGCGGCCGGGGTGGGCGCGATCGCCCACGCCGAGGCGCTGCCCGGCTTCCTCGCCGGCGCCCTGCACGACCACCTCCAGCGAAGCGTGGCCTGGTCGGTCACCGGCCGGAACGGCGCGACCGCGCGCCGGGTCACCACCGACCTGGTCCCGGCCCTGAACGGCACCACACCCGACCTCGTCGTGGTGACCGTCGGGATCAACGACCTGCTCCGGCGTCGCTCGCTGGAACGATGGGCCGCCGACCTGGCCGAGCTCATCACGGCCCTGCGCACCCGATATCGCACGGCCGGGGTGATCGTCGCCGGAATGCCTCCGGTTCACCGATTCCCCGCGATTCCCCAACCACTGCGGATGGTCCTCGGCGCTCAGGCCCGCGCCATGGACAGGACCATGCGTGAGGTCGCGCGTGAATATGGCGCGTTCCATGTTCCGATGGACGAGGCCATGGCGCGTGATCGTGAGCTCTTCGCCCGGGATGGATTCCATCCGTCACCCGCCGGTTACCGCGTCTGGGCGCACGACCTGGCCCGCGCGGTGTCGTCGCCGGCCGCCTATTCGGCGCAGCTGTCGCGATCGGCGCTCTGACGGCGTCGCGGCATTCGAAGGAGCAGCGAACGTGACCGTTCCTGGAACATTCCGCGCCGCGGTGGAGGCCAAGGACCTCGCCGCGATCACCGGCACGCTGGATCCCGGCATCGAGTTCCACAGTCCGGTGATGGTGAAGCCCTACCAGGGCCGGGACGCGGTCACCGCGCTTCTCCGGGTGCTCCTCGAGGTCTTCGAGGACTTTCACTACACCGACGAACTGGTGAGTTCCGCCCCGGGGCGGCGGCATGACCCGACGGCCGCCGTCCCACTCACCCCGACCAGCGACCTGCCCGCCCCGGCCGGCGGTCCGCCGCATTCGAGCGGCGGCCTGCCATCGCCGGCCGGTGGCCTGGCGTCCCCGGCCGGCGGTCCGCCCGCCGCGGCCGGCGGTGGTCCGCCCGGCACGTCCGCCTACCCGACAGGCGGGCCGCCGGTGGTGGCGCTGATCTTCAGCGCCCGGGTCATGGGCAAGCACGTGCAGGGACTCGATCTGATCAGGTTCAACGACGCCGGGCTCGTCAGCGTGCTGACGGTGATGGTCCGGCCGCTGCCCGCGGCGATGACACTCGCCCGGCTCGTCGGAAGGCGGATGGAAGAAGAGGCGTCCGCCTGAACCAGAGGCGTACAAGGGAGTGGAAAAATGAATAGGCAGGACCCCGCCCGCGCGACCTCGAGACGCGCGGAGCCCGACCGCGCGGCCTCGATGTACGTGGAGCCCGGCCATGCGGCCGCCAGAGGCGAGCAGCCGAGCCCGGCGCACCGGATCGCCGCCGATCTGGACGCCTATCTCGGCGATCCGATGGACGAGTCGGCCGGACCCTTCTCCTACAAGGCCATCGTCGAGGCCGAAGAACGCGACGAGCTGCCCTCCGGCGCGGTCGACGCGGTCCGCGACTGGGGCTTCCCGGCGTACCTGGTGCCCTGTCACCTCGGCGGCCGGCTGGCGACGCTGGAAGAGCTGTTCTTCGTCACCCGCGGCATCTCGCGGCGCAGCGTCACGCTCGCGGTGATGTACGGGTCCGGGTTGCTCGCGGTCAACCCGGTGTGGTTGTGGGGGAACGACCGCCAGCAGGAGCTGGTGGCCGACGGCGTCCTGAAGGGCGACCTGGCGTGCTTCGGCGTCTCCGAGGCCGACCACGGCAGTGACGTGATGGCCTGCGAGGCCGAAGCCGAGTCCGACGACGACGACCTGGTGCTGAACGGCACCAAGTGGCCGGTCGGCAACGCCACCCGCGGCCGGTTCGTGACCACGTACGCCCGGACGGGCAGCCGTGACTTCTCGCTGATCCTGGTCGACAAGGACGGCCTCGACCCGGCCATGTGGGACGTGCTCCCGCCGGTCCGCACCGTGGGCCTGCGCGGTCACGACCTCAGCGGCATCATCTTCAACGACGCCCGCGTCCCCGCCGGCGGGGTGATCGGCCGCCGCGGCTCGGGCCTGGTGCAGACGCTCAAGACGCTGCAGATCACCCGTACCGCGATCGCCGCGTTGTCGG
Source organism: Spirillospora sp. NPDC047279 (assembly GCF_040643285.1). NCBI lineage: Bacteria > Bacillati > Actinomycetota > Actinomycetes > Streptosporangiales > Thermomonosporaceae > Spirillospora > Spirillospora sp. NPDC047279. The sequence goes on from NZ_JBEYUA010000027.1 coordinate 15,802, forward strand.
TCGGCACCATCGACGCGGTGGTGCGGATCGGCATGGAGTACGCGCACCAGCGCACGCTCTACGGCGCCGACATCTACCAGATCCCGGTGATCCGCGACCATCTGGTCAAGGCGCACCTCGACCTGCTGATCGCCGAGTGCGTGGCGATCCCGGTGACCCGCTGCCTGACCGTGGAGCCCGCCCGGCTCAGCCTGTGGTCGTCGATCGTGAAGTACTTCGTGCCGGTCCTCGGCGAGGAGGTCGTGGCCAGCATCGGAACGGTCCTGGCGGCTCGCGGCTACCTGCGCGAGGGGGTGGCGCACGGGGTGTTCCAGAAGCTCCAGCGCGATCACGCGATCGCCAGCATCTTCGAGGGCACCACCCACGTCAACCTGGCGAACGTGGCGGGCCAGCTTCCCTACCTCGTCACGCCTCCCGAACCGACGGGGGACGAGGCCGGGCTTCTCGCCGGCCTCTTCGACTGGACGCGCGTGCCGCCCGGATGGCGTCCCGACGGACGCCGGCTCCAGCTCACCAACGAGGGGCTGGACGAGATCGGGCAGCGGTTCGCGGCGACCGTCGACGAGCTCCGTACCGCGGCCAAGGCCCACGCCGCACCCGGCGTCGCGGCGGAGCTCGCCGACCTCGCGGAACGGATCGGCGACCTGCGCGCCGACCTGCACGCGGGCATCAGGGACGCGGCGGGGGACACGACCTCGGTCGCGGCGCTCAACCGGGCCCGCCGCTACTGCGAGATCCACGCGATGATCTCGTGCGTGCTCACCTGGCTGCACAACCAGGAGGAGTTCGGCGGCGCGTTCGCGGAGGGGCGGTGGCTCGTCCTCTGCCTGCAGCGCCTGCTCCAGCGCGTCCATCCCGACACCGAGCTGTCCGAGGAGCACCTGCCCTCCCTGGAGGCCGCGATGTTCAAGGGCGCCGGCGCCGGCGCCGGCGGCCAGGCCTGGTTCTCGCTGCGGTCGCTGGCCGACGACGACCAGGCGGTCCAGCGGGCGGACGACCAGGCGGTCCACCCGGCCGCCGCGGCCGGGGCGTGACGTCGTGCGCGATCACGGCGACAGCGCCCCCGCCGGGGGGTTCGTATCCGTCGTACGGGAGAACGTGCTGCGGCACGGCGACCTGCGTTCCTTCACGTTCGTCACCGAGGAACGCGGGGTCGGCCGCAAGTACCGCGAGACCGAGCTGGGGTTCGCCGAGCTCGACCGCCGGGCCCGTGCGCTGGCCGCGCGCCTTCAGGCGTTCGGCCTCCAGGACAAGGCCGTCATGCTGCTCTACCCGGAGGGGCTGGAGTTCGTGACGGCCTTCCTCGGCTGCCTGTACGCGCGCGTCGTGGCCGTGCCGTCGCCGCTGCCCGAGCTCGACTCGGGGCGGTCCGGCCGGACCCGGCGCATCATCGCGGACGCCGACATCAGCTGGATCCTCACCGACACCGCGCACCGCGGCAAGCTCGAGAAGTGGCTCGCCGACTCGGGGATGGCGGGCGAGGTGGGCGTCCTGGACACCCAGAACGAGACCGCGGCGGGCAGCGCCGTGGACGCCGCGCTCTGGTCGATGCCCGTGATCGGCCGGGACACGCTGGCGTTCCTCCAGTACACCTCGGGCTCCACCAGCGAGCCCAAGGGAGTGATGGTCTCGCACGGCAACCTGCTCTACAACGCGGAGGAGATCAAGCGCGCGATCAACGGCTGCTCCGACACCATCGGGACCGGCTGGGTCCCGCACTACCACGACATGGGGCTGGTGGGTCAGTTCCTGCAGCCGCTCTACATGGGCTGCCGGTACGTCTTCACGTCCCCGATCACGTTCGTCAAACGGCCCGTGTTGTGGCTGGAGCTCATCACCCGCCACCGCGCGACGATCATGCTCGCGCCCAACTTCGGGTACGAACTGCTGCTGCGCCGGGTCACGGACGACCAGCTGGAGGGGCTCGACCTGAGCTCCCTCCAGACCGCCAAGAACGGGGCCGAGCCGGTCCGCGCCGCCACCCTGGAACGTATGGCGGAACGTTTCGGCCCGGTCGGGTTCGACCCGGACGCCTGGATGCCGTGCTACGGCATGGCCGAGACGACGCTCCTCATCAGCGGAGCGCCGTTCGGCACCGGCTCGGTCGTCCGTGACTTCGACGGCGAGGCCCTGACCCGCGACCTGGCCGTTCCCCCGTCCGCGTCCGGTACGCAGGGCGAGGTGCGTCGGCTGGTCAGCAACGGGCGCGCGGTGTCGCTGGACGTGCGCGTCGTGGATCCGGGGACCCGGGAGGCGCTGCCTCCGTGCCGGGTCGGCGAGATCTGGGTCCGCGGCGGCAGCGTGGCCCAGGGGTACTGGCGGCGGCCCGCGCAGACGCTCGAGACGTTCCGCGCGTTCACCCTCGACGGCGACGGCCCGTACCTGCGTACGGGCGACCTCGGCTTCGTCGCCGACGGGGAGTTGTACGTGACGGGTCGGATCAAGGACCTCATCATCGTCAACGGGCGCAACATCCACGCGCACGACATCGAGGAGGCCGCGCAGGCCGCCAACCCGGCCGCCCGCAACACCGCGGCCTTCGCCGTTGACCTCGGCGAAGGGCGCAACGGGCTCAACGGCCTCAATGGACGCGACGGGCACAGTGATCACGGCGGTCATGACGGGAACGCGCTCGTCGAGCAGGTGGTCGTCGTCCAGGAGGTCTCCGCGTCGCGGGGGACTCCGGAGCTCGCGTCGTCGACCAAGGAGCGGGTCGCGCGCGCGTTCGGGCTGCCGGCCCTCACCGTCGTGCTCGCCGGAAGGGGCGCCGTCCGCCGGACGACCAGCGGGAAGATACAGCGCGCGCTGACTCGCGACGCCTTCCTGGAAGGCAGGATCACGGCACTGGCCGCGGACGCGGAACCGGTGCTTTCAAAACAAATTAGTCAAAAACGAGACTAGCCATGGCTTTGCCTGATAAAGTCACAGATCACCCGCATCCGGTGCCGAGAACGGAGAGAAGACGGGCCATGGCGCTACGTCACGCAGTACTCGCAGCCCTGCTCGACGGCGAGTACAGCGGTTATCAACTGGCCAAGATCTTCGATCTCTCCGTCTCCAACTACTGGCACGCGGTCCCGCAACAGCTCTACGCCGAGCTGACCAAACTGGAGGCCGAAGGGCTGATCGCCGGACGCCGCATCATCCAGCACGACCGTCCCAACAAAAGGGTGTTCACCGTCACCCAGGCAGGGATCGACGAGCTGGAGAGCTTCGCCGTAGTGCCGGCGAAACCGGGGATCATCCGTGAGAACCTCCTGGTCATGGTCCAGGCCGTGGACCACATCTCCGCAACGGCCGTCATCGCGCAACTCGAGGACAGGGCCTTGGCTTCCGCCGCCAAGATCTCGATCTTCGAGCGCACCCTCGAACACCTCCGAGGTGATCTGGACGAGGAGACCTTCCTCCGGAAGGGATCCCCGATCGGGCCCTACCTCACCTGCCTGCGTGGCCTGCGCTTCGAGCAGGAGAACAAGGAGTGGTTCGAGAGCACTGCCCAGTTGCTGCGCGACCGTGTTGCCGCGCACGCCGAGGAAGGCAAGCCATCGTGACCCCCGGCCCCGCGCCACGCCCGCGCAGGAACCGGTCGCCACGCCCCAGCCGAGGAGGCGTTCATGACGGGCGAACACCGCACGATAGAGCGACCTAGCGAGACAGCCGAGCCACACGCCGACGCGCTCTCAGCGCCAACCGCGACTTTCGCGCCGCCCCCCGCGGCGCACCCCGCGTCCCCCGCGGCGCACCCCGCGTCCACCGTGACGCACCACGCGCCGTCCGCGGCGCACCCTCCGTCCTCCGCGGCGCACCCTCCATCCTCCGCAGCGCATACCGTGCCCGCCGCGGCGTATCCCGCGCCCGCGGCGGCGCTCGCACCGGCCTCCGCGGCCACGGTCACGGCGGTCGCCCCGCCTGCCGTGCCCTCGTTGGCGGACCCCATGGAAGTACTGCTGGGCGAGCTGGACCTGCCGGCGGCACGCGCGTCCGTGCCCCTGGCCCGCGGTTTCAGCCGCTCCATCACCACCGACAGCGGAATCCCGCACGTGCGGGACGACGCGGAGGTGCTCGTCTCGGAACTGGTCACCAACGCGGTGCAACACGCCGCGGAGACCGGTGCCACGCTGAGCCTCCGCCTGCTGCGCGTCGGTGGCCGTCTCCGGATCGAGGTCCACGACCCGAGCCCTGTCCTGCCGCGCGCCATGCGGATCAACCTGCTGGAAGAGACCGGCAGGGGATGGTTCCTGGTGGCGATCATCGCGGAACGCCACGGCATCGAGCAGACCTCAGCCGGCAAGTCGGTCTGGTGTGAAGTGCCCGCCTGGGCGCCGCACACGCGTTAGACGCCCTCTGGAGGACGACGCCGTCCTCTCCGGGCGTTTCCAGGCCGACCCGCCCCCGGCCAACTGATCCGAGCTCAGTTTCTGGAGCGGTGAGCAACCATGCGCGTCCACATGCCCATGTACGCGTCGTCGTCGACCCCCCGCAGACGAACAGATCGTCGGCGATAGGGGTGGCTGCGATGTCCGTGGACTGGTATCGAGCTGACGGAAGACCCGCGACATCGGACGAGGCACAACGGCTGCTGCTCGACGTGAGATCACGCCTGCTCGCGCAGGACGTCATCCGGGTCGGCAGTGTCGTGGTGGTCGTCTCCACCTGGTTCACCGTTGTCGGCCAGGGGCTCGCGGCGAACGGGAGGCCGCTGCTGTGGCAGACCATTGCCTCCGACCATGCGATGCACGCCGATATCGGTCAGTACACGACGCGGGAGAAGGCCGAACGCGGCCACGCGGAGGCCGTCGCCATGATCACCGACCGCCTGCGGCGCCTGGTGGCGCGCACGAACGCCGGCGAGACGTGGCAGGGCGGCAAGCCCAACTGGACCGGAACGGACGGCTCGTGGTCATGAGCCGGGGCACCCCGCCACCCGACGGCGGGAGGCCCCGGAGGCGAACGAGAGGCGGGCCGAGCCCTGCGGCCCCGCTGAGACATGAGGGTGAGATCTGATGGGCACGAAGAGCAAGCGCCGGCCGACCGGCCCGCCCCGGGCGGCCGCTTCGAAGGACCTGGACTACGCGGCCGGTTCGAGGAGGCGAGGGCTGCCGATCCGCGTGCGGATCACGGTCCTGCTGCTCGTGCCGATCCTGTCGCTGATCGGTTTGTGGGGGTTCGCCGCCAACATCACGCTGGGTCCGGCGGTCGACAAGTACGACTTCTCGACCACGTACGAGAAGATCGGCCTGCCCGGTCTCTTCCTGGTCAACACGCTGCAGCAGGAACGTTCTCTCAGCGCCGTCGCGGTCGCGACCCGCAAGGCGGCCGACAAGCAGAAGCTGGGCGCCCAGCGCGCCCGGGCGAACGCGGTCCAGGCCGCGTTCCGCAGGAGCGCGCTGTCGGCCGACGCCGTGGACGCCGCCGAGCCCGAGACCCGGCAGCGCCTGAACGAGGCGATGCGCGCGCTCGGCCGGCTGCCCGACCTGCGGGCCAAGGTCGACTCCGGCCAGACCAGCACGCTGGAGATCATCGAGTCGTACAGCGGCATGCTCGACCGCGTCATCCTGGTCTTCAGCGGCCTGGTGATCGTGAACGACCTGGACATCTTCGAGCAGGGCCGCGCGCTCATCAGTGTCGGCAACGCCCGCGCCTACATGCTGAGGCAGGACGCGCTGATCCAGGCCGCGGCGGCCAAGGGGGGACGCCTGAGCGCCGCCGAGCACCTGGCGTTCGTCGAGTGGGCGGCCAACGGCCGGCAGCAGTTCCTGGTCGGCATGGCCGACCTCAACGGCGAGCTCAGGAAGCCGCTGCAGGCACTCGCCGCGTCCGACAACTACCAGCGCTACCGCGCCACCGAGGCGGCCGTGATCGCCTCGGGCGGTGAGCGGCTGCCGGCCGAGGCCGCGGAGTGGGCCGCGACGACGCAGCCCCTGTCGCAGGCGTGGGAGCAGCGGGTCACCCAGGCCAGTCTGGCCCTGAACGAGCTGGCCAAGCCGATCGGCGAGCGCATCGTGCGCCGGTTGGTCCTGGTCGGAGGCCTCGGCCTGCTCGCGGTGGTCGCGTCCATCGCGCTGTCGTTCATCGCCGCCCGCAGCCTGTCGCGCGAGCTGCGCGGCCTGCAGCGCGCCGCCCTCGAACTCGCCGAGAACCGGCTGCCCGGCGTCGTCGCCCGGCTGCGCCGCGGCGACGAGGTGGACGTCAACGCCGAGGCGCCGCCGATCACGGGCGGCAAGACACGGGAGGTCATCCGGGTCGGCGACGCGTTCACCCGCGTCCAGCACACCGCGATCGAGACGGCGGTCCGCGAGTCGTACCTGCGCGAGGGCATCAGCCGCGTCTTCCTCAACGTCGCCTGGCGCAGCCAGTCGCTGCTGCACCGCCAGCTGCGCATGCTGGACGAGATGGAGCGCCGGGCCTCCGACCCCGACGTGATGGCCGACCTGTTCCGGCTGGACCACCTCACCACCCGCATGCGCCGGCACGCCGAGGGCCTGGTCATCCTGTCCGGCGCGTCGCCCGGCCGCGGCTGGAGCCGTCCGGTTCCGGTCGAGGACGTGCTGCGCGCGGCGATCGCCGAGGTGGAGGACTACACCCGGGTCGAGATCGTGGTCATGTCCGCCGAGGCGGCGCTGATCGGCGAGGCCGTGGCGGACGTCGTCCACCTGCTCGCCGAGCTGATCGAGAACGCGACCGTGTTCTCGCCCGCGCCGACCGAGGTCCTGGTGCGCGGTGAGATGGGCGCGAACGGTTTCGCCGTCGACATCGTCGACCGCGGCATCGGGCTCGACCAGGCCGAGCTGAACGCCCTCAACCTGCGGCTGTCGCAGCCGCCCGAGTTCGACCTGGCCGTCACCGACCGGCTCGGCCTGTTCGTCGTCGCCCGGCTGGCCGGCCGGCACGGCATCCGGGTCGCCCTGCAACCGTCGGTCTACGGCGGCGTCAGCGCGGTCGTGCTGATCCCGCGAGAGCTGATGGTCGACGTCGACCAGCCCGAGGACGAGCACGACTCCACCGTCGCCGACGTCCGCCAGGAGGCCGGGGCGGCCATGGCGGCCAACGGCACCGGCAACGGGCACCGGCAGGACTTCCTGCGGTCGAAGGCGATGCTCAACGCGCCCGTGTTCGACACCCAGACGGCGCCGCCGCCCCCCGTCCAGGGAACGACCTCGGAGGGGCCGACGTCGCTCGGGCACCCCGGGTCGTACGAGGAGCCGCCCTACACCGGGCCGCAACCGCAGCCGGGGCAGCAGCAGTTCACCGAACAGCAGCCGTTCACCGAGCAGCACCAGCAGCCGTTCGCGGAGCCGCCGCCGGCGGCCGGCCAGCAGTCGTTCACCGAGCAGCCGTTCACCGGACGGCCGCCCGCGGAGACGCCGCGCTGGGGCACCGAACGGCCGACGTGGACCACCGAGACGCCGGCGTGGGCGGCCGAGCCCACCGACCGGCCGGCGCCGTTCACCGCACCCGCCTCGTTCGGCGACGGCTCCGGCCGCACGCCGCTGCCACGGCGTGTGCGGCGGGCCAGCCTGGCCCCGCAACTTCGCGACGACGAGCAGTCGGGCGGCTACCAGCAGCCCGACGACCAGCTCGTCGCGTGGGAGGAACGTTCGGCCGAGGCCTCCCGTGACCTGTTCGCCGACCTACAGGCGGGCTGGATGCGCGGCAGGGACGAGGACGAGGGCCCGTCCGATTTCGCAGAGGGAAGGGGAGGACCGACATCATGACGCAGCAGGGAGTGGGGAACGAGCTGAGCTGGCTGCTCAACGACCTCGTCGACCGCGTGCCGCAGGTGCGCAAGGTGGTCGTGCTGTCCAGGGACGGCCTGGTGATGGGCTCGTCGCGGGACGTCGGCCGCGAGGACTCGGAGTATCTGGCCGCGCTCGCCGCGGGATTCCACAGCCTGGCGATCGGCGCCAAGCCGCAGCTGGACTCCGGCGAGATCAGGCAGACCATCGTCGAGATGGACAAGGGCCTGTTCTTCGTGGTCCCGGCCGGCGCCAACAGCTGCCTGGCACTGCTCAGCGACGTGGGCGCCAACGCGGGCCTCGTCGCGTACGAGATGACGATGCTGGTCAAACGAGTCGGGCGGCAACTCTCGACGGGACTGAGACCCCGCGGTCCGGGCTCCGGGTGACCGGAGATGGATCCGAGCACCGCAGGTGGCCCCCGTGGTCCTGGTCCTGGGAGGGAGCGGTGGATCGACGACGCCGCCGGACCGGTGGTCCGGCCGTACGCGATGACCAGAGGACGGACCCGCCCGCGCGGCGAGCCGCTCGACCTGGTCACCATTCTCGTCGCGCTCGGCCGTGCCCCCGCAGAGCCCGGCCGGCTCACGCGCGAGCAGCGGCGGCTGTTGTGGCTGTGCCGCCGCCCGTACACCATCGCCGACCTGGCCTCGGAGCTGAACCTTCCGTTCGGCGTGATCCGGGTCCTGGCGGGCGACCTGCTCGACTCGGGCCTGGTGGGGATCCAGCGCTGGACCTCGCCGGCCTCCAGCGCACCCCAGACCGATCAGAACCTGCTCAGGAGGGTTCTCGATGAACTCCGCGCGCTCTGACCAACTGACCGAGACGGCGGACGAGGAGAACGACGGCCCCCGGGTCGCACTCAAGATCCTCGTCGCCGGCGGCTTCGGCGTCGGCAAGACCACGCTGGTCGGTGCGGTCAGCGAGATCCGGCCGCTGCGCACCGAGGAGGCGCTCACCGACGCCAGCGTCGGCGTGGACGACCTCGAGGGCGTGGCGGCCAAGCGCACCACGACCGTGGCGATGGACTTCGGCCGCATCACGCTGCGCGACGGCGTCGCGATCTACCTTTTCGGCACACCGGGCCAGGAGCGCTTCTGGTTCATGTGGAACGAGCTGTCGCGGGGGGCGCTGGGCGCGGTCGTGCTGGCCGACACCCGGCGCCTCACCGCCAGCTTCGCCTCGATCGACTATTTCGAGGAGAAGGGCACCCCGTTCATCGTCGCGGTCAACTGCTTCGACGACGCCGAGCAGTACGAGGCCAACGAGATCCGCGGCGCCCTCGACATCGATCCGCACGTCCCGGTCATCCTGTGCGACGCCCGTCGCGCCGATTCCGCCAAGCAGGTCCTCGTGGGCCTGGTCGAACACGCCCTCCGCCTGGCGGCGGCCACCAGCCCCGCCTACTGAACTCGCCCGCCCGGCCGCCGTTACCCCAGACGGCGGCGGCCGGGCCGGGCGCCGGACCTCCCCGGCGAGACGCGGCCATGGGCCGGTGGCAGGCACCCAGGGGCTTGCGTCTCGCCGGGGAGCCGTTCTCCCGCGGTGGTCCGGCCGCGGAGGCGACCGCGCGCGGCGTCCGCGGCCGGCTCCGCGGCATCCGCCGAGCCCAGCGGTGTCGGCGGTGCCTGCGGTCCACCCGTCAGGGCGGCCGCCGCGGGGCGGGCCGGCGGGTGCCGGGAGTGTGGCCGATAGAGGCCAGGAGTGGCCGTGGGACTAGGTCGTGGAACTGGGGGCGGGCTCGGGAGCCGGCAGGCCGCCCGCCGGCTCGGGGGCGGCGCCCTCGCTGACCTCGGGAGTCTCCGGGGGAGGACGCATGATGACCTCGTCCACGTTGACGTCGTGACCGGCCTCGCAGCGGATGTCCGCCATGACGGCCTCGCCGCAGTCGGCGTGGACGAGGGCGACCATGCGGCCCTCGTCGCTCTCGAGGTAGATGTCGCCCCATTCCATGAGGCTGACCAGGGTCGGAGCGAGGGCGAGCCCCGCCTTGGTGAGGTGGTACGCGTAGCGGGTGCGCTGCCCGGGCTCCTGGTACGGCTCCTTGCTCAGCAGCCCGAAGTTCACGAGATGGCGGAGCCGGTCGGTGACGGCCGATTCGGTCATGCCGAGATTGCGAACGAAGTCGCCAAAACGGCTCGTACCGAGGTAGGCCTCGCTCAGCACCAGCACCGCCGACGGCGGCCCGATCGCCGCAAGTGTCCTGGATACGGGGCAGTTCTGCATCGACCACGTGGTCCGGTCGGCGAAGTGCCCCTCAAGCGCGATGCTCACCTTCGCGATTATACGCCGAAGAACATGCTGACTTGTATTGACCACAGTCAGCGGACGTCGCTACTGTTCTGACTATGGTTGATCAAAGCCAGGTGCGTCCGCGGCAGGCACGTCCGGGCCTTGTGCTCGGTGTGCTCTCCGTGGCCAGTTTCATGGCCGGGCTCGACCTGTTCATCGTCAACGTGGCGTTCAACGACATCGGCCGTGACTACTCCGGAGAGTCGTTGGCCGACCTCTCGTGGGTGCTCAACTCCTACACGATCGTTTTCGCCGCGTTGCTGGTTCCCCTCGGCAGGCTCGCCGACCGCTACAGCCGCAAGGCCGGGCTCGTGCTCGGGCTCGTGGTCTTCGTGGCGGCCTCGCAGGCCTGCGCGATCGCGCCCTCGTTGTGGTGGCTGGTGGGCTTCCGCGTACTTCAGGCCGTGGGCGCGGCCGCTCTGATCCCCACCAGCCTGGGGCTTCTGCTTTCGGTCTTCCCCCAAGAGCGGCGCGCCGCCGCGGTTCGGATCTGGTCCGCCTCCTCGGCATTGGCGGCCGCGGCGGGTCCGGCGGTCGGCGGCGTGCTGGTAGAAGCCTCGTGGCGATGGGTCTTCGAGGTGAACGTCCCGATCGGGATCATGGCGATCGTCCTGGCGGTCCGTTTCGTGCCGGACTCCAGGGACGGTGCGACCGCCAAGATCCCGGACATCGCGGGCGCCGTGATGCTCACGGTGGCCATCGCGCTGCTCGCGTTGGGACTGGTCAAGATCAACGATTGGCCGTCGGAGCGGACGACGCTCGTCCTCGCCGTGGCCATGCTGACCCTGGGTGCGTTCTGGCTGCGCTCGTCGCGGCACGCCACACCGGTCATCGAGCCGGCGTTGCTCGCGGTGCGCACCTTCGCCTCGTCGAACGCGGCCATCCTGCTGTTCTGCGTCGCGTTCGCCGGCAACCTGCTGATCGGTGTCCTGTGGATGCAGGAGGTCTGGAACTACTCGGCGATCCAGACCGGGCTCGGTGTGGCTCCCGGGCCGCTGATGGTACCGATCTTCGCTTTGGTGGCCGGCCGGATGATCGGCGCGAGGATCCCGGTCGGCGTGGTCACGGCCTTCGGCTGCCTGCTCTGTGCGCTCGGCATAGGGATCATGGTGTCCAGCCTGAGCCCGACCCCCGACTACGTCGGCGGGCTGCTGCCCGGCTGGCTCGTGGGCGGCGCCGGCGTCGGCCTCGCCCTTCCCACCATCCTGGCGTCCTCGACCGTGGACCTGCCGCCGCATCGTTACGCGACCGGCAGCGCGGTGGTCAACATGAGCCGCCAGATCGGCAGCGTCTTCGGAGTCAGCCTCGCGGTCGCGGTGCTCGGCACACCGCACGGCTACCTGGACGCACACGAGTCCTTCGTGGACGCCTGGCTGGTGATCGGCGCGTTCATGCTCGTCGCGGCCGTGGTCGCGCTGGGCATGACGCCGCGCCGCTCCGCGTCGGCGGCCGGTGTGCCCGAGACGGGAGCAGCCGTCGCGGGGACCCCCACGAAGGCCGCCTGAGACAAGGAGGCGGTACCGAACCCGGGCGCTCGCGGGTACGCCCCACTCGCGGGCGCCTCCGCATGCCCGCCGCCCGTCCGGCGCGTGCCGCCCGCCTGTCCGCCGCCCGTCCGGCGCGTGCCGCCCGGAACGCCTCCGCGCGCCGGTCGCCTGTCCGGTCGCTGAGCAGGGCCGACATTAAATCTGCCGAAAGTCCGTAATCTCGCGGACCTTCCCGCGTCTCCTTCACGTCGTCCCAGTGAAGGAGATCTCGGTGTCTGACGTCAGCCAGGTGGTCCGCCTTCCCGTGCGCCGGATCGAGCTCGGTTTCTCGTTCGGCGACGCCGCCCGGATCGCCAGTGACCTTCGCGGGCACGTGCCCGAGATCGCCACCGAGGCGGTGCGCATGATCGAGAAGCAGGTGCCGGAGTTCACCCGGCCGCACGATCCGCGGTACGCCGAGGCGCTCGGGGTGGGCGTGGAATACGCGATCGGGCACTTCCTCGACCTCATGGCCGACCCCGGCACCAGCTCGGTCGAGGTGCTGGACTTCTTCCGCAAGGTGGGCGAGGGCGAGGCGGTCGAGGGCCGCACGCTGGAGGCGTGGCAGGCGTCGATCAGGATCGGCGCCGGGGTGGCGGTCGAACGTCTCACCGAACGTGCCGAGCGGCTCGGCTACAAGACGAGCGCGGCGAACATCGCGGCCATCGCCAACGGGGTCTTCGGCTACCTCAACCAGCTCGCGGTGGTCGTGGCGGAGGGCCACGCCGACGCCGAGGCGCGCGCCGCGGGCGCCCGCCACGACCGCCGGCGCCGCCTGCTCGACCTGCTGCTCACCTCTCCCGCACCGGACCTGAAGGACTTCAGGGAGCCGGCGCACGAGGCGGGATGGCCGCTGCCGCGCACCGTCGCGGCCGTGGCCCTGCGCGAACGCGGTGCCGACACCCGGCGGCCGAGCCTGCCGCCGGACGTCCTGCTCGGCCTGCACCTGCCCGAGCCGTGCGTGATCGTCCCGGACCCGGACGGGCCGGGCCGGGCCCAGATGCTCCGGCGGCACCTGGCGGGCTGGACGGCGGCGGTCGGCCCCACCGTCGAGGTCACCCAGGTGAACGAGTCGTTGCGGCTGGCCCGCGACGCCGTCGAGCTGGCCTCGCAGGGACTGGTCGACGGCACCGAGCTCATCGTGGCCGAGGGCCACCTGCCGCTCATCGTGATGTTGCGCGAGCGCGAGCTCGTCGAGCGGGTGATCAACCGCAGCCTCGCGCCGCTGCTCACCGTCCGCGCCAGCCAGCGGCACCGGCTGGCGGAGACGTTGCTGGCCTGGCTGGAGTGCGGCTTCAACGCCACCGAGGTCGCCGGGCGGCTGCACGTCCACGCGCAGACGGTCCGCTACCGCATCCGGCAGCTCGAGGACCTCTTCGGCGACACGATCCACGCCACGAGCGGCCGGCTGGAACTGCACATGGCGCTCCAGGCGTGGCTCACGTTCAACAGCGAGCCCGTCGCGCGCGAGCAGCTCCGCTACGGCTGACCGGGCCGCGGCTCAGGGCTTGTCCAGGGACCATCCCTGAGCCGCCATCCCCGCGAAGGACGAGGACTTCAGCGTCACCGGCTGCAGGCCCGACCAGCTCGCCTGGAGGAACCAGCCGTCTCCGTTGGAGAGCTTGGTGACGCCCGTGGACTGCACCAGCTTCCACACCTGGTCGGCGCCGCCGCACCGCGCCATGGTCACCGCGTACTGCGTCGGGCTCTCCCACGGCGCGCCGGCCGAGGACGCGCCCCGGGCCATGCACGTGCCGGTGGCCGCGTTGGTCAGCGTGAAGCCGCCCGCGGTGTCGGTACGCCGCCAGGTGGACGCCGTGCCGCCGCAGGTGCCCTGCGTCGCGACCACCGACGGGCCGTCCGGCACCAGGCACGACTGGAGCGTGACGTTGCGGATCCGGTAGACCCCCGGGGCGTTCTGGGCGGTGGCGCCGCCGCCCGCCTGCGGGCTGGCGGAAGGCCTGATGTCGTTGGGCACGGCGACCCGCGGCGCGGTGCTCCGCGCCGGCTCGGGCACCTTCGTGGCCGGCAGGGTCGCCGGCGGGGCCGCCTGCTTGGGCGGCGCGGCCTGCGGCGGCGGCCGTTCCGACGGGCCCATGCCGGTCGCCGCGTAGAGGATCGCCAGGACGGCGGCCGCCGCGCCGGCCACCCCGGCGGGGAACGCCCAGGCGGGCACGCCGGCACCGGCGGGGACCAGCGCGCTGAGCGGCGCCGACGGCGCCCCCAGGATGATCGCGCCGAGCGGCAGGCTGCGGCGCAGCCGCGCGTTCAGGTCCGACATCTCCTCGGCGGCCCGGCGGCAGTGCGCGCAGGTCTCCAGGTGCTGCCGCAGCGCCCGGCTCCGGCGCCGGCCCGGCCGGCGGACCCCGGCGGCCAGCTGCGCGATGTACTCCGCGCACTCGGGCCGCCCCTCGACGCTGGCGGCCAGGAACGCCTGGCGCAGCCCCTCGCGCGCCCGGAACGCCAGCTGGGTGACCGCGCCGGGCTCCATGCCGAGCACCTCGGACACCTTCTGGACGGGCTCGTCCTCGATGATCGTGTGCCACAACACGGTCTGCCAGCGCTCGGGCAGCGACCGGAACGCCCGCACGAGCGCGTCCAGCTCGTCGACGTCGGGCATCTCGTCGGCCGGTCCGTCGGCCCACTCGGCGACCTCGTCGGTCACCACGGTCCGGCGCGCGGCGCGGGCCCAGTCGACCGCCGCGTTGCGGACGACGGTGTAGAGGTAGGGACGGCAGGCCTCGCGCGGCCCCGCGCCCTGCTGGAGCGCCGCGAACGTGCGGGTGAACGCCTCGCTCGTCAGGTCCTCGGCCATATGTTGATCACGTACGAGACCCCGGGCGTACCCGAGCACGGCGGAATGGTGGCGCCGGTAGAGCTCGCCCGACGCGCGTTCGTCTCCGGAGCCGGCCGCCTGCACCAGATCGGCGTCCGATTCGACGCCCACGCCTGTGACCACCTGGCCATCCAACCCAAGCTCGCACTTCGCCACAACCCTCACCAACCACTACCGGTCGCCCCAGAGGCACCGCAGGAATGAAGCGGGCTTCTGGAGAAGACGGGAAGCGCCCAGGACGATTACGCGGTTTCGCGGATTTTTATCAACGAAGCAACTTTTTCATCGACTCATGCCAAATTTCATGAGTTTCAGCCGGGCGACCACCCCGCGATGGACCTCGTCGGGGCCGTCGGCGAGCCGCAGCGCGCGGAACCACTTGCGCCCTTTCCCTGACGGGAACCGGACCGTCCGCTGATCGCACGCCACCGGCACCGATATGGAGAGGCGATCGCGCCTGAACGGCACTACACTGCACAGGTCGCCCCGCCAGCGGGCGTACGGGCTGTAGCGCAGTTTGGTAGCGCACCGGCTTTGGGTGCCGGGGGTCGTGGGTTCAAATCCCGCCAGCCCGACGAGGCGGCCTACCCACTTCGCCGCCCCTTGGGGCGGCTTCGCGGGGGCCCGCCACCTTGCCCGGGGGGACGACCCCCCGGAGCCCCCCGGGGTGGAGGCTCCGCCTCCACAGGGCCGGGCTTCGTCGCCTGGGGGCCTTTGCTTCGCTTGGCCTCCGGGGTCGCAGTACGTCGATCGGTCGGGGCCTTTGCTTCGCTCGGCTCGGGTCGCAGCACGGGGAGTCGTGACGCCTTCGCTTCGCTCGGTCCGGGGGGCCTTTCGCATCGCTTGGTTCGGTGCCTTCGTGGATCACCTACGGCGGCAACATCGCCCAGGACAGGAAGCTCTCCCGGTCGAGGGGTGGGGCTCCAGGTGGTTCTGTGCGGGTCCTTCTGAGCGCGGGACCTTTTCAGCTTCGCTCGCGGGGAGCGCGTCTGGTCAGCCAGTCGGTGAGGCCTTGGGGGGTGAGGAAGGTGTCGAAGGCCAGTTCGGCGGCGCCTATGAGGGTGGCTTCGGGGCCGAGGGCCGAAGGGGTGATGGGGGGCGGGTTCTCGCGGCGGAAGGCCATCAGGCCTTGGCGGTAGGTGACGTCCAGGGCGTTCGCTGAGCGGGCCAGGATGCCGGGGCCCAGGCCGGAGAGCGTGACGAGCTCGGGGTCCAGGGCGTTGACCAGGGCGCTGATCCCGATGCCGAGGATGTCGGCGGCCTTGTCGACCGCGGCCTGGTGGGCCGGCGAGGCCAGGATCTCCAGGGCGCGGGAGCGGTCGTGCGGCGGGCCGCCGGTGGCCCGCAGGAGGGCGTTCGCGCCGACCTCGTTGCCCCAGCAGCCGGCGGCGCCGCAGGGGCAGGGCTCGTCGCCGCCGATCAGGGGCATGTGGCCGATCTCGCCGGCGGCGCCGCGGGCGCCGGGGATCGGGTCGCCGTTCAGGATCAGCGCGCCGCCGAGGTCGAACTCGACGTGCAGGTGCAGGCCGAGGCCGTGGCCGCGCAGGGCGCCGCGCCGGGCCTCGGCGAGGGCGGCCAGGGTGGCGTCGTTGCCGACGAGGACGCCGGGCAGCGCGGCCGCGATGTCGATCTCGCGCCAGCCGAGGGCGGGGATGTCGACCAGGCGGCCGTCGCGGATGGGGCCGGGCAGGGCGAGGGCCGTGGCGACGGGGCGGGGCGCGAGGGCCGTCCGGTGGCGGGCCATGGCCTCGGTCAGGTCGTCCAGGACGGGCAGGCTGCCGCGGTGGGGGCGTTCGTCGAGGACGGTCAGGGCGCCGCCCAGCTCGGCGGCGGCGATCGTCCAGAGGTCCTCGCGGAAGTCGACGGCCAGGGCGACCGGCCCCGCGGGGTGCGGGCCGGGGATGCCGGTCGGGCGGCCGCGGGTGCCCTGGTGGGCGGCCTCCTCGCGGATCAGCTCGTTGTTGATCAGCTCGCCGACGAGGACGGCGGCGGTGCCCCTGGCCAGGCCCAGGTCGCGGGTGAGCTCGGAGCGGGTGGCCTGGGCGCCGCGTTCGTGCACGGCGCGCAGGAGCCGCACCAGGTTGTGAAGCCGCAGCTCACCGCTCGTCCTCGCGCCGGTCGTTCGCACGAGGAGATTGTGCCATCTCTGGACCTGGATTATGTTCTAGGTGCGAACAAAACCTGGAGGGGATGTGGAACGACGCGCACGGCTGGGTGTTTTCGCCTATTTCGGCTTCTGCGGCCTGGTGCTCGGCGTGTGGGCGGCCGGCCTGCCCGCGCTGGACGAACGGCTGCATCTGGGCACCGGCCGCACCGGCACGGTGCTGCTGCTGGTCGCGGTGGGCGTGCTGGTGTCCATGCAGGTCGCCGGGCGTCTTTCCGATCACTTCTCGAGTCGCCGGCTGTGCCAGGTCTCCGGGCCGCTGGGCGCGCTGCTCCTGCTCGGCCCGGCGCTCTCGGAGTCGTACGGGGTGCTGCTCGTGACGGCGTTCGTGTTCGGGGCCGGGTTCGGGCTGCTGGAGATCGGCATGAACGCCCACGCGGTGGAGGTCGAGGCCGTCTACGAGCGGCCGATCATGTCGGCGTTCCACGGGATGTGGAGCCTGGGCGGCGCGGCCGGCGGTCTGGCCACGGCCGCGGCGCTGAAGGCCGGGTTCGGGGTGCAGGCCTTGCTGATCACCACGGCGGTGGTGGGGGCGGTGCTGCTGGTCACCCCGGCCCCGCTGCTCCTGCGCGAACGGGCCGTTCCGGCGGCGGTCGAGGTCGACGAGGGCACCGGCCGGCGGCGCGGCCTGGCCAGGGGCGCGCTGGCGATGCTGGGGATCGTGGTGTTCGCGGCGGCGATCAGCGAGGGCGCGGCCATGGACTGGGCCGCGATGCACGCGCGGCGGGTGCTGGACGCGGGGCCGGAGATGGCGCCGCTGGCGTTCACCGTCTACTCGGTCGCGATGACCACGATGCGGTTCGCGGGCGACCGGCTCCGCGGGCGGCTGGGCGCGGCCCGCACGTTGCGGATGGCCGGGACGGTGGCCGCCTCGGGCTACGCGCTGGTCCTGGTGGCCCCGGCGTTCGGGGCGGCGGCGCTGGCCGGGGCGTTCGCCGGATGGGTGCTGGTCGGGATCGGCCTGGCGACCGTGGTGCCGATCGCGTTCAGCACGGTGGGCGCCGCCGAGGCGTCGGCCGGGCGCGCGCTGGCGCTGCTGACCACGTTCATGTACAGCGGGATGCTGGCCGGTCCCGCGGTCATCGGGCACCTCGCGGACGCGACCTCGCTGCGGGCCGCGCTGGCCGTGCCCGTCGGCCTGGCGATCATCGTGGCGATGGCGGGGCCGGGCGCGATCTCCGCCCTGACCCGGCACCGCTGGACGCCCCGCCCCCAGCCGATCACCACGTCCTCCCCGTCATGACCGTCGGCCACTGTCGTCCCGCGCCGCGAACGAACGCGGCACGGGACAGAGCACAGGGGCCTCACGGGCGATGGCCGCGCAGGTGGGCGCGGGCCGCCGTCCTGACCACCGGCGGGATCACATGACGGTCATTTATCGCGGAGCAGGGCGCGTGCCTCGGCCGCGGCGAACGCCAGCGCCTCGTCCAGCCGTTCGGGACGGCGCCCGCCCGCCTGCGCGAGCGCGCCCTTGCCGCCCGCGCCGCCTCCGACCGTCCGCGCCGCGCGGGTGAGAAGATCACGCGCGCGCAGGCCGCCGTCCGCGAGATCACGCGTGACCGCGCCGACCAGCGTCGCGACGCCACCGTCGACCGTGCCCAGCATGACCGCGCCGCGGCCTGGCCGGTGCGCGAGCTCGGTCGCGAGCGGGCGCAGTTCGGCCGCCGGGACGTCGTCGAGGCGTTCGCTGATGAGCCACGCCCCGTCCAGATGGACGGTCCGTGCCGCGAGGCGTTCGCCGATGGCGTCGCGTTCCCGGCGGCGGAGCCGGTCGAGCTCGCGCCGGGTCTCCGCGAGCGCGGCCAGGCGCTGCCGGAGACGGTCGGGCGCCCGGTCGGGGCCGACGTTCAGCAGCGCCGCGAGCTCGGCCAGCAGATCCTCCTGCCGGTCGCGGTGGCGCAGCGCGTCAGCGCCGGTGAGCGCCTCGATCCGGCGCAGGCCGGTGCCGATGGACGACTCGCCGACGATGTGGACGGGCCCCGCCTGCGCGCCGTGGCCGACATGCGTGCCGCCGCACAACTCGCGGGACGCGTCGCCGATGTCGACGACCCGCACCCGCTCGCCGTACTTCTCGCCGAAGAGCGCGATCGCGCCCGCCGCCTCCGCCTCCGCGCGGCCCGCCTCCCAGACCGTCACGTCCGGGTCGTCCAGCAGGTAGTCGTTCACCAGTGTCTGGACCGAACGCAGCGTGCCCGGCTCGACCCCGCCGAAGTGCGCGAAGTCGAACCGCAGCCGTCCCGGCTCGACCCGCGAGCCGCGCTGCGCCGCGTGGTCGCCGAGGACGCGGCGCAACATCGCGTGCAGCACGTGCGTCGCGCTGTGCGAACGCGCCGTCGCCGCGCGGCGTTCGCCGTCGACGACCGCCTCGGCCTCGGCGCCCGTCCGGACCTCGCCGTCGCGGACGCGCGCGGCGTGGACGTGCAGCCCGTCCAGGCCGGGCCGGGTGCCGAGGATCTCCAGCGTGCCGGTCGGCGTGCGGACCAGACCGGTGTCGCCGACCTGGCCGCCCGCCTCCGCGTAGAACGGGCTGCGGTCCAGGATCAGCTCGACCTCGCGGCCCTCGGCCGCGTCCTCGACCGGCTCCGGACCGTCGAGGAGGCCGATGATCCGGCTCTCCGCGCGGGTGCCGTCGTAGCCGACGAACTCGGTGAGCCCGTGCCGCGCGACGACCTTCCGGTACGCGTCCTGCCGCGCCACCGCGCCGCCCTTGCGGTCACGTTCGGCCCGCTTCGCCTGGCGCTGCCGGCGTTCGAGCAGCTCGCCGAACGCCTCCTCGTCCACGTCCAGGCCCGCCGACCGCGCCGCGTCCACGGTGAGGTCGATCGGGAAGCCGTAGGTGTCGTGCAGCTCGAACGCGGTCCGCCCGGGCAGCCGTGACGACCCGGTGGTCCGCGCCCGTTCGATCGCGCCGTCCAGCAGGCGGGACCCCTGGCGGAGCGTGCGGCCGAACGACTCCTCCTCGGCCGCGACGACCTGGGAGATCAGCGACCGCCGTTCCACCAGCTCCGGCCACGCCGGCCCGAGGTTGGCGATCACGCTGCCGGTCAGCGCCGGGAGCACCGGCCCGTCGATCCCCAGCGACCGCGCGTGCCGGACCGCGCGGCGCATCAGGCGGCGCAGCACGTAGCCGCGTCCCTCCTTGCCGGGCAGGACGCTGTCGGCGATCAGGAACGCGACCGACCGCGCGTGCTCGGTGACCACCCGGAACGACACCGACTCCTCGCTGCCGTCCCGACCCGGGTAGGGGCGGCCCGCCAGCTCCTGCGCCAGCTCGAACGTGGGCAGCAGCAGGTCGGTCTCGCACACGGTGCCGGCGTCCTGGAGGATCGCCGCGAGCCGGTCGAGGCCGAGGCCGGTGTCGATGTTCCTGGCGGGCAGCTCGCCGAGGATCGGGTAGCCCTCCTTGCCCGGCCCCTCGCCGCGCACGTTCTGCATGAAGACCAGGTTCCAGATCTCCTGGTAACGCTCGCCGTCGACCGCCGGGCCGCCCTCGCGCCCGAACGAGGGCCCGCGGTCGTAGTGCAGCTCCGACGACGGCCCGCACGGGCCGGGAACGCCCATGGACCAGTAGTTGTCGGCCATCCCGAGCCGCTGGATCCGGTCGCCGGGCACGCCGAGCCGCCGCCACAGCCGTTCGGCCTCGTCGTCGTCCAGGTAGACGGTGACCCAGAGCCGGTCCGGGTCGAGCCCGAAGTGCCCGGTGAGCAGCTCCCAGGACCACGGGATGATCTCGTCCTTGAAGTAGTCGCCGAACGAGAAGTCGCCGAGCATCTCGAAGAACGTCGCGTGCCGGGTCGTCCGGCCGACGTTGTCGATGTCGGACGTCCGCGCGCACTTCTGCACGGTCGCCACACGCCGGTCCGCGGGCTCGCGCTCGCCGAGGAAGTACGGCTTGAACTGGTTCATGCCCGCGGCCGTGAGCAGCAACGTCGGATCGCCGGGGATCAGCGGGGACGACGGCAGGACACGATGCCCGCGTTCGGAGAAGAAGTCGAGAAAGGTCGTGCGGATGTCAGGTGATCGCATGGAACGGCCTCACGAGGTCGATGGGATGACGGCGCACACCGCCGAGCCGGGCCGAGAACGACTGCTCGTTCCCCAGCTCGGCGCGGATAGCTCGCCGCCCCACCTCGTGGAAGGCCATCGGGTTCCTGCTCGATCTCTCCGTCGTGAACGACGCGGGCCTGGCCCGCCTTGACCCAACGTAACCCGCGCCGGGACCCGATTTCTTCCCGATTTACGGGAGGGGGCGAAAGATCGCTAGCGTGACCTGCTCCGGGGGTTGATCATCTGAATCGTCACGATGGGAGAACCGTGTCCGACATCATCGGGAACGCGCTGCTGGACGCCTTCGAACGGCGGGGTTACCGGGCCGTCACGCTGGACCCCGAGACGGTCGACGTCACCGGCCCCGACGGGGAGACCTGGACGATCAACACCGCCGACTGGCGGCAGGAGGCCGGGCGCAACTCCCGCGCCGAGCTCCCGCGGCTGGCCGCCGAGTTCGTGCAGAAGATGACCACGGCGTTCGGCCGGGAGAAGGCCGAGATCGACCGGGTGCTCGCCGCCGGGCAGCTCCGCCTGCGCATCTACTACGAGGAGGACCTCGGCGACCTGGTCGACGACCTCGTGACGCGCCCGCTGGCGGCCGGGCTGCTGGAGACCGTCGTGATCGACTACCCCGAGTCGCTGTCGCCGCTCACCCGCGAGACGCTCGGCGACGTCCCCGAGAACGAGGCGTTCGGCGCCGCGATCCGCTGGTCGCTGGAGAACGAGCCGCACTACACCCAGGACGACGAGATCTACGGCATCCCGATCACGCACGTCGGCGAGGCGCACCGCTACATCGGCGCCCACCTGTACCTGCTGAACCGCCACGTCCGGCAGGCCGCCCCGTTCGGCGCCCTGATCTCCGTCCCCATCCCGGAGTACGTGATCATCCAGGTGATCGGCACCGACCATCACATCTTCGGCGCGCTGGAGGCCATGCAGGACCTCGCCCGCACCCACTACGAGAAGGGCGAGAAGCCCATCACCCCGCTGGTCTACTGGTGGCGTCCCGGCGAGTACGAGAGGCTCCCCGAGCCGGACGCCTTCTTCAGCGGCCTGGGCCCCGAGCTCCTCCCCGTCGGCATCGAGGTCGATCACGAAGACAAGAGCGTCGCCGCCCTCACCAACCCCACCGCCGAGCTCATCGACCTCTGGATGACCTCCCAGCAATGACCACACCACCGCGTCCCGTCGATCTCGAAGCGGCGTTCCCCGAACTGGCCGACCACGCCAGGACGGCGACGCGCCTGCACCCGCGCCCGGGCTCCCCGGGCGTCCACGACAGCTCGGTCGGCGGCCCGCTCCTCTGGCCCGCCGACGAGCCGTGGCCCGTCTGCACGCGCACCCACGCCTTCGCGGAGGACCTGCGAAGCCCCGCCGACGAACGCCTCCGCCGGCGGCTTCTCGACCAGGCCCGCGACGACGACGCCTTCACCGACGAGCTCCGGGCCGAGCTGAGAAGGCTGGACGAGCGGGCGCCGACCTCGGTGCCCCGTGAACTCCCGCTGCTCGCGGTGGCTCAGCTCTACGCCCGCGACGTCCCCGACCTTCACCCGCCCGAGGGCACGGACATGGTGCAGGTCCTGTGGTGCCCCTTCGAGCATGACGCGGACCTCATCTGCCCGCTGGCCGAGCTGCGGTGGCGTTCCTCCGACGTGGCGAACCCGCTGACCGTCCAGCCCGGGCCCACGGTCATGGAGTCGGACCAGTACCTCCCGGAGCCGTGCGTCCTGCGGCCCGAACAGATCACCGAGTACGAGTACCTCGGCCTGCTGCCCTACGACCTGGAGCAGCGCATCATCGCCTGGCAGGAGGAGACGGGCCACGACTACCGGTGGGAACTGGCCCTGGTGGGCGGCTGGAAGGTCGGCGGCTGGGCCCGCTGGAACCTCAGCGGCCCGGAGGTCATCGAGTGCGAGTGCGGCGCCGACCTGGAGCTCCTCCTCGCCATCGACAGCGGGGAGCACGGCGGCGAGAGCTGGCCGCCCGCCGAGGAAGGGGTACGTCCCGACCCGACGCAGATCCGGATCGGACGCGGCTACTCCCTGCAGATCCTCGTCTGCCCCACCTCCTACGACCACCTCGGCGAACAGGTCAAGCAGTGAGACCAGTCCGGGCCATGGGAAGCGCCGCGACGGCCCGGCGCGGAGGCGCCGGATAAACGATCGCGGTCGCGTGGTGGTGGCGCATACGGTGGCGCGCATGGACACGGACGCGCCGGAATGGATGCGCGGGGTCACGCGGATCGCGGTGCTGACGGGCGCCGGAATCTCCACCGACTCCGGCATTCCCGACTACCGGGGGCCGCAGGGCATCTGGACCAAGGACCCGAGCCTGGCCGACCTCTTCACCTACGACACGTTCGTCGCGGACGCCGGCGTGCGGCGCCGGCTGTGGTCGTCCTACCGGGAGCTGTACCGGACCGAGGTGGCGCCGAACGCGGCGCACGCGGCGCTGGCCGAGCTGGAGCACGGCGGCAAGGCCGTCCGGGTTCTCACACAGAACGTGGACGGGCTGCACCAGAAGGCCGGGTCGTCCGAGCGCAAGGTGCTGGAGCTGCACGGCAGCCTGGCGACGGTGACGTGCCTGTCGTGCGGTGAGCGGAGCCCGACCTCGAACGTGCTGGAACGGGGCGGGGAGGAGCCCGCGTGCTCGTGCGGCGGGATCCTCAAGCCGTCGGTGGTGATGTTCGGGCAGTTCCTCGACGAGGACGTGCTCGGGCGGGCGGGGGCCGTCGCGCGGGCCTCGCAGCTGTTCCTGGCGATCGGCAGCTCGCTGATGGTGGAGCCCGCCGCGGGGTTGTGCGCCGAGGCCGTACGGCACGGCGCGACGCTGGTCATCGTCAACCGCGACCCCACGCCGTACGACGACCTGGCGACCGAGGTGATCCGGGAGCCGATCGGGACGGCCGTCCCGCGGATCTGCGCCGCGCTGCTCCACGGCTGAGCCGCGGATCGGCGCCGCCGCGGCGCCGCGCTACTCGGGGGGTGAGTGGGCGAGGGTGCCGGCGCGGACCTCGCTCAGCACGGTCGTGATCGTGCCGACGACCTCGGTGAGGTTGTCGCGGAGGACGGCGGCGGCGTGCCGGTGGGCGGGCGTGACGGGGACGCCCGCCGCGTCGAGGAGGGGCTCCAGGTCGCCGAGCCGCTTCTCCAGCCAGGCCATCGGGTCGTCGGTGAGGCCGGGCTCGAAGACGCGGCGGCCCGGCTCGCCCGCGCGCATGCCGGGGTGGTGGTGCATGCGGTCCTTGGTGCCCGGGCCTCCCTTGACCGACTCGAGGAAGTCGCCGCGCCAGATCGCCTGGCCGAGGGCGACGGGCTGGGAGGCGTTGGGGGAGCCGCGCCGGTCCTGCGGCTCGACCGGGCGGAGCTCGACGCGGACGCCGCGCTCGTGGCCGCCGCGGTCGGGGTCGGGATCGACGAGGTAGACGTCCTCGACCGTCAGCCCGAGGTCACCGAAACAGAACACGCGCAACACGGGACGCTCCTTCCACCGGCGCCGGTCCCGCGCCGGTCGTCCTCACGTTTCGGACGATACGTCAGCCCCCGGGAGAGGCGAAGCCCTCCGTTCCGGACAGGGGCGCAGGGCTTCAGCTCTCGCGCGAGTCGTAGTCCTCGCGGGCCAGCGCGATCTCGTCCATGTGCTCCTCCGACCAGGCCATCAGGTTCTTGACGGCGTCGACGAGGGTGTGGCCGAGCGGCGTCAGCTCGTAGTCGACGTGCGGCGGGATGACCGGATGGACCGTGCGGGTGACGATGCCGTCGCGTTCGAGGCCGCGCAGGGTGGCGGTGAGCATGCGCTGGCTGATGCCGGTGACCTCGCGCTTGAGCTCGGTGAAACGCCGGGTGCCGGTGCTGAGAACGGTGATCGTGTAGAGCGACCACTTGTCGGCGATGCGGTCGAGCACGCGGTGGGTCTCGCAGAGCGCGGGTTCACGCCCCCTGAAGTCGCTGACCTCCATGGTTCCCTCCGTGTGCCCATGGCAGAAACAAGTGCCTTCTTGTCGGCTCAGACAAGCCTTCGCAGGATGAGAACGGTTCCGCTTTGAGACTGAGGCATCAAAGAGAACCTTCTTACTTCTCGTCACCCCTAGGAGACACCATGACTGTCGAAATTGTCGAGATTCCCGGCTACGTCGCCGGCACCTGGGTCATCGACCCCGTGCACAGCGACGTGAGCTTCAAGATCCGGCACATGATGCTCAACAAGGTGCGCGGCCGGTTCACCGGCGTCGAGGGCACGATCGTCACCGCCGCGAACCCGCTGGAGTCCAGCGTCACCGCGACCGTCGACCTCGCCTCCATCGACACCGCCAACGACCAGCGGGACGAGCACGTGCGGTCGGCCGACTTCCTCGACGTGGCGAACCACCCGACGATGACCTACCGCTCCACCGGCCTGCGCGCGGACGGCGACGGGTTCGTCCTGGACGGCGAGCTCACGTTGCGCGGGATCACCAGGAGCGTGCCGCTGCGGCTGGAGATCGGCGGCTTCGGGCCCGACGTGTTCCGCCAGGACGACCCGTTCAAGGGGTCGCGGGTCGGGCTCACCGCGACGGGCGAGCTGGACCGCACCGAGTTCGGCGTCGGCGACACCGCCACCATCCCGGGCGGCGCCCTCGCCCTCGGCACCAGGCTGCAGCTGAACCTGGAGATCCAGGCCGCCCTCCAGGTCGACTAGGGGACGCCGGTCAGTCGAGGAAGCCGAGGAGGGCGGCCGTGAGCTCGGCGGGGGCGTCCTCCTGGACGAGGTGCCCGGCCCCCTCGATGAGGCGGAGCCGGGCACCCGGGATCGCGGCGGCCAGCTCGTGCGCCTTGGCCACCGGGATCCACGCGTCGTCGGTGCCCCAGCAGACCAGGACGGGCAGGTCGATCTCCCCGTACCGGCCCTGGATCTCGTCGGTGTACCGCTGGTCGGCCTGCGCGATCTGGCGGTAGAACGCCGCCTGCCCGGTCTCGCCGAGCCATGGCGCGATGAGGGCGTCGAGCGTCCCCGGGTGGAGGCCGGGGCCGCTCGCGGACGTCACGTACTCCCGGACGAGCGCCCGGTGCAGCGCGGGCGGGAGCCGCTCGAAGACCGCGGCGTTGTCGCCGACGAGCCGGAAGAACGGCGACCCCCAGGGCGCCAGCGCCACCGGGTCGACGACCGCCAGCCGCCGGTAGCGCGCGCCGTGCAGCAGGTGGGCGCGCAGCGCGACGGCGCCGCCGAAGTCGTGGGCGGCCACCTGCGGCTCGTCCAGCCCCCAGTGGGCCAGCAGCTCGGCGAAGACGCGCCCCTGGGCGCCGAGAGAGACGTCCTGCCCCTCGGCCATCTCGGACGAGCCGTAGCCCGGCATGTCCCACACGTACACCCGGCGCCCGTCGGCCAGGCCGCGCGCGATGCCGCGCCAGACGTACGACGAGAACGGCGTGCCGTGCAGCAGGACCAGCGGCTCGCCCGTGCCGAAGGCGTCCCAGCGGACCTCGCCCGCGGTGCTCCGGTACGTCCGGCTCAGTTTCCATTCCGTCATACGTTCGAAACTAGCGTTAATCCAGGTGCCTCGCGTTCGCGACCTCTGTCACCATCCCAGCATGTCCGCATTACACGACTTCGCCGGCGACTTCGAGACCCACCTCACGGTGGCGGCGCGCGACCTCGCCGCGCTCGAAAGCTGGGCGGCGCCGCGCGGCCTGAAGGTCGTCCACATCGTGCTGGAGCGCGGCCGGACGCCGTCGCAGCCGATGCTGACGCTCCGCACGACCGGAACGTTGACGGAGGCCCGCGAGCGGGCGGCGGACACCGCGGCCGGGCTGCGGGCGGCCGGGTGCGCGGTCACCCGGACCAAGATCGAGGCGGCCCCCTGGAACGAGGGCGTGCCGCGCACCGACGACGAGGAGCAGGCGCCCGGCCGCTACTTCGAGCACCACGTCAAGCTGCTGCTCGGCGCGGACGCCGGAGGACTGCCCGCGCTCGCCGGGCTGGTCGTCCGGCACGAGGCGCACCTGTCGCGCAACGCGCGCCGCGTCCGCGCGGACGGCCTCCAGGAGCGGTTCGTCACCCAGCGCTGCCGCGCGGTCGGCTCGCTCACCGCGGGCCGCCGCCTGGACGCCCTCACCGCCGTGCTGCGCGCGGCGGGCCACGAGATCGCCTCGGTCGAACGCGAGTACGTAGTGGCCGACGACGCCGAGTCGCTCGACGACGGATGGATCACCGAAGGGAGGAACCGGAGATGAGCTCGACCTGGGAGAGCCTGCGAGGCGGCCCCTGGAAGCCCGAGGCGGAGGTGCCGCACGACGGGCCGGACGAGGTGACGCGCCGGCGGCTCGGCCTGCCCGCGACCCTGCGGCCGGTGCCCGGCGCCGTGCAGCGGCCGGTGTTCGACCCGGCACTGAAGCAGTTCAGCAACGCGATGCGCATCGGTGAGCCGGTCTTCGACTCCGGCTACCTCAACGTGCGGTGGTACTCCGACCGGCGGCAGGCCGTCGGCCACGTCCTCCGGGCGATCGCCGGGTCGCCGTGGGCCGACCACCTGGTGCTGCGGGGGAGCGTCCTGCTGCGGGCGTGGTACGGGGACCTCGCCCGCGAGCCCGGCGACCTGGACTTCGTGGTCGTGCCCCGTACATGGCGGATGGCCGAGCACCGGACGCGGCAGATGCTCGAGGGCATCGCCTGGGAGGCCGAGGCGGCGTCCTCGTCCGGCGCGGTGAGGCTGGACGCGCGCGGTGCCGTCACCGAGGACATCTGGACCTACGACCGGGTGCCGGGGCGGCGGCTCCTCCTGCCCTGGAAGTCCCAGGCCGTGCCGCAGGGCACCGTCCAGCTCGACTTCGTGTTCAACGAGCATCTGCCGGTGGAGCCGGAGCCGACCCTGGTGGACGACGTCCTGCTCAACGCCGCGACCCCCGAGCTGTCCCTCGCGTGGAAGCTCATGTGGCTGCTGGACGACACCTACCCCCAGGCCAAGGACCTCTTCGACGCCCTGCTGCTGGCCGAGCACTCCTCGCTGAGCTACCGGCTGCTGGTGGACGCGTTCGTCGCCGCCGACCCGGCCCGGGTGCGTTTCCTGCCACGCATCGAGGACGTCCGCGCCCTGAGCGTCGACTGGGACGAGTTCGAGAAGGAGTTCCCCGGCCGGCTCGCGGGCCACGGCGACGACCACGTCCAGCGGCTCGCGGCGCTGCTGGAGCCCGCGTTCCGGCGCGACAACGACCTGCCCTCGGGGGAGTACGCGCGGCGCGTCGAGCTGCTGAGGCCCCGTATCGAGCTCTACGACCTGCTGCGGCGCGAGCAGGGCATGGAGCCCGCGCTGCGCCGGATGGCCGACGACGGCCTGGCCGTCAACGAGGCCGTCGTCATCGCCAACGAGATCCTCGGCCGCGGCGTCGGCGGCCTGGAGCCCACGCTGGCGAACGTGATGCGCGCGTACGCCGGCGCGGGCTCGTCCTGGATCGGCTACCTGAGCCGCAACGCCGACGAACGAGCCAAGATCCTCTCCCAGCTCCGCGACTGATCCCCCGGGAGATGGGACGGGCCCCTGACCTGCGCGGTGGGTCAGGGGCCCGAGCCTCGGCTCGACGTGGTGGGGTCGCGTCGTCAGCCGAGGCCGTTCTTCAGCGCGGTGATGAGCTCACCGTTGGAGGTGTCGCCGCTGAGCTCCCAGAAGAAGGACCCGCCCAGACCCTGGTTCTTGGCGTAGGTCATCTTCCCGCCGATGGTGGCGGGGGTGTCGTAGCTCCACCACTGGTTGCCGCAGTGCGCGTACGCGGTGCCGGCGACGGTGCCGTTGGCCGCGCAGCGCGTCTTGAGGACCTTGTAGTCCTCGATGCCCTGCTCGTAGGTGCCGGGCGCGGGACCGGAGGCGGTGCCGCCCGGTGCGGCCTGCGTGACGCCCTGCCAGCCGCGGCCGTAGAAGCCGATGCCGAGCAGCAGCTTGTTCGCCGGGACGCCCTTGGACTTGAGCTTCTGGATGGCGGCGTCGCTGTTGAAGCCCTGCTGCGGGATGCCCGGGTACGAGGTGAGCGGCGAGTGCGGGGCGGTCGGGCCCTGCGCCGCCCAGGCGCCGAAGAAGTCGTACGTCATCGGCAGGTACCAGTCGACGTACTGCGCGGCGCCGCCGTAGTCGGCCGCGTCGATCTTGCCGCCGCTCGAACCGTCGGCCGTGATGGCGGCGGTGACGAGGTTGCCCGACCCGAACTCGCCGCGCAGCGCCGACATCAGGTTCTTGAACGCGGCGGGCCCGCTGGTGTCACAGGTGAGACCGCAGGCGTTCGGGTACTCCCAGTCGATGTCGATGCCGTCGAAGACGTCCGCCCAGCGCGGGTCCTCGACCAGGCTGTGGCAGGAGTCGGCGAACGCGGCCGGGTTGGCCGCCGCCTGGCCGAAGCCGCCGGACCAGGTCCAGCCGCCGAACGACCAGATGACCTTGATGTGCGGGTGCTTCTTCTTCAGCTTGCGCAGCTGGTTGAAGCTGCCGCGCAGCGGCTGGTCCCACGTGTCGGCCACGCCGTCCACGCTCTCGCCGGCGGTGTAGGCCTTCTCGTAGTCGGCGTAGCTGTCGCCGATGGTGCACCGGCCGTTCTGCACGTTGCCGAACGCGTAGTTGATGTGCGTCAGTTTGGCCGCGGAGCCGCTCGTGTCGATGTTCTTGACGTGGTAGGCGCGCTGGTAGACGCCCCACTGCGCGAAGTAGCCGATCACCTTGTCACCGCCCGGGCCGGGACCGGGCCCGCCCGCGTCGGTGGTCACGCTCACCGCGCCGGACGCCGCCGAGGAGTTGCCGGCCGCGTCCTTGGCCTTGACGGTGAACGAGTAGGCCGTGCTCGCCGACAACCCGGAGATCGTCGTACTGGTGCCGGTGACCGTGTCGGCCAGGGTGCCGCCCCGGAAGACGTCGTACCCTGTCACGCCGACGTTGTCGGTCGAGGCGTTCCAGGCCAGCGAGACGCTGCTGGACGTCTTCGCGGTGGAGCGCAGGTTGCCGGGCGCGGTCGGGGCCTGGGTGTCGTCACCCGGCCCGCCCGTCCCGTCGCAGGTCGCACCGTTGACCTTGCAGCCGGAGATCCAGCCGGGCCCGGTGCCGTTGAAGCCGAAGCTCGCGCTCGCCCCGGCCGCCAGCGTGCCGTTCCAGCCGACGTTGGTGAAGGTGTAGTGGTCGCCCGAGACGGCCTTGGCGGCGTCCCAGGTGGAGCCGATGGCCGTCCCGGCCGGGAGGTCGAACT
Organism: Spirillospora sp. NPDC047279; assembly: GCF_040643285.1. Lineage (NCBI taxonomy): Bacteria > Bacillati > Actinomycetota > Actinomycetes > Streptosporangiales > Thermomonosporaceae > Spirillospora > Spirillospora sp. NPDC047279. Next base: position 45,603 of record NZ_JBEYUA010000027.1, read on the forward strand.
CCATTTTCCAGCTCGGGATGGACGCCGTGGTGCCGTTCTTCACGGTGCACTGGCCGCCGAAGCCGGTGCCCCAGTCGGAGGTCTTCGTACAGGTGGCGGTCACCGCCGCGGCCGACGCCTGGGGCGCCGCGACCAGTGACCCGGCCATCGCGATGATCAATGCGCCGGCCAGCCCTATCGCTCGCCGCCCGCGGGGTCTGGACATGGTTCTCCTCGTTCAGTTCACCCCGAACCAACAGGAACCCCGAATCGATGGAGCACTCCATCACTCTTAGGAAAGTTTCCTAAGAGTTGTGGGGATCGTAACCGTGCCTCCGTGGCCCTTCAAGGCCTCGTGACACCACGCTTCAAGACCACCCACTGGTCCTGTCACCGGCCTGCGGATGTCCGGTGACCCAAGACCAGACCCCCGAGAATCGGACATCTAAAGGCGTCGATTTCGGGCGCAATGAATTCGGCGTGCCGGAGGCCTCCGCCGGGACCTGTGATCATGAGTCCCCGGCGTCAGGGCTCCAGCATCGGCCTGTTGAGCTTCATCCAGGCGGTGAAGTGGGTCTCCTTGACCGTGTCCGCCACCTCGCAGTACCCCTCCCGCTCTCCCGGCCCCATCGTCAGGATGACGCTCTCGAAGACGTAGCCCGAGGCCAGGACGCCGAGCAGCGCGCCGGACGCGCCGACCGCGTCGCGCAGCACGTCGGCGTTCAGCATCCGCGCCGACCTGACGAGCGCGTCCCCGGAGGGAACGCCCCTGCGGTGGGTCGTCAGCGGCCCGACCGACACGGCCGCGCGCAGCCGAATCTGGACAGGGGGCGCCGAGCGGCGGTGATGCGTCTTGAGCAGCGCGAGCAGGATCTCCAGGGACCGGACGACCTGGGCGGTCGCGACGCTCGGGGGAGCCACCACCAGCAGCTCGTCGCCGACCTGGCGCGGGTAGCAACTGCGCCAGGGGATCCCGGCCCGGAGGAAGCTCTGCCGCACCATCTCCAGGTGCCTCTCCTCGATGTATGACCGGTCCTCCTCCGTCCTGTCGGGGGACGCGTAGCCGACGACGTCGGTCACGACGATCGTGCAGTTCTGCCTGTCCACGTCCGGGAACCCGTCGCCGTCCTCACCCGCGTCATCGTCCCCGCCGCCCCCCGAATCGCCGGACCCGCCCGGGAACGTGGTGCCGCCGCCCTCCGGGCCGGGCCCGCCTGGTGCCTGCCCCGGTCCCTCGGTCAGCCGGTCGTAGATCTGGTTCTCCACGATGTCGAGCACATGCGGATGCCGGCTGATGAAGCGCGCGAAGGACGAGGTCGGCAGCCAGAGGGCCTCGACCGTGTCGAGGGCGATGATGGTCGCCGACCGCACGTTCACCTTGAGGGCGGCCCGCTCTCCGATCAGCTGGCCCGGCCCGCGTTCGCCGAGAAGCAGTTCCCGGCCGCCCTCGGTGACGGAGATCTTCGTCCAGCCGGAGAGGATGATCAGCACGAAGTGGGCCGGCTCGCCCTCGCTCACGAGCGTCGCGCCGCGCACGAACGTGCGCCGCGTGGACATCGAGCGCAGCACCTCCCGCTCGGCCTCTCGCAGCACCTCCCAGAAGGTCGCCCGGGGCTTGCGCCGAGGGCCCCGGGGCGGCTCTGGGTCAGGCCCGGTGCCCGGCTCCGCGTCGGGCCCGGAGCCAGGCCCCGCGTCAGGTTCGGCGGCGGACCCGGAGGCCGGCCCGCTGAGCGCCCGGCTCAACGCGGGGCCGAACTCGGGGCCGTTCGGCCCGGAGGCCTGGTGGGTCGTGCCCGCGATCGCCCAGGCGTCGCGGACGTCGGTGAGCAGCCGGGTCCAGCCGAGCACCCACCGGACCAGGAGCACGATCATGCAGAAGACCGCCGCCATGGCGAGCGGGTCGCCGCGTCCGGCCAGGAGGCAGACCAGTGCCGCGGTGCCGGCCGAACCGAGACCGCCCAGCAAGGACAGGGCGGTCTGAAGTCCCGTTTCATGCTCGTGAACGGGTTTCTGTATACCAAACGGCGCATTCTGGTGATGGTCACCGTGTGGTTCTCTTCGGATGTGCTGGATGGGGCTCTGCGCGGCCTCTTTGGTCTTTCCTGGCCGCTGCTTTCTCAGGGGCATGGGGGGAACCTTCGAACCAGTTCAAAAGTTGCGAATATCCGCGGTGGCCGGAAGCTGCCAGTTGCCGTTCTCCCAGGTCCGATGGCCGCGGGGAGGGCATCGCGGTCCCCCTCTTGGTAGCCCGCCGAACGGTGGCTACCATGGGTGAACCGGTTTGCCCATTGGCCTGGTCAGGTATCGGATGGTCGGTTAGTGGCCGACTGTCCGTTCCGTTTGGCGGAAAACGGCCGGTATGTGCGTGCCTGCAAGCACCTCATGTGGCCGATCTGACCAAAGCGTTTGCGTGAACGGTGTGGAGGGTCGCATTCGTCGCACTGATCCCAGTTGGCTGGATACCTTCGGATCAGTGAGAGACGGATGCGGCCCTTTGTGCGTGTGGCGATTCGCCATGCTTCATGTCGCCTCCTCGATCGTCGTTGAGCGATTCGGGCTGAATGCGGCTGGCCGCAAACCAAGGGTCGGCTCGGCTTGTCCGGCGGCCGCTCGTCGTGATCCCGTTCGGTCCGGCTGTCGCCGGAAGTCCGTGACGAAGATCCACCTTGGAGTGTAGCATGTCGATACCGGACAGTCTGGTTCACGCCAAACTGTTCTCCGGTAGATTGGGGGCATCCAAGTTGCCACCTGTCACATTGGCCGGTAGCATCGGCCCCTCTCGGCAACGGCCAGGGCTTGTACGAGGCGCCGAGATGCGATATGGCGATCGGTAAACCCGTGATGCCGGACTGTCGGGGTTCGAATGTCGTAATCCGGCAGGAGGCGAAATGCTACCTGGCACGCGCAGTTAGGCCGCGCGAGACTACTGGTTTGACGGCATCGACTACGGAGGGTGGGTCACGATCATGGCGGTAGACCAGGGACCGGTCGTGCAGAGCGCGATCCTCCGGAGTGATCTGGTCCGGATCCGCAGGGAGAAATCGCTGACCCAAGAGCAGGTCGCCGATCGGCTGGAATGGTCGCCGTCCAAATTGATCAGGGTCGAGGGCGGGCGAAGTTCGATCACGAAGGTCGATCTGGACGCGCTGCTCACGCTGTACGGGATCACGTCCGAGAGTCAGCGGGAGCGGCTGCAGACCCTCAACCGCGGTGCACGGGCCAAGGCGTGGTGGGACGACTTCAAAGGCGACAGCTCGGCCACCTACCTCAACTACGTGGGCTATGAGGCGGGTGCGGCGTTCATCCGCCAATACCAGTCCTCGGTCGTGCCCGGCCTGTTGCAGACCCGCGGCTACTCGGAGGCGCAGACCGCGGTCTTCCTGTCCCCGGCGCGGGTCGGCGGCGTGGTCAATTTCCGGATGCGGCGCCAGGAGGAGCTGGCCAAGCGTGCGGAGCGGCCGCGGCGCTACTTCGTCGTGGACGAGGCGGTCATCCGCCGGCACATCGGCAAGTCGCGCGATCCGGCCATCATGCCCGCGCAGCTCCGCCACATAGCCGAGCAGGTGGAGCTCGACGACCTTCTCACCTTCCGCATCATCCCGTTCGACGCGGGCGAGCACGCCGGGCTCACCGGCCCGTTCACGCTGCTCGAGTTCGACGGCGGCCTGTCGGACATGCTCTACCTCGACACGGGCCGTGACGTCTCCATGGTCATGGGCGACGATCCTCAGGTCGGCAAGTTCGCGTCCGATTTCGAGGCGCTTCTGGAGGTGGCCCTCTCCGCCGGCGAGTCGCGGGACTTGCTGCTGGCCGCAGCCGAGGAGATGTCCTGAGCGGCCCTCTCCGGCCGTAGGTCCCGTTTCGCCGCAAACCGCGTCCGGTTCCTCACCGGCGTCCGAACAACCACCGGCGGCAAAGCGCGGTGGGTGATCTTGTTTGGGCCCATAGGCGAGGAAAGGTGAACGGTTTACACTTAACGTCGGAAATCACCCACAAGGCCGTGGGCTCGTGCGCCCTGCCCGACCCTTGGTGGCCGGGTGTCGTTCGGCTCGATTCGCCGGGGGTGCGGGCCGACGCGGCGAACGGAGGGTCGTGGATGGTTGCCCGGCCGAACTGTCGCTCCATGATCGCTTGGCGGAAGAGCGGAAAGAGCGCCGATACCGGCGATTGCGTGGAACTGGCACGTCACGGCGAGTCGATCCTGGTCAGGGACTCGCGTGACCGTGACGACAAGATCCTCACCCTGACTCCCGCCCAGTGGGGGCGGCTCGTCACCCGGATCCGCGACGGTGAGCTGGACGGTGCCTGACGCCGGTCTCATCGCACCCTGGGCAGGCTCGCCTTCAACGGCCGGGCGGTTATCCGGCGCCCCAGTTCTTGTGGCCGGTGGTACGCCGTTGATGCCGCGAGCCTGCTTTTGCCGCCGTCGCCAAGGCGACGGGACTTACCCCTCAGTTGTGCCGTGTGACACAAACGAAAAGGGCCGGACGCGCTTGACTGCGCACTTTTCCGGATGGACCCGCGCCCACCCTGTCCGGGTGATGGCCAAAGCGGTGCACTAGGCGTTGAGGTAGGTGATGACGGCCAGGACGCGGCGATTGTCGTCTTCGGACGGGGGGAGGTTGAGCTTGCCGAAGATGTTGTTGGTGTGCTTGCTGATGGCCTTCTCGGTGATGAAGAGCTTGGCGGCGATCGCGGCGTTGGAGCGGCCCTCGGCCATGAGCTCCAGGACCTCGCGTTCGCGCGGCGTGAGCGCCTGGAGGGGCTCCTCGCGGGCGCGGCGGGTGAGGAGCTGCGCGACGACGTCGGGGTCGAGGGCGGTGCCGCCGGCGGCGACCCGGCGGACGGCGTCCACGAACTGGCTCACGTCCGACACCCGGTCCTTGAGCAGGTAGCCGATGCCGCCCGAGCTGTCGCTGAGCAGCTCGCGCGCGTACAGCTGCTCGACGTGCTGGGAGAGGACGAGGACGGGCAGGCCGGGGATCTCCTTGCGCGCCTCCAGGGCGGCGCGCAGGCCCTCGTCGGTGAACGTCGGCGGGAGCCGGACGTCCACGACGGCGACGTCGGGCCGGTGGGCGGTGAGCGCGCGGAGCAGCGAGGGGCCGTTGTCGACCGCCTCGACGACCTCGAACTGGAACGCCTCGAGGAGGCGGATCAGTCCGTCCCTGAGGAGGGCAAGGTCCTCGGCGATGACAACGCGCACGGGAGCTCCATGGTCACGACGGTGGGTCCGCCGGGCGGACTGGTCACGACCATGGTCCCATCGAAGGCGGCCAGACGGCGTTCGATTCCGCGCATGCCCGAGCCCGCCGCCGGGTCCGCGCCGCCCGTCCCGTCGTCGCCGATGATCATCTTGAGCGCGCCGCCCGAATGGTGCACGTCGATCCAGGCGCGCTGGGCGCCGCTGTGCTTGGCGACGTTGGCGAGCATCTCGGCGACGGCGAAGTAGGCGGCCGACTCCACCGGCGCCTCCGGCCGGCCGGCCAGTTCGATGGTGACGTCGACCGGCAGTGGCAGCGAGAGGGCCAGGGCGCGCACGCCGCCGTCGAGACCGCGTTCGGCCAGGACGGGCGGGTGGATGCCGCGGACGAGGTCGCGCAGTTCGGTGAGCGCGGTGCCGCTGGCCTCCCGGGCCTCGGCCAGGAGTCGCTGGGCCGCCTCGGGGTCGTGTTTCATGAGCTCCTCGGCCAGGCCGATGTTCATGCTGAGCGCCACCAGGCGGGCCTGGGCGCCGTCGTGCAGGTCGCGTTCGATGCGGCGCAGCTCGGCGGCGGAGGCGTCCACGGTCTCCGACCGGGTCGCGGTCAGCTCCTGGACGCGGCGTTCCAGCGCGGCCCGGGTGGGGGACAGCAGCGAACGGTTGAACAGCGCGTGCGCGTTCAGGATCCGCGGCCCCAGAGGCAGCCCGATCACCACGAGGAGCGCGCCCAGCACGACCGAGCCGGCGATGCCGACGAACCCCCAGTCGTCCAGCGTCCAGAACGGCCCCCAGCCGTAATCGGCGACGCCGCCGATCCAGGGCGCGACCAGCATGCCCTCCACCCCGTACACCACCATGGCCGCGGGCAGCAGCCCCAGGAGCAGGCCGACGGGGACGTTCAGCAGCGACCACAGCACGTCCCGCCAGGTCGCGGGGTCGCCGAGGAGCCGGGCGAGCCCGCGGAACGGGTTGCCCGAAGGGCGCGGATCGGGCCGGTAGGGCGCCGGGATCCGAACGCCCGACCATTCGGCGGCCCAGGCCCGCTGCTGGTCGGCCAGAGTGCGCAGCGCACGCAGCACCGGGGGCAGCAGGAAGACGCCGACGCCGACCAGGATCAGCGCGAACGACACCACGGAGAGGATGAACAGCGGGAGACCGGCCGCGAACGCGAGCACGACCTGGACCAGGCCGCGCACGCCCGACACGAACCAGCGGCTGATCAGGCCGCCGGGGGCGGGCCCCTCGTCGTGGTCGATCACGGCTCCTCCTCCGTCGTCCCGCCTGCCGATCACCCCATTCTGGTCCGTCCGGCGCGCGGGGGGAGTGGTGCTAGGCCCCCGGTCCGGGGGGCCCGAGCCCCACCGGCCGCCCCTTCGACGCGACAAGTCAGGTCGCTTCCTGGACAATGCCAGGGCGTATCCAGGGGAGAGAGCGGGATTCCAGTCGTGACAGCGTCCATCACTCAGACAGGCACCACCGGCACCGAACCGGTCCCGATCAGCCGGCGCATCGCCGACGAACTCGGCGTCCGCGAGGGGCAGGTGCGGGTCGCCGTCGACCTGCTCGACGGCGGTTCGACGGTGCCGTTCATCGCGCGCTACCGCAAGGAGGCCACCGGAGCCCTCGACGACGCGCAACTGCGCGCGCTGGAGGAACGCCTGCGCTACCTGCGCGAGATGGACGAACGGCGGGCGGCGATCCTCGAGTCGATCGAGTCGCAGGGCAAGCTGACCGACGAGCTGCGCGCCCAGATCACCGGGGCCGACACCAAGGCGCGGCTGGAGGACATCTACCTGCCCTACAAGCCCAAGCGCCGCACCAAGGCGCAGATCGCGCGCGAGGCCGGCCTGGAGCCGCTCGCCGACCTGCTGCTCAGCGACCCGTCCACCGACCCGCAGGCCGAGGCCGCCGGGTACGTGGACGAGGAGAAGGGCGTCGCGGACGCGGGGGCGGCGCTGGAGGGCGCCCGCGCGATCCTGGTCGAACGTTTCGCCGAGGACGCCGATCTCATCGGCGCGCTGCGCGAGCAGGTGTGGTCGCGCGGCCGGGTCGTGTCCAAGGTGCGCGAGGGCAAGGAGGAGGCGGGCGCCAAGTTCTCCGACTACTTCGCGTTCGCCGAGCCGTTCACCAAGCTGCCCTCGCACCGGATCCTCGCGCTGTTCCGCGGCGAGAAGGAAGAGGTCCTCGACCTCGACATGGAGCCGGAGCCCCCGGAGGAGGTGCCCGAGGGCGGCCGCAGCACGTACGAGGCGGAGATCGCCCGGCGCTTCGCCATCGTCGACCAGGGGCGTCCCGCGGACCGCTGGCTGGGCGACGCCGTGCGCTGGGCCTGGCGCACCCGCATCCTGGTGCACCTCGGCATCGACCTGCGCACGCGGCTGCGGCAGGAGGCCGAGGACGAGGCGGTCAAGGTGTTCGCCGCCAACCTGCGCGACCTGCTGCTCGCGGCGCCCGCCGGGACGCGCGCGACGCTGGGCCTGGACCCCGGTCTGCGCACCGGCGTGAAGGTCGCGGTGGTGGACGCGACGGGCAAGGTCGTCGCCACCGACGCGATCTTCCCGCACGAGCCGCGGCGCAAGTGGGACGAGTCGATCGAGACGCTGGCCCGGCTGGCGCGCGAGCACAAGGTCGACCTGGTCGCGATCGGCAACGGCACCGCCTCGCGGGAGACCGACAAGCTGGCCGCAGACCTGATCTCCCGGCACCCCGACCTCGGCCTCACCAAGATCATGGTGTCCGAGGCGGGCGCGTCGGTGTACTCGGCGTCCGCGTTCGCCTCGCGCGAGCTGCCCGAGCTGGACGTGTCCCTGCGCGGCGCGGTCTCGATCGCGCGACGGCTCCAGGACCCGCTGGCCGAGCTGGTCAAGATCGACCCGAAGTCCATCGGCGTCGGCCAGTACCAGCACGACCTGTCGGAGGTGAAGTTGTCGCGCTCGCTGGACGCCGTGGTCGAAGACTGCGTGAACGCCGTGGGCGTCGACGTCAACACCGCGTCCGCGCCGCTGCTGACCCGGGTGTCGGGCATCGGCGAGAGCCTGGCCGAGAGCATCGTGTCCCACCGCGACGCCAACGGGCCGTTCCGCACCCGGTCGGGCCTGAAGGACGTCGCGCGGCTCGGGCCCAAGGCGTTCGAGCAGTGCGCGGGCTTCCTGCGCATCCCGGGCGGCGACGACCCGCTGGACGCCTCCAGCGTGCACCCCGAGTCGTACCCGGTGGTGCGCCGCATCCTGGACTCCTCCGGTGGCGACATCAAGGGGCTCATCGGCAACACCGCGGCGCTGCGCGCGCTGAAGCCGCAGAGCTTCGTGGACGACACGTTCGGGCTGCCGACCGTCACCGACATCCTCGCCGAGCTGGAGAAGCCCGGCCGCGACCCGCGTCCCGCGTTCAGGACGGCCACCTTCAAGGAGGGCGTCGACAAGCTCGCCGACCTCGAGGCCGGGATGGTCCTGGAGGGCGTCGTCACCAACGTCGCCGCGTTCGGCGCGTTCGTGGACGTGGGCGTGCACCAGGACGGGCTCGTCCACATCTCGGCGATGTCCAACAAGTTCGTCGAGGACCCGCGCGACGTGGTCAAGCCCGGCGACATCGTCCGGGTGAAGGTGCTCGACGTCGACCTCCAGCGCAAGCGCATCTCGCTCACGCTGCGGCTGGACGAGGAGTCGCAGCAGGGCGGCGGCCGTGAGCAGGGCGGTGGCGGCGGTCGCCGTGGCGACAACCGCGGCCAGCGGGGCGGCGGCGGCCAGCGCGGTGCCGAGCGCGGTGCCGAGCGCGGTGCCGGCCAGCGTTCCGGGGGCCAGCGCGGTGAAGGCGGCCAGCAGCGCAGCGGTGGCGGTGGCGGCGGCGGTGGCGGTGGCGGTCGCGGTGGCCAGCAGGGCGGCCGTGGCGGTCAGCAAGGTGGCCGCGGTGGTCAGCAGGGCGGGCGCAGCGGACGCGACTCCGGCTCGGGCGGCGGCTCGGGCGCGATGGCCGACGCTCTGCGCCGCGCCGGCCTCGACAAGGGCCTCCCGGCTCAGCGTGACGGTGGCAGGGGCGACGGGGGCAAGGGGCGCGACAAGCGCAAGTGACCGGCCCGGTCAGCGGTCGTGGTGCCCCGGCGCCGGGTCGGGGTGCTGCGGCCGCTGGTCGTCGCGGTCGTACGGGCCGCGTCCGAGCAGGTCGTCGGCGTACGGGCTGTAGACCGGCGGCGGCGTCTGCTGCGCGGGATACCGCCCGTGCGCCGCGTCCTCGTAGGGGGCCTGCGGCGGCACGTTCGACATGTTCGGCTCGGCGTGCGGCTGGGCGGCCTGGGCGGCCGGGTGGTGGCCGGAGTGGCCCGGGTGCCGCGCGTCCGGCCGGTGGACCGGCTGCTCCGGCGGGGTCGGCGCGGCCAGCGGCGACGGGCTCGCGAGCGGGATCCCGCCCAGCGGATCCCGGACGAGCGGCGCCTGTGTCAGCGTGCCGCGCGAGGCGGCGCCCGCCTGCCCGAACGGATCCTGCGCCGGGGCGGGCTCCTCGTGCTCCGGGCGGTCCTCGTCGGCCAGCGGCTGGTGGCGCGGGAACTGCAGCACCGCGATCGCGCCCAGCGCCAGCGCGGCCAGCCGCAGCGAGAAGTGCTCGAAGTCGCTCGGCCAGGGCTCGGCGTACATGAACGTGCCCATGAGCAGCAGGTACGACTTGGCGCTGACCGTCATGACGGTCGCCACGATCGTCACCCGGCAGCGCTGGAACGCGGCGACCATGATGCCGAAGCCGAGCGCGGCGGCCAGCACCGTCACGTACGGGTACGGCGTCGCCAGGATGTCCAGGCCGGTGGCGCCGGAGTCGCTCCAGCCCTTGATCGCCAGCTCCGCGGTGCCGACCGGGAAGCCGGAGCTCAGCCCGTACGCGATCCCGGTGATCGGCCGTGCGTGCCGGCCGTCCGGGCGGTAGTCGCTCAGCACGATGATGACCAGCGGCACCAGCACCGCCGGGCCGACCACCACGCCCAGCTTCCAGAGCGGGACGTCGACGGCCTCCAGCGGGGGCGGGTTGCCGATCGACAGCGTGAGCAGCCCGACGGCGGCGCCGATGAGCACCAGGCTGAGCCATTCGCGCGGCGTCATGCGCTCGCCGAAGAAGACGATCGCGATCAGGACCAGCGGGACGACCCCGGACATGAAGATGGGCACGGCGATGCCGAGGGAGAGCTTGCTCAGCGCGAGGATCTGCAGGCTGAGCCCGCCCAGGACCAGCGCCAACCCGACCAGGAAGATCCAGTTGGTGACGATCACCCAGACCATGTGCGGGATCCGGTTGCCCCGGACCGGTTCCATCCGGTCCGCGGCGAGCTTGAATATGGCGAACCCGACGTAATACAGACCGGTCGCCCCAAAGGCCGCAACTATCCCGTTCATCCCGAACGAGTATGAGGGGTGACGTGCTGCATGTCACACCCTCCGACAACATCCGTCACAGATTGAGATCGCCACGGGGGAGGGGCGCCGGGTGTGTCCGCACTTCGGGCGGTCTTTATCCGCCACCGATGGCCGCAGCGGGCCGCCGGACCCCATAGACTTGGCGCGCGAGGCGCGGCGCCGGTTCTTCGGCGTGCCCGCGCCCGACCCTAGAGACTGATTGGCTGAGTACGCGTCGAACGTCGAACGCCGCGGCCGAGACAGCGCCGGATCCAAGGAGACCTACCCCAGTGAAGACCGATGTCGAGGAGCTGACCCCCACGCGGGTCAAGCTCACCGTCGAGGTTCCGTTCGACGAGCTCAAGCCGAATCTCGACAAGGCGTACAAGGAGATCTCGCAGCAGGTCAGCATCAAGGGCTTCCGCCGCGGCAAGGTCCCCGCCCCGCTCATCGACAAGTACGTCGGCCGGGGTGCGGTCCTGCAGGAGGCCGTCAACGACGCGCTGCCCGAGCTCTACGGCCGCGCGGTCGAGGAGAAGGAGCTGTTCGTCCTCGGCCAGCCCGACGTCGAGGTGACCGAGCTCAACGACGGCGAGCAGTTCGCGTTCACCGCCGAGGTCGACATCCGGCCCAAGTTCGAGGTGCCGGACTACGACGGCCTCGAGGTCACCGTCGACACCGCCGAGATCACCGACGAGCAGATCGACGAGACCGTCGACAACCTGCGCGAGCGGTTCGCCTCGCTCACCACCGTCGAGCGCGCCGTCGAGGACGGCGACTTCGCCACCGTCGACCTGGCCGCCACCATCGACGGCGAGGACATCGAGGACGCCTCCACCAGCGGCTACTCCTACGAGGTCGGCAGCAAGTCGGCCATCGAAGGCCTCGACGACGCGCTGGTCGGCCTCTCGGCCGGCGAGAGTAAGACGTTCACCAGCACCCTGGTCGCCGGCGAGCGCGGCGGCGAGGAGGCCGAGGTCACCGTCACGGTGCAGTCGGTCAAGGTCAAGAACATGCCGGAGCTGGACGACGACTTCGCCCAGATGGCCAGCGAGTTCGACACCATCGGCGAGCTCCGCGACGACGTCCGGGGCCGGCTCGAGCGGCAGGGCCGCATGCAGCAGCTGTCCGACGCCCGTGACAAGGCGCTCGAGGCCCTGCTGGAGAAGGTCGACATCCCGCTGCCGGAGAAGGTCGTCGACGAGGAGATCTCGCGGCGCAACCAGCAGCTGGAGCAGCAGCTCCAGATGGCCGGCATGACCAAGGCCGACTACCTCGCCGACGAGGAGAAGTCCGAGGAGGACTTCGACAAGGACGTCGCCGACGCGGCCGCGCTGGCCGTCAAGGGCGGCTTCGTCCTCGACCAGCTCGCCGTCCAGGAGGAGCTCAACGTCGAGAACGAGGAGCTCAGCGAGTACGTCGTCACCCAGGCCATGCAGATGGGCGTCGCCCCGCAGCAGCTGGCCCAGTACCTCACCGAGAACAACCAGCTCCCGGCCATCGTGTCGGAGGTGCTGCGCAGCAAGGCCCTCAACCTCGTGGTCGAGCACGTCACGATCAAGGACGAGGCCGGTGAGGTCATCGACGTCGAGGCCGTCCGCCGCGAGCTGAACGGCGAGACCGACGCCGCCGACGCCGACGCCGCCGCCGACGCCGACGCCGAGGTCGCCGACACCGACACCGAGACCGAGGCCGCCGAGGCCACGGACACCGACGCGGACGAGGCGGACGCCCCGGAAGCCGCTGAGGCCGCCGCTGACGAGACTCCGGCCGCCGACGCCGCCGAGGCCAAGGAAGCGGAGAAGAAGGACGCCTGACGCGCCCTGAGGCCCTCCTGAGCCCGGCCTGGGCCGCCCGAACCCGCCCAGGCCGGGCTCAGGCGTTTCCCGGGGACCGCGTCCCGGTGGAAGCGAGCCGGTTCGGCGCACTACGCCCCCAGCGAAAAGGCGGCCCCTTCGGCATGAACGGTGGCGGGGGCGCGTTAATGTCCAATCATCCGAACCGATAAAAGGACCGGAGGAACACCCGGTGAGCATGCCTCCGACTTTCGACGAGTCGTCGCCGATCCAGGCGCGGGTGGCCGAGGCGCCCCTGCTTCCCCTGGGTGAGCAGCTTTTCCAGCGCCTGCTGCGGCAGCGGATCGTCGTGCTCGGCCAGCAGGTCGACGACGACATCGCCAACCGCATCTGCGCCGAGCTGCTTCTGCTGTCCGCAGAGGACGGCCGCCGCGACATCACGCTCTACATCAACTCGCCCGGTGGCTCCGTCACCGCGGGCATGGCGATCTACGACATCATGCAGTACGTCCCGAACGACATCGTGACGGTCGGCATGGGCCTGGCCGCCTCGATGGGGCAGTTCCTGCTGTGCGCCGGCACCACCGGCAAGCGCTTCGCCCTGCCGCACGCGCGGATCATGATGCACCAGCCGTCCGGCGGCATCGGCGGCACGGCCTCCGACATCAAGATCCAGGCCGAGCAGATGCTGTACGTCAAGAAGACGCTCGCCGAGAAGATCGCCGAACACACCGGTCAGCCGCTGGACCAGATCGAGCGCGACTCCGACCGCGACCGCTGGTTCACCGCCGCCGAGGCCAAGGACTACGGCTTCGTCGACCACGTGGTGGAGAGCGCGACCCAGGTGCCCTCCGAGGGCCCCGTCTCCTGACGACCTGAATCTTTTATCGGAGGCACACAAGTGAGCGACCTGATCAGGCCCAACCTCGTCACGGCGGGGTCGCCGGCGCCCATCGACAACCGCTACATCATCCCGTCCTTCGTCGAGCGCACCACGTACGGCGTCAAGGAGATGAACCCGTACAACAAGCTCTTCGAAGAGCGGATCATCTTCCTCGGCGTCCAGATCGACGACGCGTCGGCCAACGACGTGATGGCCCAGCTGATCACGCTCGAGTCGATCGACCCGGACCGCGATATAAGCATCTACATCAACTCGCCCGGCGGCTCGTTCACCGCCATGACGGCGATCTACGACACGATGCAGTTCGTCAAGCCGGACGTGCAGACCGTCTGCATCGGCCAGGCCGCATCGGCCGCGGCCGTCCTCCTCGCCGCGGGCACCAAGGGCAAGCGGGCGGCCCTGCCCAACTCGCGGATCCTGATCCACCAGCCGGCGACCGAGGGCTCCTACGGCCAGTCCAGCGACATCGAGATCCAGGCGCGCGAGATCATGCGGATCCGTGAGCTCCTCGAGGAGATCCTGGCCGAGCACAGCGGCAAGAGCATCGACGAGGTGCGCCGGGACATCGAGCGTGACAAGATCCTGACTGCTGATGAGGCCAAGACGTACGGCTTGATCGACGACGTCTTCGTCAGCAGGAAGCGCAAGGCCGAGGTAGTGTCGTCCTGAGACGGCACCCGGACGAGGGAAACCCCCAGCCCGGTCGTCATACTTCCGGGCGAGGGGCTTACCAAGTCCGTTGGAGGCGGTAACGTCGATTCCAACGTCGAGAGCCTTCGGGACTGAAGCCGAGCTGCGCCGCATCCTCTAGGCGGGCGGCCCCACGAAAAGGAGACAGTTGCGTGGCACGCATCGGCGACGGTGGTGACCTGCTCAAGTGCTCGTTCTGTGGAAAGAGCCAGAAGCAGGTCAAGAAGCTCATCGCGGGTCCGGGCGTGTACATCTGCGACGAGTGCATCGATCTCTGTAACGAGATCATCGAGGAGGAGCTCTCCGAGACCTCCGACCTCAAGTGGGACAGCCTGCCCAAGCCGAGGGAGATCTTCGACTTCCTCGACTCCTATGTGATCGGGCAGGAGACGGCCAAGAAGGCCCTCTCCGTGGCTGTGTACAACCACTACAAGCGGATCCAGTCGGGCGACAACAACAGGGACGACGCGGTCGAGCTGGCCAAGTCCAACATCCTGCTGCTGGGGCCGACCGGATCCGGCAAGACCCTGCTCGCGCAGACGCTCGCCAAACTTCTCAACGTCCCGTTCGCCATCGCGGACGCCACGGCCCTCACCGAGGCCGGCTACGTGGGCGAGGACGTCGAGAACATCCTGCTGAAGCTGATCCAGGCGGCCGACTACGACGTCAAGAAGGCCGAGACCGGGATCATCTACATCGACGAGGTCGACAAGATCGCTCGCAAGAGCGAGAACCCGTCGATCACCCGGGACGTCTCCGGTGAAGGCGTCCAGCAGGCCCTGTTGAAGATCCTGGAGGGCACCACCGCGAGCGTTCCGCCCCAGGGCGGCCGCAAGCACCCCCACCAGGAGTTCATCCAGATCGACACCACGAACGTGCTGTTCATCTGCGGTGGCGCCTTCGCCGGGCTGGAAAAGATCGTCGAGTCCCGTGTCGGCAAGCAGGGCATGGGCTTCGGTGCGGTCATCCGTTCCAAGACCGAGTTCGACGAGTCGGTCAACGTCCTCGCGGACGTCATGCCCGAGGACCTCCTCAAGTTCGGCATGATCCCCGAGTTCGTCGGCCGCCTCCCAGTGATCACCAGCGTGCACAACCTGGACCGTGAGGCTCTGATCAACATCCTCACCGAGCCCAAGAACGCGCTGGTCCGCCAGTACCACCGCCTCTTCGAGCTCGACGGGGTCGACCTGGAGTTCACCGACGACGCCCTCGAGGCGATCGCCGACCAGGCCATCCTCCGCGGCACCGGCGCCCGTGGCCTCCGCGCCATCATGGAGGAGGTCCTCCTCTCCGTGATGTACGAGGTCCCGTCCCGCCACGACGTGGCCCGCGTGGTGATCACCCGCGAGGCGGTCCTGGAGCACGTCAACCCGACCCTCGTCCCCCGCGAGCGCACCAAGCGCGAGCCCCGCGAGAAGTCGGCCTGACCCACCCGCACAACAACCGACGCCAGGGCAGTGACCAAAGGTCACTGCCCTCCGTCATATCCACCCCTGACAAGCCCACCCCGGCCCGCCCGCGCACAACGTCAGGCCTCGTCGTGCCCAGGGCCCGGCATGCCCGGGCCTGGAACGCTCGGCCCCCGCCACGTCCGCGCCTGCCACGTCCAGCCCGGCCTGCCACGTCCACGCTCACCACGTCCGACCTCGTCGTGTCCTGAGCCGGGCACACTCGGGCCTGGCACGCTTGGCCCGTCATGTCCGCGCCCGGCGCGTT
This sequence comes from Spirillospora sp. NPDC047279, assembly GCF_040643285.1. Taxonomy (NCBI): domain Bacteria; kingdom Bacillati; phylum Actinomycetota; class Actinomycetes; order Streptosporangiales; family Thermomonosporaceae; genus Spirillospora; species Spirillospora sp. NPDC047279. Next base: position 61,263 of record NZ_JBEYUA010000027.1, read on the forward strand.
CGGGCCTGGCAGACTCGGGCTGGTACATCTGAGCCTGGAACGTCCGGCCTCGCAGGCCCAGTCCGCCACGTCCAGGCTGGTACGTCATAGCTCACCGGCCGCGGCATGTAGGCGGTGCGGAGTGTCCGGGCGCCATGCCCGCTTTCGGGTGCCTGCTGTGCCGGCGGGCAGAGGTACGGCCGCCGGACGTCCCGCGTAGCGAGCCCGACATCGTCCACTTCGCCCGCCCCTGAACCGCCCCGGAGCATCCCACTGGCATATACGCGTTCCCGCATGTTCGACCCGGCACCTCCGCAGCTGCACCTCTGGGGCGGCACGTTCGGCTCGACACGTTCGGGAGGCACGCTCGGCCTGGCGCGTCCGGCTTCTACGTCCGGCCTGGCACGTCCCGGGGCGGCACGGTCGGCCGGGCGCGCCTGGAGTGAATTCCATCAATCTGTATTGATGTATCAAACTCATTTGATGTAGTTTCGGGGTATGGAGGCTGCACGCTCGGCTGAGATTCCGGCGCCGCCGGAGGTCTTTCTCTTGCTCGGTCACGAGCTGCGCTGGCGCCTGCTGGCCGAGCTGGCTCGAAGCGACCGCCAGGTCCGCGAGCTGGCCGCCTTGGCGGGCCAGCCCCAGCCGCTGGTCTCCTACCACCTGGGCCGCCTGCGTTCCGCCGGGCTGGTGGCGGTCCGCCGCAGTTCGGCCGATCGCCGCGACCTCTACTACCGCATCGACCTGGAACGTTGCGGCCGCCTCCTCACCAACGCCGCGACCGCCCTCCACCCGGCTCTGGCCCCGTCCCTGTTCGCGCACCACCCCCTGTCGCTGACGCGCTCCCAATCCCCGCCACCACCACCAACGTCGCCTCAGCATTCGTCCCTGCCGGCTGCGCCGCCTCAGGCCTCGTCTCTGCCGCCAGCATCGCCCGGGCATTCACCCCTGCCACCAACGGGCCCCCGGCGCTCGTTCCCGCCGGTGTCGCCCGCGAGATCGCCATCGTCGGCAACGCCTCCTCGACACTCGCTGCCGCCAGCGCCGTCCCGGGGTTCGGCCTCGCCGTCAGCGCCGTCCGAGGGTTCAGTCCTGCCGACGGCGCCATCCCAGCAGGCGTGTGGGGCTTGGCCGGCGACGCATCTGGGGTCGGCGCGGTCGGGGGAGGACGTGGAGCGGCGGCCTGCAGGGGTTCTGTTCTTGTGCACGGGCAACAGTGCGCGGTCGCAGATGGCCGAGGCCCTGCTGAACCGGCATGGCGGGGGTCTGGCCGAGGCGGTCAGCGCGGGGAGCCACCCCAAGCGGCTGCATCCGGACGCGGTGCGGGTGATGCGGACCTACGGGCTCGACATCGGCGGGCGGGAGGCCAAGCACTTCGACAGGTTCGCGACGCGGCGGTTCGACTATGTGATCAGCCTGTGCGATCGGGTGCGGCGGGTCTGCCCCGAGTTTCCCGGGCCGCCCGAGCTGATCCACTGGAGCATTCCCGACCCCTCGGCGGCGGATGGCGGGACGGCGTTCGAGGAGACCGCCGCCGAGCTCGATACCCGAATTCGTTTCCTGACCTGTCACATCACCTCGACACCCCGGCCGGGCTAGACGGCCGGGGGAACGGAAGGAGAACGACGATGTCCGACGAGCTGGTCAGCGTCCGTTACATGGTCGACGACGTGCGCGAGGCCGTCGACTTCTACACCTCGCACCTGGGCTTCGACGTGCGCTTCGCCGCGCTGCCCGCGTTCGCGGACGTGGTCCGCGGCAACCTGCGGCTGCTGCTGAGCGGGCCGGAGTCCTCGGCCGGACGACCGATGCCCGACGGCGTCAAGCCCGGTCCGGGCGGCTGGAACCGCATCCATCTGATCGTCGACGATCTGGAGGCGGAGGTGGGCAAGCTCCGATCGGCGGGGCTGCCGTTCCGCAACGACGTGGTCACCGGGCCCGGCGGGTCCCAGATCCTGCTCCAGGACCCGTCGGGGAACGTGGTGGAGCTCTTCCAGCCCGCGTAGGGACCACCAAGGAGGGATCACCGCGTGAGGGCCCCCCGCGTGGGGGCGCTCGCGTGGGGTCACCGGGTGGGAGTCAGAGGCCGATGATCGCGAAGATGATGCCGCCGATGATGTGAGCCAGGGCGGTCACCACCAGGCCGACGATGAAGATGTACTTGGCCGTCGGGTGGCCGAACTGGGAGCCCGGCCGCTCGCCCTGGGCCGAACGGTCCAGGGCCTGCTGCTCCAGCGTCTCCAGCGACGGCAGGAACGACGGGCGCTTGGGCATCGCGTCTCCTTCGATTAGTGCACTAATCATTAGCGTACGATAGGTGCGGGACATTCCCGGACCCGTGGAGACCGATGTGAGCGATGTCGCCCTGGAGGACCTCGACCCTCTGGCGCTGGAGAACCAGGTGTGCTTCGCCCTGGCCGTCGCGGCCCGTTCGGTCATCTCGGTCTACCGGCCCCTGCTCGAGCCGATGGGGCTGACCCACCCCCAATACCTGGTGATGCTCGCGTTGTGGCAGCACGCGCCGCTGTCGGTCAAGGAGCTCAGCGGCATGCTGCACCTGGAGCCGGCGACCCTGTCCCCACTGCTGAAGCGGCTTGAGGCCGCGGGACTGCTGCGAAGGGGACGGGCGGGGGAGGACGAACGTTCGCTGGCGGTCGTGCTGACCGACCGGGGGCGGGAGTTGCGCGCGGAGGCCCTGAAGATCCCGCCCGCGATCGTCGAGCGGCTCGACATGGACCTCAGCGAACTCCGGGGCCTGCACGAGGCGCTGACCGGGGTCATCGCGGCCGCCGAGGCGGCCCGTACGAAGGCGTGAGGCCCTCCGGAGCCCCGCTGGCCGGGCTCGACGACGTCGCGTGGGGGCGCCTCCACCACGCCTACGGCGCCGCGACGGACGTCCCCGGCCAGCTGAGGGCGCTGATCTCCCCGGACGAGGACGAACGGCTCCAGGCGTACCGCGAGCTGTCCGGCAACGTCTATCACCAGGGGACGAGGTGGCAGGCGAGCGGGCAGGTGATCCCGTTCCTGGCCGCGCTCGCGGACGATCCGGCGACGCCGGAACGGGAGCGGGTGATCGGCCTGCTCTCCGCGCTCGCGGTCGGCGACCGCGACGACACCCACCTGCCGTTCGACCCCGCGAAGGCGTTCGCGGCGGCGGCCGGGGTGACCGCCGCCGACGTGGCCCGGACGCTGAACCTCCTGTACGGAGCGGACGACCTACACGGCGAGGGCGGTCCGTGCGGGGAGGACGGCGCGGAGGCGGCCGTGGACGTCGACGCGGTGGCGGTCTCCTGGGACCGTGACGCGTACCGTGCGGCGGCCGCGATCAGCGACCGGTTCGTCTCCTGGACCACCGACGCCGACCAGGTCGTGGCGGCGCGGGCGGCCGAGTTGCTGGTCTGGTTTCCCGCCACGGGGCCCGCCGTGTCGGCGCTTCTCGACGTTCCCGGGACGGACGGACGCGAGCTCGCCCGGGCGAGCGCCAATCTGACGCTCGGCCACCTGGGCGCGGACGATCCGGCGATCGAACGGCGGCTGACCGGCCTGCTCGCCGCGGGCGTCTACGGCGTACGGCTGACCGCCGCGGTCGCGCTCGCCCTCAGGCAGGGGGAGCGGATCCCCGAGGCGGCGCTCGAAGCGCTCGTCGAGGCCCGTGACCGCGCGGACGAGATCCATACGGGCGCCTTCCCGCTGCCGTGGAATCGTTCGCTGCTCGGATTCTCGGCGCTGGCGCTGCACCGGATCGGCCTGGCGCCCTAAGGCTTCTCCCAAACCGAGACGTGCGCGCCGCTCTCGTGGGTGAACGGCGCCGCCGTCCAGCCGGCCCATCGGTCGCGGAGGCGGAGGCCGGCGATCCGGGCCATGAGATCCAGCTCGGCCGGCCACACGTACCGGAACGGGATCGAGCGGTATTCGCCGTGGCCGCCGACCACGTCCACGTAGTTGGAGCTCATGGACTGGGTCGCGGTGTCGTAGACGTCGAACGCCCAGCCGGTGGGACCGACATGGAACGGCACGATGTTCTGGCCGGGAGGGAGACGGCGCAGGTCGGGAACGCCGACCTCGATCACGAAGCGGCCGCCGGGGGCCAGGTGGGACGCGACGTTCTCGAAGCAGGCGACCTGAGCCTCCTGAGTCGTCAGGTTCATGATCGTGTTGAAGACCAGGTAGGCCAGGGAGAACGTGCCCTCGACGCGGGTGGTGGCGAAGTCGCCGATGGTCACGCCGATCGTGTCGCCGCCCGGCTTGGCTCGCAGGCGGTCGGCCATCGCGCGGGAGAGGTCGATGCCGTGCACGGGGACGCCGCGCCTGGAGAGCGGCAGGGCGATGCGTCCGGTGCCGATCCCCAGCTCCAGCACCCGTCCACCACCGGCCAGGTCGGCCAGCAGGTCGACCACCGGGTCCACCGCCCCAGGCTCGAACATCTCCGCCGACGCCTCGTCGTAACGCGCCGCGACCCGCTCCCCGAAATGATCGTCCATTCCCCGAACGTACCCAGGGCGAAGGACGTCCGCCGGAGACGACATCGGCTCCAGAGCCGATCGCGGTCCCAGAGCCGATCACGATTCCGGAGACCAACGCGGCTTTGGAGGTGACCGTCGCTCCGGAGGCGACCGGGGCCTTGGAGGCGACCGCAATTTCGAAGGTGACCGCGGCTCCGGCGGAGGCCGCAGTGGCTCCAGAGACCGCAGCGATCCGCAGAGGAGATTGTGGCTCCCGAGGCCTCAGCGGCTCTGGCTGAGGCTGCGGCGGCTCTAGCGGTGATCGCAACGTCTGTTGTGCACCGGAGACGGATTCCGGTGGGTAAAACGATCGTCGGCTTCATAGTGACGGCAGTCACAGCGGACTAGAAATCAGGCACGCCCCTGAGCCCGAGGAGACCGCCGTGCCGCGCCGCCTGCTGCCCTTGTCATGCCTGACCGCCCTCGCGACCGCGACCCTGGCGACAGCCCTACCCGCGCACGCGGCACCTGTGCAGGCGGCGCCCGCGCAGGCCGTACCTGCGCGGGCCGTACCTGCGCATGGCGCGCCTGGGCACACGGTGCTCGCGCAGGCCGCGCCCGCGAACGCGGCGCTCGCGCAGGCCATGCAGGCGCAGGCCATGCCTGCGCAGGCGGGGCTCGCGCGGGGGGCGGTCCCTGCGCGCTATGTGGCGCTCGGCGACTCCTACACGGCGGCGCCGCTTACCTCGTTCCTCCAGCCGGGCTCGCCGGTCGGCTGCCTGCGGGGCGACCGCAACTACCCGACGCAGGTCGCCAAGGCGCTGAACGCGGCGAGCTTCGTGGACGTGAGCTGCTCGGGCGCGCAGACCAAACACTTCGCGGCCGCGCAGTCGTTCTCGGTGGGGTCGGCCAACCCGCCGCAGTACGACGCGCTCAAGACGGACACCACGCTGGTGACGCTGACCGTCGGCGGCAACGACATCGGGTTCAGCAAGGCCGTGCGGTGCTTCCAGGTCAGCTACGGCGATCCCGAGGGTTCGCCCTGCAAGGACCAGCTCACGGCCGGCGGTGTCGACCAGTTCAGGGTGAGCGTCGACAACGCGGCCCCGAAGGTCGGCGCGGCGCTGCGGGGCATCCGCGAACGGTCGCCCCAGGCGCGCGTGCTGCTGCTCAACTACCCGCTGCTGATGCCCGCCACCGGTACGGGCTGCTTCCCGTGGGTGCCGATCGCCAAGGGCGACGTGGCCTACCTGCGCGACGTTCAGGCCTGGCTGAACGGAATGCTCGCCGAGGAGGCGGCGGACGCCGGGGCCACGCTGGTCGACACCGCCCAGCCGGGGCACGACATGTGCCAGGGCGACCCCGCCCAGCGCTGGATCGAGGGCATGCCCACCCAGTGGGCCGCCCCGGCACACCCCAACCAGAACGGAGTGAACGCGATGGCACGCGCCGCCCTCGCATCCGCCACGTCCACCGCCACCGCTCGCTGGACAGCAGCCCGCAATACCGCTGCCCCCCGCCATCGCCCGCCAGGCCGCGCTGCCCGGTAGACCGCGCTGCCCGCCAGGCCGTCGCGCCATGCAGCTGCGGGCTGGATCACAGGCCCCACCGCCGTCGCTCGTTAGCTCGCGCTGCCCATATGGCCGTCGAGCGCCCTATCGCTGCAAGTTGGACCGCCGCCTCCGCCGCCTCCGCCGCCGCTGGCCGTGGGATTGCGCTGCCCGTTAGGCCGTCGGATGCCGTGCCGCTGCAAGTTGGACCGCCGCCCCCTCCGCCGTCGCTCGCTGGCCTGCGCTGCCCGCTGGGGCGCTGCTTGACGGCTGGGCGGGGGTGGGGTGGGGGGATGGGGGTTAGGAGCCGCCGAGGCCTGCTTCGCGGGCTAGGACGATGGCCTGGGCGCGGTCGGCCACGTGCAGCTTCATGAAGATGTTGGACACGTGGTTGCGCACGGTCTTCTGGCTCAGGAACAGGGCCGCGGCGATCTCCTGGTTGCTGCGGCCCTGCGCGATCAGCTCCAGCACCTCGCGTTCACGTTCGGTGAGCTGGGGGAACGCGGCCTGCCTCGGGTCGGGCATCTCGGTGAAGTACGCCAGGACGCGGCGCGCGATCTCGGGGCCGTAGATGGCCTCGCCGGCCGCGACCGCCCGGACCGCGCGCGCGATCTCCTCGGCGCCCGACTCCTTGAGGAGGTAGCCGCGGGCGCCCGCCCGCATGGCCGCGAACACCGAGTCGTCGTCCCGGAACATCGTCAGCACCAGGACCCCGATCCGGGGACTGGTGCGGGTGATCGTCCGGGTGGCCTCGATGCCGTTGCCGCCCGGCATGTGAAGATCCATCACGACGACGTCGGGTTGCAGCTCGGCGGCGAGCCTGACCGCCTCCGGGCCGTTCTCCGCCTCGGCCACCACCTCGATGCCGAGGGCCTGGAGCAGGCCCTTCAACCCCTGGCGGAAGACAGGGTGGTCATCCGTGATGAGGACCCGGATGTCCTCTGCGCTCATGTTCGTCCGCCTTTGCCGGTCGAAGCCCGATGCTACCCGGCACTGAGAGTGGCAGACGGGCGGAGACGACGGTGCCGCCTCCGGCTCGTGAGGTTATGGTGCAGCCGCCGCCGACCTCCGCCGCCCACTCGTGCATGGCGGCCAGGCCGCGGGTGCGCGCGCCGCGGCGGGCGGGGGTGACGGCCGGCCGCCGCGCGTGCCCGTTCCGCAGCCGGTCGGGCAGCCCCCGGCCGGAGTCGGCGACCATGAGGTGCAGGTCGGTGTCGCGGCTCAGGACCACCAGGGCGGCGCAGGCCTCGGAGTGCCGGCGGACGTTGGTGAGCGCCTCCGCCACGATGTGGTACGCGGCGACCTCGGTGGCCGCGGGCAGGTTGGTGGGGTCGCCGTCGAACCGCACGTCCACCCGGTCGCAGGCGCCCTCGGCCAGCGTCTCGATCGCGCCAACCAGGCCGAGGTCGTCCAGCGCCGGCGGCCGCAGGTCGTGCGCCAGCTCGCGGACCTGGCCGACCGTGCCGGCCAGCCGGTCGCGCAGCTCGCACAGCAGCGGGTCCACCCGCCCGGGGTCGGTGACCAGCGCGATCCTGGCCTCGTCCAGCGACATGGCCAGGCTCGCCAGCGTCGGCCCGAGCTCGTCGTGGAGGTTGTGGCGGAGCCGCCGCCGCTCCTCCTCGTGGGCGGCCAGCATCCGTGCCTTGGACCGCCGCAGGCTCGCGGTCAGCGCGACGAGGTGGGGGATGCTCGTCAGGTGCGCCGTCACCGCCCCCGCGGTGAACGCGCCGGCCAGCCCGGCCGCGCGCGCGAATGCGGTTCGCATCCCGTCCTTCACCTCGTTCCGGCCGTCGGCTGGTCCGGACGTCCCCGTCGGCGGTGGTTCGCCTCGTCCGGACAAGACCCTGTCCGGTGGGGTGACCCGGTGTCAGGTGACCGGTGTCCCGAGCGAAACGGGAAAACGCATTCTGATCATCATTCGGGGCCGTGCCCCCGCCCGCCCCCTTCCGTCCCGAGCCTCCGGGCTCAGTCCTCCACGTCGTCGCGGAGGCTGCGCATGACCGAGGCGACGGTGGTGGTGCTGTACGAGCGGACGTACGAGGACGACAGGCTGGAGCTGCTCTCGGGGGCCGGGTAGACCATGCCGAACGTGCTGCCGGTCATCCAGGCGCACATCGCGGTGGAGTACGTCAGGCTGCTGCTGGTGGTCGACCGGTAGCGGATGCTGGTGCAGACGGCCTTGCCGGAACCGCCCGCGTCGCTGATGGGCAGGGTGAGGGTGGTGAAACGGCTGGTGCTGACCTCGCGGTCGACCGAGCGGCGGAACGAGGTGTAGAGGATGTCGGGGTCGAAGTCGCCCTCGCCGCCGACGAACACGTACCGGTCGCTGCTCCGCCCGTAGACGGCCGACTTGACCACGCTGATCTTGTAGCCGGTGGCCTGCTGGAGGATGCGGCGCTGGCTGGCGATCGTGGTGGCCATCTGGGACTCGGCGGAGTAGTCGCGCGAACGCCCGGCGGCCGTCAGCGGGGTGTCGATCTCATGCTTGTTGTTGGCCACGACGACGACCACGACGACGATCACCAGCACGACCGCCGCGAACCCGGCGAAGATGACGCCGATCACGCAGCCGGCGCCGGACGAGCGCCGGGGCGGGGGCGGGCCGTAGGCCATCGGAGGTCCGGGCGGGGGCCCGTAGCCGTAGGGTCCGGGGCCGCCGGGTGCCGGAGGGGGGTTCCAACCGCTCATGTCAAAGCTCCTTATCGGGCCGGGCGAACGATTCAGGGGTCGGTTCGTCCGGTGGATTCCGAAGCGTTGGACGTACACGGTGGCCGTCGCGTTCGCCTCGGGGCGCAGTTGACATGAATGTGTGATCTACCTCACGCGATGCGGTGAGGGCGTGCCGGAGCGTGCCGGAACCGGGCTCCGGGCCGGGTCGTCCCGGCCCGTCACCCGATGGGGGTCGTCAGCGCTCGACCTCGACGTCCGCGCGGAACTTGCGCATGAGGTCGGCGGTGCCCGAGATCGTGCTGTCGGAGCTCGTCGGCACGACCACGCCGAACGAGTTGGAGGTCGCCCAGGCGCACTCGGTGATGGTCACGCCGGAACGGCTGATCTGGGCGCAGGCCGCCCGGCCGCCGTTCGGCCCGGCGTCGGTGGTGGTGACGGACGTGCCGGACTTGGCGGCGCCGTCGCGGAAGCCCTTGATGAAGTTGTCGGGGTCGCCGATGTCGCCGGTGCCGCCGATGAAGAGCACGCCGGCCGGGGTGGTGCCGGCGGAGGTGCCGCTCGGGTCCTTGTAGAAGGCGGACCGGAACGAGGTGATCTGGCCCTTGGTCTCGGCCTCGAACTGGCTGCGGATCATCGAGGTCGTGGACGCCAGCGTGGACTCGGTGGACGGGTCGCGGGTCAGCCCGGCCGCGACGGTGGGGGTGGTGATGTCGTACTTGGAGCCCGACGCGCTGACGGCCATGATCAGCGCGATGCCGGCGACGAGGATCACCACGACGACGCCGGCGATCACGCCGAGGATCAGGCCGGTGTGCGACTTGCGCGGTGGCGGGCCGTACGGGCCGGGCTGTCCCGGCTGCCCGTACGGATCGGACGGTCCGTAGGCCCCGGGCTGGCCGGGCTGGCCGTAGGGGCCGGGCTGGCCGTACGGGCCGCCCGGGGAAGTGCCGCCGGGACCGCCGCCCGGTCGGCCGGGGGGAGGAGGCGGGTATCCGCCGCCGCCTCCGTACGGTGGGTGGCCGGGCTGCTGCCCGTAGCCCCCGGGCTGTTGCGGAGGCTGCTGTCCGTAGCCGCCCGGCTGCTGTGGAGGTTGTTGTCCGTGGCCTTCGGGCCCGCTCTGGCCCGGAGGGAGGTTCCAACCGCTCATGTCATCTCCTCGGACACCGGAACGGCGCCTCGAGGGAGGGCCTGGACCGGCTGGTTCTGTATCTATTGACGCATCTACGGGGCGGCGTGTTCTACCTGTCGGGGCCCCGTAGAATCTGGGCCCGTGACTCAGCCCAGCAACGAGCGCGGCCAGGCCGCCGCAGACGTCGATCTGCCCACCCAGTACCAGCCGGCGAATGTCGAGGGCAGGCTCTACGAACGCTGGGTATCCGCAGGCTACTTCGCCGCCGACGCTGCTCGGGACCCCGCCGCCCCCGCGTACTCGATCGTCATCCCGCCGCCCAACGTCACCGGGTCGCTGCACATGGGGCACGCGCTCGACCACTCCATCCAGGACACGCTGATCCGGCGCCGCCGCATGCAGGGGTACGAGACGGCCTGGATCCCGGGCATGGACCACGCCGGCATCGCCACCCAGAACGTCGTCGAGCGCGAGCTGGCCAAGGAGGGCCTGTCCCGGCACGACCTGGGCCGGGAGGCGTTCGTCGAGCGCGTCTGGCAGTGGAAGGCCGAGTCCGGCGGGCGCATCCTGGGCCAGATGAAGCGGCTCGGCGACAGCGTCGACTGGGCCCGCGAGGCGTTCACGATGGACGAGGCGCGCGCCCGCGCCGTCCGGACGATCTTCAAGCGGCTGTTCGACGACGGGCTGATCTACCGGGCCGAGCGGATCATCAACTGGTGCCCGCGCTGCCTGACCGCGCTGTCGGACATCGAGGTCGAGCACTCCGACCGCGACGGCGAGCTGGTCTCGATCCGCTACTCCGACGACATCGTGGTGGCCACCACCCGCGCCGAGACGATGCTCGGCGACACCGCCGTGGCCGTGCACCCCGACGACGAGCGGTACCGGCACCTGGTCGGCACCGAGGTCGAGCTGCCGCTGACCGGCCGCCGCATCCCGATCGTCGCCGACGAGCACGTCGACCCGGCGTTCGGCACCGGCTGCGTCAAGGTCACCCCGGCGCACGACCCCAACGACTTCGAGATCGGCCGGCGCCACTCGCTGCCGGCCATCCCGATCATGGACGAGCGCGGCGTGATCACCGCGCACGGCCCGTTCGAGGGCCTCGACCGCTTCGAGGCGCGCCCGGCCGTCGTGGCCGCGCTGCGCGAGGAGGGGCGGATCGTCAAGGAGGTCCGCCCGTACGAGCACGCGGTCGGCCACTGCCAGCGCTGCGAGACCGTCGTCGAGCCGCGGATCTCGCTCCAGTGGTTCGTCAAGGCCGGGCCGTTGGCCAAGGCCTCCGGCGACGCCGTCCGCGAGGGCCGCGTCCAGATCCACCCGCCGGAGATGGCCGCGCGCTACTTCGCCTGGGTCGACAACATGCACGACTGGTGCATCAGCCGCCAGCTGTGGTGGGGCCACCGCATCCCGGTCTGGTACGGCCCGGACGGCGAGACGATCTGCGCCGGGCCGGACGAGGAGCCGCCCGCCGGCTGGACGCAGGACACCGACGTGCTCGACACGTGGTTCTCCTCGGCGCTCTGGCCGTTCTCGACGCTGGGGTGGCCCGACGAGACCGCCGACCTCGAGCGCTTCTACCCGACGTCGGTGCTGGTCACCGGCTACGACATCCTGTTCTTCTGGGTCGCCCGGATGATGATGTTCGGGTTGTACGCGATGGACGGCGTCGAGCCGTTCAAGGTCATCGCCCTGCACGGCATGGTCCGCGACCAGCACGGCAAGAAGATGTCCAAGTCGTTCGGCAACGTCGTCGACCCGCTCGACTGGATCGAGCGGTACGGCGCCGACGCCACCCGCTTCACGCTGCTGCGCGGCGCCAACCCGGGCGGCGACGTCCCGGTCGCCGAGGAGTGGGCGCAGGGTTCGCGCAACTTCTGCAACAAGCTGTGGAACGCCACCCGCTTCGCGCTGCTGAACGGCGCGCACGTGCGCGGGCCGCTTCCCTCGGAGTTGTCCACCGTCGACCGGTGGATCCTGTCGCGCCTGCAGACGGTCGCCGCCGAGGTGGACGACCAGCTCGAGCACTTCGAGTTCGCCAAGGCCTGCGAGACGCTCTACCACTTCGCCTGGGACGAGGTCTGCGACTGGTACGTCGAGCTCTCCAAGGTCCAGTTCGACGACCACCGCGCCGAGGCCACCCGCCGCGTCCTGGGCGAGGTGCTCGACGTCCTCCTGCGCCTGCTGCACCCGGTGACTCCGTTCGTCACCGAGGAGCTCTGGATCTCGCTCACCGGCGGCGAGACGCTCGTCCGGGCGCCCTGGCCGGCGGCGAACGGCGACCTGCTCGACAAGGAGGCGACCGAGATCGTCGAGTCGCTCCAGCGCCTGGTGACCGAGGTCCGCCGGTTCCGCGCCGACCAGGGCCTCAAGCCGGGCCAGAAGGTCGCCGCCGAGCTGTCCTTCGACGGTTCGCCGCTGGCGGCGCACGAGGAGGGCATCCGTTCCCTCCTGCGCCTCACCGGCCCCGGCGACGGCTTCGCGGCGACCGCGTCGCTGCCGGTGGAGGGGGTCACCGTGCGGCTCGACACCGCCGGCGCCATCGACGTCGCGGCCGAGCGCAAGCGCCTGGAGAAGGATCTGGCGGCCGCCCGCAAGGAGGTCGACCAGGCCCAGAAGAAGCTCGGCAACGAGGCGTTCATGGCCAAGGCCCCCGAGGCCGTCGTCGCCAAGAACCGCGAGCGCCTCGCCCAGGCCGAGGCCGACATCCAGCGCCTCGAGGCACAGCTGGCGGCCCTGCCCGCGTCCTGACGGCAATCGCCGTGGCTCCCGGATCGGCCGCCGCCGGTCCGGGAGTTCTGTCATTTCGGCCACGGCCCTTCAGAACGGGGCGGCTCTGCGTGCGCGCCAGGCTACGATCTCTCTGACCGACGGCGCTTTGGGTGGGATTGGGGATGTGATGGCGGATTCGGTCGCCGAGCCCGACCTGCCGGACGCTCCGGAGAACGTCGACCTGAACGGCATGCCGGTCGACGACCTGGAGATTCCGCGGGTCCTGCCGCAGATGATCGAGGATGTCGACGCTCCGGACGTTCCTCCGGAGTTCGGCCTGCGTCACGACGACCTCGCCGAGGACGGCCACGCCGCCGAGCCGTGGTGGATGGCGGCGCCCGACGTGGTGGTGGACCCCGCGCACAGCTCGGGCCCGCTGCCCGTCCAGGCCCCGCCGCCCCGCCCGGAGGACCGCGTGCCCGGCCCGGCGACGTCCGGCGGCTGGCAGATCATCCCGGACGGCCCGGTGCCCGACTCGCTCACCTCGGGCGGCTGGCAGGTCGTCCCCGACGGCCCCCTCCGGGTGCCGGGGCCGCGGCTCCCCGCGCCCTACCTGCCCAGGCAGCGCGGCCGGGGCGGGCTGCTGATCGGGTCCGTGCTGAGCGCCGGGATCTGCCTGCTCGCGCTCCTCGCCGCGGGCGTGCTGTACGCGAGCCTGGGCGGCGACGAGGCGCCCGCGTCCAAGCCCAACCGGATGATCACCAACGCGGCGGTCGCGGGCGGCCTGACCTGGAACCGCGACCAGAACCCCGCGGTCTCCTCCGCCTACCCGTTCGTGCGGGCCGGCGTCAGGGCCGCCGCGGCCGACCGGCGGGGCAACGTGGTGCGCGTCTACACCGGGACCGCCGTGACGCCGCGCAGCGTGCTCTTCTACGGCGGCACGGGCACGTTCGGCAAGCCCGCGGAGTTCCTGGCCAAGGTCCGCCCGAGCACGACGATCGCCAGCTCCGGCGTGCCCGCCGGCAAGGGCGGCGGGCAGGCGGCCTGCGGGACCTTCGCCGTGCTCTCCGACGTCCACGTGTTCTGCGCCTGGGCCACGTCCGCCTCGTTCGGCATCGTCGCCGACAACGCGGCGGGCACTGCCGCCATGGCCGACCTCATGGTCAACATGCGCGCGGACCTGGAGAAGAAGGCCCGCTAGGGCTCCCGACCCCTCGGTGGGCAATTCAGGGAGTTCTCAGACTCCTCGCACGCGGCCCTCAGAGTCGCGCGGCACGGTGTGAAATGCGGCCCACCCGCGAGGACGGGGGCTTCGGCAGGTTCGTGCAGAACAGGGCCGTCCAGCTGGTCGGTGCCGGACTGATCGGGATCTTCATCGCCGGCGGCGCGGTCGCCACCGGTGTCGCGGTCGCCGGCGGCGGCGGGACGGACCGCGGCGAACGTCCCGGCTGGTCGCGGCAGTGGCAGGCGCCGGACGGCGGTCAGGGCGGCGGCGGGCTCCCGGGCGGCGGCTTCGGGGGGAACGGCCCCGGCTCCGGGTACTGAGACGGGGGTCATGGACCCCCGCGAAGCCCATGCCCTCCCGCGCTCTAAGGAGCGGTGAAGAGCCGTTCGGTCTCGGCGCCGATGGCGTCGAGCACGAGGCCGGTGAAATAGACGGTGCCCAGTGCTACCACGCGGGCGCCCAGCGCGCCGATCGACTCGGGGGAGAGGTCGGCCGACTCGACCGTGTCCCACGCGGGCGGCAGGGGCCGTTCGAAGCGCAGGTGGTCGTACGGCAGCCGGACGGAGGTCACGGGCAGGCCGCCCAGCGCGGTGATCGCGCCGTCCAGGTCCTTGTGGTCGGGCAGGCAGACGAGCACGTGGTCGATGGAGCCCCAGCGGGCGCGGGCGGCGTCCAGCGCGGCGGCCACGCCCGTCCCGTCGATGGCGGAGTCGGCCAGGAGCTCGGTGCCGCCGAACCGGTGCCAGGAGAGCCTGCCGGGAAGGATGAGACTGCCGAGGACCGGCCTGAGCCGTTCGGCTTCCGGCCATTCCAGGCCGTACGCCTCGAGCAGGCGGAGCGCCGCGGCGCAGCCCAGCTCGGCCGAGCCGCGGCCCAGCCCGGCCGGCAGCAGGTCGGCGGTGGCGCCCGAGCACGGCGCGTAGCTGATCTTCGCCCTTCCGGCCTCGGCCGTGGCGCCGTCGAGGACGGCGGCGACGTCGGGGGCCTGCGGGGCCGACACCACGAACATCGTCTCGTCCGTGATCACCCCCGCCTTGTCGGCGGCGATCTCGGCCGGGGTGTCGCCGAGCACCCCGACGTGCTCGGCGAAGATGGGGGTGACGGCGACGACGGCGGGGGAGAAGAGGCTCACCTCGTCCGACCGTCCGCCCATGCCCGCCTCCAGGACCAGCACGTCGGCGCCGGTCTCGCGCGCGTGCAGGGCCCCGGCGAGGGTGAAGAGCCCGACCGGTGACAGGTAGCCGTCCGTACGCGGAGGCAGGCCGCTCATCGCCTCGTCCAGCGTCCGCGCCAGGGAACGCAGGCCGGCCTCGCTGATCGACTCGCCGTCCAGGCGGACGCGGTCGCGGTTGCTGCGCAGGCCGGGGCTGGTGACCGTGCAGACGCGCTGCCCGGCGGCCACCAGGTAGGCGGAGGCGTACGTCGCCGCGGTGCCCTTGCCCTTGGAACCGACCACCGTCAGCAGCGGCAGGTCGAGGTGGAGGAGCCCCAGCCGGGCCGCCAGGTCGCGGGCGCGGGCCAGGCCGCGGGTCTCGCCCGGCTCCCGGGCGGCCCATTCGCGGAAGAAGACCCCGTCTGCCTCGTCTGCCGTCACGGGTCCATGCTTCCAGGGACGCGGGGCTTCCAGGGACGTTGTGCTTCCAGGGATGTCGTGCCGGGGCGCGGGCCCTCGGCAAGTAGGCTGCAGAGGTCAATTTCCGCAGGCATGGAGCAACGTGAGCCAGCTAACCGAGCCGCGCGACTATCGCGACGCCGTCAGCGAGATCATGGGCCGCGGGGTGGAGTGGGAGATCGATCCCACCCTCGACCGGATCCAGGACCTGGTCGACCTGCTGGGAGAGCCGCAGCGGGCCTATCCCGTGATCCACGTGGCGGGCACCAACGGCAAGTCCAGCACCGCCCGGCTGATCGAGGCGCTGCTGCGCGAACGCGGGCTGCGCACCGGGCTCTACACCAGCCCGGAGATGACCACGCTGCGGGAGCGCATCGCGATCGACGGCGAGCCGATCTCCGAGGAGCGCTTCGTCGAGACGCTCCGGGACGTCCTCCCGTACGTGGGGCTGATCGACGACAAGCACGGCGTCCGGCTGTCGTTCTTCGAGGTGCTCACTGCCATGGCGTACGCGGCGTTCGCCGACGCGCCGGTGGACTTGGCGGTCGTCGAGACCGGCATGGGCGGCACCTGGGACGCGACCAACGTCGCCGACGGCACGGTCGCCGTGATCACGCCGATCAACCTGGACCACACCCGCTACCTGGGCGACACGATCGAGGAGATCGCGGCGGAGAAGGCGGGCGTCATCAAGCCCGGCGCGATCGCGGTGCTGGCCCAGCAGCCGGTGCCCGCGGCCGAGGTGCTGCTGCGCCGCGTCGGCGAGGTGGGCGCGGTGGCGGCGCGCGAGGGCATCGAGTTCGGCGTGGTGCACCGCGACATCGCGTTCGGCGGCCAGCAACTGCGGATCCAGGGCCTGCACGCGGCCTACGACGAGATCTTCCTGCCGCTGTTCGGCGACCACCAGGCGAGCAACGCCGCGTGCGCGCTGGCCGCCGTCGAGGCGTTCGCCAGCGGCGCGCCGACCAGGGGCGAGGCCAACCTGGAGGCGACCACCCGGATCGCCGCGGGCGAGTCGTTCGTGGGCGGCGACGAGGGCCAGCTCGACCCCGCGCTCGTGCGCAGCGGGTTCGCCAAGACGGGCTCGCCCGGCCGCCTGGAGGTCGTGCGCACCGGCCCGACCGTGCTGCTGGACGCGGCGCACAACCCGGCGGGCATGGAGGCGGCCGTCACCACGGTCACCGAGGCGTTCAACTTCACCCGGCTGGTCGGCGTCGTGGCCGCGTTCGGCGACAAGGACGTGGCCGGAATGCTCGAACAGCTCGAACCCGTTCTCACCGAACTGGTCGTGACGCGCAACTCCTCGCCCCGTTCCCTTCCGCCGGAAGAACTCGCCGAACTGGCCGAAGGGATCTTCGGCCCGGACCGCGTGCACGTCTCGCCGCGGCTCGACGACGCCATCGACCAGGCGATCGGGCTGGCCGAGGAGACCGGTGAATACCAGGGCGCGGGCGTCCTGATCACCGGCTCGGTGGTCACCGCGGGCGATGCCCGGACCTTGTTGAGGGTGGAGGGAACGAAGTGACCTCGAGCGGAGCGAGCCCGGGTGCTTCGAGCGGAGCGAGCCCGGGTGCGCAAGGCGGGGCGAGCCCGGCGGCCGGCGGCGGAGCGCGCTCGGCGAATCCGGCGCGCAGGTTGTTGTCGACCGTGCTGACCTGCGAGGCGATCGTGATCGCGCTCGCGATCCCGGTGGCGGTCTCGGTGCTGGACGTGAGCGGCGAGGTCGCGGGCCTGGTGTGCGGCGGGCTCGCGGTGGCGTGCCTGCTGCTGGCCGGGCTGCTGCGCTTCCCGTGGGCGGTGCCGGTGGGCGGGGCCCTCCAGGTGCTGATCATCGCCACCGGCTTCATGGTGCCGACCATGTTCTTCCTCGGCGCCCTTTTCGGTGCGCTTTGGGTCACGGCGATTTGGCTCGGACGCAAGGCGGAAAGTGCGCAAGCGCGCTAAATTCGCGGGAACGGCGTCTTATCTCATCCGCCGATATTCGCGATTCTAATTTATCGCGCAAATCCGACATCGCACCCTTTCGGGAAAAGCGCCTCGGTGGATGACGCCCTCTTGAAGGAGAAGGCCGTGTCTCGCCACCCGAACGACGATCCCACCCGGTTCCCGCCCGAAGACCCCGCCGACCGCACCGTCACGTTCGACGTTCCCGACGGCCGCACCATTCCCGTCGAACTCCCGCCCCGCGGTGAACGCCGCCGCACCACCGAGATCCCCACCGAGATCCCCACCGAGATCACCACCGAGATCCGCACCGACCTTCCGGGCGAATCCAGCGGCGAGCACGTGGCCTGGCCGCCCCCGCCCATGCCCGCGCGCACGCCCGAGCCGGCGCCCGGGAGCGGCGCGGAGACCGCCGTGGCCGGGCATGACGCCCGGGCACGGGGCGAGCGGTCCGGGCAGCGCTCAGGCTCGGCGGACGAGGGCTCGGGGCTGATGCCCGGTGCCGGACGGACGCGTGACCGGCTGGCCGCCCTCGGCGTGCTGGCCCTGGTGTGCACCGCCCTCCCGGCGATCGCCCTGGTGCTCCCCAACACGAGCCTCAACGTCCTGCTGCCCGCGCGCGACGCGCTCGGGCTCGACGACGCCGGCCTGCCCGGCCTGATCCGCGCCGCCGGGCTCACCCTGCCCGCCCTCCTGCTCGCCGTCCCGGTCGCGGCCGTGTCCGCCCGCCGGTTCTCGCCGCGGCTCGTGCTGCTGATCGGCCTTGTCCTGCTGCTGGGCGGCCTGGGCGCGGCCCGGCTCGCCGGATCGGTGCCGATGATGGCCGGCGGCAGGGTCGCGCAGGGCGTCGGCGCGGGCGTCGTGCTACCCGCGGTCCTCGTCCTGGTCTGGGAACGCCGCAGCCGCGCGCTGGCGGCCGTCTGGGCCGGAACGCTCGTCGCCGCGCTCCTCGTCGCGATGCCGCTGGCCCTCCAGGCGACCCCGCTGCCGGACGCCGGCACCCCCGACGGCGACTGGCGGGTGGCGTTCGGCCCCTATCCGGGCGTCGCGGCCGCCGCGCTGGCCGCCGCGGCCGCCTGCATGGCGATCAGGAGCCGCGCCCCGCTGGCCGCGCCGCGCCAGACCGAGCGCGGCCAGCTGCTGCTGCCCGCCGTGCCCGCCGCGGGCTTCGCGTTCCTCGCCGTGGTCACCACCTACGGCTGGTCGCCGGGCGCGCAGCTCGTCGTCGCGGGCATCGCGATGGTCGCGCTGATCGGCCTCGCCGTCGTCGGCGGCAAGGACGCCGCCACCGGCAGCCCGCTCGGCTGCGCGGTCGTGATGGTCACCGCCGGGCTGCTCACCTACCCGCTGGCCGGGCCGCTCGCCGGGCTGGCGGGCGCGGCCGCCACCCTGCGCGGTGCCGAAGGCGGCGCCGGCGCCGGTGCCGAAGGCGGCACGCCCGGCGACCCGCGCCTCTACCTCGTCCCCTTCGTGATCGCGGGCGTCGCCGCCCTCGCCGGTGCGCTGGCGACCGTGCGCATGTCCAGGGACGCGGCGCGCAGCGCGGTCCTCGGCGGGCACGGCCTGGTGATCGTCGCGGTGCTGGTCTGCCTGGCCACCGACGTCGCGTCCAGCCCCTGGACGCTGGCCGCGCCGATGGTGCCGCTCGGCGCCGGGCTCGGCATGGCGCTCGCCGCGTCGTTGCGCGGCGCGGGCGTCGGCGCGGCCCTGTTCGGCCTCACGCTGGCCTTCCCGGCCGTCCTCGTCGGGCAGTTGCTGGTGCTCGCGCTCCAGGCCGCCCAGATCCAGCGCCTGCGTCCGGTGAACGGGCCGCAGCAGCTGTACGGTCTCACCGCGGGGTTCCGTGTCTGGCTCGTCACGGCGGGCGTGCTGGCGGTCGTCCTGGCCGCCGTCTGCGGCCGGGTGAGCGCCGCGCGGCGTCGCACGGCGCACGCCGAAGGCCGCCGCCGATCCGAGAACCCGGGTAACCTGCTCGCGTAATCCCACCTGTACGAGGAGAACCATCCGTGTCCGAGCGCACTCTTGTCCTGGTCAAGCCCGACGGCGTCCGCCGTGCCGTGGTCGGTGAGGTCATCTCCCGCATCGAGCGCAAGGGACTGAAGATCGTCGCGCTGGAGCTGCGCACCCTGTCCCGCGACACCGCCGAGGACCACTACGGCGAGCACCGCGAGCGCCCGTTCTTCGGCGAGCTGGTCGAGTTCATCACCGGCGGCCCGCTGGTCGCCCTGGTGGTCGAGGGGCCGCGCGCCATCGAGGCGTTCCGCGCGCTGGCCGGCGCGACCGACCCGGTCAAGGCGACCCCGGGCACCATCCGCGGCGACCACGCCCTGGAGATCGGCGAGAACATCGTGCACGGCTCCGACTCGCCCGAGTCCGCCGCGCGCGAGATCAAGCTGTTCTTCCCCGAGCTGGGCTGACGTCCGCACCGCGCCGCCGGGGCGAAAAACGTGACACACGCGGGCCGGAGTGATCCGGCCCGCGTGTGTTTTACCGGAAAGTGACCTGGTAGCACGCTGATTTTTCGGCAAGACGCACCCGGGGGGTGTCTGCCCCGTAACGCTTCAGGGCGTTACGATGGGGCTGCCGCTCTGCACGCCCGTCAACATGAAGGGCTCCCTTTCTTCATGGGTAACAAGCTGTCTTTTCTTGGCCGTGACATGGCGGTCGATCTCGGTACCGCCAACACGCTGGTCTATGTTCGCGGGCGCGGCATCGTCCTCAATGAGCCATCCGTGGTCGCGATCAACACCAACACCGGCAAGATCGTCGCGGTGGGCATCGAGGCGAAGCGGATGATCGGCCGCACGCCCGGCAACATCGTCGCCGTGCGCCCGCTCAAGGACGGCGTCATCGCCGACTTCGACGTGACCGAGAGGATGTTGCGCTACTTCATCCAGAAGGTGCACAAGCGGCGGCACTTCGCCAAGCCGCGCATCGTGGTGGCCGTGCCCAGCGGCATCACCGGGGTCGAGCAGCGCGCCGTCAAGGAGGCCGGCTACCAGGCCGGCGCCCGCCGGGTCTACATCATCGAGGAGCCCATGGCCGCCGCGATCGGCGCCGGGCTGCCCGTCTACGAGCCCACCGGCAACATGGTGGTCGACATCGGCGGCGGCACCACCGAGGTGGCCATCATCTCGCTCGGCGGCATCGTGACCAGCCAGTCCGTGCGTGTCGGTGGCGACGAACTCGACCAGGCCGTGATCTCGTTCTCCAAGAAGGAGTACTCCCTCATGCTGGGGGAACGCACCGCGGAGGAGATCAAGATGGCGATCGGGTCCGCCTATCCCGGCGGCGAGGACGAGCCGCATGCCGAGATCCGCGGCCGTGACCTGGTCAGCGGTCTGCCCAAGACCGTGGTCATCTCCGCCGAGGAGGTGCGCCGCGCGATCGAGGAGCCGGTCAACGCCATCGTCGACGCGGTCAAGACGACCCTCGACAAGTGCCCGCCCGAGCTGTCCGGCGACATCATGGACCGCGGGATCGCCCTCACCGGCGGCGGCGCCCTTCTCGCCAACCTCGACGAGCGATTGCGCGAGGAGACCGGCATGCCGATCCACCTCGTCGACAACCCGCTCGACTCGGTCGTCCTCGGCACCGGCAAGTGCGTCGAGGACTTCGAGTCGCTGCGGCAGGTCCTCGTCCCCGAACCCCGCCACTGATCACCCCCTTCGCGCAAGGAAAACGGAGGTCAGTGGGTGAAGGACACCCGGCGGACCCGTACGGTCCTCGGCCTGCTCCTCGTCGCGGCGCTCGCGCTGATCACGATCGACTACCGCGGCGGGGAGGGCTCGCCGCTGCGCGGCCTGCGCGGGGTCGGCGCCGCGGTGTTCGGCCCGGTGGAGCGCGTGTCGGCGGCGGTGGTGCGCCCGGTCGGCAACACCTTCGACGCGATCACCGACGCGCCCGGCGAACGGCGCCGCGCCGACCGGCTCGAACGTGAGAACCAGCGGTTGCGCGAGCAGTTGCGCGCGGGCCGCCTCGACCAGGCCCGCGCCGCCCAGCTCCAGCGGCTGCTCGGCTCGGCCGGGATGGGCGGCTACAAGATCGCGGCGGCCAAGGTGATCTCCGCCGGGCAGGGCTTCGAGGACACCGTCACCATCGACGTCGGCTCCAGCAGCGGGGTGCGGCCGGAGATGACCGTGATGAGCGCCGACGGCCTGGTCGGACGGGTCGTCCGCGTCGGCCCGGCCACCGCCACCGTGCTGCTCGCCACCGACGTGGCGTCCTCGGTCGGCAGCCGCCTGGAGGACTCGCAGGAGATCGGCATCGTGCAGGGCCGCGGCCGCCGCGGCCTCGGCGACGGCGGCGCCACCCCGATGCGGTTCCAGCTGCTCAACGCCAACGCGCCGATGCGCCCCGGCCAGCGTCTGGTGACGCTCGGCTCGCAGGGCGAGCGCCCGTACGTGCCGGGCGTGCCGATCGGCGTCGTCGAACGTATCGACCAGCCCGCCGGCGGCCTCACCCGCACCGCCTACGTCCGCCCGTTCGTCCGGTTCACCAGCCTCGACGTGGTCGCGGTCGTGGTGGCCCCGCCCAAGACCGACCCGCGCGACAGCGTCCTGCCGCCCAAGCCCGCGCCGAGCCCGTCGGCGACGCCCTCCGCCTCGCCGACCGCCAAGGCGGGCGGCAGGCCGTCCACGACGCCGTCCACGAAGCCGTCATCGGGGGATTGATGTGCTGAACGCACCAGAGGGATCGCCGGCCGGCCGCACCGTCATGACGGCGGGCGTCATCGTGGCGGCGCTGATCCTCCAGGTCTCGGTGGCCAACCGGCTGCCGCTGCCCGGCGGCGTGACGCCCGACCTGGTGTTGCTGACCGTGGTCGCGCTGGCGCTGGTCAACGGCTCGCTGACCGGCCTGGTGGCGGGCTTCTGCGCCGGGCTCGCGGCCGACATCATCCCGCCCGCCGACCACACGATCGGCCGGTACGCGCTGGTCTACTGCCTGATCGGCTACATCTGCGGGCTGGCGTCCGACGAGATGGACCGCCAGTCGCTGGTGCCGTTCCTGGCCGTCGCCGTCGGCGCGCTCATCGCCACCGTCCTGTACGCGGCGACCGGCATGCTGCTCGGCGACCCGCGCGCGAGCTGGACGATCGTCGCCCGGGTCGTGCCGCTCCAGGTGCTGTACGACGTGATCGCCAGTCCGTTCGTCGTGTGGGCGGTGCTGCGCGTGACCCGGCGGTACGAGCGCGGCGACCGGCCGTCCTCCCGCGACCGTTTCTCGGTACCCTCCGCCCGGTACGGCGGCGGCCGCTACCGCAGCAGAGTGGGGTCGCGCCTGTGAACTCGCGGACCCACTTCCGGCTCGTCGTGCTGTACGCGCTCGTCGGGGCGATGTTGCTGGTCCTGATGGGGCGCCTGTGGTCGATGCAGGTGCTCGACGGCGCGCACTACCGCGAGATCGCCGCCCAGAACCGCACCCGCGACATCGTCGTCCCCGCCGTCCGCGGCATGATCCTCGACGGCTCGGGCCGGGCGCTGGTCCGCAACCGCACCGCCCTGGTCGTGTCGGTCGACCGCACCTCGCTCTCGCGGCAGAAGGACAAGGGCAAGGCCGTCCTGGCGCGGCTCGCCAGGACCCTCGGCACCTCGACCGCCGAGCTGGAGAAGAAGATCCGGCTGTGCGGGCCGACGGTCAAGCGGCCCTGCTGGCCCGGCTCGCCCTACCAGCCGATCCCGGTGGACGACCGCGTCGACCCCAAGCGCGCGCTGCAGATCATGGAACGGCAGGAGGAGTACCCCGGCGTGACGGCCGCGGTCCAGGCCGTCCGGGAGTACCCGGAGCCGGAGGGGGCCAGCGCGGCGCAGGCCCTCGGCTACCTCCAGCCGATCACCCAGGAGGAGCTCGACAAGCGCAAGGGCCTCAAGGTCACCGGCTACAGCGGCGTCGACCTGATCGGGCGCGACGGCCTGGAGGCGACCTACGACGGCGACCTGCGCGGCGAGCCCGGGTTCCGCAAGGTGCTGGTCGACAGCCAGGGCCGCGTCACCGGCACCGCCCAGGAGCAGGCGCCCATCCCCGGCGGCAACCTCGTCACCAGCATCGACGCCAAGGTGCAGGAGGCGGCCGAGAAGGCGCTGGAGAACGGCGTCAAGAGCGCCCGCTCGCAGGGCAAGAAGGCCGACTCCGCCGCCGCGGTCGTGATGGACGTGCAGACCGGCCGGGTGGTGGCGATGGCCAGCTACCCCACCTACAACCCGACCATCTGGACCGGCGGGATCTCGCAGGACGAGTACGAGGGGCTGCTCGGCAAGAAGAAGGGCGAGCCGCTCATCTCGCGGGTCACCCAGGGCCAGTTCGCCCCCGCGTCCACGTTCAAGGTCGCCACCATGACCGGCGCGATCTCCGACGGCTACGACCTGAACGGCACCTACAACTGCCCCGGCTCGTTCATGGTCGGCAACCGCGCGTTCAAGAACTTCGAGGGCGCCGCGCTCGGCAGCATGAACCTGCACCGCGCGCTGGTGGTGTCCTGCGACACGATCTTCTACAAGTTCGCCTACGAGGCGTGGCTGCGCGACGGCGGCACCAAGCCGAAGAAGAACCCGTCCGACCCGATCGTCCAGATGATCCGCAAGTGGGGCTTCGGCACGCCCACCGGGATCGACGTGCCGGGCGAGGCCTCGGGCCGCATCCCGGACCGGCGGTGGAAGCGCGACTACTGGAACGCCACCAAGAAGGCCGACTGCAAGGCGGCCAAGGAGGGCTACCCGGAGCTGGCGCGCAAGGACCCGACACGGGCCGCCTACGTCAAGGCGATCGCGGCGGAGAACTGCGCCGAGGGCTTCGTGTGGCGCGCCGGCGACGCCGCCAACCTCTCCATCGGCCAGGGCGACATGCTCGTCACGCCGCTCCAGCTGACCAGGGCGTACGCGGCCGTCGCCAACGGCGGGCGGCTGGTGGTGCCGCGGGTGGCGCAGGCGGTCGTGCGGGCGGACGGCTCGGTCGTGCGCCGCATCGAGACGCCGCCGGCGGCGAAGCTGCCGGTCGACCCCAAGGTGCTCAAGTACATCCGCGGCGGCCTCGCCGACGTGCCCACGGAGGGCACCGCGGCCGGCGCGTTCGGCGGGTTCGACTTCGACAAGGTCGCCGTGGCCGGCAAGACCGGCACCGCCGAGGTCTACGGCAAGGACGACACCTCGTGGTTCGCCTCGTACGGGCCGGCCGGCAAGCCGCGGTTCGCGGTCGTCGCGATGGTCTCCCAGGGCGGCACCGGCGGCTCGGTCGCCGCGCCCGCCGTGCGTGAGATCTGGGAGGCCATGTACGGCCTCAACGGCAAGGAGCCGGCGCTCAAGGACGGCCGCCTGCCCGCCACGCTGCCCAAGCTGCCGGGCACCGGCGTCGCCACCGGCAGGGAAGGGGCCCCGTCGTGATCGGCGGGCTGGGCGGCGGCGGCATCAGCGGCGTGGGCGGCGTCGGGTCCGTCGGCGGCTACGGCGAGCACGGGGTCTGGCAGCGACGGCTGGCGAGCCTGCGCAACCTCGACTGGACGCTGATCCTGGCCGTGCTGGCGCTGTCGGTGATCGGCGCGCTGCTGGTGCGGGCCGCGACGTTCCAGCTTCTGACCGAGCAGGGCAAGGACCCCGAGGGTTTCCTCAAGCGGCACATCCTCAACCTGGTCATCGGCTTCGTGCTCGGCGGCGTGGTGACGGTGCTCGACTACCGGCTGCTGCGCGCGTACGTGCCGATCCTGTACGGGCTGGCGTGCGTCGGCCTGGTGCTGGTGCTGACCCCGCTCGGCTCGACGATCAACGGCTCGCACTCGTGGATCGTGCTCGGCGGCGGCTTCCAGATCCAGCCGTCGGAGTTCGCCAAGGTCGGGCTGGTGGTGCTGCTCGCCATGCTCCTCGGCGAGCCGCGCGACGGCGAGGTCGGCCCGGGGCAGCGCGACGTCCTGCTGGCGCTGGGCCTGGCGGGCGTCCCCGCGGTGCTGATCATGTTGCAGCCCGACCTGGGCACGACGCTGGTGTTCGCCGCCGTGGTGCTCGGCATGCTGGCCGTCTCGGGCGTCCAGAAACGCTGGCTGGCCGGGCTGACCGGCGGCGCGGTGATCGCCGGGTTCTCGGTGTGGTTCTTCGGGCTGCTCAAGGACTACCAGCTCGCCCGCTTCACCGCGTTCCTCGACCCGTCCGCCGACCCGCGCGGCGCGGGCTACAACGCCCAGCAGGCGCGGATCGCGATCGGGTCCGGCGGCGTCACCGGCAAGGGCCTGTTCAACGGCGAGCAGACCGGCGGCCACTTCGTCCCCGAGCAGCAGACCGACTTCATCTTCACCGTGGCGGGGGAGGAGCTGGGGTTCCTCGGCGCCGCGGTGATCATCCTGCTGCTGAGCCTGGTGCTCTGGCGAGGGTTGCGGATCGCGACCCAGGCCGCCGACCTCTTCGGCACCCTGGTCGCCACCGGCGTGGTCTGCTGGCTGGCGTTCCAGACGTTCGAGAACGTGGGGATGACGCTGGGCATCATGCCGATCACCGGCCTGCCGCTGCCGTTCGTCTCCTACGGCGGGTCCGCCACGTTCGCCAACATGATCGCTCTCGGCCTGCTCCAGGCCGTCCACGTCCGCCGCCGCCCCTTCGACTAGGCCCTAACCTGCCCGGACCCGGGTAGGCTGGGTGGTTGATCCCACGAATCCTTCCCTGGAGGACTCCCCATGCCCATTGAGTCGATCTTCCCGCGCCTGGAGCCGGTGCTCCCGCGCGTGCAGAAGCCGATTCAGTACGTCGGCGGCGAGCTCAACTCCCAGGTGAAGGACTGGGACGAGGCCGAGGTCCGCTGGGCCCTGATGTACCCCGACGCCTACGAGGTCGGGCTGCCCAACCAGGGCGTCCAGATCCTCTACGAGATCCTCAACGAGCGCGAGGGCGTGCTGGCCGAGCGCACCTACTCGGTCTGGCCGGACCTCGAGGCGATCATGCGGGAGCAGGGCATCCCGCAGTTCACCGTCGACGCGCACCGCCCGGTCGCCGCGTTCGACGTCTTCGGCGTCTCGTTCTCCACCGAGCTCGGCTACACCAACCTGCTGACCGCGCTCGACCTGGCCGGCATCCCGCTGGAGGCCGCCGACCGCGGCGACGAGCACCCGATCGTCCTGGCGGGCGGCCACGCCGCGTTCAACCCCGAGCCGATCGCCGACTTCCTCGACGCCGCCGTGCTCGGCGACGGCGAGGAGATCGCGCTGGCGATCACCGAGGTCGTCCGGGAGTGGAAGGCCGAGGGCTCGCCCGGCGGCCGCGACGAGCTGCTGATGCGGCTGGCCGCGTCGGGCGGCGTGTACGTGCCGAAGTTCTACGACGTGACCTACCTGCCCGACGGGCGCATCCAGCGGGTCGCGCCCAACCGCCCGGGGGTGCCGTGGCGGGTCGAGAAGCACACGGTCATGGACCTGGACGCGTGGCCCTACCCCAAGAAGCCGCTGGTCCCGCTGGCCGAGACCGTGCACGAGCGCTTCAGCGTGGAGATCTTCCGCGGCTGCACGCGCGGCTGCCGCTTCTGCCAGGCCGGCATGATCACCCGCCCGGTGCGGGAACGGTCGATCACCACCATCGGCGCCATGGTCGACGAGGGCCTCAAGCAGAGCGGCTTCCAGGAGGTCGGCCTGCTCAGCCTGTCCAGCGCCGATCACAGCGAGATCGGCGAGGTCGCCAAGGACCTGGCCGACCGCTACGAGGGCACCAACACCTCGCTGTCGCTGCCGTCCACCCGGGTCGACGCGTTCAACATCACCCTGGCCAACGAGTTCTCGCGCGGCGGGCGCCGCTCCGGGCTGACGTTCGCGCCCGAGGGCGGCTCCGAGCGCATGCGCAAGGTCATCAACAAGATGGTCAGCGAGGACGACCTCATCCGCACCGTGACCACGGCCTACGAGAACGGCTGGCGCCAGGTCAAGCTCTACTTCATGTGCGGCCTGCCCACCGAGGAGGACGAGGACGTCCTCGCCATCGCCGACATGGCCAAGCGCGTGATCAAGGCGGGCCGCGACGCCACCGGCCGCCGCGACATCCGCTGCACGGTCTCCATCGGCGGGTTCGTGCCCAAGCCGCACACCCCGTTCCAGTGGGCCGCCCAGTGCGACCACGAGACCGTCGACCGCCGGCTGAAGGCGCTCAAGGACGCGCTGCGCGGCGACCGCGAGTACGGCCGGGCCATCGGCCTGCGCTACCACGACGGCAAGCCGTCGATCGTCGAGGGCCTGCTGTCGCGCGGCGACCGCCGTGTCGGCGCCGTGGTCCGGGCCGTCTGGGAGGACGGCGGCCGGTTCGACGGCTGGAGCGAGCACTTCTCGTTCGAACGCTGGCTGTCCTGCGCCGACAAGGTGCTGGGCGAGCACGGCGTCGGCGTCGACTGGTACACCGTGCGCGACCGCGAGGAGGTCGAGGTGCTGCCCTGGGACCACCTCGACGCCGGCCTCGACCGCGAGTGGCTCTGGCAGGACTGGCAGGACTCCCTCGACCAGACCGAGGTCGAGGACTGCCGCTGGACCCCCTGCTACGACTGCGGCGTCTGTCCCACGATGGGCACGGAGATCCAGATCGGCCCGACGGGTAAGCGTCTTCTTCCCCTGTCAGTGGTCTGAGGGGTTCCGCGCAGGTCGGGAACGGGTAGGTCCAGGACCGGTAATGCCCTTGCCCGCAAGGGTGTGCGGGTGCGCCACGGCCATGCGGGGGCGCAACGAGCCCGGGGTGCCCGTACTCTATAGGGAGACGTTTTCGACTCGACGCGACTAGGAAGGACTAGTGCCCTGGCTCCCATGCCGGAGGGCCCTGCGCCGGCCCCTGTGACCCAGCGTCTGCGCGTGCGCTATGCCAAGCGCGGCCGGCTGCGGTTCACAAGCCACCGCGACATATCCCGGGCCGTGGAACGCGCCGTGCGGCGCGCCGGGATTCCTGTCGCGTTCAGCGCGGGATTCACTCCGCACCCGAAGATCTCGTATGCGGGTGCGGCGGCAACCGGGGTGGCCAGTGAGGCCGAGTACCTCGAGATCGGGCTCACCGAGCCCCGCGACCCTGCGCGGGTACGGGCCGAGCTCGATGCAGCGCTGCCCGACGGCCTCGACATCGTGGATGTCGTGGTGGTCCGGCAGGTGCGTACCAGTGATGCTCAGGCGGCTCCGCCCAGTTCTGGGGGAGCCAAGCCGGGCTCGCTGGCGGATCGGCTCGAGGCGTCCGAGTGGCGGATCAGGCTCGACGGGGTCGCCACCGGCGACGCCGCCGCGGCCGTGGCCGCCTTCTTGGCCGCCGACGAGATCGAGGTGGAACGCCTCACAAAGAAGGGACGACGCCGCTTCGACGTGCGCGCCGCCGTGTCCGCTCTGGAGCAGGACCGGCGCGCCGAAGAGACGGCCGATGCCCCTTGTGCGATACTTCGAATGGTTGTTCGGCATACAACACCTGCCGTACGACCCGACGACATCCTCACCGGACTGCGCCAGGTCGCCGACCTCGCGCCGCCGTCACCACCACTGGTGACCAGGCTGGCGCAGGGGCCCCTCGACGCGGGCGCCGGTGGCCTCGCGGATCCGCTGGATTCCGACCGGGAGAACGAGCAGCCGTCCGGCGACGAAGCCGTGGCGGCGAACGGCTCTGCTCTCCCGATCTCCGGCGAAGCCGTGAGCGCGGATGCCGTCAGCGCCTGATCGAAGGGCCGAAGCCGTGGCGACGCCACGGAACCGGCCCGCAGGGAACGACGGGCGCACCCCCGACGACTTTGTCGTCGCAGCCGGGCCACGGCCCGGACGCGACGGCGCCGACGACTGACGGAGAGTTCCCGTGCGGCGCACCGCACCGATCCGCCCGAGGCGGAGCGAACGGTCGCGCCCGGGAACCTGACGGGAGACTGCCCGGATGCTTGACAACGAATCTGATTCGGCCAACGCCGAAAGTACCGATAACACGACGGCCGTCGTGAAGACCACGCGGACGCGGCGCCGTGCCGCCAGCAGGCCGGCCGGCCCGCCGCCCGAGATCGACGACACCCCTCGGCCGCCGGCTCCGGCCGACAGCACGGCCACCGCGGCCGCGGCCGCCGCGGCAGCCGCGTCCGAGACCCCGCCTCCGCCTCCGGCCCAGGCCGTCGAGGCGGCGGAGGACTCCGCGGCACCTGACCCGGCCGGCGACGAGGCCGCGCCGCCCAAGAAGGCGACCCGGACGCGGACCACCCGCACCAGGACCACCAAGGCCAAGGCCGCCGGCGCGAAGGCCGCCGACGCGGGCGCCGGAGACGGTGCCGGCGAGCAGGGCGGCGCCTCCGAGCCGGCCGCGGCGCCCGAGACCGCGACCGCCGAGGTCGCCGAGACCGCCGCCGCTCCCGAGGCCGCCACGGCCGCCGAGGAGCCCGCCAAGGCCACCCGCACCCGGTCGCGCCGCCGTACCGCCGCCGCGACCGCCGAGGAGCCCGCCGTTCCCGAGGTCCCGTCCGTTCCCACGGCGGAGGCCGAGGAGGCGGGCGAGGCCGCCGGGGGAGTGCCGGGGGTGAGCTTCCAGCCGCCCATGGTCGTCTTCCAGGCACCCGAGCCCACCAGCGCGCCCGCCAAGGCCAAGAGCAAGGCCAAGCCCAAGAGCGAGCCCAAGGACGAGCCCAAGGACGAGGAGCCCGAGGACGAGGCCGACGAGGCCGGGTCCGCCGAGCACGACGAGGACGACGAGTCCGGCGACCGCCCGTCGCGCCGCCGTCGCCGCCGGGGCGGCCGCGGCCGTGGCCGGGCCGGCAAGGACGGCGAGGGCGACGACGAGGACGACGGCGACGCCGAGGAGGCCCCCGCCCCGGCCGCCAAGCCGTCCCGGTCCCGCAAGGCCAAGGACGCGCAGTCCAAGGAGCAGTCCAAGGACGAGCCGGCGGCCGAGGGCGACCAGTCCGACGACGAGTCCGGCGACGATGACGACGAGGGCGGCAACTCGAGCCGGCGTCGCCGCCGGCGTCGCCGCCGTTCGGGCACCGGCGACTCGGACGGCGTCGCCGACGACCCGCCCAACACCGTCACCCACGTGCGCTCGGCGCGCAGCGTCGAGTCGCGCGCGGCCGAGGACGAGGTCCAGTCGGTGCGCGGCTCCACCCGGCTGGAGGCCAAGAAGCAGCGCCGCCGCGAGGGCCGCGAGCAGGGCCGCCGCCGCCCGCCGGTGATCACCGAGGCCGAGTTCCTGGCCCGCCGCGAGGCGGTCAAGCGCGAGATGGTGGTCCGCCAGGAGGGCGAGCGCACCCAGATCGCCGTCCTCGAGGACGACGTGCTGGTCGAGCACTACGTCAACCGCGCGACGCACCAGTCGTACGTGGGCAACGTCTACCTCGGCAAGGTCCAGAACGTGCTGCCCTCGATGGAGGCGGCGTTCGTCGACATCGGCAAGGGCCGCAACGCCGTCCTCTACGCGGGTGAGGTCAACTGGGACGTCGCCGGCCTGGAGGGCCAGCCGCGCCGCATCGAGTCCGCGCTCAAGTCCGGCCAGTCCGTCCTGGTCCAGGTGACCAAGGACCCGCTCGGCCACAAGGGCGCCCGCCTGACCAGCCAGGTCTCGCTGCCCGGCCGTTACCTGGTGTACGTGCCGGACGGGTCGATGACCGGCATCAGCCGCAAGCTGCCCGACAAGGAGCGCAGCCGGCTCAAGTCGATCCTCAAGAAGGTCATGCCGGAGCACGCCGGTGTGATCGTCCGTACCGCCGCGGAGGGCGCCACCGAGGAGGAGCTGTCGCGCGACGTCTCCCGCCTGGCCGCCCAGTGGGACAACATCCAGAAGCAGGTCAAGACCGCCTCGGCGCCGTCGCTGCTCTACGGTGAGCCCGACCTGACGATCCGCGTCGTCCGCGACATCTTCAACGAGGACTTCACCAAGCTCGTCGTCTCCGGCGGCGACGCCTGGGACACCGTCGCCGACTACGTCCAGTACGTGGCGCCGCACCTGGCCGATCGCGTCGAGCGCTGGGACGGCGACCAGGACGCCATGTCGGCCTACCGCATCGACGAGCAGATCGCCAAGGCCCTCGACCGCAAGGTGTGGCTGCCCTCCGGCGGTTCGCTGGTGATCGACCGCACCGAGGCCATGACGGTCATCGACGTCAACACCGGCAAGTTCACCGGTCAGGGTGGCAACCTCGAAGAGACCGTCACCCGCAACAACCTCGAGGCCGCCGAAGAGATCGTCCGCCAGCTCCGGCTGCGCGACATCGGTGGCATCATCGTGATCGACTTCATCGACATGGTGCTGGAGAGCAACCGCGACCTGGTGCTGCGCCGCATGGTCGAGTGCCTCTCACGGGACCGTACCAAGCACCAGGTCGCCGAGGTCACCTCGCTCGGTCTGGTCCAGATGACCCGCAAGCGGGTCGGCCAGGGCCTGCTCGAGGCGTTCTCCGAGACCTGCGAGTCCTGCAACGGCCGCGGCATCCACGTCCACCTGACGCCCGTCGAGCCCAAGGCGGAGGGCAAGGCCGCGGGCAAGGAGGGCGGCCGCCGCCGCAAGCGCAAGGGCGAGGTGGAGAAGGCCGTCGAGGACAAGCTCGCCAAGCAGCAGAACGGCAAGCCCGACGAGGAGTCCGACGAGGAGGCGGTCACCGACGCCGCCGAGGCCGCGATCGAGGCGACCGAGACGGTGCCCGGCACGCTGGAGCCCGGTTCGGGCGAGGCCGCCGAGCTCAACGGCACCGAGGACGAGGCCGTCGCCGGCAACGGCCGCCGCCGTCGCGCCCGGCGCCCCCGCGCCAAGGCCGAGGCGGGCGCCGAAGACTGACGCGCGTCACAAGGGCCCCGGTCGTCTCGCGACGGCCGGGGCCCTTCGTGTACCGGGACCCGGAACGCCCCCGCATGGGGAAGCAGGGGCGGGGGCGTCCGAGGGGTGGGTTCGAGGGGATCAGGAATTGTTGATCACGACGGGCACGTTCTTCGTCTTGCCGACCAGCCACATCGAGGGAGTTCCGGGGACGGCCGTGCCGCCGGTGAGCCGGCCGCCGTTCACCGGCGGATACACGCGGGTCCAGGTGTCGCCGTCCAGCCGGTAGAGCTCGCCCCAGAACGGCTGGAGGGCCCACATGGTGCCGTCACCGGTGCGGATCAGGCGTTCGTTGGCCGGGGTGGCGGGGCCCTCCTGCCAGGTCGAGCCGTTCCACCGGAGCGTCACGTTCCGGTTGACGTTCCCGCCCGTGGACTGGCGGCCGGTCACCCAGACGTCGGTGTCGGAGACGGCGAGGACGGTGTGCCAGTAGGAGTCGTCCAGGTCGTGGACCTTCGTCCAGCGCTGCCCGTCCCAGTGCAGGATCCCCCAGGTGGACGCCGCCCAGGCGGAGTCGTCGGACACCACGGAGATCTGGCCGATGGTGACGCAGCAGGCGCCGGGCGGCGTACCGGCGTCGTGCTCGGTCCAGGAGCCGTTCTCCCAGCGGTACAGCCCGGTCCAGCAGGGGAACCAGGCGCCGGTGGAGTCGGGCGCGACCTTCGAGGGCCAGCAGCCGTCGTCGGGGCGCTGCACCTGCCGCCACGCCGAGCCGTCCCAGTGCGCCAGGTAGGGCTTGCTGCCGGTGCTGTCGTTCGGCCGGATCGTGCCGACCGCCCAGACGTTCGTCGGCGACTGGGCCTCGATCTGCTGGATCACCGCGTCGCCCTCGGTGCCCGGCATGTCGTACGTCTGCCAGGTCGAGCCGTTCCAGCGGACCACCATGGCCTTGGGCGGCAGGACGTGGATGGTCCCCGCGCCGAAGCCCGGGATGGACCAGTCGACGCCCTGGTACCCCTGGTAGCCGGCGGCCCAGACGTCGTTCGGCCCGGTCGCCGACACGGTCTCCAGCCCGCTGCGCGCCCACAACCACGGCGCGGCGGCGCCCTTGAACGGCTTCGGCTCGGCCGCTCGCGCCTCGGCGGGCCCGGCCGTCGCCGTGAGCAGGGGAACGAGCAGGAACGCAGCGACCCAGAAACGAACTCTCATCACATGTCTCCCTGGCGTGGGTAGACCGGATTCAACCATCCCAGCAATCACTGGGATAGTCATTCGTCCACAATGTGCCGAATGAGCCTGCACCACGAGGTCGTCGTCACCTGCCCCCTGCGCGAGGACACCCCTCGCGCCCGGCGCGTACCGGGTCCGTTACACGGCGGCCGAGCCCACCGACGACGTCATGGTGGGCCTGGCCGGGCTGGACCTTCAGCCGCCGGCCGCCCGAGCGATCGCGTCGATGCCGACGGCCAGGGCGGCCACGGCGGTGAAGCCCAGGGCGAGCGTGAACATCTGGGCGACGCGGTCGAGGTCCTTCAGTGCCGCCGCGAGCCGGGCCACGCTGTCGAACGTCGCGGCCAGCGACCGGTCGGCCATCCCGGCGGAGGCGTCGTCGCCGATGGAGGGCACCCGGATGGCGGCGATGACCTCCCGGCGCTTGTCCCGCACGCCGAACGCGGAGAAGGCCCCCACCACCAGGCACACGGCGGCGGCGACGAGACTGAAGACGGCCACGGTCGCGATCATCGGGCCTCCTCACCCGCTCCGGGAGGGCTTGGAGCCTCCTCCGAACCGAGCATCCGCCCCGCGGGACCCCGCGTCCACCGGAGCGGGCCGCCTTCCGGTCACGCCGTGGGCCCGGGGGCGTTCGGGCGGGCGTGGCGGAGGAGGCGGAGCTGGCCGATCTCGGCGGCGTTCTTCATGAGCTCGGCGTTCACCCAGGCGACCAGGGTGGCGGTGGTCGACCAGGGCTCGGGGGCCGGGGCGTCCAGCCCGGCGTCGGTGAGGCCGTCGAGCGTCGTGTGCCAGTCGTCGCGGAGGCCGCGCAGCCAGGCGGTGACGGACGGGGCGTCGCCCGGCCAGGTGACCGCCTCGCGTTCCGGGGGTGTGGCGCCCGTCACGTGGGCGGCGGCGGTGCTCCACCACCAGCCGATGTGCCAGGTCACCCACGCGATGGTCGGAACGGGGACGGGATCGGGCTCGGTCTCGGCCCAGTCGGGCGTCCAGGTGCCGGACCCGTTCGGGTGAAGCGTCCAGGTGAGGGCCGCGGGCTCCCACAGGACGTCGTCGGGTTCGAGCCGCTCCAGGTGGTACTCGAAGAGCGCCCAGGTAAGGTCGAATTGCCAGCGCAGCAGATCAAGGCGAGATGAGCTCACCCCGGGCACCTTGGCACGGCGGGAGGCCCAGGCCCAGCGAATATCGCGCGGTTGGCCTTGCGGTCGTGGCATCCGGTATTCTTATGAGTCGGCACGTGCGAGCGTGCCTTTCGACTTGCCACCGAGGCTCCGGCGGGCTTACTCGGTGAGCGTCACCCACAGCAGAGAGCGCCAGGGGAACCGTCCTTTGGCGTGCCGCTCTCGGCGCCGGCCGAGGGTAGGCCCTCAACCGGGGGCTGGAACCACGTGCGGGGCCGGGTGAGACCGGAAGCGCGCGCAGACTGAAGGGTTTCGCGGTGTACGCGATTGTCCGCGCAGGCGGCAGGCAGGAAAAGGTGGCCGTCGACGACGTGCTCACCGTCGACAAGCTGAACGGCGAGGTCGGTGACTCGATCAAGCTCCAGGCGCTGCTGTACGTCGACGGCGACAACGTCGTGACCAAGCCCGCCGACCTGGCGAAGGTCGAGGTGACCGCCGAGATCGTCGGCGCGGTCAAGGGCCCCAAGATCAACATCATGCACTACCGGAACAAGACCGGGTACAAGCGGCGGATGGGTCACCGTCAGCCCTACACCGAGGTCAAGATCACCGGTATCAAGGCCGGGAAGTAAGGGGAGGCGACGATATGGCACACAAGAAGGGCGCATCGTCCAGCCGTAACGGCCGCGACTCCAACGCCAAGCGCCTTGGTGTCAAGCGGTTCGGCGGCCAGGCCGTCAACGCCGGCGAGATCATCGTTCGCCAGCGGGGCACGCACTTCCACCCCGGCCTCAACGTGGGCCGCGGTGGCGACGACACGCTGTTCGCGCTGGTCGCGGGCAAGGTCGAGTTCGGCCGTTACCGTGGCCGTAACGCCGTGAGCATCGTCCCGCCGGCGGAATAGCGATCCGCCTGACCGCGGCGGAGCACCAGCGGAGCGAGGACCAGGTGGACTCGCCCCGCGGAGGTCTGGGGGTCGCCCCCCAGACGAGCACCGCCGTCAGGAAAGACTTTTCAAAGGGGCGGACCGACTTGGTCCGCCCCTTTGTTCTGTTTGAGCCCCTTGCGGGCTGATGCCCGGGATCCGGGCTGATGGGGAGGAAGACCGTGGCCGCAGGAACAGGCGCCCAGTTCGTGGACCGGGTGGTCCTGCACGTCGCCGCGGGCAACGGGGGCAACGGCTGCGCGTCCGTCCACCGTGAGAAGTTCAAGCCGCTCGGCGGCCCGGACGGGGCCAACGGCGGCCGCGGCGGCGACGTGACCCTGGTGGTCGACTCCAACGCCGCGAGCCTGCTGGAGTACCACCGCAGACCGCACCGCAAGGCCGGCAACGGCAAGCCCGGCCAGGGCGGTCACCGCACCGGGGCCAACGGCGACGACGTCCTGCTGCCGGTGCCCGACGGCACGGTGGTCAAGGCGCCGGACGGGGAGATCATGGCCGACCTGGTCGGCGAGGGCACCCGGTTCGTGATCGCCAAGGGCGGCGCGGGCGGCCTGGGCAACGCGGCGCTGGCCACGGCCAAGCGCAAGGCCCCCGGCTTCGCGCTGCTGGGCGAGCCCGGCGACGCGTCCGACGTGGTGCTGGAGCTCAAGAGCGTCGCGGACGTGGCGCTGGTGGGCTTCCCGAGCGCGGGCAAGTCCTCGCTGATCGCGGCGCTCTCCGCGGCCAAGCCGAAGATCGCCGACTACCCGTTCACCACGCTGGTCCCCAACCTGGGCGTCGTCAGCGCGGGCGAGACCACGTTCACCGTCGCCGACGTGCCGGGCCTGATCGAGGGCGCGAGCGAGGGCAAGGGCCTGGGCCTTGAGTTCCTGCGGCACATCGAACGTTCCTCGACCCTGGCGCACGTGCTCGACTGCGCGACGATGGAGCCGGGCCGCGACCCGATCAGCGACTTCGAGGTCATCGAGAACGAGCTCCAGGCGTACGACCGGGTCCTGGGCGACCGGCCGCTGTCGGACCGCCCGCGCCTGGTCGTCCTCAACAAGGTGGACGTGCCGGACGGCCGCGAGCTGGCCGAGATGGTGCGGCCCGAGTTCGAGAAGCGCGGCCTGCGCGTCTTCGAGGTGTCGGCCGCCACGCACGAGGGCCTGCGCGAGCTGTCGTTCGCGATGGCGGAGATGGTCCAGGGATACCGGGCGTCGCTGCCCGCACCCGAGCCGACCCGCCTGGTCATCCGGCCCAAGGAGATCGGCGGCGCCGACTTCGAGATCAAGAGCATGGGCGACAACACCTACCTGATCACCGGGACGAAGCCGGTCCGGTGGTTGCGGCAGACCGACTTCACCAACGAGGAGGCCGTCGGCTACCTCGCCGACCGGCTGGCCCGGCTCGGCGTGGAGGCGGCGCTCGCCGACGCGGGCGCGGCCCCCGGCGCCACCGTGCTCATCGGCACGCACGACGAGTCGATCGTCTTCGACTGGGAGCCGGAGATCGCCGCCGGCGAGGCGACCGCCGGGCCGCGCGGCACCGACCGCCGCCTGGACGGCCTCCGCTAGCGCCGCCTGGACGGCCACCGCCGGTTCCGTCCCGACCCCCGAGGGAGAGCATGAACGTGCGCAAGGCGATCGCGACCGCCCGCCGGATCGTGGTGAAGGCGGGGTCGTCGTCGCTCACCACGCCACAGGGGACGATCGACGCCGACCGCATCGACGCGCTGGTGGACGTGCTGGCGGCCCGGCGCGCCGCCGGCACCGAGATCGTCTTCGTGTCGTCCGGCGCGATCGCCGCGGGGCTCGCCCCGCTGGGGCTGGTCCGGCGCCCGCCGGACCTGGCGACGCAGCAGGCCGCCGCAAGCGTCGGCCAGGGGCTGCTGGTCGCGCGCTACACCTCGTCGTTCGCGCGCCACGGGGTGGGCGTCGCACAGGTGCTGCTGACCGCCGACGACCTGATCCGGCGCGTGCACCACCGCAACGCGCAGCGCTGCGTGGCCCAGCTACTCAACCTCGGCGTCCTGCCGATCGTGAACGAGAACGACGCGGTGGCCACCGACGAGATCCGGTTCGGCGACAACGACCGGCTCGCCGCGCTCGTCGCGCACCTCACCCGGGCCGACGCGCTGGTCCTGCTCTCGGACGTGGACGCGCTCTACACCGGCGACCCGCGCCAGCCCGGCGCCCGCCGCATCGACGAGGTCCGCACGCCCGCCGACCTCGAGGGCATCAAGCTGGGCGGATCGGGCCGGGTCGGCACCGGCGGCATGGTCACCAAGGTGGAGGCGGCCCGCATCGCGGGCATCCCCGTCATCCTGACCAACGCCGCGCAGGCCGCCGCCGCCCTCGCCGGGGAGCCCGTCGGCACCTACTTCCACCCGGACGCGCGCCACCGTTCCACGCGGCACCTGTGGCTGGCGCACGCGACCACCGGCCAGGGGCGCATCGTGCTCGACCCGGGCGCCGTCGAGGCCGTCGTCCAGCGCCGCAAGTCGCTGCTGCCGGCCGGGGTGACCGGCGTGGAGGGCGACTTCGCCGCCGGCGACCCGGTCGACCTGTGCGGCGCCGACGGCCGGGTGGTGGCGCGCGGCCTGGTCAACTACGACGCCGCCGAGATCCCGGACCTCATGGGCCGGTCGACCCGGTGGCTGGCCCGCGAGCTGGGCCCCGAGTACGAACGCGAGATCATTCACCGCGATGACCTCGTCGTCCTGAAGACCGAAGAGAGCATGCGCCCAGAGGGGAGCCGGTGATGAGTGAGCCCACAGCCCAGGAGGCGGAGGAGCGCGCGGCCTTCCTGCGCGTCGCGGACCGCGCCAAGGAGGCCGCCGCCGGCCTGGCTCCGCTCCCGCGCGCGGTGAAGGACGCCGCCCTGCACACGATCGCCGACGCGCTGCTCGCCCGTACCGGCGAGATCGTCAAGGCGAACGAGGAGGACGTCGCGCGGGCCCGCGAGGCGGGCATCTCCGAATACATGATCGACCGGCTGAGCCTGTCGCCCGAGCGCGTCGAGGCGATCGCCGCCGCGGTCCGCCAGGTCGCCGCGCTGCCCGACCCGGTCGGCGAGACGGTGCGCGGCAACGTGCTGCCCAACGGCCTGGAGCTGCGCCAGGTCCGGGTGCCGCTCGGCGTGGTCGGCATCATCTACGAGGGCCGCCCGAACGTGACGGTCGACGCCGCCGCGCTCTGCCTCAAGAGCGGCAACGTGGCGATGTTGCGCGGCTCGTCCTCGGCGTTCAGCTCCAACACCGCGCTCGTCGGCATCATGCAGGACGCGCTGCGTTCATCCCACCCCGCCGAACCCCGACTGCGTTCATCCCACCCCGCCGAACCCCGACTGCGTTCATCCCACCCCGCCGAACCGCGACTGCGTTCGTCCCAGGTGCCGGCCGACGCGATCCAGCTCGTGCCGGGCACGTCCCGCGACTCGGTCAAGCACCTGATGCGGGCGCGCGGCCTGGTCGACGTGCTGATCCCGCGCGGCGGCGCCTCGCTCATCAACTCGGTGGTCGAGGGGTCGACCGTGCCGGTGATCGAGACGGGCGTGGGCAACTGCGCGGTGTACGTGGACGCCGACGCCGATCTCGACCTCGCCGTCGACATCCTGGTCGACTCCAAGACGCAGCGGCCGTCGGTCTGCAACGCCGCCGAGACGGTCCTGGTCCACGCCTCCATCGCCGGCGCGTTCGTCCCGCGCGCGCTGGAGGCCCTGCGTGCCAAGGGCGTCACCGTGCACGGCGACGAGCGCGTCCGCGCGTACGGCGACGACGTGGTCGAGGCGACCGAGGACGACTGGCACGCCGAGTACCTCTCGCTCGACATCGCCGCCCGCGTGGTCGACGGCCTCGACGAGGCGGTCGCGCACATCCGCAAGTACGGCTCCGGGCACACCGAGGCGATCGTCACCGCGTCCCAGCCCGCCGCCAAACGGTTCGTCGCGCTGGTCGACTCGGCCGCCGTCATGGTCAACGCCTCGACCCGGTTCACCGACGGCGAGGAGTTCGGCTTCGGCGCGGAGATCGGCATCTCCACCCAGAAGCTGCACGCCCGCGGCCCGATGGGCCTGCCCGAGCTCACCTCCACCAAGTACGTCGTCGTCGGCGAAGGCCACCTCAAGGGAGCCAAGCCTCCCGCCTGACCTGCGCGTTCACCCGACCCCGGCGTGCCTTTCCGAAGCGGGCCCGTGACGGTTCGATCGGGTGCCGCTCCCGCCACGGCGTCCCCACCTCCTCCGGGCTGGGTCCCGGTGGAACGGCGAAGGCCGGGACTCGACCGCGGGAGCCCTCCCGCGGCTCTGGCCGTCGTCGCGATCATTCTTCTGATGGCGGGCGCCCGGGCCGGAGGAAGGGACACCGGACGGTCCAGTACGCCCGTGCCGAGGTCACGCGGCTGCGGGACGGGTGAACGCGGAAGGGTGAGCACTATGTGACAAAGTGACCCTTGATGTCACTGTTGTAAGTGTGGTCTGATCTCGGCTGTGACAGTCGAGATCAGCCGCCGCCGCGTTCTGAAGAGCGCCGCCCTCGGCGCGGGGATCGCCTCCGCAGGAGTGACCGCCTTTCCGGCCCGTCCCGCCTCCGCCGCGGCCGCGCCCGCGCTGCGCGGTCCGGTCGCCGGCACCACGCTCGAACGTACGCTGCTGCTCGGCGCCGCGGGCGCCGGCGGTTACCGCAAGGTCGTCGCCGGGCCGGGGGAGCCGCACGTGCTGCGCCGCGACCTCGGCGGCATCGCCAAGGCGACGCGGGCCGCGGCCCGGCGAGGCCTGGTGGCGTTCGGGCACCTCACCGACGTGCACGTCATCGACGCGCAGTCGCCGGCCCGCGTCGAGTTCCTCGACCGTTTCAAGGACGCGCTGAGCATCCTTCCGGTCGAGGGCGCGTGGCGGCCGCAGGAGATCCTCACCACCCAGGTCGCCGAGGCGATGGTCCGGCAGCTCAACCGGGTCGGGCGAGGCCCGGCGACGGGCCTGCGGCTGGCGTTCCACATCAACACCGGCGACGCCGCCGACAACGTGCAGTACAACGAGCTCCGCTGGATCATCGACCTGCTCGACGGCGGCCGGATCCACCCCGACTCCGGCGACCCGCGCCGCTACGAGGGCGTCCAGGACTGGGGCGCGTACGACGTGCGGTTCTGGCACCCGGACGGCACGCCGCCCGGCGCCGAGCCCGACGTCGCGTTCGCCGACTACGGCTTCCCCCGCGTGAAGGGGCTGCTCGACGCCGCCCGCAAGCCGTTCCAGGCGACCGGGCTCGACGCGCCCTGGTACGCGGTGTTCGGCAACCACGACGGGCTCATGCAGGGCAACCTGCCGCCCAACCCGCTGCTGTCCGGCCTCGCCACCGGCGGCATCAAGATCGGCGCGCCCGGCACCGACGAGCAGGCCGAACGGCTCGCCCGCATGCTCCGCACCGGCGACGGCCGTGACCTGGTCGGCCTGGCCCGCGAGAACGTCGGGCTCTTCCGCCAGGTCACGCCCGACCTGAGGCGGCGCATGGTGTCGCGCGCCGAGGTCGTGCGGGAGCACTTCAGCACCACCGCCGCGCTCCGCGGCCACGGCTTCACCCAGGCCAACCTGCGCGACGGCACCGCCTACTACGCGTTCGACAAGGGCGTGGTCCGCGGGATCGTGCTCGACACGGTCAACCCCAACGGCTATTCGGAGGGCTCCCTCGACCGCGGCCAGTTCGCCTGGCTGGAGGCGCAGCTCCAGGCGGGCAGCAGCCGCCACTTCGACGCCAAGGGTGCCGTCGTCCGGCGACCGCACGTCGCCGACAGGCTGTTCGTGCTGTTCAGCCACCACACGATCGGCTCGATGGGCAACCCGCTGGGCGGCGGGCGCGTGCTCGGCGACGAGGTCGAGGCGCTGCTCCTGCGCTACCCCAACGTCGTGTTGTGGGTGAACGGGCACACGCACCGCAACGAGGTCATCCCGCACGCCCGCACGTCCGGGGCCGGGGGGTTCTGGGAGGTCAACACGGCGGCGCACGTCGACTTCCCGCAGCAGAGCCGCATCGTCGAGCTCGCCGACAACGGCGACGGCACCCTGTCGGTCTTCGCGACCGTGCTCGACTCGGCCGGGCCCGAGTCGTTCGGCGGCAGGATCGGCGACCCGGTGCGGCTCGCCTCGCTGGCGCGCGAACTGGCCGGGAACGACTGGCAGGACCGCGAGGAGGGCCGCCGGGGCGACCGCGACGACCGCAACGTCGAGCTGCTCGTCCCCGCCCCCTTCTGATCCGGCCGGCCCCGGCGGGGCCCGGACGTCACAAAGGGATCAGGCGCGGGGCCGCGCGCCCGATCCCTTCATGTCCGCGGACGGCTCAGCTGGAGCCGTTGGTGGGCCCGTCGTCGCGGCCGCCGCCACCGCGCGTCGAGGAGACCCGGTCGAACAGGCCGCCGGCCGCCGAGGCCGCGGCGTCGGCGATGTCCTTCACCTTGCCGACGAACGGGTCGGCGGTCTGCTCCCACGACTCGCGGTACGACTTGGCCGCGTTGCGGACCTCGTCGGTGACCGAGGCGCTGCCGTCGTCGTCGCGGCGCGGGTAGTCGCCCGCCAGGATGCGCTCGTACTCGCCGCTGTGCGCCCACTTGTCGATCTCGGCGAACCTGATCACGGCGTACGGGTGGGTCTGCGGCAGCAGGTTGAGGAACTTCAGCAGGCCGTCGCGCACGTCGCCGGCGGCGTCGTACTCGCGGGCCTGCTCCAGGAACGCCTCGGTGCTCATCTCTTGGAGGCGGGTGCCGCCCGCCAGCTTCATCATCGTGCGCTTGACGGCGTCGAGGTCCTGCCCGGCGAGCAGCCCGGCGCGGTCGGACGACAGCTCGGCCTTCCGGAACCACTCCTTCAGCCCGATGATGATCGCCGCGATGCCGATGTTGCCGAGCGGCAGCCAGGCCAGCCGGTTGCCCAGCGAGAGCAGGATCTGCATCATCGTCTGGTAGACCGCGTGGCCCGACAGGATGTGCCCGACCTCGTGGGCGACCACGAAGCGCAGCTCCTCGTCGTCCAGCAGGTCGATCAGGCCGGTGTTGATGACGATGAACGGGCGGTCGGAGCCGAGGGCCATGGCGTTGGGCTCGGGGCTCTGCCGGACGTACACCTCGGGCACTTCGGGCAGGTCCAGGATGTAACAGGCGTCCCGCACCATGTCGTGCAGGTTGCGGAACTGGCTCTCGCCCACCCGCACGGTGCCGCCGAGGAACATCAGGCGGAACGCCCGCTCGTTGAAGAGCCCGGACATCTTGCGGAGGACGGTGTCGAACCCCGTCAGCGAGCGCAGCGCCACCAGCGCCGAGCGGTCCGCCGGGTGTTCGTAGGCCCGGGAGCTGATCCCCGGGAAGCGCGTGCGTGCTCGATCCGGTGTGTTCGTCGTCATGTCCGGCATGGTAGTTCCGACGAACCACCAGGCCCTAGGGTTCCCGGGCCCACCCCTGCCGACCAGGACCGGCCCCTTGCGCCCGGCGCGTGACACACGCTCTACTTCGGCCTATCGCGCGAGGGTGCGCGCGACCATCCGGGACGGGGCGCAAGGAGGCGCGATGTTCGATCCCAAGGCCGAGGCGATGTCGCTGGACGAGAGGGCGGCGCTGCAACGCCACCGGCTCTGGGGCCTGGTCGACCGGCTCGTCGCCGCGGGCGGCGTCCAGGGGAGGCGCCTCAAGGAGTCCGGGGTCACCCGCGGCTCCGACGTTCACCTGAAGGACCTGCACAGCCTGCCGTTCACCACCAAGCAGGACCTCTGGGACAACTACCCGTTCGGGATGCTCGCCGTTCCGCAGGAGCAGGTCGTCGCCGTGCACGGATCGAGCGGCACGCGGGGCAGGCCCACGCTCGTCGCCTACACCCGCGCCGACCTCGACCTGTGGGCGGCGATGTGCGCCCGGTCGTTGTCGTGCGCCGGGGCGACGTCCGACAGCATCGTCCACAACGCCTACGGGTACGGGCTGTTCACGGGCGGGATCGGCATCCACCAGGGCACGGTGGCGCTCGGCGCGACCGTGGTCCCGATGTCGGGCGGCATGACCGAGCGCCAGATCCGGATGATCACTGACCTGAAGCCCGACATCCTCACCTGCACGCCCGCGTACGCGCTGCGCCTGGGCGAGGCCGCCGCCGAGGCCGGGGCCGACCTGTCGTCCCTCAAGGCCGGCGTCTTCGGCGCCGAACCCTGGTCGGAGGAGCTCCGCACCGCCATCGAGGACGTTCTCCCGATCAAGGCCGTCGACATCTACGGCCTCTCGGAGATCATCGGCCCCGGGGTGGCCACCGAGTGCCTGGAGCAGGACGGCCTGCACGTCAACGAGGACCATTTCATCGTCGAGACCGTCGACCCGGCCACCGGCGAGCCCGTCGCCGAGGGGGAGCCGGGCGAGCTGGTCTTCACCACCCCGACCAAGCAGGCGCTGCCGCTGCTGCGCTACCGCACCGGCGACATCGCCACGCTGACCCGCGGCGAGTGCCCGTGCGGCCGTACCCTCGCCCGGATGAGCAAGATCCGCGGCCGGGTGGACGACATGCTGGTGATCAGGGGCGTGAACGTCTATCCGAGCGAGGTGGAGCGTGTCCTGCTCGGGTCCGGCCTGGTCGTGCCCCACTACCAGCTGGTCGTCGACCGCCGGGACGAGGCCGCGGTCCGCCTGATCGTCGCCTGCGAGACGGCGGAGACCGCGGGTACGGCGGGCGCTGCGGCTACGGCGGCTACGGCGGCTACGGCGGGTACGGCGGGCACGGCGGATTCCGGCGACCCCGTCCAGGCTCTGGCGGCGGCGCTCAAGGCCGATCTGGGCCTGCACGCCGACGTCAGCGTCCTCCCGCC
Source organism: Spirillospora sp. NPDC047279 (assembly GCF_040643285.1). Taxonomy (NCBI): domain Bacteria; kingdom Bacillati; phylum Actinomycetota; class Actinomycetes; order Streptosporangiales; family Thermomonosporaceae; genus Spirillospora; species Spirillospora sp. NPDC047279. The sequence continues at coordinate 105,322 of NZ_JBEYUA010000027.1, forward strand.
GGGCACCGTGCCCCGCGTCGAGGTGGGCAAGGCCGTCCGCGTCGTCACCTGGGAGTCCGGCGACGCGCCCCTGCCCGGCCTCGCCTGAGTCTCCGCACAAACGGCGGGGCGCGTCACGGGAGGTCCAGGCCGCGTGGCTATTCTCGTCGGCATGACGCAAAAGCGGCGGTTGGGGATCATGGGCGGCACGTTCGACCCGATCCACCACGGCCACCTGGTGGCCGCCAGCGAGGTCGCGCACTTCTTCTCGCTGGACGAGGTCGTCTTCGTCCCCACCGGGATCTCCTCCCACAAGGAGGGCGAGAAGATCACCGCCGCCGAGGACCGGTACCTGATGGCGGTGATCGCCACCGCGTCCAACCCCCGCTTCTCGGTCAGCCGGATCGACATCGACCGGCCCGGCCCCACCTACACCGTCGACACCCTGCGCGACATGCGCGAGCTGCACGGCCCCGACACCGAGCTGTTCTTCATCACCGGCGCCGACGCCCTCGGCAAGATGCTCACCTGGCACGACACCGACGAGCTCTTCGAGCACGCGCACTTCATCGGCGTCACCCGGCCCGGCCACCAGCTCGCCGACCCCGGCCTGCCCAACGGCCGGGTCAGCCTGATGGAGGTGCCCGCGCTGTCGATCTCCTCCACCGAATGCCGCGACCGCGTACGGGACGGCGAGCCCATCTGGTATCTGGTCCCGGACGGCATCGTGCAATACATCAACAAGCGCGCCCTGTATCGCGATCTTGAGGCCTGAGTCCCGGTCCCTCATTCGATTACGAAGATTGACTTTCGGCCCATACCCTGGATATCAGCGCGGTTGCGGGCAACCTGGACCGCAACACCGAAGCAATGACAAAAGAGGGCCGCGTCCGGGAGCCGTGAGAGGGTAGAACCGGGACCGTCCCCGACAGGGAGGATCGCGAACACATCGTGACCGCATCCGACAGGGCCGTACAGCTGATCCGGATCGCCGCCGAGGCGGCGGGCGACAAGCTGGCCGACGACATTCTTGCCTACGACGTGAGCGAGCAGCTCGTCATCACCGACGCCTTCGTGCTCGCCTCCGCACCCAACGACCGCCAGGTCCGCGCGATCGTCGACGAGATCGAAAAGCGCCTGCGCGAAGAGGCCGACGCCAAGCCCATCCGGCGCGAGGGCGAGCGTGAGGGCCGCTGGGTGCTCCTGGACTACGCCGACATCATCGTGCACGTCCAGCATGAGGAGGACCGCCTCTTCTACGCCCTCGAGCGGCTGTGGAAGGACTGCCCCCTCATCGAGCTCCCCGAGAGCGTCAACGCCCACTCCGTCCAGCGCGGCCGCAAGGTCGGGAGCACGAGTGAGTGACGCCCCGCGCCGCGAGCCCGGCAAGCGCCGCCTCGTCCTCTGGCGGCACGGCCAGACCGCGTGGAACGTCGAACGCCGCTTCCAGGGCAAGACCGACATCCCGCTGGACGAGACCGGCGTCGAGCAGGCCCACCGCGCCGCCCGCCTCCTCGCCGGCCTCCGGCCCACCGCCATCCTGGCCTCGCCGCTCCAGCGCGCCGCCGAGACCGCCCAGGCCCTCGCCGACGTGACAGGACTGCCGGTCAGCCACGACAAGGACCTGGTCGAACGCGACGGCGGCCAGTGGGAGGGCCTCACCTCCCGCGAGATCCGGGAGCGCTACCCCGAAGAGCACGCCCGCTGGCAGCCGCCCGGCGGCGAGACCAGCGCCCAGGTCGCCGAACGCGTCGGCGCCGCCCTCGAACGCGCCCTCGACGAACTGCCGCCCACCGGCCTGCTCGTCGTCGCCTCCCACGGCGCCGCGCTGCGCCTCGGCATGTCCCACCTCCTCGGCTTCCCCGAAGAGATCTGGGAACGCTTCGGCGGCCTCAGCAACTGCTGCTGGTCCGTCGTCGCCGAGATGCGCGACGGCGGCTGGCGCCTCATCGAGCACAACGCCGGCACCCTGCCCGAGCCCGTCCTCTCCGACGACCGCTCCGACAACGGCGCCTGACCCCTAATCGATTCGAGTACGCCCCCGCCTTCCGATACACTGGCGGAGCGCTGCGGGATGCACGTCCACGCAGCTGCACGGGGCTATGGCGCAGTTGGTAGCGCGCCTCCATGGCATGGAGGAGGTCTGGGGTTCGAATCCCCATAGCTCCACTCGGAGTTGGGAGTGATGTGGTCGCAGCCCTGGCGGGCTGCTCCCGTCACTCCTTCGTCATTTCTGCCCAGGGGGACGACCCCCTGGAACCCCCGGGGCAGGGGCTCCGCCCCCGCACCCCCTGCTCGGGGCTTCGCCCCTTCGCTTTGGGTCCTCGCTTCGCTCGGGCCTTTCTTTTTTGGGGGCTTCGCCCCCTTGCCCCCGATAGGGGTCCTCGCTTCGCTCGGGCTGTTCGCTAGGTGGGGGCTTCGCCCCCACACCCCCGATTCGCGTCGGGGTGGGGCCACTGGATCGTTGCGGGCGCCGGTCTGTCTGTGCGTGCCACGAGTTGTGCGGCCTGGTGAATGGGGGCCATCACCTGCCGGAACCTGGTCACTGCCTCGGCTGGGCGGTCGCAGGGGGCTAGCAGCACGCCGGAGGAGGTCCGGAACCACCACAGCGGCTCCAGCGGGCTGACCTGCTCCAAGTCGAGGATGGGACACGCGGTCACTGACTCTCCGCATGCGGTCAGGGAGGGCAGGCACACCACGATCCACGGAGGGTCGCCCCGGTGCCAGCGCCGGACTGCGTAGCCGCTCCGGGCCAGGTCGGCGGCGAGGGCCTCCAGGTGTCTCAGCGCGTTCACTGGATCTCCCAGACGACCTCGCCGGTGGTCTGGTCCGTCCGCGCGCGGCCAACCACGGCGACCACGTCGTACTTGCTCGGAATGTCGAGGATCAGATCCACTCGCGTCACCGTCGCGCGGGCACCGCGCGGAGCCCTGGCCAGAGCCGCGTTCACCTGGTCGATGGCACGTCTCGGGTCGTCGGTCACCCCGCCGGTCCTGGCCTGCGCGACCTCCCACGAGAACAGCCGGGACGGCTCGCAGGATCGACGCGGAATCATGGCGGCTGTTCTCCTCGGGGTAGCGATCTGGTTACAGCCAGTTCACCCGGCAGCCGTTCGTACGAGGAAGCCAGATAATCCGGATGAGGACCCGATGCTCAGATGTCCCAGCTGGACGAGGTGCCGAATGATGAACGCTGGTGACAGGGCCCGGCAGGGCGCACGCCTGCGTGCCGAGCGTCAGAATCGCGACTGGGGTAAGCGCACGATGGCGCGCGAGCTGCTCAAGGCGATAGGGGCCCCGGCCGAGCGGAAGCGCGTCGACTCGCTTGACCGGCAGATGCTCGACTGGGAGAGCGGCAAGCATTTCCCGCGTGACTGGACGTCGGCCTACGCGACCGCGTTCGAGATGGACGAGGAGGAGCTCTTCCCCAGCCTTCGGGGTAGCTTTGAGGTGACGGCCTCTCCCGAAGGAATGGACGAGGACGACGTGAAACGGCGACGGCTGATGCAGGACGCCGCGACCGTTGCCATGGGTGCCACGGTCGCGCCGGTTCTGGCCGCGTTGACCGATGCCTGGCAGGCCAGCGAACCCAAGGTTGCTGGTGCGACGGTGTCTCGGACGATGCTGGACGACTGGGACGCCGCGGCCGACCTGCACGCGCGGCGAGCTCGGACCGATCCGCCCGTCACAGTTCTTGCTCTGCTGGCCGTGGACTTTGCCGACATGGCTCCCCACCTGCGCAAGCCACAGCCGGATGCGGTGCGGCGCGACCTCTCCCGGACCGCTGCACGCCACGCGAGCTTGATCGCGACCAGGTGGTTCGACATGGGCAACATGCGCGAGGCTCGCAGGTGGTGGGCGAAGACCCTGGCGCTCGTGGACGACTCGGGGGACACGCGACTCGCGTCCTGGCTTCGGGGAGGCCAGGCGCTCCTCCTCCGGTTCGACCCTGCCGACTCGGGGGGAAGCCTGGCGATGGCCCGTGAAGCGCGGCGTGTAGCGGGTCCCCGGCCCTCCGCGGCGCTCGCCAGGGCGCTCACCGCGGAGGCCCAGACGCTGACCGCGGCCGGACGGGCCGATCAAGCGGTCGCGGTGTTGCGCCAGGCGGAGGAGGTCACCGGCCACCTGCCGGGGGACGACCCCGACTGGAGCGGCGGACGGTTGTGCTTCGACCAGAGCTTCGTCTACACGGTCGCCGGCGACGAAGCGCGTGCGGCGGAGGCCCAGGACGCGGCGGAGCATCTGCACGCGCCCGGCGAGCATGCGCTCATCGCGATCCGGCTGCACCGAGCGGCGCTGGTCACGCGCACTGACCCGGAGACGGGATTGGAGGAGGCCGCCCGGATCATCGAGTCGTTGCCTCCCGAACGGCGGGTGACCCGCCTGGCGTCCGCTGCGCGTGTGTCCTTGGAGGTCGCGCCTCCCGCTGCTCTCGCCTTGGACGCCGCACGCGAGTTGCGCGCTCTCACCGCACCCCGTGCTGCGCTGGCCTGATCGCAAGCCCCCGACCACCTGCGCGGGGTCTGAGGAGGGCCAGCCCACGCAGGGCGGCCGAGCGGCTGGAGTCGGTTGGGTGGCGTTAGCAGGGGTGGGAGTGCACTAAGCTGTTCCAGGTCGGTCGGAAGGTCGGCGTGCGGGGCTATGGCGCAGTTGGTAGCGCGCCTCCATGGCATGGAGGAGGTCTGGGGTTCGAATCCCCATAGCTCCACAGGTGAGGCCGGTGCTCTCGGGCACCGGCCTTTGTCATGCGTAGGGGGCGGTGATGGCCTCGAGGTTGTGGCCGTCGGGGCTGTCGAAGTAGACGCCGCGGCCGCCGTAGTGGTGGTTGATCTCGCCGGGACGGCGGTGGGCCGGGTCGGACCAGTAGGTGATCCCCGACTCCTTGACGCGGGCGAAGATCTGGTCGAACTCCTCGTCGGTGACCAGGAACGCGTAGTGCTGCGGCTGGATCTCCGTGGAGTCCATGAAGTCGAACGTGACGCCGTTGCCCGCCTGGACGGGGACGAACGGGCCCCACTGGGCGCCGACCTCCAGGCCCAGGATCCTCGCGAAGAACTCGGCCTCGGCCTGCTTGTCGCGTGAATGGACGATCGTGTGGTTCAGGTCGATGGACATGGGATCAAGTCCACTACGCGCGGTGGGGGTGGCGCCAGGGGGCCCGGGCAGAGGCCCCGGTCCGCCCGGGCCCGGAGGGTCAGGTGGAGTAGCGGAGGATGGCGCCGATCTTGGCTCCGCCGACGACGGCCAGGTCGCCGTCGGTGGCGGCCACGGCGCGGATGAGGGCGGCGTCGGCGCGGTCCTCGGCGGGGTCGTCGACGCCCATGCGGTGCAGTTCGCCGAGGTCGAGGGAGATGTCGGACGGGGCGGGGCCGACCCAGACGCGGGCGGGGGAGTCCTCCGGGAGGATCAGGGTCTCGACCTGGCCCCGGCGGGCCGCCTCGACGGTGGGCTTGAGGCCCCTGACGGCGCGGCCGTTGTTGGCGAGTTCACGTTCGAAACGTTCGACGATCGTGGTGAGGCGTTCGGTGCGCTTGAGCTCGAGGAGGTGCTCCTCGTCGGTGTCCTCGACGGTGCGTTCCAGGAGGCCGTCGGAGATCTCCTCCAGGAGGGCGCCGCGGAGCTGGGGGTCGCCGGAGATGAGGATCAGTTCGGCGCCGCATTTGCGGGCGGCGTGGTCCACCTCCTTGCCGACCTTCTTGGCGTTGGCCTTCCAGGTGTTCTCGGCGGCGCGCTGGACGCGGGCCTGGGCCGTCTCGCCGGTGGACTTGACCTTGCGGGAGTCCTCGTCGCCCTGGACGTCGAGGGTGGTGCGGGTGCCGTCGGCGGCCACGCAGGTGATCGTTCCGCCGGGGCGGTGCACGTCGACGAGGAGGTAGGGGAAACGTTCGCCGCGCTGGACGAGGAGCGGCATGACGTGGGGGAGCGGGGCGAGCCGGGCGGTCTCGGCGAGGGGCGGGCCCGGGAGGCGGGTGACGTGCGTCTCGCCCTCGGTGGCGAAGGCGATCAGGCCCTCCGAACGGTGGGCGGACAGGTCGTCGCCGACGATCTCCTCGATGGCGCTCAGGGTCTCCGCGGGGGCCTCCTCGGCCTCCAGCTTCTCGCGCAGCGCCCGCCACCGCAGCTTGGGGGTCTTGGGCGCTTCCTCCGTCGTCCGGGTGAGGTCGGCGTACACCGAGGCGTACGGTCCCGGTCGGGTGTACAGCGATTTGAGGAAGGAGAGATCCATGATGCCGCCGTACCCGTTCGAGTCGTGTCAAACGTCCAGCTCAACCGTCATGTGGTGAACGGGGCGGGGAGATGCGGGGCCGCCAGGACGCCGCCGCTCTCGCGGAGCCTGGTGAGCAGGGCCGTGCGGGTGGCGCGGGCGGCTTCGGGGTCCTCGTCGTACAGGTAGGTGATCGACGGGTCGGTGAGCTGGACGGGGTGGTGCAGGATGTCGCCGCTGATCAACATCTCGTCGTTGCCGATCATGACGGACTGGTGGCCGGGGGTGTGTCCGGACGTGCGGATGAGGTGCACGTCCAGGGCCAGCCGGACGTCGGTGCGGCGCACGTCCAGGAGGCCGGCCCGGGCCAGGGGGTCGATCACGGCGGGGAGCAGGGGCGGGGCGCCGTCCTTGAGCCAGGCGAGCTCGTCGGACTGGACCAGGTGGCGGGCGTTCGGGAAGACGGGCACCCCGCCGGCGACGGCGCCGCTCGCGTGGTCGCTGTGCAGGTGGGTGAGGACGACGGTGCCGATCTCGGACGGGGAGACGCCGATCCTCGCGAGGGCGTTGACGAGGTCGCCGGGAACGGGGGCCCACGAGGCGGCGGGCGAGTCCAGGGGGCCCAGCCCGGCGTCGACGAGGATGTTCTGCCCGGTGGGCGTGCGGATCAGGAAGCAGTAGAAGTGCAGGACCCATTCGCCTTCGGGGCCGAAGGCCGCGGGATGGGTCTCCCGCACGCCTTCCCACCGGGCTCCGGGGAACAGCTCCGCGGGCGGGAGCCGGAGTTCCCCGCCCATGGGGCCGATCGCGTCGAGCAGGGGGATGATCTCGATACCGGCGATGATCTTCGGGTCCATGGGGTGAACGATCTCAGACGCGGGCCGCGTCGGTCACAATGACCTGGTGCGCATCGGCATCCTGGGCCCGCTGGGGGTGCGGGACGAGAACGGCCGGACCGTGGAGGTCAGCTTCCCGGCACCGTTGGGCCCCAGCACTCCCAGCACCGTGCCGCGGCGCGCCACGAGGTCGACCCCGTCCAGCGCCTGGGTGCCGCCGAACCCCTTCCGCAGGCCCTCGGCCCGGATCACGTCTTCCATGGGAACTCCAGTCGGATCTCGTCTCATCGCTCATCACGTTCGGCGACCCCGCTGACGCGCCACCGACACCCGCTGACACCCGCTCACACGCCCAGACACCCCTGCCGCTCGCCGCGTTCCGAGACCGCGGCGGCGCGGGGGGAGACTCCTGGTGACCGGCCGCGGTCCCCCGAACGAGGGCCGGCGAGTCGTCCGGACGAGCGGGAGGCGCTCAGCGTGAACGTTCAGGGGCGGAACGACGCCGAGCGGCGTGTCGTGGCGGCCGTCCGGGCGGGCGAACCGGCCGACCTGCGCGCCGGTGACGCCGGGCAGACCGGTGACGCCGGCCAGGACGACCCGGAACGCGGGGACGGCTGGGGCCCGGACCGCACGATCCGGGCCGGGCTGCTGATCGAGCTGCTCACGGCCAGGCCGGACGGGCACCGGCCGCGGCCCATCAAGTTGCGCGGCGTGCGCGTGACCGGGACGCTCGGCCTCGAGGCCGCCGAGCTCGTTCGCCCCGTGTCGCTGCGGGACTGCCACATCGACGAGCCGGTCGACCTCAGCGAGGCGTCCGCGCCGGCGATCCGGATGCCCGGCTCGTACGTCCCCGCCCTGCACGCCGACCAGCTGCGGACGGCCGGGAACCTCGATCTCGACGGCGCGGTCATCGGCCGCGTCAGCCTGGTCGGCGCCCGCATCGGCGGTCGCCTCTCGCTCAAGGGAGCGCGGCTGCACGACCACGACGGCGTCGCGCTGCGGGGTGACGGCCTCGACGTCGGCGAGGGCGTCTTCATGCGGGACGGCTTCACCGCCCAGGGCGAGATCAGCATCGCCGGAGCCCGCGTCGGCGGCCGCTTCTCCCTGGCCGGAGCGCACCTGGCCAACCCGGGCGGCCGCGCCCTGAACGCCGAGCGGCTCGACCTCGACCATGACCTGCGGTGTTGCGACGGTTTCACGTCCAGGGGCGAGATCAGGCTGGTCGGCGCGCGCATCGGTGGCCAGTTCGAACTCGACGGCGCGCACCTGAGCAACCCCGGCGCGGTGGCCCTCCACGCCGACGCGCTCACCGTCGGCCAGTCCGTCTTCGGCCGGCGGGGCCTGGTGGTCGAAGGTGAGCTGCGCCTCGTCGGAGCGCGTGTCGGGGGCGTCCGCAACCTGACCGGGGCGACGCTCCGCAACCCGTCCGGACGATCGTTCCACGCGGTGCGGATGAACATCGGGGGAGACCTCCACCTGCGGCGCGGCTTCACCTCGGACGGCGAGCTCCAGCTCTCCGGCATCACGGTCGGCGGCCAGGTCGAGCTGAACGACTCCGTCCTGGCCAACCCGGGCGGGCAGGCGCTCGACCTCGAATCCGCGACGGCGGCCGCGCTCCTCCTGGTGCCGCGCCGCTCGCCGGACGGCGTGGTGAACCTCACGAACGCGCGCGTCGGCATCTTCGAGGACGCGGAGGACACCTGGCCCGCACGGGCACGGCTGGAGGGGTTCGTGTACGAGACCCTCGCCGACGACCGCGTCGGCGTGCGGGCCCGGCTGCGCTGGCTGGCCCGCCAGCAGGACGGATACGCGCCGCGCGTGTACGACCAGCTCGCCGCCGCGTGCCGGCGGGCCGGACGGGAGGAGGCCGCCCGCAAGGTGCTGATCGCCAAGCAGTGGAGACGGCGCCGAATGCTCGGCCCGCCGGGCAGGCTGACCAACTGGCTGTTGTACGTGACCGTCGGGTACGGCTACCGCACGCGTCTCGCCGCCCTCTGGCTCGCGGCGCTCCTTGCGACCGGCACCTGGGGGTTCGAAGTCGCTTACCCCGACGCCATGGTCCGGGTGGATCCGAAGGGCCCGGCGTTCCACGCGTTCGGCTACACGCTCGACGTTCTCCTGCCCATCGTCGACATCGGCCAGCAGAAGACCTGGCGACCGCAGGGCGCGGCCATGTACTGGTCCTGGACCCTCGTCGCCGCGGGCTGGATCCTCACGACGGCCGTGGTCGCGGGCCTCACGGCGACGCTCAGACGCGACTAGGCGAACGGCGACGAAAGAATTCTCGGCCGCCGGGAATCCTGCGCGGGTGACGCTCGTTGGAGACTGTGAGACCGCCGGACGGGTGTGAGCCCGTCTGCCCGGGCGTCACCCAGCGTGTCGCCGTCTTAGCGGTCCTGACCAGCAGGTTTGATGATGGTCCGGGTCGGGTACGACCGTCGATTTGACGGCCGTCCCACCATTACCTAATGTCATACGTGCCCCGAGGGGATGCGGGTCGCCGGCAGGCGGTCGGCCCCGAAGGGGAAGCCACTCAAGGAAAACGGTTCGAAGCTTGCTCCGAGCCGATGTACTCTGGAGTGGTCAGCCCAGACGGGATGCAGGACGCCGCAAGGTGGCCGGCCCGAGGGACTCCTCCGAAAGATCGATCTCGGCCGGTGTTGTCTGCCGTCCGCGACGTTCGATGGCGGGTGGGCTGCGTTCCGAATCAAGATCGACTCAACTGGGTCACTTGACAGGGGCGAAGAACCTGGTAAGTTAGAAGGGTTGCCCCGGAGCTGATTCCGCGAAAGCGGGGGTTCGGCGCGGTGGGTGTCCGTTTCTTGAGAACTCAACAGCGTGTTAAAAGCCAGTGCCTTTATAGATCAGGCTGTGCC
>NZ_JBEYUA010000028.1:0-98928 GCF_040643285.1 Spirillospora sp. NPDC047279
GACATGATGATGCTTCCCCCCGAAGAAGTGGACCATCGGCCCAGATCACTCACTTCCCAGCAAGATCACTTTCCACACTTGGAGAGATACCCCCGACCAAAACCCGGCGAACGTATGTGGTCAGCGCACTAGGTGATCGGGATCCGCATTGACGTCTGGCGGGCGCCATGGGCGCTGGGGTGGGAGCCGGGCCCTGGCCACGGGTTGCCTTGGCAGTACAGCTAGGGGGTGGGCTGGCTTTGGGCTCCGGGGCTTCGGTAGCCGTGGTCGGTCGTGGGCATCGTCGGGGTGCGGGTGAATGGTGAAGGGTCTCTCGCAGGGTTGAACGTGCGGGTGTGGGTGGCGATGGGTGGCGGGTTCGTGTGCTGTTGAACGGGTCGCCGCTGTTACCGGCGAGGTTTGTGCGGTGTGTGCTGGGAGGGCTGGGTGGTTGCGGGGCGTGCTTGTAGACCCGGCTGTCTGAGTGGGGGCCGGGTCTACAGGCGGGCTGGCTTGCTGTGGGTGGTCAGGCTGCGAGGTGGTGGTCGTTCCACGGGTTGTCGCTGTCGCCGGGGTCGGGTGTTTGTCCGGTGGGCCATCTGCCGCGTCTGGATCGTGTGGTCCCGTCGGGTGGCAGTGTCTGGTAGACGTACTGTCCGGCTTGGTTTTTGCTGATGTTGATCTGGTCGGGGTGGGTGTGTTTCCAGCGGTTGTGCCATCCGCAGCACAGGGCGAGTTTGTTGATGTCGGTGGGGCTGTTTCCCAGTGCCCATCCGTCAACATGGTCGACTTCGCACAGGAAGCCGGGGACTTCGCAGCCGCGTACGGCGCAGGTGTCGTATTGGGTTTCCAGGACGCGGCGTTGGCCTGGGGTGGCGATGCGGGTGGTGTGGCCCAGGTAGAGCGGCACGTTCCCCGGCCCCAGGAGCAGGGGTGAGACGCCTGCGGTGAGCGCCAGCCGCCGCACCTGCCCGGCAGGGATGGGGGTGCCGTCGCGCAGCCAACCGGGCACGTCCTCGCCCATCAGCGTTTCGAGGTTGGCGATGACGGTGACCCGGGTGTCCTTATGGCCCTGCGACAACACCGTGGTCAACGCGGCTGCCGTCCGCTCGCCCAGGTCACGCCGGTCGTCGGCCCCGGCTGGTTTGGTCAGCGGACCGAGGACGCCGTCCAGGATCGCGGTGTCTTCGGGATTGAGCCACCCGTTCACATACGACCCGCCATCCAACGACCGGCTCAACGTCAACCAGGACCGCTCGTAACCGCGTTTGACGTCTTCGGGGGCTTTCTCGGTGCCGTTCTGCTCGGCCACCAGGTCGTGGATCTTGCGGCCGAGCCGGGCGACCTTGCCCGCCGAGAGTCCGTCGTTGGCGGCGTTCAACAGGATGTCCTCGGCGGCCGCGCAGTCTTCGTCGTTGAGCCGTTGGACGGCGTCGGCGACGGTGGCGGCGTAGCCGAGCGACAGGTCACCGGTGGCCAGGTCCTTGCTCACCCGTTCCAGACGCGGGAGTTGCCGGGCCAGGGTGATGCGCTCCTTGGCGCGGCCTTCCCGCATCCCCAGACGGCACCGCAGCCACGCCTGGGTGGACGGGAATCCCCAGTGCTTCATTTCGCCGGTGCGGTCCACCGTCGCGATCATCGCGGCCAATGCGGATTCGCCTTGGTCGAATGCGCGCGCCAGGTCTTCGGCCAGTTCCATGCAGGTGGCGCCGGAGTCGGGGGCGGGGCGGTGTGCGAGGTGGGTGGCGATCGCGGCTACCGCTTCCACCAATTCTGCGGTGGAAGCGGTTTCTAGATCCGCGACGATCGAATGCATGTCTTGATTATATCGACGGTGACGGATTGCAATTATCTGATTACGGACATTTCGATTGGCCGCAGGTGGCCATCAATTCACTGGGCGCAAACAGGTCGCGGCGGGCGGCACCGTTGGGTGGTTGATCGTCCCACGGTGGGTGCGTGGCCCGGCGCGGGTGGGTCGGGGTCTAGGCGGGTTGCTGCTGGTGGATGGCTGAGCGGAGCCGAACTGACCCACCGCGCACACACCTCCGCCCTTCCGAGGGTTGCTGGCACGTTGGCTGAGGTCCCGGAAAGCCCAGGATGCGATTAGGCGGAGGTAGCGCTGCTGCCTGAGGTCGCACCGGAAACCCGCGCTTTGCGCGGCCCTAAAGTTCGAACATCAACCACCAGCAGCACCCGCACAATGGCAGAAGACCCTGACCGGCCGCCTACTTTCTTGTCGCTGCCGCGTTTGAGCAGCAGACCGCACCCACCCCGCACTCGGGAGATAGGCGTTGACCAAAGGGGTGACCGAGGCCGCCCACCCGAAGGGACTAATGATCTAACCGGAGAAGCATTGACCCGCAGCGCGGCGTCAAGGGATCAGAGCTCGGCCTGGCGAGGGTTGGGGACCGATGGCACTATCCGGGTGAGTCGATCTGTCCGCGTGGTCAAGAGCACCGGTGGGGGGTTGGGTGATGGCGAGGGACGGGGTTCCTGATCCGCGGTGCGCTTCGAGTCCTGAGGAGTCGTCGTGGAGATGCGGCGGCTTCGGGCCTGGTCGGGGTTGACGTTTCGGGAGCTGGAACGTCGTGCTGAGGCGGCGGAGACGTGCGGCCGCGCAGCACTCTGGTGGTGGCGTTGCGCCGGGACCGGCTGCCGCGTGAGGAGGAGTTGGTGTCGGCGTTCGTTCAGGCGTGTGGGTGTGATCGCGGGACGGTCGGCCGGTGGGCTGATGTTCGGCGCGGCCTGGCGATCGGGGCTGTGGTTGGTGAGGGCTGGACTGGAGGTGAGTCCCTGCTCCGGAGGCTTCCGGGGTTCCCGGCACCTCGGAGGGCAGGGCTGAGTGTGCGAGGCCGTTGCAGGTGGGTGCGACGGGGACGTGTGCGGTCATGTGCAGCTGGAGTTGCAGCGGCGGGGGTTGAACGTGCCGACGGGCGCGTGGTTCGGGCCGTACACGCGGATGCGGTTGATGGCCTTCCAGGCCTTCGCGGGGGTCACGCCTACCGGGGTCGCCGATGCTGGGACGTGGGCCAGGCTCAAGGGCGGCGTCCCGGGGCAGAGGCCGCGGTGGTCGGACGGGAGGTTGAGCGGCTCATCAGGGAGATGTTCCCGGAGGATCCGGCGGGGGCGGTCGCTCTGGTGCGCTGCCTGTCGAACGCGGATCCGTTGTGGATCGGAGACGCTCAGGGCAGGCGGGCCTGGGGCCTGTTCCAGTACGGGGACGTCGACCTTCTTCGGTCTCGGGTCACGTGCGTACGCCAGGGCCCTGGATCCTGAGTGGAACGTCCGGACGGCGCGGACCATCTGGGCGCGCACCGGGGATTTCCGTCATTGGTCGTGCGAGCCGGGTCCGATCCCGGTTGCGCCCCGCTGACTTGCGTGGACAAGGCGGAACAGAGCGGGACGGGGCAAGATCTGGATCTCGGGGCGGATTTCTCGCACATTGGCGCCGACGGATCTTTTGGCACCGTCCTCGGCGCCCGAGGAAAGGAGGATGCCGTGCGAGTTCGGAGCTTGCTGCTCGGCCTGGTCGCGGCGGTCGCGCTGGTGGCGGGGGTGCCGGTGTCGGGTGGCTCGGCGAGCGGGGCCGGTGGGCCGGACCGGAGCCTGTGCTGCTGAGTGAACGGGTTGGAGGGGGGATCGTGAGGATCCGGCGTCTGGTGGTCGCGGTCGTCTCGGTCGTTGCGGCGGTCGCGCTGGTCGGCGGTGCGCCGGTGTCGGCGCACGCGTCGGGCAACGTCGACATCGTGTGCTGCTGACCCGAGATTCGGGGGAGCGGTGGACGTCATCCGTAGTGGTCCGCGGGTGGCGCCCAGCGCGTTACCTGGCGGCGGGGGACGATCGTGCGCGCTGAATAAAGACGTGTGCGTTCCCGCGTAAGGCGGGTTCCGGTCGCTGCGTGCAACCTCGCATGAGGAAGGCGGCAGCGCCCGGCGGCCGTCGTCGACAGGAGGAACGATGCAGGACGGACCCGCACGTCACGAGGGGATGGGGTGCCCATCTTGACCAAGAACCGCGTGATCGTCATGACGCTGACGGCGGCCTTCGGGCTCCTGCTGAGCCTTGTCGCCGGACTCCCGGCGGCGGCACAGACTTCAAGCGACCGGAACTCGGTGGCCGCGGCAGGCCAGCCCCACGCCGTCCCGGTCGCAGGTGGGGGCCGGGATGTGCACCACGTCGATTTCCTGTGGAGCCTCGAGGGCGGTCGATCGGCTGCCGCGGCCTATGCCAGGGACTACGTCCATGCGTTGAACGGCCGTGGCCAGTGCGATGATCACGACGATCTCTGCACCATCCAGATCTTCAACAACGACCGCTACCGGGTGTTCCACTTCCACGGATGCGGCGTCTTCCACCTGTACGACTTCACGGGCTTGTTCGACACGCACAACCACCGGTCGTCCACCGCGATCTGGCTCAGCCAGAACTACAGCGAGATCGGGTGGTACACGGGAGGCATGCGCGCGCCGGTGGACTGGGGGCCGGTCCATCACATTCGCACCTGCGCCTGATGGGTGTTCCATGTGCGCCGTGCTGATCTCGGGGACGCCATCCGCAGTGGTCCGCGGATGGCGTCCCCGAGATCAGCGGGTGGTCTTGTCCCACCAGTCGCGGTTGTCGCGGTACCACTTGACGATGTCGGCCAGGCCTTGTTCGAAGGCGATCGCGGGCTGGTAGCCGAGTTCGCGCCGGATCTTCGTGTCGTCGAGGGAGTAGCGGCGGTCGTGGGCCTTGCGGTCGGTGACGTGGCGGACGCGGTCCCAGCCTTCGCCGCAGAGTTCGAGCAGCTGCTTCGTCAGCTCCCTGTTGGTGATCTCGGTGCCGCCGCCGATGTTGTAGACCTCGCCGGGGCGGCCGTTCTCCAGGACGAGCTGGACGGCGCGGCAGTGGTCGTCGACGTGGATCCACTCGCGGACGTTGAGCCCGTCGCCGTAGAGGGGGACGTCGCGGCCGGAGAGCAGGTTGGTGACGAAGAGCGGGATCACCTTCTCGGTGTACTGGTAGGGGCCGTAGTTGTTGCAGCAGCGGGTGATCATCACGGGGAGGTCGTGGGAACGGAAGTACGCCCGGACCGCGAGGTCGCTGGCCGCTTTGGACGCGGCGTAGGGGGAGTTCGGGAGGAGGGGGTGGTCCTCGGTCCAGGAGCCCTCGTCGATGGTGCCGTAGACCTCGTCGGTCGAGACGTGCACGATGCGGTCGACGCCGGTCCGGCGGCAGCAGTCCAGGAGCGTCTGGGTGCCGAGGACGTTGGTGGTGAAGAACTCGCGGGCGCTGGCCAGCGAACGGTCGACGTGGGACTCGGCCGCGAAGTGCACGACCGCGTCGTGTCCCGGCAGGGCGGCCAGGAGCGCGTCGGCGTCGCAGACGTCGCCCTGGACGAACGTCAGCCGGGGATGCGGCTCGGGCAGCTTGCCGCGGTCGCCGGCGTAGGTCAGCTTGTCGAACACGGTGACGCGGGTATCGCCATGATCCGGGTACGCGCCGTCGAGCAGGGTGCGCACGTAGTGCGAACCGATGAAGCCGGCGCCCCCGGTGACCAGGATCCTCATGCCTTGACCTCCAGGCCTCGCTGAGGTGGTCATGCTTCTCGGGCCGCCTCCAGAGCGAGTTGAGGATTGCTGGACTCCCGCATGACAACCTCCGGAACGCCGCACTCGAGGAGGGTCGATGACCGAGTACAGCGGGACCGGCGATCCCCGGCGCACGCTGGAGTTGTTGTGGGGCGTTCAGGGACCTCCCCGGCGTGGCCCCAAGCCCCGGCTCACCGTGGAGGAGATCGTCCGGTGCGCGATCCGGATCGCGGACGACGAGGGGCTGGGCGCGCTGGCCATGCGCCGCATCGGCGAGGAGCTGGGGGTGTCGTCGATGTCGATCTACACGTACGTGCCGGGCAAGGCCGAGCTCATCGACGTGATGCTGGACCGCGTCTACGGCGAGCTGGAGCCGGGCGCGGACGTGCCGGGCGGCTGGCGGGCGCGGCTCACGCACATCGCCCGCCAGAACTGGGAGTTGTGCCACCGGCACCCGTGGATGTTGCGGGTCTCGACCGGGCGCCCGCCGCTCGGTCCCAACTCGTGCGCCAAGTACGAGGACGAGCTGGCGGCGGTCGAGGGGCTGGGGCTCACCGACCTGGAGATGGACGCGGTGGTCACCCTGGTCGTGGGGCACGCGCACAACGCGGCGCGGTTCTCGGTGGAGGGCGTGCGGGCCGCGCGCCGTACCGGGATGAGCGACCAGGACTGGTGGGACGCCTCCAGCCCGCTGCTGGCCGAGCTGTTCGGCCCGGAGCGCTACCCGATCGGGTCGCGGGTCGGCGCCGCGGCGGGCAAGGAGCACGGCGGGGCGATCGGTCCCGCGCACGCCTTCGAGTTCGGCCTGGAACGGGTGCTGGACGGGGTGCAGGTGCTCGTCGACGCCCGCCGCTAGGCCGACGCCCGCCGCTAGGTCGATGTGCTGCTTGGTCGATGTGCTGCTTGGTCGATGTGCTGCTTGGTCGACGCGGCTGGGGGCGTCCAGCGGGTTTCGAGGGGGGCGCGACGCCGCTCCACCACCGTGGGCCGCGGAGAACGGCGCCTGCACGTGGGAGGAACACTGATGACCGGGTTCGGGGACGGGTTGTTCATCGCCGGGTGCGGGACGTGGCTGCCCCCGCGGGTCACCGTCGGGGACGCGATCGCGGCGGGGCAGTGCGACGAGGCGCTCGCGAAGGTCACCGGCGTGACGGCGGTGGCCGTGGCGGGGGAGGAGTCGGCCCCGGAGATGGCGGCGCGCGCCGCCCGGGTGGCCCTGGAACGGGCCGCGTGCGGGCCGGGCGACATCGACCTGATCCTGCACGCGAACTTCTTCTACCAGGGCCACGACGTCTGGGCCCCCGCGTCGTACGTCCAGCGCGTCGCGGTCGGCAACCAGTGCCCGGCGATGGAGATCCGGCAGGCGTCCAACGGCGGGCTGGCCGCGGCCGAACTGGCCGCCGCCTACCTGACCGCCGACGCGCGGCGTTCGGCGGCGCTGGTGACGACCGGCGACAAGTGCCCGCCGCCCGGGTTCGACCGGTGGCGCACCGACCCGGGGACCGTGTACGCGGACGGCGGGACGGCGCTGGTGTTGTCGCGGCGGTCCGGCTTCGCGCGGGTGCGCAGCCTGGTCACGGTGTCGGACCCGGAGCTGGAGGGCATGCACCGCGGCGACGACCCGTTCGCCGTCGTCCCGCTAGGCAACCGGCCGACCGTCGACCTGGACGCGTGCAAGCGGGCGTTCGTCGCCGAGGTCGGCACGTCGTACGCGGTGGCGCGGGTCACGGCGGGGCAGGAGACCGCGATCAAGCAGGCGCTGACCGAGGCGGACACCGGCCTGGGCGAGATCCACCGCGTGGTGCTGCCGCATCTGGGCCGCCGCAGGCTGAACGCCGGCTACTTCCGCAAGTTCGACCTGGACCCGGAGATCACGACGTGGCCGTGGAGCCGGGGGATCGGCCACCTGGGAGGTGGCGACCCCATCGCCGGGTTCGACCATCTGGTGAGCAGCGGGCAGGTCGGCCCGGGGGACCGCTGCCTGCTGGTGAGCGTCGGCGCCGGGTTCAGCTGGTCGTGCGCGGTGGTCGAGCTGCTCCGCGTCCCCGCCTGGGCCGAGGACCCTGCCGGCGGCGCCGCGACCGGCGCCGCCGCCTGAGCGTTCAGGCGGTCAACTCCTCCAGGGTCTGGACGAGCCGGGCCGGCGTCGGGCGGGCCAGCATCTCGGCGCGCAGCCCCGCGGCGGCGGAGCGGTAGGAGTCGTCGCTGATGAGCTTGCCGGCCGCCGCGCCGATGAAGTTCCGGTCGGCGAGGTGGCCGAGCGCGTGCGTGCCGGCGCCGGTGTCGGCCACCCGCCGTGCGGTGGCCGTCTGCTCGGAGGCGAACGTCAGCAGCAGCTGGGGCACGCCCGCCCACAGCGAGGTCAGCGTGCTGCCGCTGCCGCCGTGGTGGACGACGGCGGCGCAGCCCGGCAGGACGGCCTGGAGCGGGGCGTACTCGAGGACCTGGACGCCGGCGGGCACCCGGCCGAGCCTGGCGACGTCCGCCGGGGTCGCGGTGACGATGACGTCGCAGTCCACGTCCGCCAGACCCCGCACGATGTCCGGCAGGAGGTAGGAGTCCGGGCCCGAGGTCCTGGTCAGCGCGGTCGACCAGGTCACGCACACGCGCGGCCGGCCGGGGGCGGGGCCCTCGACCCATTCCGGCGCGACGGGCGAGGTGCCGTTGAACGGCACGTACCGGACCGGCAGGCGCGCGGCCCGGACCGGCACGTCCAGCGACGGCGGGCAGGGGTCGACGACCCGGTCGAACATGTCGAGGCCGAACTCGCCCAGGCCGTACCTCGGGAACGAACCGCTGTGGTCGGTCGGCACGCTGCGCATGTGCTCGGGTTCGTGCGTCCCCGCCGGCCCCCACAGGCAGAGCGCGGACGGGACGCCGGTGACGCGGGCCGCCAGCAGGCCCTCCAGGCTCGCCGGGTCGTGCAGGACGAGGCCGGGCCGCCAGGCGCGGGCGAACTCGACGGCGGCGTCGAAACCGCGGGCGGCCCGTGCGGCGAGTTCGGGCGCGACCTTCGCGGTGAAGGCCGCGGTGTCGAAGCCGGCGAGGTCGTCCAGGCGTTCCCCGGTCAGCGGGTGCGTGGGCAGCCACGGGTACGGCCAGATCCCGTTGACCGCCTCCCAGTAGTACTGGAGGCGGAGCCGGGTGGCGACGTCCATCCCGTCCAGGACCGGCACGGGCAGCAGGCCGGTGCGCCCGACCGCCGCCGTCTGCGAGGGCGTGCACAACACCCGCACCTCGTGCCCGGCGGCCTGGAGGGCCCACCCGAGCGGGACCATCGCCGAGTAGTGGGTCGGATGCGACGACACGGTGAACATGACCCGCATCTGGGCTCCCTCGTTCGGTGCTGCGGCGCGAAGAGCATGACAGTCGTGGCTCGGGCGCGGCCGGAGGCCGGATGGTGACGGCGTGGCGAGCGGGGTTCGAGTTGCCCTCCGGCCGTTTGCGAGCCGATGGCGGTCACATGCCCTGGGACGACCCCGGAAGGCAGGTGTCTGCGTTGACCAGGATGACGCGTCGTGGGTTCATCAGGGGAACGGCCGCGGCCGGGACCGTGGGGCTGGTGGCCGGAACGCCGGTCGCGTACGCCGCCGGGGCCGAGGCGGGGACCGGGACCGCAGCCGGGGCGGGGGCGGGGGCGGCCGGGGCCTGCCAGCCGACGCCGGGAACGGTCGTCGTCGGGCCCAAGGATCCGCGCTACGGGGAGCTGACCGCACGCGGGTTCAACGGCCGGTTCAGCAGCCGGCCCGAGTCGGTCCGGCTGGTCTACTCGGCGGACCAGGTCGTGCACGAGGTGGAGGCGGCGGTGCGCGCCGGCAAGCGCGTCGCGGTCCGCAGCGGCGGGCACTGCTTCGAGAACTTCGTGGACGACCCGGCCGTGACGGTCCTCCTCGACATCTCCGAGATGAACGCCGTGTACTACGACCGGCGTCGCCGCGCGTTCGCGGTGGAGGCGGGGGCCACTCTCGGCAAGGTGTACAGGACGTTGTACCTGGGATGGGGAGTGACCGTCCCGGCCGGAGCGTGCCCGAGCGTCGGCACCGGGGGCCATATCGCGGGCGGCGGGTACGGCTCGTTGTCGCGCCGCGAGGGCCTGGTCGTGGATCATCTGTACGCCGTCGAGGTCGTCGTGGCCGACCGGTCCGGCCGCGCCCGCACGGTGGTGGCCACCCGGGAGCCCGGCGATCCGAACCGGGATCTGTGGTGGGCGTTCACCGGCGCCGGCGGCGGCAACTTCGGCATCGTGACGCGCTACTGGATGCGTTCGCCGGGCGCCACGGGCGACGATCCGGGGTCCCTGCTGCCCAGGCCGCCGGCCGTGGTCAAGTCGATGTCGGTCGGCTGGCAGTGGTCCGACCTGGACGAACGCACGTTCACCACGATCGTCGGGAACTTCGGCTCCCTGCTCGAGCGGGACTCGGCCCCGGGCGAGCGGTTCGCCGCCGTCGAGTGCGGCGTCAGCCTGTCCCACAAGGTGACCGGCCAGATCAGGCTGGACGCCTCGGTCGACGGAGGGCGGGCGGACGCCGACGAGCTGCTCGGCGCCTACCTCAAGGCGGTGACGCGCGATGTCACGGCGCCGCACTCCGACGACCGCCTCACCATGCCCTGGATGAAGTCGACGCTGTCGGTCGAGGTCGGGCCCGGCGGCTACAGCTTCAAGACCAAGCACGCGTTCCACCGCACGCCGTTCTCGGCGCGGCAGATCGCGGCCATCTACCGCCACCAGTCCACGGGCGGGGAGGAACGGTACGGCGGGGCGGTCTACCTCGCAGGGTTCGGCGGGAAGGTCAACACCGTGGCGCCGGGCGCCACCGCGATGCCGCACCGGAACGCGCTGATGAGCGCCTACTACGAGACCGTGTGGTGGGATCCGGCGCACGACGACGAGCAGCTCGGCTGGATCCGCGGCCTCTACAAGGAGGTGTACGCCGACTCGGGCGGCGTGCCGGCGCCCAACGCCGACACCGACGGGGCGTTCATCAACTACCCGGACCGCGACCTGGCCGATCCGAAGCTCAACGCCTCGGGCGTCCCCTGGCACACGCTCTACTTCAAGGACAACTACGCGCGTCTCCAGGCGGTCAAGGATCGCTGGGACCCGCGGGACGTCTTCCACCACGGGTTGTCCATCAAGCCGACGGTCCGGTCCCCCCGCTGACCGGCGCCCGCCCCAGCCGCGCTCCAGCCGTTCTCGAACCGGTCGGAAAAGCCTTGTTGCGACGGGTCGGGCGAGCGCGGCAGGAGCAGACCATGCAGGTACGTGCACCCTCGGCGGGCGGCGCCCCCGGGCGGACCGTGCTCGGGGGAACCGGGCTCGGGGGAACCGGGCTCGGGCGGATCGTGCTCGGGAGGGCTGTGTTCGGGCGGATCGTGCTCGGGAGGGCTGTGTTCGGGCGGACCGTGCTCGGGGGGACCGGGCTCGGGGGAACCGGGCTCGGGCGGATCGTGCTCGGGAGGGCTGTGTTCGGGCGGACCGGGCTCGGGAGGGCTGTGCTCAGGGGGACCGGGCTCGGGCGGATGGTGCTCGGGAGGGCTGTGCTCGGGGGGACCGGGCTCGGGAGGGCTGCGCTCGGGGGGACCGGGCTCGGGGGGACCGCACTCGGGGGACCGGGCGGGGCGTCGTGACCGCGGCGAAGCGGGTGGCGGTGCTGGGGGCGTCCGGCAGCGTCGGGCGCCACGTGTGCCCGGCGCTCGCGCGGCGCGGCCACGAGGTCCTGGCCATCGCCCGGCACCCCGCCCCGCAGATCGCGGACTACCCGTTCCTCGCCTTCGACCTCGGCGAGGGCGCCCCGGAGAAGCTGGGCCGGATCATCGACGCCGAGCGGATCGACGCCGTCGTCAATGTCGCCGGCCGCTCGGGCGACAGCGAGGCCGAGCTGGCGCGGTCCTACCACCGGCTGGTCGAACGGCTGGTGACGGCGCTGGAGCCGGTGCCGTCGCGGCCACGGTTCGTCCATCTCGGCTCGGTGCACGAGTACGGGCCGGTGCCCGCCGGCACGCTGATCGGCGAGTCCCTTCCGGAGCGGCCCGCCAACGCCTACGCCCGCGCCAAGCTGGCGGGATCGCGGGCGGTGCTGGCCGCGACCCGCCGGGGGGCGCTGAACGGCGTCGTGCTGCGGACGGTGAACACGCTCGGCCCATATCCGCCGCGGGAGACGTTCCCGGCCGCGCTGCTGGGCCTGCTCCGCACCGCCGCCGTCACGCGCGAGCCGGTCGAGCTGGACGTCGCCGCCGCCGAGCGCGACTTCGTCGACGTCCGTGACCTGGCGGAGGCGCTGGTGAGCGCGGTGACGGCGCCGGTGGAGGGCGAGGTCGTCAACATCGGGCGGGGCGAGGCGGTCGGGATCGCCGACCTGGTGGCGATCTGCTTCGCCGCCGCGGGACTGCCGCTCGACCTCATGCGGCTCAAGGAGGCCCCGGTGCGCAGCCAGGGCGGCGACTGGACCTGTGCGGACATCCGGGCCGCCCGGCGGCTGCTGGGCTGGCGCCCCGTGATCGGCCTGCGGGACTCGGCCCGGGCGATGTGGGAAGCGACCGACGACTGATCGTGGTCATCCGGCCGCGAACGCAGCGAGGAGATCCAATGACGAAGATCGGTGCGACCTCCCCCGTCCTGGTGTCCAAGCACGATGCCCTGACGCCCGGCCGCATCGCGCGGTCCGCGCTCGCCGCCGAGGGGCGGGTCGCCGACCTCGCCGACTTCCACCAGTGGCTCGCCGGGTTCGGGCTGCGCGCGTTCACCGAGGTGGAGCGGATCCCGCTGGACGACCTGGAGGGCTGGAGCAGCGATCCCGTCACCGGGGACATCCGCCATCACAGCGGCCGGTTCTTCACGATCGAGGGCCTGGAGGTCAGCGTCCCCGACGGCCCGGTCACCGGCTGGGAGCAGCCGATCATCAACCAGCCGGAGATCGGCATCCTGGGCGTCCTGGTCAAGGAGTTCGGCGGCGTCCTGCACTTCCTGATGCAGGCCAAGGTCGAGCCGGGCAACGTCAACGGGCTCCAGCTCTCGCCGACCGTCCAGGCGACCCGCAGCAACTACTCCGGCGTGCACCGCGGCCGGGCCGTCCCCTACCTGGAGTACTTCCGGGACACATCGAGGCACCGCGTGATCGCCGACGTGCGGCAGTCGGAACAGGGGTCGTGGTTCCTGCGCAAACGGAACCGGAACATGGTGGTCGAGGTCGCCGGGGACGTCGAGCCGCGGGACGGGTTCTGCTGGCTGACGCTCGGGCAGCTGCACCGGCTGCTGGCCGTGCACGACCTGGTCAACGCCGACGCCCGCACGGTCCTGGCGTGCCTGCCGTTCGCGGGCGCCGACGCGGTGAAGGCGTACGGGCAGGACGGCGGGGGTTTCCGGGCCGCGCTCGCCCGCTCGTGCGGCGAGGAGGAGGGCGGCCTGCACAGCATGGACGAGCTGCAGAGCTGGATCACCGAGGTCCGCGCCCGGACGGAGATCAGGAGCCGCCGGGTCCCGCTCGGCCAGGTGCGGCACTGGCATCGCTCCGCCGACCGGATCTCGCACGACACCGGGAAGTTCTTCGACGTCATCGGGGTCAAGGTGGCGGCCGGGGGCCGTGAGGTGAACGGCTGGACGCAGCCGATGATCGAGCCGCACGGCGCCGGCGTCAACGCGTTCCTCGTCATGGAGATCAGCGGTGTGCTGCACGCGCTCGTGCAGGCCCGCGCCGAGCCCGGCCTGGTGGACAGCGTCGAGCTGGCCCCCACCGTGCAGTGCACGCCGGAGAACTACGAGCACCTGCCCGCCGCGGCGTGGCCGCGGTACCTCGACGAGATCGTCCAGGCCGGGCCCGACCGGGTCAGGTTCGACACGACGTTCTCGGAGGAGGGCGGCCGCTTCTTCCACGCCCGCGGACGCTACGTCATCGTCGAGACCCGCGACGCCCGGCTGGAGCCGTCCGACGACTTCCGGTGGGTGGCCGTCCACCAGCTCGTCGACCTGCTCCGGCACAGCCACTACCTCAACATCCAGGCGCGCAGCCTCGTGGCCTGCCTGCACAGCCTGATGACGGCGCCCGGCTGACGGCCCGCCCCAGCGAAGAGCTCGCCCACCTGAGCTCGCCCACCCTGAGCACGCCCACCCGCGCACGGAGGAGAGACCCGATGAAAGTGCTGTTCACGTGCCTGACGCACCGGACGCATTGGTATCCCCTGGCTCCGCTGGCCTGGGCGTTCCGGTGCGCCGGCCACGAGGTCAGGGTGGCCGCCGAGCCGGGGCTGATCCCCGCCATCACCGACACGGGGCTCACCGCGGTCCCGATCGGCGGCTCCCAGCCCATGATCGAGAACCCGTCGGACCTGCGGCTCATGGAGTCGATCCACGACGACGCGTTCACCCACCTGCGCGAGTTCGACTGGGCCGCCAAGGAGCCCGAGCGCTGGACGTGGGAGTACCTGCTGGCGATGGCCAACATCGTGGTGCCCGCGCACGACGCGGCGCTGACCAACGACGCGATGCTCGACGACCTGGTGGAGTTCGCCCGGAGCTGGTCGCCGGACCTGGTGATCTGGGAGACCTACACGCTGGCCGGCTCGATCACCGCGCGGGTCGTCGGCGCCGCGCACGCCCGGCTGATCGCGGGGCCGGACATCACGATGCGGGTGCGGAGGGCGTTCCTCGAACGGCAGGCGGCCCAGCCGGCCGAGCACCGCGAGGACCCGACGGCGGAGTGGCTGAGCTGGACCCTGGAACGGTTCGGCTGCCGGGAGCCGTTCAGCGAGGACATGGTCACCGGCCAGTGGACGATCGACTCGACGGCGGAGAGCACCCGGCTCGACCTGGATCTGAAGACCGTGCCGATCCGCTACGTGCCGCACAACGGCGAGGCGGTCGTCCCGCACTGGCTGCGCGCGCCCGCGCCGCGCCCGCGCGTGTGCATCACGTTCGGGGTCTCGGACTGGATCCAGGCGTTCATGCCGGGCGAGCGGGTCAGCGAGCTGCTGGAGGCGCTCAGCGACCTCGACGTGGAGATCATCGCCACGCTGAACGAGGAGCAGCGGGAACGGGTGACCAAGGTGCCCGACAACGCCCGCGTGGTGGACTTCGTGCCGCTGAACGACCTGCTGCCCAGCTGCGCGCTGGTGGTGCACCACGGCGGCATCGGCACCAAGTGCAACGCCGAGCTGCACGGGGTGCCGCAGATCATCCTTCCGTTCGGCGTGGACACCACCGTCATGGGCCAGCGCGTCGAGGAGCTCGGCGCGGGCCTGTCGCTGCCGATCGAAGAGCTGACCACCGAGGGGCTGCGGGACATGGTCGTGCGGGTGCTCGAGGATCCCTCGTTCGCCGAGGCGGCCGGCCGGCTGCGCGCGGAGACCCTCGCCGAGCCCACCCCCAACGAGCTCGTCCCGGTGCTCGAGCGGCTGACCGCCGAGCACCGGGGCGAATCCAGCGGGCCTTGACCGAGCCTGCACGGGCTCTCGATCCGGCTGAAAGGCGGGCCGCCGACCATTGACCCGGTCGCCGGCCGCCGTGTTCCGCTCCTCAGGATGGGATGGTCATCAATGCGGATCCTCTTCACGACCTTCGCCGCGAAGGTGCACATGTACTCCCAGGTCTCGCTGGCCTGGGCGCTGCGGACCGCCGGGCACGAGGTCTGCATCGCCAGCCAGCCCGACATGGTCGAGGACATCACGCGGACCGGGCTCACCGGGGTCGGGGTGGGGGAGGCCCTCGACCTCGAAGAACGCATGAAGCAGGTGGACGACAACCTCGGCGACGAGGAGACGCGCCGGGGCAGCGACGGCGAGGCCGAGCTGGACCTCACCGAGATGCGCCCGGAGATGCTCACCCACGACTACCTGCTGGGCATGTTCACCGCGATGACGGCCGTCGTCTTCCAGAACCAGTGCCCCGAGCCCATGGTGGACGACCTGGTGACCTTCGCCCGGACGTGGAAGCCGGACCTGGTCATCTGGGACACGCTGACGTTCGCCGGACCGGTGGCGGCCAAGGCCAGCGGCGCCGCGCACGCCAGGCTGCTGTTCGGCCTGGACCATGTGGGCCGGACCCGCCGCGCCTTCCTCGACGAGCTGGACCGGCTGCCGCCCGAACTGCGCGACGACCCGCAGCGCGAATGGCTGACCTGGACGCTCGAACGGTACGGCTGCGAGTTCGACGAGGACACCGTCACCGGCAACTGGACCATCGACCCCACCCCGGCGTGGATCCGGTTCCCGCTCGACCTGAACTACATCCCGATGCGGTACGTGCCCTACAACGGCCCGTCCACCGTTCCTGAGTGGCTGTACGAACGGCCGAAGCGCAAGCGGATCTGCCTGACGCTCGGGTTGTCGCACCGCGAGGTGCAGGGCGGGGACGAGATCTCCATCGCCGACCTGTTCGAGGCGGTCGACGGCCTGGACGCCGAGGTGGTGGCCACCTTCGACCCGAGCCAGGTCAAGTCGCTGCGCGTGCCGGACAACGTGCGCGCGGTCGACTTCGTCCCGCTGAACGACCTGCTCCCCACCTGCTCGGCGATCGTCAGCCACGGCGGGTCCGGGACGTTCGCGACCGCCCTCCGGCACGGCGTGCCCCAGCTCATCCTGCCGTCCCGGATCTGGGACTCGACCTACAAGGCCGAACGGCTGGAGGAGCAGGGCGCCGGCATGTGCGTCCAGGACGCGGCGGCGCTCTCCCCGAAGGAGCTGCGCGAACGGCTCGTCCGGCTCCTGGAGGAGCCCTCGTACGCGCGCAGCGCCGCCATGCTGCGGCAGGAACTCATCGGCACGCCGAGCCCGAACGCGGTCGTGCCGGCGCTGGAGAAGCTCACCGCCGAGCACAGGCCCTCCCGGTAGGCGCCGGCGCCCGAACCGACTTCCGATCGATCCGGAGAAAGGCCTGGACATGCAGATCGAACCGCTCCCGATGGACGGCGCGTATCTGATCAAACCCATGATCTTCCCGGACGACCGGGGCCTGTTCCTGGAGGTCTTCAGTCAGCCGGGGTTCCAGGAGGCCGTGGGGCATCCCCTCACGGTCGCCCAGGTCAACTGCTCGTCGTCGCGGCGCGGGACGGTGCGCGGGTTGCACGCCATGTCCCTGCCGCCGGGCCAGGCCAGGTACACCACGTGCGTGCGCGGCGCCATCGTCGACAACGTGGTGGACATCCGGGTCGGCTCGCCGACGTTCGGGGAGACCATCGAGCTGGTGCTGGACGAGGACGAGCGGCACGCGCTGTACCTCGCCGAGGGGCTGGCGCACGGGTTCGCGCCGATCACCGACGAGGCGACGGTCGTCTACCTGTGCTCCAGCACGTACGTCCCCGGCGGGACCATCCAGGTCAACCCGCTGGACGCGGAGCTCGGGCTGAACTGGCCCACCGGGACCGACGTGGTGCTCTCCGACGGGGACCGGGCCGCGCCCACCCTGCGCGAGGCCGCCGAGAAGGGCCTGCTGCCCACCTACCAGGAATGCCGCGCCCGGTACGAGGACCTCCGGGTGCCCGAGGGCGCCGGGTCGCGGCCGGTCCTCGCCCGTGAACCTGCCCGTGAACAGGATCGGACCGGAGGAGTCCACCGATGATCCCGCTCTTCAAGGTACCGATGTCGAAGGACGCCCCCGCCGCGGTCAGCGAGCTGCTGGCCGGCGGCCAGGTGGGCCAGGGCCCCAAGGTCGAGGAGTTCGAACGGCTGCTGCGGCAGCGGATCGGCAACCCGCACGCCGCCACCGTCAACAGCGGGACCGCCGGGCTGCAGCTCGCCCTGCACCTGGTCGCGGGCGGCGCGCCCGACGGGGAGGTGCTCACCACGGCCCTCACCATGGAGGCGACCAACTGGGCGATCCTGGCCAACGGGCTGCGGATCCGCTGGGTCGACGTCGACCCGGCGACCCTCAACGTCGACCTCGACGACCTCGCCCGCAAGATCTCGCCCGCCACCCGCGCGATCATGGTCGTGCACTTCGCCGGCTATCCCGTCGACCTGGACCGGTTGAGCACGATCCTCGACCGGGCCGAGGCGGAGTTCGGGTTCCGGCCGCCGGTGATCGAGGACTGCGCGCACGCGTGGGGCGCCACCTACAAGGGCCGGCCGCTGGGCAACCACGGGAACCTGTCGGTCTTCAGCTTCCAGGCGGTCAAGCACCTCACCACCGGCGACGGAGGGCTCCTCGTGCTGCCGGACGAGGCGCTGCACCGCAGGGCGGAGCTGCTGCGCTGGTTCGGCATCGACCGCAAGGCCGACCGGCTGCGCGACATGCCGGACATCCCCGAGTGGGGCTTCAAGATCCACATGACCGACATCAACGCCTCGATCGGCCTGGCCAACCTCGCCTGGTCGGACGAGGTGCTGGCCCGGCACCGCGCCAACGCCGCGTTCTACGACGGGGAGCTGGCCGGCGTGCCGGGCCTCCGGCTGACCGAGCGCCACCCCGACCACCAGAGCTCGTTCTGGGTGTACCCGATGCTGGTCGAGGACCGTGCCGCGTTCGTCAAGCGCATGGACGCGGCCGGGATCATGGTCAGCCAGGTCCACACGCGCAACGACGTGCACAGCTGCGTGCGCCCGTACACCGCCCTGCTCCCCGCGCTCGACACGGTGGACAGGCGGCTGGTGTGCGTGCCGGTCGGCTGGTGGTTGTCGGAGGACGACCGGCGGCACGTGGCCGACACGATCAAGGCCGGCTGGTGACCCGCGTTCGAGCGGCGTGCGAGGAGCGGGCCGGATCCTGACCAAGCCGGAAGCTCTTGCCGGAAGTCTTGCCGGAAAACTCTCGTCGGACGGAGAAGACCGATGCGCGTCCTGTTCACCACGTTCGCCGCGAAGTCGCACACGCAGGCCCAGGTGCCCATGGCGTGGGCACTCCATACGGCGGGGCACGAGGTCGTCGTCGCCAGCCAGCCCGACGTGGCCGACGACATCACGAGCGCGGGGCTCACCGCGGTGCCGGTGGGCGAGGAGCTGAACCTCGGCGAGCAGCACGTGGCGCCCAGCGAGGACGCGGAGGAGCAGGCGCAGCAGGAGGAGATGGAGGACGCCGCCAACGACATGCTCGACATGAGCGAGTCCCGGCCCGAGAAGCTGACCTGGGACTACATGCTGGGCGTGTTCACCGGGATGACGGCGTTCGGCTTCCAGAACGAGTGCCCGGAGTCGATGGTGGACGACCTGACGGCGTTCGCCCGGGACTGGAAGCCCGACCTGGTGATCTGGGACACCCTCACGTTCGCCGGGTCGGTGGCGGCGCGGGCCTGCGGCGCGGCCCACGCCCGGTTCCTGTTCGGGCTGGACGACGTGGCGCGGATGCGGGCCTCGTTCCTGAAGGTGCTGCGCACGCGGCCGCCGGAGCTGCGCGACGACCCGCTGGCCGAGTGGCTGGAGTGGACGGCGGGCCGGTTCGGCGTCGACTTCGACGAGGAGCTGGTGACCGGCCAGTGGACGATCGACCCGATCCCCACCTGGATGCGGCTGCCGGTACCGGACGTGCACTACGTGCCGGTGCGCTATGTGCCCTACAACGGCAAGGCGCTGATGCCGGACTGGCTGCACGAGCAGCCCAAGCGCCGCCGGGTCGCCGTCAGCCTCGGGCTCGGGACGCGGGAGGTGCTCCGCCGTCCCGGCGAGATCGTGCTCGAGGACCTCTTCGAGGCCGTGGCCGACCTGGACGTGGAGGTCGTGGCGACGCTGGACGCGAGCCAGCTGGAGTCGGTGAAGAACGTCCCGGAGAACGTGCGGACGGTGGACTTCGTGCCGCTGAACGCGCTGCTGCCGACCTGCTCGGCGATCATCACCCACGGCGGCTCGGGAACGGTCTCGACCGCGCTGGAGAACGGCGTGCCCCAGCTCATCGTCCCCGCCAAGATCTGGGACGCCAAGGAGCGGGCGCGCAAGCTGGAGGAACGCGGCGCCGGCCTGTGCCTGACCGAGGACAAGGGGCTGACGGCGGGGGATCTGCGCACCCACCTGACGCGTGTCCTGGACGATCCGTCGTTCACCGAGAGCGCCTGCCGGCTGCGCCAGGAGCAGGCGGGCACGCCGACCCCGAACGACATCGTCCCGGTGCTGGAGAAGCTGACCGCCGAGCACCGTGCGGCGCGCCGGTGACGCCGTGCGGCGCACCGATGACGGCATCCATCTGAGGCGGGAGTGAGATCTCATGCGTGTCCTGTTCGCAACGTTCGCATCGAAGTCGCACATGCAGATTCTGGTCCCGATGGCCTGGGCCCTGCACACGGCCGGGCACGAGGTCCGGTTCGCCAGCCAGCCCGACCTCGCCGACGAGATCACCAAGTCGGGCCTCACCGCGGTGTGCGTCGGTGAGCCGCTCAACCTCGAGGAGAACATCGAGGGGGTGAACGAGAACGTCGGCGACGACGCCAACCGTGAGCAGAGCGAGGCCGACGTGGGCCTGGACATGAGCGAGACGCGGCCGGAGAGGCTCACGCCGGAGTACATGCTCACCGTCTTCACGGTGATGACGTCGCTGGTGTTCCAGAACGAGTGCCCCGAGTCGATGGCCGACGACCTGGTGACGTTCTGCCGGGAGTGGCAGCCCGACCTGGTCGTCTGGGACACGATGACCTTCGCCGCGCCGGTGGCCGCGAAGGCCTGCGGCGCCGCGCACGCCCGGCTGATCTTCGGCCTGGACCTCGTCGGGCACATGCGGGCCGCCTTCCTGGAGGCGCTCGACGCGCAGCCGCCCGAGGTGCGCGACGACCCGCTGGGCGAGTGGCTGGACTACACCGCGGGCCGGTTCGGCGTCGACTTCGACGAGACGCTGGTGACCGGCCAGTGGACGATCGACCCGATGCCGCAGGCGCTGCGGCTGCCGGTGCCGGACCTGCACTACGTGCCGGTCCGGTTCGTGCCGTTCCACGGGCAGTCGACGATCCCGAAATGGCTGCACGAGGCGCCCAAGCGCCGCCGGGTCTGCCTCACGCTCGGCCTGTCGCACCGCGAGGTCCGGGGCGGTGACAAGGCCTCGATCGCCGACCTCCTGGAGAGCGTCGCCGACCTGGACGTGGAGGTCGTCGCGACGCTCAACGCCGAGCAGCTGAAGAACGTGCCGAACCTGCCGGAGAACGTGCGGGCGGTGGACTTCGTGCCGCTGGACGCGCTGCTGCCGAGCTGCTCGGCGGTCATCCACCAGGGCGGGTCGGGCACCACCTCGACGGCGGTGGCGCACGGAGTGCCGCAGCTGATCGTGCCGACCATGATGTGGGACACCTACAACAGGGCGCAGGGCCTGGAGGAGTACGGTGCCGGGCTGTACCTCCGCGACACCGCGAACATCTTCTCCAGCGGTGAGCTGCGGGCCGGCCTGATCCGGCTCCTGGAGGAGCCCTCGTTCGCCGAGAACGCGACCCGGCTGCGCCAGGAGCAGCTGGGCACGCCGAGCCCGAACGACATCGTCCCGCTCCTGGAGAAGCTGACGGCCGAGCACCGGGCCGCCCGGCGCTGAAGAGCGGCTCCCACCGGCTCCGGATCGCCCGCTGACGGGCGATCCGGAGCCGGTCATTCGCGTGCCCGCACGCCGCACGCCGCGTGCCGCGTGCCGCGTGTGTCATGTGCGGGTGCCGGTCACTTGCGGGCCGGTCACTTGCGGGTGCCGACGTACCGGCGGCCGATCAGCCCGCCGTCCAGGCACTCGACCGGGCAGCCGGCGTCCTCGAACGCCGTCACGTACTCGTCCTCGGTGAACAACATCAGCCGGTCCACCTCGGTGAACGCGGTGATGCCGCCGGCGTCCGCGACCAGGAAGCGGATGTCCATGCGGGTCGCGCCCTCGCTGAGGGTCGAGTGCGAGATCCGCGCCACCGTGCGGCCGTCGTCCTGGACGAGGTCGCTCGCGACGTAGCCCTCGATGAACTCGTGCGGGGCCCACCACGGCTCCACCACCAGCACGCCGCCGGGGGCCAGGTGCCGGGTCATGGCGCGGGCGGCGGCGCGCATCTCCTCCAGCGAGCGCACGTACGAGATGGACACGAACAGGCACGTGACCACGTCGAACGTCCGCCCGAGGTCGAAGTCGCGCATGTCGCCGGCGTGCACGTCCACCCCCGGCAGCCGGCGCACCGCGCGCCGCCGCATCGGCTCGGAGATCTCCAGTCCCTCGACGTGCTCGAAGTGCTCGCCGAAGGCCTCCAGGTGCATGCCCGTGCCGCAGGCGACGTCCAGGAGCGACCGGGCGCCCGGGAGCCTCGCACGGATCGCCCGCGTGATGTCCTCGGCCTCGTTCGCCCAGCTCTTGCCCCGCTTGCCGTAGATGAGCTCGTACACCTCTGCGAGCTGCGGTCCGTACATCGGATCTCCCTGAGGGTCGCGACTCCCGAGATCTTCGGTCCGCCGCATGCTCGAACGGGGCGCTTGAAACGCGTCGGAGGCCCGGTCGAAGCACCGCCGCGGCGGGCTCGCGGACCCCGGGACGGCACCGTCCAACGGCCTTCGAGCCCGATGCGAGAGCCGGGACGAGACTGAAGAGCACGTGCCCGATGACGTGGAGGGACCGCGAGATGCCGGCACTTCAGCCCGATGCCCGTACCGAAGGCGGACTCGTCTTCGTCAACAGGTTCACCGTGAAAGTCCCGCCGGAGCAGTTCGAGCGGGTGTTCGCCAGGACGTCCGAGTTCATGGGCCGGCAACCGGGCTTCATCCGGTTCACCCTGCTGCGGAACGCCGAGGACCCCGGCTCCTACGTCAACGTCGCGCAGTGGCGGGACCGGGAGTCGTTCCAGAAGGCGGTGTCCCACCCGGACTTCCAGCCGCACGCCGCGGCGTTGCGCGAGCTGAGCACCAGTGAGCACGGCCTGTACACGCCGCGGCTGACCTTCGCCGCGGAGGCCGTGGCGACCGACGGCCGATAGCAGAGGAGAAGGATCATGACCGAGCGCATCGTGCCCTCCGGCGACGTGGAGCTCTGGAGCGAGGACTTCGGCGAGCCGGGCGCCCCGGCCCTGCTGCTGGTCATGGGCGGCAACATGAACGCCCTGGAGTGGCCGGACCCGTTCTGCGAGCTGCTGGCCGCGAGCGGCCTGCACGTGATCCGGTACGACCACCGGGACACCGGCCGGTCCACCTGCCGCCAGTTCGCCGAGCACCCCTACACGTTCGACACGCTCGCCGCCGACGGGATCGCCGTCCTGGACGGCTGGGGCGTCGAGTCCGCGCACGTGCTGGGCCTGTCCATGGGCGCCACGATCGCGCAGGTCATGGCGCTGAACCACGAGAAGCGGCTGCGCAGCCTCATGCTGATGCTCGGCGGCGCGCTGGACATCGACTTCGACGGCAACATCGAGCGCGGCTTCAAGGGCGAGCCGAGCCTGGACGGGCTCCCCGGCCCGCAGCCGCGGTTCTTCGAGATGATGGCGCTGTTCGCCGAGCCCGTCGAGACCGTGGAGGCCGAGCTCGACCGCCGCGTCGAGCGGTGGGCGCTGCTGTTCGGCGACGAGCTGCCCTTCGACCGGGACGAGTACCGGCGCTGGGAGCAGAAGGCCATCGACCACGCGGGCACCCCGCACGAGCCCTACCAGCACCACGCGCTGACGCTGCCCCCGCTGACCCGCGGCGCCGAGCTGACCGGCCTCACGCTGCCCACGCTGGTGATCCAGGCGATGAACGACCCGGCCGCCCCGCCGCCGCACGGCAAGCACCTCACCGAACTCATCCCCGGCTCCCGGCTGGTGGAGGTGCCCGGCATGGGGCACGCGCTGCCCAGCTCGGTGCACCAGGTCCTGGTCGACGCCATCGCCGGGCACGCGATGGCGCACAGCACGAAGGCGGCCTGAACCGCCTCCCCGGCGGGGCCTGCTCAGCTTGACGGCCCCGCCCAGCTCGACGGCCCCGCTCAGCTCGACGGCCCCGCTCAGCTCGATGAGGCCACCCCTCGACGAGTCCACCCTCCTCACTCCGGGACGGAACATGGCAACGATCGCAACGGACAGTGAACTCGGCCGCCACCTGCTCACCATTCGCGGCTTTCATTTCATCTTCGGTGCCCAGCGTGATCCGTACGCGCTGCTGCTGCGGGCGGGGAACGAGGACACCGCGGAGCTCGGCACGCAGGTGCGCGACCGCGGGCGGCTCAGCCAGAGCGAGGCGATGGCGTCGGTCACGGCGACGCACGCGGTGGCCGCGGAGGCACTGAACCACCCGCTGCTCGGCCTGCGGCACGTAGGCGAGCCGGGGGAGCAGCAGCAGCACGTCTTCCAGGACGTGTGGAGCGACCCCAAGGTCTGCCACGTGCTGCCGCTGGACGAGGCGTTCCTGAACATGGAGCGCCAGGACTACGCGCGGCTCACCGGCCTGGCCGAGAACGTGCTGGGCACCGACGCCCTCGAAGCCCGGGGCGCCGCCGCCGAGCGGATCTTCACCGCGGCCCTCGGCAAGCCCGCGGGCGGCTTCGACCTGATGGTGGACTTCGCCCGCGGGGCCGTGGTGGAGCAGGTGTGCGACGTCCTCGGCGTGCCCGAGGGCAAGCGCGCGGACGTGGCCCGGCTCAGCCCGGTGCTCGGCATCGCGCTGGACGCCGGGCTCTGCCCGCCGCAGCTGCGCACGGCCCGGCGCCTCATCGCCGCGGTCGAGGAGCTGCGGGACCTGTTCACCGGGGTGATCGAGGCGCGCCGCTCGTCGCCCGGCGACGACGCGATCAGCGCCATGCTGGAGGCCGCGGGCGACGGCGCCACGGCGGTCGACGACGTGCTCGGCGTGTGCGTGCTGACCACGGTCGCGGGCGTCGAGGTGACCGCGAACCTCATCTGCGACACGGTCCTGGCGCTGCTGGAGAACTCGCCGCAGTGGCGGATGCTCTGCGACGACCCGGCGGCCCTGGCCGGCCCGGCCGTGGAGGAGGGGCTGCGGTACGCCCCGCCGATCCGGCTGGAGAACCGGCTGGCGCAGGAGGCGCTGGACCTGGCCGGCGAGCGGATCGAGGCCGACGCGCAGCTGGTCGTGCTGGTCGACGCGGCCAACCGCGACCCGGAGGTCTTCACCGACCCGGACCGGTTCGACGTCACCCGCGACCCCGGGTCGGCGAACCTCGCGCTGACGGGCGGGCTGTACGGCGAGTTCGTCGCGCCGTTCGCCCGGACCCAGGCGGCCGCGGCGCTGCGCGTGCTCGCCAAGGGCGTGCCCGGGCTCACGCCCGCCGAGGCCGTGCTCCGCCGCATGCGCTCGCCCGTCGTGCGCGGCGTGCTGCGGCTCCCGGTCACCACCCGCTGAGGACGGCATGAAGTGGAAGGTGTGGCTGCCCGCTTCCTGCTGGACGGCGCACCGGTCCCGGCCGCCCCGCCCGTACGGCCAGTACGGCCCCTCCCGGCGTCCCCGGCGCGGACGCCGGGACGGGCCCCGGCCCCGCTCCGGACGATGACCCACGGAAGGGACAGAAAATGATCTTGGTGATGGGGGCGACCGGGCCGGGCACCGGCAACATCGGCCGGACGGTGGTCCACCAGCTGGTGGCGGCGGGACGGCCGGTGCGGGCCCTGAGCCGGGACCCGGGGCGCGCGGTGCGGCTCCCGGACGGCGTCGAGGTGGTCAAGGGCGACCTCGGCCGGCCGGAGACGCTGCACACCGCGTTCAAGGGCGTCGACCGCATGTACATGATGGCCATCGACGGCTGGGGCGTCCTCGAACCCGAGACGGCCGCCGAGGTCCTCGACGTGGCCCGGGGCGCGGGCGTCCGGCACGTCGTGCTGCTGTCGGCGTCGGACAACCCGCTGGTCGAGGTCGAGGAGCCGCTGCGGGCCTCCGGGCTCGACTGGACCTTCCTGCGGCCGGGCGAGTTCGCGGTGAACACCGCGGACTACTGGGGCCCGTCGATCCGCGACAAGGGCGAGGTCCAGGACGCGTATCTGGACGTCCGGGGGGTTCCGATTCACGAGGCCGACGTCGCCGCGGTCGCCGTGACGGCGCTGCTCGAGGACGGTCACGTCGGCGCGATCTACACGATGACCGGGCCCGAGTCGCTCAGCCGCCGTGACCAGGTCCGTGCCATCGGCGCCGCTCTCGGCCGGGATATCTCCATCAAAGACGTGACGCCCGAGAAGGTGCGAGTCATGATGATTGATAGGGGCTGGCCGGGAGAAGTCGTCGACCATATCTTCAATTACTTCTCCGCGTGGGTCGATAACCCGCCGGAGGTCCTTTCAACGGTGGAGGAGGTGACGGGCCGGCCCGCCCGTACCTACGCGCAGTGGGCGGACGATCATGTGATGGACTTCCGTTAGACCAGGTCAGGGCCCTCTTGGAGGGTCCGTGGAGTCGACCTGATCTCTCCTCGCGTCACGCCGGTGATGACGCGTTCTGATCATCGGAAGACGTTGATAAACGCATCGGCGCCGTCAATTCGATGACAGCAGTATTCGGGCATTGTCAAGCTGGAATAGGGCTTGAAATTGCGCTGCGAAAGCGTAAGGCTTGGAGCGCGGCGCGGGCGGCCGCCGGCCCGCTCGCTCCCGCATCCGCAACCGGTGTGCAGGCGCCCGCCCAGTGCGCCCGGCCGCCGTTTCCATAAACGGCCAGTGCAGCCGAGCCCAATGTGGCCCGCCGGCCTGCGCCGCCTCCGGCCGCCACTTCACTTCCAGGGGAGAGAACATTGTCTGCGGAATCGAATCTCGCGATCGAGACCTCGGGGCTGGTCAAGATATTCGGCGGTACCCGGGCGGTGGACGGGGTCGACCTGGCCATCCGCCCCGGCACCGTCTACGGCTTCCTGGGACCCAACGGCGCAGGCAAGACCACGACGATCAGAATGCTCGCCACCCTGCTGCGCCCCGACGACGGCACCGCCAAGGTCTTCGGCCACGACGTGGTCCGCGAAGCCGACAAGGTGCGCAGCCGGATCAGCCTGACCGGGCAGTTCTCCTCGGTGGACGAGGGGCTCAACGGCCTGGAGAACCTCGTCCTGGTGGGCCGGCTGCTCGGCTACTCCTGGGCGGAGGCCAAGGAACGGGGCCACCAGCTCCTGGAGGCGTTCGGGCTCGCCGAGGCCGGCGACCGGATGGTCAAGACCTACTCCGGCGGCATGCGGCGGCGGCTGGACATCGCGTCCAGCATCGTCGTCACCCCGGACCTGGTGTTCCTGGACGAGCCCACCACCGGCCTCGACCCGCGCAGCCGCAACCAGGTGTGGGGGATCGTCCGCGCCCTGGTCGCGGAGGGCACCACGGTGCTGCTGACCACCCAGTACCTGGAGGAGGCCGACGCGCTGTCCGACCGGATCGCCGTCATCGACCAGGGCAAGGTCATCGCCGACGGCACGCCGGGCGAGCTGAAGGCCTCGGTCGGCTCCGGCGCGCTGCTCGTCCGGCTCAACACCGCCGAGGAACGGCCGCGCGCCGAGCGGGTGCTCACCGAGACGCTGAACGCCTCGGTGTTCCTGGAGCCCGAGCCGACGGCCCTGTCGGTGCGGGTCTCCGACCCCGAGAAGGTGGCGCACTCGCTGACCGAGCTCTACCGGTCCGGGATCGCGGTCACCGACTTCTCGCTCGGGCAGCCCAGCCTGAACGAGGTGTTCCTCGCCCTGACCGGCAAGCCGCCGGAATCCGCCGACTCCGCCAAGACCGCCGACGCCGAGAAGGAGAACGCCGCATGACCGAGTCGTCCACCAAGGCCTCCGCCCAGGTGGCGGGTGGCACCGCGGCCGGTACCGCGGCCGCCGCCGAGAGCCCGGACCTGAGCACCGTCCTGTCGGTGCGGTCCCGGCCCAAGCCGCCCGGACCGCTGTCGGCCTCGCTGACCCACATCTGGCGCCAGCTGATCAGCTTCCTGCACTTCCCGACGCAGATGATCGACGTCGTGGTGCTCCCGTTCATCTTCCTGCTGATGTTCACCTACATCTTCGGAGGCGCGCTCGCCGGGTCCACCAAGGACTACCTGCACTTCTTCCTGCCCGGGCTCCTGGTCCAGTCGGTGGTCATGATGACCATGTACACCGGGGCCGCGCTCAACACCGACGTCAACCGGGGCATCTTCGACCGCTTCCGCACCCTGCCCTTCTGGCAGCCGGCGTCCATCGTCGGCAACCTGGTCGGCGACTCGGTGCGGTACGTCCTGGCCATCACGCTCACCATCGGCATGGGCCTGGTGCTGGGCTTCCGGGCCGACGGCGGGGTGATGGGCGTGGTCTGGACCCTGCTGCTGCTGCTCTTCTTCGCCTTCAGCATCAGCTGGATCTTCGCCATGCTCGGCCTGATCGTGAGCACCCCGGAGTCGATCACCGGGACCAGCATGCTGGTGATGTTCCCGCTGGTCTTCACCAGCAACATCTTCGTGCCCACCGACACCATGCCCGGCTGGATGCAGGTGGTCGTCGACCTCAACCCGGTCAGCCACGCCGCCACCGCGGCGCGGGGGCTGATGCACGGCAACGCGACCGCGGGACAGGTCATCACCGTCCTGGTGACCTCGACGGTCCTGACCGCCGTCTTCGGGGCGATCACCCTTCGCCTCTACCGCACCAAGAACGCGCGGTAACCGTCCCGCACGCCGGCCGGCGCCGTTCGCGAGCCACCGCGAGATGTACGCGGTGGCTCGCGAACGGCCCTGCCCGCCGGGGTTCGCACGAGTGCGCGCGGGCGTACGTGGGGGAGTGCGCGCGGTGCTCACGGCTCAAGCGTTCTGCGAGTTCCGGGCCATCGGCGATTGTTAGCTTGCGGCTCATGTGGCTCGACACCATCCACGTGTATCCGATCAAATCCACCACCGGTCTGGCGGTGCCCGAGGCCGGAGTCGAGCCGTGGGGCCTGGCCGGCGACCGGCGCCACATGGTGGTGGGCCCGAGCGGGGCGATGATCGGGGCGCGCCGTTTCCCGCGCCTCCTCTCGGTCGAGGCGAGACCCTACGGCGGCGGTGCGAGCGGTGCGGGCGGTGCGAGCGGTGCGGGTGACGGCGGCGAGCTGATCGTCACGGGGCCGCACGCGGAACCCCTGAAGCTGATCCCCGACCCCGGGCGGCGGCTGCGGAAGGTGCGCATCTGGGACTCGGTCGTCCAGGTGAAGGACGTCGGCGACGAGGCCGCCGCCTGGTTCTCCGACCTGCTGGGACGGCCGGTGCGCGTGGTCTGGATGGACGACCCGGCCCGCCGGCCCATCGTCGCCGACCCCGGCCACGAGCGGGAACGGGTCAGCCTCGCCGACAACTACCCGGTGCACCTGACGTCCCTGACCTCGCTGGACGAGCTCAACGCGCGCATCGCGGCGGGCGCCGCCCGCCGCCGCGCCGGACCGCCGCCCGCACCGCTCGCCATGGCCCGGTTCCGGCCCAACGTCGTGATCGGCGGCGTCGCGGAGCCGTTCGCGGAGGACGGGTGGACCCGCGTGCGCATCGGTACCGCGTCCTTCCGCACGGCCCGCCCGTGCGACCGGTGCGTGGTCGCCGCCGTCGATCCGGTGACGCTGGAGAAGGGCAGGGAGCCCATCCACACGCTTGCGAAATACAGGAAACGGGACGGACTGGTCTGGTTCGGGACGCATCTGATCCCCGACGGGGAAGGGGCCATCACCGTGGGCGACCAGGTGACCGTGGAATGACCGGCGTACCTCGCCAGGCGGCGGACGACACGACGGCTCATGACACGACAGCTCATGACACGACGCACGACACGACGGCTCATGACACGACGGCTCATGACACGACGCACGACACGACGACTCATGACACGGCGACCGGCGGCACGGCGACCGGCGGCACGACGGCCTCCGGGGCCGGGCCGGCCCTCAACCCACGCCGGTGGACCGGACTGTGGCTGCTGCTCATCGGCCCGTTCCTCTCGCTGTTCGACCAGTTCTGCGTCAACCTCGCCGCACCGTCGGTCAACCGGTCGTTCGCGCTGACGTCGTTCGAGTTCCAGGCGGTGGTCGGCGGCTACGGACTCGTCTACGGGCTGGGCCTGATCACCGGCGGCCGGCTGGGCGACGCGTACGGGCGCCTCCGGATCTACCGCGCCGGGCTCCTGTGCTTCGCGGTCACGTCCCTGCTGTGCGGGCTGGCGTGGTCGCCGGCCGTGCTGATCGCCGCCCGGCTCGCGCAGGGCGCCTCGGCGGCGCTGCTCCAGCCCCAGGTGCTGGCGCTCATCCGCGTGCAGTTCCCCGACTCCGAACGGTCCCGCGCCCTCTCCTGGTACGGGGTCTCGATGAGCCTGGGCATGGTGTCGGGCCAGCTCTTCGGCGGGGCGATCCCCTCCTGGGACCTGTTCGGGCTGACATGGCGACCCGTCTTCTACGTCGCCGTCCCGCTGTGCCTGCTGGCGTACGCCGCCGTGCCGCGGATGATCCCCGCCGACCGGCCCGCGCGCGGCGCGGGGAGCGGCATCGACCTCGCGGGGGTGGCGCTGAGCGCCCTCGGGTTCGCGGCGCTGCTGCTCCCGCTCGCCACCCTGCGGGAGATCTCGTTCGTGCCCGCCGGGCTGGTGCTGCTCGCCCTGGGCGCGGGGTGCACGGCGGTGTTCGTCGCCCACCAGGTCGCGCGGGACCGCCGCGGGCGGCGGGCGCTCCTGCCGATCCCGCTGTTCCGGGTCCCGGCCTTCGTCTACGGCGTGCTGTTCAACTTCACGTTGTACGTGGCCAGCGTGCCGTTCTTCATCCTGCTCGGGCTGTACCTCCAGGACGAGGTCGGGCTGAGCCCGGCCGCGTCCGGGCTCGTGTTCGCGCCGGTCGCCGTGGCCATCGCCGCGGGCTCGCGGCTGGGACTGCCGCTGAGCCGCAGGTTCGGGCCGGGCTCCCTGGTCGCCGCGGCGTTGTGCACCGCGGCCGGGCTCGCCGGAGTGCTGGCCGTCATGCTCACGCTGTCCGGCGACGCGACGCTGGTCCCGCTGCTGGTGTCGCTCACCGTCTTCGGCCTCGGCAACGGGACGAGCATCCCGCTCGTGACGGGGATCGTGCTCGCGACGATCCCGCCCCCGGACGCCGGGGCGGGATCGGGTGTGCTGACCACGGCCCAGCAGCTCGGCGGCGCGGCCGGGGTGGCGATCACCGGTGCCCTCCTGTATCCCGCCGCGGCGGGCGCGCCACTGCGGTACGCCGCGGGCCTGGGGATCGAGGTCGCCTTCGCGGCGCTCACGGGAGCCGTCGCCGCCGTGCTGATCCTGGTGGCCCGGCGGACGCCCGCCTGAATCGGGGGCGCCCGCCGGGCGGGCCGGGTCAGCCGGAGTAGAAGGCGAACTCCTGGCCGGCGGGGACCGAACCGCGGGCGGCCGCGCGGCGCGCGTACTCCCTGATGCCCTCGAAGTGGTCGGGGGACAGGTCGTAGCTGAGCGTCCGGAAGTACCGTTCCAGCTCGCCCGCGGTGAACGTCTCCCACCGGGCCGACTGGCGGGACGCGGCCTCGACCTCGGCGAGCCCGTGGTCGCGCGCGTTCAGCAGCGCCTGGTGGACCGGCCTGGTCAGATGCGGGTGCTCTTCGGCGAACCTCCGCCGCACCGCCCACACCGCGAACACCATGGGCAGTCCCGTCCACTCCTTCCACAACCGCCCCGTGTCGTAGACGCCCGCGCCGAGCTCGGCCGCCTCACGGTAGAAGGCGCGCAGCGCGACGTCGCCGATGACGACGGCGGCGTCGGCGCGGTCGAGCATCGTGCCGAGGTCGGGCTCGGACACGAAGTACCGCGGCCGGACGCCGAACCTCTCCTCCAGCAGGATCTGCGCGAGGACGACCGTCGTCCGGCTCGTCGACCCCAGGGCCACGGTGCGTCCGTCCAGCTTCTCCAGCGGCACCCGGCTGACGATGTTGCAGGAGAGGACGGGCCCGTCGCAGCCGATCGCGATGCCGGGCAGGATCAGCAGGTCGCGGGAGTGCCGCAGGTACTCCGTCAGCGCGATCGGGCCCAGGTCCAGCTCGCCTCGCACGAGGGCCGAGCTGAGCACCTCCGGGCTCTCCCGCATGACGTCCACCTCGGTGAGCAGGCCGGTGCGGGTCATGGACCAGAACAGCGGATAGCAGTTGAGGAACGAGATGTGGCCGAGCCGGGGACGGCGGAGGGCCAGCGGCCCCTCGGTGTCGCCGGGCCATTCGAGCTGGAGGGTGGTCACCGACGCCCCCAGGCCTGCGTGACCGCCGGCGCGAGGTCCCAGAACCCGGGATCGCGCAGCAGCCGCTGGACGTCGAGCACCTGCTGGGTGGTGAGGTACCCGCCGTCGATGAGCTGGCGGCGCGACATGCGCAGCGTCTGCCACCAGAACTCGGCGAGCGGGCCGCCGCCCCGCATGTGCCGGGTGAACGTCTCGGCGCCCACGTCCGCCAGCC
The DNA here is from genome assembly GCF_040643285.1 of Spirillospora sp. NPDC047279. Classification (NCBI taxonomy): domain Bacteria; kingdom Bacillati; phylum Actinomycetota; class Actinomycetes; order Streptosporangiales; family Thermomonosporaceae; genus Spirillospora; species Spirillospora sp. NPDC047279. Next base: position 31,752 of record NZ_JBEYUA010000028.1, read on the forward strand.
CGTACTCGGCGAGGACGGTGGGGAGCGCCCGCGACCACCGGCTGTCGGTGCCGATCGTGCTCAGGATCAGCTCGCTCCACCGTTGCATGGCGTGCCGGTAGGCGGGATGGGGCGAGCTGTCGATCGGGAACCAGGAGAACGACTCGAACATCAGGAACCCGCCGGGGCGCAGCCACGAGCTCATGCGTCTCAGCACGTCGAGCCGGCCGGGCAGATGGCTGAGGACGAACCTCGCGTGGATCACGTCGAAGGAGCTCTCCGGAAACGGGTCGACGGTGACGTCGTGGCGCAGCGGGACGAGGTTCGGCCCGGTGAGCCTCGCCAGCAGCGCCTCGTTCAGATCGGTGGCGACGACCTCCCCGCCGGGCACCTGGGAGGCGAGCCAGCGGGCGATCGATCCGGTGCCCGCGCCGACCTCCAGGCACCGGGCGGACCGCCCGACGCCCAGCCGGGTCAGCGTCGCCGTGGACAGCGGGTCGAAGACCTCGCCGAGAAGTGTGAGCCGGTTCCGTTCGGGTGCGTCCAACGCGAAAAGGGTCTCGCCGTACTTTTCCACCAGTGCTGTCTCCGTGGTCATGAGCCCTCGCCGACCCTCACACGAGCCACTCTTCGGTGCGGGGGAGGAAGCGCTCGGGACTGAGCGGTAGTGCCTGGAGCCCGCGCAACGCCACGTTCGGCTTGTAGGACAGCCGTCCGTCCGCCGACCGGGGCGCGACGACCCGCTGCGCGAACCGGCTGAACGCCAGCCGCGCCTCGAGCCGCGCCAGCGGCGCGCCCAGGCAGAAGTGGGTGCCCAGGCCGAACGCCAGATGCCGGGAGCCCTCCGCGGCAGGAGCGAACCCGTCGGGGTCGTCGTGGACGGCCGGGTCGCGGTGCGCGGCCGAAAGGAGCAGCACCATCGTGGTGCCCGCCTCGACGCGCGTCCCGCACACGTCGATGCCGGAGGCGGCGTAACGGTGGACGAGGTGGAGCGGCGGATCCAGCCGCAGGACCTCCTCCACGAACGGGTCGGTGGACGCCGGATCCGCCACCAGCCGCGCCTGCCGTTCCGGGTCGCGGACGAGGGCCAGAACCCCGTTGGAGAGGAGGTTGACCGTCGTCTCGTGCCCGGCGTTGAGGAGGAACCGGCAGGTGGTGGAGATCTCCTCCGGGGTCAGCCGGTCGCCGTCCACCTCGGCGGCGATCAGGGCCGACAGGAGGTCGTCCCCCGGCGCGCGCCGCCGTTCCGCGGCCAGCCGGACGAAGTACTCGTTGAGCTCGGCCTCGACCGACCGCCGCTGGTCGAGACCGGGCGGCTGGCGTCCCGTCAGCGCCAGGTGCGGGTCCAGCGCCCGGGACAGCAGCGACGACCGTTCCCGGAACCAGACCTCGTCGCCGAGCGGCACGCCGAGCATCCGGCAGATCACGGCCACCGGCAGCGGGTAGGCCAGGTCGGCGACCACCTCGAGCCGGCCGCGCTCGACGGCCGCGTCCAGCAGGTCGTCGACGAGGTCGCGGATGACCGGGTCCAGGCCGCGCACCATCCTCGGGGTGAAGGACCGGGACACCAGGCGGCGCAGCCGGGTGTGCGCCGGCGGGTCGAGGAAGAGGAACGAGGTCAGCTCCTGGACCGGCTTGCCCGCCGGCGCCTGCGGCGCGGCGGCCTTGAACAGGTTCGCGTGGGTCCGGACGGTGCTGGCGGCTCCCTCCCGCAGCACGGCCTCGCAGTGCTCGTGGGACGAGAAGACGACGACGTCGTCGCTCATCCAGACGGGCCCGGCGGCGCGGATGCGGTTCAGCAGCGGATAGGGGTCGGCGCGCACGTCCATTTCCAGAAGCCGGCGCACGAGGTGCCGCGCCGCTCCGTTCAGGCGCCCGCCGTCCGATGCTCGTGACGTCTCCGGCGAACTGCTGGCCTCCACGAAAGCCTCCCGTTTTTCGTGGCCATCTATGCGGAATCGCCATTCGGTTCGCAAATGGCGACGTGCTTTCCGGGGACGATGGCCCCGCGCGCTCGAAGACCGCTGGAAGGTGTCACCGTCCACCAGGCTTCGAGGTGGATACGAGGGTCCGGCGCCGACCATGTCCTGGTCGCCGCGCGCCCTGTGCCAGGGAAGGAGCAGCCGCCATGCAGGTCGAGGAAAACCCGTTCGGGATCTGAATCAGCCGTGGACGAGAATCGATCCGACCGCCGATCGGACGAGGCCCGGCAGCGGGCCTCCGGACGAGGGAACGGTGTCTGGGTGAGACCGCGTACGGCCGACGCCGGCGGGATCGCCGCCCGTGTTGCCGGCATGCCGCCGCGGAGTTCGCGGTCGGCCCCCCAGCAGCCGGGCTGGCGGCATGACCGGGCCTTCGACGACGTGGTCGAGGCCCTCTCCGCCGCGCCGCCGCTGGTGTCGGCCGCGGAGGTCCTGGAGTTGCGCCTGCGTCTGGCCGCGGTGGCCGACGGCAGGGCGATGCTCCTTCAGACGGGTGACTGCTCGGAGGACATGGCCGAGGTCTCCCGGCCGGACACCGACGCCAAGGCGCGGCTCCTCGACGAGCTGGCCGGCCGGCTGGAGGGGGCCGCGGGCCGCCCGGTGCTCCGCGTGGGCCGGATGGGCGGCCAGTTCGCCAAACCGCGCTCCCAGCCGTACGACTCCGCCGGCGGGCGCAGGCTGCCCGCCTTCCGCGGCCACATGATCAATTCTGAGGTCGCCACCGAGGAGGCCCGCCGGCACGATCCGCACCGGATGATGCTGGCGTACCAGGCGAGCGCCGGGGTCATCGGCCGGCTGCGGGAGACGCGGCTCGCGCGCGGGGTGCGGGCCGCGGGAGCGGACGGCCCGTGGGCCAGCCACGAGGCGCTCGTGCTCGACTACGAGACGGCCCTGACCCGCTGGCACGACGAGAGCCGCGAGCTGTACCTCGCCTCCACCCATCTGCCCTGGATCGGGGAGCGCACCCGGCGGCCGGACGGCGCCCACGCGCAGCTGATGGCCGCGATCGAGAACCCGGTGGGCTGCAAGATCGGCCCGACCGCCGGTCCCGACGATGTCGCGGCGCTGTGCGAGGTGCTGGACCCGAATCGGCTGCCCGGCCGGCTCGTCCTGATCTCGCGGATGGGCGCCGGTCTCGTCGGTGAACGGCTGGAATCGCTGGTCCGGCGGGTGCGGGCGGGGGGACACCCCGTCGTCTGGCTCTGCGACCCCATGCACGGAAACACCCGGAGAACGCACGAGGGACTGAAGACTCGGCGGCTCGGCGATATGATCGACGAAGCCGTTCAATTCCGTCGCGTACTGGAGGACGTGGGAGTTCCGGTCGGCGGGCTGCATCTGGAGACCGCGGTGCGGCCGGTGACCGAGTGTGTCGGCGGAAACGTCGTTACGGACAACGAGGTCCCAACATGTTACGAGTCTCTCTGCGACCCCCGGCTCAACGCCGACCAAGCTCACCGGCTGATCGATTCCTTCCTGTGAATCGGGTGAGCAATTTCTTTTTTCGGGGCTTGTAGAGGCCCGGTGGCCCATTGTGGCCGCCCTGGAACCCGCCCGGCGCCGCCCGATTGGTTCGGTGGCCCTGAGGATTTTGCGCATCACCTTCCGTGACTGATTATGGGTTGCTTCAATGGGGGGTTTGTGAACTCCGAATGTGTTGACTGTCACTTGGGTGCACCATTGACAACGGAGTGGAATTGATTATGCTTGATCTCGGGCGGCAGACGTCATGCGATGCTGGGCGAAATAAACACGGTGTTCATAAACACAGTGTTCCTAAGCATGGTGATCGCGGACATCGGGATCGGTCCAATATTCAAGGATCGCGAAAATGGTATGCCGGTAAGGAATTCCTTGCCGGCATGTTGGTTCGGGGGACTGGCGGCTTGAAATCGGGTCGAGGACGGCGCCGGAGAAAAAGTGACACTTCTGGTCGGCCTTTCGCCCGTCCACCCCGATGTTTGTCGCAGATGACCCGGGTAGGAATGTGACGCAGGCGCGAACAGCAGTCGACCTCGGCACGAATTGGCGAAATCACCTGCGTGGCCGTGCACGTCTCCCGGCCACCGGGACGTCTTCCGAACTCCATCCGGCGAGCTGGGAGCATCACGATGACTGAGCGCGCGGACCGGACGACGATCCTGATCGTCGACGACCATTCGCTCTTCCGGCAGGGACTGCGCGCGCTCCTGGAGGCGGAGGCGGACATGGAGATCGTCGGCGAGGCCGACGAGAACCGCACCGCCGTGGCCCTCGCCGCCGAGCACCGCCCGAACGTCGTCCTCCTGGACCCCGAGATCCCCGGCGGGGACGCCACCACCGTCGTCGGCCGCATCAGCCGGCTCTCGCCCGAGTCCGCCGTGATCATCCTGAGCATGATCGAGGGCGCCCAGCTCGTGCAGAGCCTGCTGGAGGTCGGCATCAGCGGCTACCTGCTCAAGAACACCACCCGCCAGGAGCTCCTGTCCGCCATCCGGTCCGTGCGCGGCACCCCCGACCGGGTCGTCCTGTCGGTCTCCAGGGAGAGCCTGACCCAGGTGCGCAGGCCGGCGAAGGACGCGCTCTCCCCGCGTGAGCTGCAGATCCTCCAGCTCACGGCGGAGGCCCTGAGCAACTCCCAGATCGCCGGCCGGCTCTGCCTCACCGAGGCCACCGTCAAGCGCCATCTACGGAACATCTTCGTCAAGCTCGGCGCGGTCTCCCGCATCGACGCCGTCAACAAGGCGGTCGCGGCGTCCCTCATCGAGGTGGGCGGTGCCCCCCGCGACACGCGTCCCAACGGGTCGAAGGACCTGTCGGTGCAGGTGCGCGGCCTCAAGATGTCCTCCCACAAGGGCCCGGAGGCCAAGAAACACGGTGGCGCCGGAATCAACCGCGACCGCTGACCCTCGTTCCCACGCTCTCCCCCCGCCCCCTGCCGTTCCCGCCGTCTCCCTCACCCGCCACCCCCTCCCGCCACCTTCACCCGCCACCTTCACCCGCCACAGTCACCCGCCACAGTCACCGAACCTCGCTGACGCGTGAGCGCCGCGCCCTGCCCCCGCGCGCGCATCGGTGCCGCTGAGAGCCGGGTTGACGGGTCTTCTAGTGGTCTGCGATGCGGAACCGTCACGGTTTCGGTTGTCGTACACACCGAGGGGGTCTGTCTGATGAAGAGACTCGTTGTTGTCGCGGCGGCCGTGGCGGTGGTCGTGAGCGGCACCGTCGCCGCGGGGTCGCCGGCGGAACGGGCGGACGCTCGGGCGGGCGCTCCGGCGGCCGGTCCGGGCATCGCCTGGCGTGACTGTCCCGGGTTGATGACGGGGCGGGCGGAGTGCGCGCAGATCGAGGTGCCGCTGGACCACCGCAAGCCGCACGGCAAGAAGATCCACGTCGGGATCTCGATCTACCGCGCGACCGACCGCGCGAACTACAAGGGCGTGCTGCTCACCAACCCCGGTGGGGTGAGCGCCAGCGGCCTCCTCAACTCCATGGCGATGCACAACTGGCTGGCGGGACGCGGGTTCCCCGAGCTCGCCGCCCAGTACGACATGATCGGCATGGATCCGCGGGGCGTCGAGACGCTCGACTTCAACCCGATCGCCGAGGAGCCCGGGCCGCCCATCGAGGGGGACACCGACCCGGTCCTGAGTTGCGACAAGGGACACAAGAAGCCGCCGCTGCCCGACTACACGCCGAGCTCGGCGGCCGAGGAGCGGGCGTGGATCGCCCGGTCCAAGAAGTACGCCGACGACTGCGCGAAGAAGTACGGCTGGCTGCTGCCCCACATGGGGACCGTCGACCACGCGCACGACATCGACGTCGTCCGCCGGGCGCTCGGCGTGGAGAAGATCAACTACTACGGGTTCTCGCACGCCACGCATCTGGGCGCGGCCTACGCCACGCTGTTCCCGAACCGGATCGACCGCATGATCTGGGACGGCGTCTCCGACCCGCGGACGCTCGGGTACAAGGCGATGCTCGAGCAGAGCAGGCTCATCGAGCGGAACATCGGTTTCTGGTACGAGTGGGCCGCCAAGTGGGACTCGGTCTACCGCCTGGGCAAGACGCGGCGGGAGGTCGAGGCGACGTACTGGAGGGTCCGGGACCAGCTCAAGAAGCAGCCCATCCAGGGCAGGTACGGTCCGGACGAGCTGGACGACTACGTGCTCAACACCGGGATGAGCACGACGGTGTGGGTGGAGAACACGCAGGCGCTCGCCGACTGGGTGCACAAGCAGGACGCGACCTGGCTGCTGGACAACATGCATCCGGGCGCCGACGACAGCCCGTTCGCCGTCCGCAACGCCGCCGACGCCGTGGACACCAGGTGGCCGCGCGACTGGAAGACCTGGCACGACGATGCCGTCAGGATGCACGAGAAGGGGTATCGCTCCATCACCTGGAGCAACGTGTGGCACCACGCCCCGATCGCCTTCTGGCCGGTGCGCGGCGGGTCGTCCCCGCTCGAACTGAAGGATCGGGGACTGCCCGGCTTCCTGCTGATCCACGGATCGCTCGACGGCGTGTTCCCCGTCGAGGGCGCCTTCGCGATGCACCGGAGGTTCCCGTCGTCGCGCCTGCTGCTGGAGGTCGGCGGCAAGTCGCACGCCAACTCGCTCAACGGCAACAAGTGCGTCGACGGCGTCGTCGCCGCGTATCTCGGCGACGGCACGCTGCCCGGGAACAGGCCCGGCGCCGACGCGGGGTGCGAGGCCGATCCGGCCATCAACGATCCGGACCCCAACGCCACCGAGCCCGAGACCACCCGGGCGACGTCGGCGGCCCGGACGCCGCGATGAGCTGACGCCACCGCCGGGCGGTCACCGCCGCCCGGCGGTCGCGGCCGTCCGCCGGTGGCGACACTGAGTCAGAGAGTGCTCGCACATTGTCGGCGCGGATTCTAGAAGTGTCTTAGCCAGGATTACAACTTTCGATATTACCGGCGCTGGTCAGTCGCTTTGTCAGTGCCCTGACTGACACTTTGGGATGCCCTCTTGATCGAATCTGGAGGAAATGTCTATGTTTGGTCTACGGGAACCTGGACCACCAAGGGGGAATCCGTGGACTTCCGAGTACTAGGCCCCGTAGAGATAATTGAAGACGGGTCCAATATCGTACCGTCGGCACCCAAGCCCAGGCAAGTGATATCTCTCCTGCTCCTGCGTCGAAACTCCGTGGTTCAAACGACCGAACTCATCGATGAACTGTGGGAGGACGGCCCACCCGCAAGTGCGATGACAACTCTCCAAACTTACATCTACAAGCTGCGAAAAATTCTTCTGGAGCATGGTGCCGGCGACATCCTGCAGACCTTGCCGGGTGGCTACATGCTCACTACCTCCGACTCGGCGATCGACCTGCGGCGCTTCGAGCAGTTCGCCAATGCCGGGCAGGAAATGCTGGAGAAAGGCGACGCCACGGGCGCGGCGGAGACGCTCGGGCGCGCTCTCGGCCAGTGGCGCGGACCGGCCCTGGCCGATGTCGCCCAGGGCGAGCTGCTCTCGTCCTATGTCACCCGCCTGGAGGAGCTGCGCCTCCGGACCCTCGAACTGCGCATCGAGGCCGACCTGCGGCTCGGCCGGCACCGCGAGCTCGTCAGCGAGCTGAAGTCGCTGGTGCGCCAGTACACCCTGCACGAACACCTGCACGCGACGTTGATGATCGCGCTCTACCGCTCCGGCCGGCGGCACGAGGCCCTCGAGATCTACCGGGTGCTGCGCGGGAACATGGTCGAGGACCTCGGCCTGGAGCCCGGCCCGGAGCTCAAGGAGCTGCATCAGCGCCTGCTGTCGGACATGCCGCCGGCCCCGCCGCTCGACCGCACCCCGCCGCGGGAGCCCTGGGAGAGCAACGCGCAGGGACGTGCGGTCCCGTCCGCCCCGGCCGTGCGCGCCTCACCGGACAGGACGGGGCCGCCGGAGCGGGCGGCACCGCAGGAGAGACGGGTGACTCCTGAGAGACCGGTCCCTCAGGAGAGACAGATGTCCCCGGACGGACGGTCCGTGCCCAGGCCCCGGGCCGAGGTCGTGCCGGTGCGCAAGGACGTTCCGGCGGAGATCGGGCCGGGCGCGGCCCCCGCGAACGTCAGGCCGCCGGTCCTCGCGTCCCGCAGCCGCGAGGACGGCTCGTTCGAGCAGCCCAGGCAGCTCCCGCCCGACCTCGGCGACCTCACCGGGCGCCAGGAGCTGATCGAGGAGCTGGCCGCCGGATTCGAGAAGGCGGCGGCCGGCGCGCACACCGCGATCCCCATCACGGTGATCACCGGTCTTCCCGGCGTGGGCAAGACGGCGCTGGCGGTGCATCTGGCGCACCGGCTGCGCGACAGGTTCCCCGACGGGCAGCTCTACGCCGATCTGCACGCGTCGACCGGCGCCGGGTGCGACGTCGCGGAGTCGCTCCGCCGGCTGCTCCGCGCGGTGGGCGTGCCGAACTCCCAGATCCCCGACTCGGCGGAGGAGCGCAGCACGCTGCTGCGTTCGGCCACCGCCGGGCGCCGCCTGCTGCTGGTCATCGACGACGCCGCGGAACCGGCCGAGGTGGCGCCGCTGCTGCCCGGCGACCCCGGCTGCGGCGTCATCATCACCAGCGCCCACCGCATGCCCGGGCTGATCGGCGGCCGGCACGTCGAGCTGCGCCCGCTGACGAGGTCCGAGGGCGTCGAGCTTCTCGGCCGCGTCATCGGCGAGGCGCGGATCCGGCGCGAGCCGGGCGCGGCGGAACGGCTCGTGGAGCTCGTCGGCGGGCTGCCGCTGGCGTTGCGCTGCGTCGCCGGGCGGCTGGCCACCCGCCAGGGGGCGCTGCTCGCGGACACGGCCGAGCAGCTCGAACGGTCCGAGCGCCCGCTGGACCTGCTGCGGCTGGGCGACCTCGACGTGCGGTCCAGGCTGGACGCCGGCTACCGGCGGCTCGGCCGGCTGGACAAGGGGATCTTCCGTTTGCTCAGCATGCTCCCCGTGGCGGAGTTCACGCTCCGGACGGCGGCCGAGCTCCTCGGCTGGGACGAGGCCGTGGTGGAGGGCGCGCTCGACCGCCTCGCCGACGAGCACCTGATCGTCGTGCGCCGGACCGCCGGTGAACTGCGCTACGCGTTCCCGGTGCTGGTCCTCAGCCACGCCCGGGAACGGCTCACCCAGGCACTGGAACGGGAGGAGCCCTGGGAGGACGGTTCGGGCGAGCGGCAGTGCGAGCCGGTCGCGGTCGGCTGAGCGACGGACGACCCAACACGAGACAAGGAGAGACCATGTCCCAGACCAAGACCAGGATCACCCTCCTCGCCGCGGTGGCCCTCGCCGCCGTCACCGCCGGGCCCACGGCCGCGTCCGCCGCGCCGGAGCGGGGCACCAAGCCCAAGCCGGCGAGCGTGAAGGGCTCCGGCGACTTCTGGCTCACCTTCTACCCGGACGGGGACAGGCGGTCGTTCTCGTTCGACGCCCAGGCCGCCCCGTACACCCGCCCGATCACCGGATTCCCGGACGGCACGCCCGCCGACGCGCGCGGCAAGGCCACGCTCGTCCACGAGGTCAAGGAGAGCGGCTACGTCATCTGGGCCGAGGCCGACGTCGACTGCATGACCACCAGCCCCGGCTACGCCGCGCTGACGGCCACGATCACCAAGTCGTCCGAGGACCCGAAGGAATGGGTCGGCAGGCGGCTCGGCTTCAGCGTGTACGACGCCGGCCCCGACCGTGACGGCCGCACCCGCGACCGGGTCGGCTTCTCCTGGGCCATCGTCAACATGGACAAGAACGAGCAGGGCGAGTGGTTCGAGACCAAGGCCGGCACCTGCATGGCCCCCGCGCCCTTCTCGCCGGTGTCCAAGGGCGGCTTCACCGTGCGCCATGCCGATCTGCCCGGGTGAGGAAACCGGGATTCACCCGGTTCGACGCCGGTAAACTAGTCAAGTTTGATGAGCTAAGGATCCTCCCACCGCGGAGCCGTCCCGGAGGCGGGCGGCGAAAGGAGCACGTACGGTGCTGATCGGCTCAGGGAACTCCATGACCGACCTCTCGGCGCGCGAGGACGAGCGCGCACTCCCGGACGTGCTCTCGGTGCGCGGGGCACGAGTGAACAACCTGCGCGGCGTCGACCTCGACCTGCCGCACCGGGCCATGGTCGTCTTCACCGGCGTCTCCGGCTCCGGCAAGTCCTCGCTGGCCTTCGACACCATCTACGCGGAGGGACAGCGCCGCCAGGTGCAGTCCATGTCCACCTTCGCGCGGCAGTTCATGGACGAGATGGAAAAGCCGGACGTGGACCGCGTCGAGGGGCTGTGCTCGGCGGTCGCGGTGGACCAGCGGTCCTCCGCCACCCGCAGCCCGCGTTCCACGGTCGGCACCGTCACCGAGGTCTACGACCTGCTCCGGGTGGCGTTCGCCCGCGTCGGCCTGCCGCACTGCACCACCTGCGGCGAGGAACTGCTGGCCGACGACGACGGGGAGCTGGTGTGCCTTCAGGGGCACGAGACCGAGAAGCCCGAGATGGCGAGCCGGGCCTTCTCGTTCAACCTGCCCTTCGGGCGGTGCGGCGACTGCCAGGGGCTCGGCAACCGGCTGGAGATGGCCCCCTGGCTCGTCGTCCCGAACCAGGAGATGCCGGTCGCCGCCGGCGCGATCGTCCCGTGGCGCGACACCACGAACGGGGCGCTCGCCCTGGCGGTCGTCGCCGAGGCGGGCCTCGACCCGTACCAGCCCTGGCGCAGCCTGCCCGAGGAGGTGCGGCACACCCTCCTCTACGCCGAGGACCGGCCCGTCCGCGTGGACAACGGCGAGGCGGTGTTCACCGGGGTGTCGCCCTGGTTGTTCGCGCGCCATGAGGAGGCCTACATCAAGGGCGGCCAGGCCGCCCTGGAGAAGTTCATGCACCGCGCCCTCTGCCGTTCGTGCGGCGGGGGGCGGCTGGCCCCGGCGCAGCTCGCGGTGAAGGTCGGCGGGCTGAGCATCGCCGAGGTCAGCCGCCTGACGGTGCAGGAGAGCGTACGTTTCCTGGGCGGGCTGGAGTTGTCCGACCGGGATCGCAGGGTCGTCGCCCAGGCCCTGGAGGAGATCACCGAGCGCCTGGACTTCCTGGTGCAGGTGGGGCTCGGCTACCTGACCCTCGACCGGCCCGCCCGGACGTTGTCCGGCGGCGAGGCGCAGCGGATCAGGCTGGCCAGCCAGCTCGGCTCGCGGCTCTTCGGGCTGCTGTACGTCCTGGACGAGCCGACCGCCGGGCTGCACCCGCGGGACACCGAGAACCTCATCGGCACCCTGCGGACCCTGCGCGCCCAGGGCAACACGCTCGTCATCGTCGAGCACGACCACCACGTGATCCGCGCCGCCGACCACGTGGTGGAGCTGGGGCCGGGCGCCGGCGAGCTCGGCGGCGAGCTGATCTTCAGCGGCACGGTCGCGGAACTGGAGAACTCCGAGGAGTCGCTCACCGGCGCCTTCCTCAGCGGCCGGCGCGGCGTCACCGTCCCGCCGCGCCGGCGGGTCCCGCGTCCCGGTCGCAGCCTCACCGTGCGCGGCGCCCGCGCCAACAACCTCGCCGGCATCGACGTCGAGTTCCCGCTGGGCTGCTTCATCGCGGTCAGCGGGGTGTCGGGGGCGGGCAAGTCGACCCTGGTGGACCAGATCCTCTTCCGGGCGCTCGACCGTGCCCTCGGGGGCGACTCGCCCGAGCCCGGGGAGCACGACCGCGTCGAGGGACTGTCCAGGGTCGAACGGGTCATCCGGGTCAGCCAGGCGCCGATCGGCCGGTCCGGGCGGTCCACCCCGGCCACCTACACCGGCGTGCTCGACGGCATCCGCAAGGAGTTCGCCGCGACCGCGGAGGCGCGGCGGCGCGGCTACAAGCCGGGCCGCTTCTCGTTCAACTCCACCGCGGGCCGCTGCCCGAACTGCACGGGCGACGGGACGATCCGCATCGAGATGTACTTCCTGCCGGACGTCTTCCTGCTGTGCGACGCCTGCCAGGGCCGGCGCTACAACGAGGAGACACTGGAGATCCTCTACCGGGGGCGCACCATCGCCGACGTCCTGGAGGCCCCGATCGAGGAGGCGGCGGACTTCTTCTCCGGCGTGCCGGCGATCTCCCGTTCGCTGGGGGTGCTCTGCGACGTCGGGCTGGGCTACCTGCGGCTCGGGCAGTCGGCGACCACCCTGTCGGGCGGCGAGGCGCAGCGGGTCAAGCTCGCGGCAGAGCTCCAGCGCCGCACCAGCCGGCACACCCTCTACCTGCTCGACGAGCCCACCACCGGATTGCACTCCAGTGACACCGACCGGCTCATGAAGGTGCTGCACGCCCTGGTGGACCAGGGCCACACCGTCATCACGGTGTCGCACAGCCTGGAGGTGGTGCAGTCCGCCGACTGGGTGGTGGACCTCGGGCCGGACGGCGGTGACTCCGGAGGCGAGATCGTCGCGGTCGGCACGCCGGAGGACGTCGCCGCCGGCACCGGTCACACGGCGCGCTTCCTGCGCACGGTCCTGGGCGGCTGAGTCCCGGGCGGCAGCGCTCACCGGCGAGACGGACCGGCCCCGCGAGGATCATCCTCGCGGGGCCGGTTCGTGTCCGGGTCCGGTTCGTGTCCGGAGGCCCGCCGGGTCAGACGATGCGGACGTCCGGCGTGTACAGGATCCAGCGGCCGCCCGCGGCCCGGAACTCCTGCTCCTTGGCCATGATCTCCTCGGCGTGGTTCCACGCGAAGAGCAGGGCGTAGTCGGGGTACGGGTCGGACATGGCCTCGGCGGGACGCACCGGGATGTGCGAGCCGGGCATCAGCCGGCCGTGCTTGGCGGGTGTGGTGTCGCACACGAACGGGATCAGGTCGGGGCCGATGCCGCAGTAGTTGGTCACCGTGGCGCTCTTGGCCGTGGCGCCGTAGCCGATGACCCGCTTGCCCTGGGCGCGCAGGTCCTGGAGGAGCTCCACCAGGTCGTGGCGGATGCTCTCGATGTTCGCGCCGAACCGGGCGAGCGTCGCCGGCGCGGCCAGCCCGCGGCCCGCCTCCTCCTCGACCATCGCGGCGACCCGTTCGCTGGGCCGGCGGCGGCCCGCCCGGGCGATGGTGTAGCGGACCTCGCCGCCGTGGACCGGCAGGCGGCGCACGTCGACCAGCTCGAAGCCCATCCGTTCGGCCATGGCCTGGACCGACCGCACGGTGAAGAAGAAGAAATGTTCGTCGTAGATCTGGTCGAAGGTGTTCCGCTCGACGATGTCGCCGAAGTACGGGTCCTCGAACACGAACACCCCGTCGGTCTTGAGCAGCGCGTCGACGCCGCGGAACACCGAGTCGAGGTAGGGGATGTGGCAGATGGTGTTGGCCGCGTAGATGACGTCCGCGGGCCCCTCCTCGCCCAGGACCCGGGTCGCCGACGCCTCCTCGAAGAAGTCGGTCCGGACCCGCACCCCTTCGGCCCTGGCCATCCGCGCCACGCCGCCGGAAGGTTCCACGCCCAGGTGCCGGATGCCGGCCTTGCCGATCGTCTTGAGCATGACGCCGTCGTTGCAGCCGATCTCCACGATGAAGGGGTCCGGCCCGCCCAGCTCGCCGTCGGTCAGGAACTGCGCGGTCTCCTCGAAGTGCCGTCGCATCGCGGACGACCCGGACGACAGGTACGGGTAGGCGTCGTGGAACATGCGGTCCCGGGCGACCTCCTCGACCAGCTGCACCATCGTGCAGGACTCGCAGGCCCCCACGGCCAGCCGGAAGAAGAACTGCCGGTCCAGGTCGTCGGCTGTCAGGAACGCGTCGGAGAGGGGCTGCCGTCCGAAGTCGAAGAACTCGGTGAGCGGGCCGCCGCAGACTCGGCAGATCATGAAAGGAGTCCTCCAGTGTGGGGCTGGTCGTCGTCGATCAGGGCGACCGCCCGGGTCCAGCCCGCGCCCGCACCGGTGATCTTCACCGGGAAGCACGCGACCTGGAAACCGTGGGCCGCCGGAAGAGCGTCCAGGTTGCCGAGCCGTTCGATCTGGCAGTACTCCCGCTCGCGCCCCGCGAAGTGCGCGGGCCACAACACGGAACGGTCGCCGGTCTCCTGGTACCGGGCGATGATGTGGCCGAACGGCGCGTCCAGGCTGAACGCGTCCGTGCCGATCACCTTCACGCCCAGGTCGAGCAGCAGGTGCACGGCCGCGCCGTCCAGCCCGGTGAAGTCGGTGAAGTAGCGCTGCCGCCCGACCCACCGGGACGCCCCGGTGTTGAGCAGCACGATGTCCATCGGCTCGGGCACGCGGCCGATGCGCTCGAACTCCTTCTCCAGCTCGGCCGGGCCGGCCGTGCCGGTGCCGAGACCCGTCAGGTCCAGCACCATGCCGGGATTGAGGAACCACTCCAGCGGCATCTGGTCGATGTGCCGGGGCACCCCGTCCCCGTACGCGGCGCGCGACCCGTAGTGCGAGGGCGCGTCGACGTGGGTGCCGGTGTGCGTGGTGAGGCTCATCCTGTCCAGCGACAGGAACTCCCCGTCGGGCAGTTCGGAGACGTCGAACTCCACGCCGAGGTGGGTCCGCATCTCCTCGCTCATGTGCAGGGCGCCCTCGCGGGGCGTGAGCACGTCGTGCGTGACGGGATCGGGCTCCCAGAACGACGCGTCCACCGGTGTGGAGAGATCAATGATCCGCACGGCAAACCTCCGAGACGGCGTTGGAGCGAACGCTCCCGGGGCGCCCTAGAGCCGAACTCAAGGCCCGCTGGACGGGCGGGACCGGCGGCCCGCTCCAGCGGAACTCGAACCGGCCCCGACACGATCGGCGGCGTCGGCATGGGTACTGCGATCCGTTCCAGCGAAAGGCGGGAAGGCAGTGACAGGACAGGTCGATGTGAGGCCGGTGCGGAGCGAGGTCCGCGAAGCGATCACTCCGGCGGGGCGGACCCTGCTGGAGCTGCTCGCCGGGCATCTGCCTTCGATCCGGGCCGGCGCCGCCGAGCACGATCGGGCCGGCGCCTTCCCCGCCGCGGCGTTCGAGGCCATGCGCAAGGACGGCGTGCTCGGGGCCACCGTGCCCACCGAGCTCGGCGGACTGGGCGTGGACTCCATGCACGACGTCGCGGTCGCCCTGGGCGCGCTCGCCGAGGCGGACGCCTCCTCGGCGCTGGCCCTCCACATGCAGTTCAGCCGCGGGCTGACGTTCGCCTACGAGCGGGCGCACGGCGCGCCGGCGGCACGGTCGCTCGCCGACCGCATGCTGCGGGCGATGGGCTCGGGCGAGGCGGTGGTCTGCACCACCGTGAAGGATCCCGTCAGGACCGTCACCGAGCTGACGCCGGACGGCGCCGGCGGCTGGCGGCTCAACGGCCGGAAGATCCTGGCGAGCATGGCGCCGATCGCCACCCACTTCGTCATCTCGGCGCAGGCGCGCCCGGAGGGCGAGGCGCCGCGCTTCGCGGCGGCGGTGGTGGCCCGGGGCCGTCCCGGCCTCACGGTCATGGACGACTGGGACGGGCTGGGCATGCGCGCCTCCGGCAGCGTCGGGATCACCATGGAGGACTGTGCCGTCCCGGCCGAGGACGTGCTGCTGCGCGGCCCGGTCGACGAGCGCAGCGACGCGGCCCTGGCGGGCCAGACGGTGAGCTCGATCACGATGCTCGGCATCTACCTCGGCGTCGCCCAGGAGGCCCGCGACGTGGCGGTGGGGATGATCGCCCGCCGGGGCGGGGGCGCCCAGGGCGGGTCCCGGACCCTGGTGGCCGAGATCGACGCGCGGCTCTACACGCTGCGGTCGGCGGTGGCGTCCGCGCTGCTCAACGCCGACGCCTACGCGGCCGACCTGGACTGCGACCCGGCCGAACGCGGGCGGCGGATGATGACCCCGTTCCAGCACGCCAAGCTGATGGTCAACCGGGTGGCGCCGGAGATCGTGGCCGACTGCCTCACGCTGGTCGGCGGCGCCTCCTACGCGGGCGGCCACCCGCTGGCCCGGCTGCACCGCGACGTCCGGGCGGGCTCGTTCATGCATCCCTACACCTACGCCGACGCCGTGGACTTCCTGAGTGCCCAGGCGCTGGGCCTTGATCACGAGTAGGCGCCGGCGGTCCGCGAACGCGGGCTGTGGCGGACCGCGAGGAGGAAATGACGATCATGCAGTCACGTGCGCTCGCCGTTGACGGTGCGTTCGAGTTCACCCCGAGGACCTTTCCCGACGATCGTGGCCTGTTCGTGTCGCCGTTCCAGGAGGCGGCGTTCGCGGAGTCGGCCGGCCGCCGCCGGTTCCCGGTGGCACAGACCAACCACAGCAGGTCGCGGCGCGGCGTCGTGCGGGGCATCCACTACACGGTGGTGCCGCCCGGCACCGCCAAGTACGTGTACTGCGCCCGGGGCAGCGCGCTCGACGTCGTGGTGGACATCCGGGTGGGGTCGCCGACGTACGGCCGCGTCGAAGCGGTCCTCATGGACCAGAAGGACTTCCGCGCCTCCTACATCCCCATCGGCGCCGGCCACGCCTTCATCGCGCTGGAGGACGACACCGTGATGTCGTACCTGCTGTCGCAGAGCTACATCGCGGAGAAGGAGCTGTCGGTGTCGGCTCTGGACCCGGCGATCGGGCTGCCGATCCCCGCCGGCGTCGAGCCGATCCTCTCCGAACGGGACTCCAAGGCGCCGACGCTGGCCGAGGCCGAGGCCGCGGGCCTCCTCCCGGACTACGCCTCGTGCCTGCGGTTCGAGGAGGCGCTGTGGGCGGGCTGAACCGGGTGGCCGTCGTGGGCGCCACCGGCTGCGTGGGGCGCCAGGTGTGCGCCGCCCTGACCCGGCGGGACCACGACGTCCTGGCCATCGCGCGCCGCCCCGCACCGCACCTGGCGGACCGCGCGTTCGCGGCCGTCGACGTCGCCGCGGTCGACGCCCGGACCCTCGCCAAGACCTTCGAGGCCGAACGCGTCGAGGCGGTCGTGAACACCTCCGGCGGCTGGGGAACCACCGAGGAGGAGATGGACTACGCCCACGTCCGCCTCGTCGAGCGGCTGGTCGAGGCGCTGGCGCTGATGGACCGGCCGGCGCGGCTGGTGCACATGGGCACCATCCACGAGTACGGCCCGGCCGAGTGGGGCACCCTGATCGGCGAGTCGATCGAGCCCAGGCCGGTCACGCCGTACGCGCGCACCAAGTTCGCCGGCTCCGAGGCGGTGCTGCGCGCGATGTCCGCCGGCCGCATCGAGGGCATCGTGCTGCGGGCGGCCAACATCTGCGGCCCCCATCCGGCGGGCGGGAGCTTCCCGGGTTTCCTGCTCAGGCGGCTGCGCGAGATCGCCGCCGAGGGGGGAGCCCTGGAGCTCAGCATCGCCGCGGCCAAGCGGGACTTCTTCGACGTGCGGGACGCCGCGGAGGCGGCGGCCCTGGCCGTGCGGGCCACCACCGCCGAGCCGGTCGTCAACATCGGCAGCGGCGAGGCGGTGGACATGCGCGAGTTCGTCACGCTGTTCGTCGCCGCCGCGGGCTTCCCCGCCGACGTGCTGAAGGTGGACGGCGGCCAGGTGGAGAGCAAGGGAGGCGACTGGACGCGGACCGACATCAGGCTGGCCGGCGCCGCCCTCGGCTGGACGCCGGCGACCGGCCTCGGGGAGTCGCTGCGAGACATGTGGGAAGCGAGCGATGAGTGAGGCACGCGTGCGCCCGCCGAGCCCGGCGCGGGACGACGACCGGACGATGCCGGCCCGGATCGCCCGATCGGTCGCCGCCGTCGAGAACACGCCGCTGGGGCCGGTGGACGTCGAGAGCTGGTTCAAGGACCTCGGACGGCGTTTCCCCAACCAGGTCGAACGGGTGCCCCTGGACGCGCTGAGCGAGTGGGGGACCCGGCCCGGGAGCTCCGACATCGTCCACCGCACCGGCAGGTTCTTCGCCGTCGAGGGACTGGACGTGCACATCCCGAAGGCGCCGGTGCCGCGCTGGAACCAGCCGATCATCAACCAGGCGGAGATCGGCATCCTCGGCATCCTGGCCCGGGAGTTCGACGGCGTCCTGCACTTCCTGATGCAGGCCAAGTTCGAGCCGGGCAACGTCAACGGCTTCCAGCTGTCGCCGACCGTGCAGGCCACCCGGAGCAACTACACCCGCGTCCACCGCGGCCGTCCCGTGCCGTACGTGGAGTACTTCACCGAGACCGCGAAGCACCGAGTGATCGCCGACGTGCGGCAGTCCGAGCAGGGGTCGTGGTTCCACCACAAGCGCAACCGGAACATGGTGGTCGAGGCCGACGACGTCGAGGCCCGTGAGGGTTTCCAGTGGCTGACGCTCGGGCAGCTGCACCGGTTGTTCGCGATCGACGACCTGGTCAACGCCGATTCGCGGACGGTGTTGTCGTGCCTGCCGTTCGCCGGTCCCGGGCCGGACCCGCGTACCGATCGTTTCGGGTCCGCGCTGGTGCGTTCGTGCACCGGTGAGGGCGGCAGCCTGCACGGGCTGGACGGCATCCTGAGCTGGATCACCGACGCCCGGACCCGGACCGAGCTTCACGTGGCCCGCATCCCGCTGGGCCAGGTACGCGGCTGGCACCGGACCGAGGAGATGATCCGGCACGAGAGCGGCCGCTACTTCGGCGTCATCGGCGTCGACGTCACCGCGACGGGCCGGGAGATCACCCAGTGGTCCCAGCCGATGATCGAGCCCTACGGCACCGGGGTCATCGCGTTCCTCGTGCGCGAGGTCGCCGGGACCCTGCACGTGCTCATGCACATCAGGGTCGAACCCGGCTACGTAGACGTCCTCGAACTGGCGCCGACCGTGCAGTGCACCCCGCGCAACTACGAGGACCTGCCCGCCGCGGCCCAGCCGACGTTCCTGGACGAGGTGCTGAACGCCCGGCCCGACCAGATCAGGTTCGACACCGTCCTGTCCGAGGAGGGCGGCCGCTTCCACCACGCGCGCAACCGTCACCTGGTCGTCGAGGCCGATCCCGGCTTCGACACCGATCATCCGGACTTCCGCTGGATGACCCTGCACCAGCTGGTCGACCTGCTGCGGCACAGCCACTACCTGAACGTGCAGGCGCGCAGCCTGATCGCCTGCCTGCACAGCCTGTCCGGAACGGCCGGGGCGTAACGGATCCGAAGGAGCACTTCCATGAAGGGGATCATTCTGGCCGGGGGAACGGGGAGCCGCCTTTTCCCGACGACCCTGGCGGTCTCCAAACAACTGTTCCCCATCGGCGACAAACCGATGATCTATTACCCGCTGTCGACGCTGATGCTCGCCGGAATCACCGACATCCTCGTCATCACCACTCCCGGCGACCTGCCGCAATACCGGCGGCTGCTGGGCGACGGCTCGCAGCTGGGCCTGAACCTCACCTACGCCGTCCAGCCGGAGCCGAAGGGCCTGGCGGAGGCGTTCATCATCGGCGCCGACCACATCGCCGGCGGCCCGGTCGCCCTGGTGCTGGGCGACAACATCTTCCACGGCCAGCGCTTCTACGACCTGCTCCAGCAACATCTCACCGGCGTGCGGGGCTGCGTGCTGTTCGGCTACCCGGTCACCGACCCGGGCCGGTACGGCGTCGGCGAGACCGACGACGAGGGACGGCTGGTCGCGCTGGAGGAGAAGCCCAAGCACCCCCGTTCCAACCGGGCCATCACCGGCCTGTACGGCTACGACTCCGACGTGGTCGACATCGCCAAGAACCTCCGCCCGTCCGCGCGCGGCGAGCTGGAGATCACCGACGTCAACCGCACCTACCTGCGGAGCGGCCGGGCCGAGCTGGTCGATCTCGGCCGGGGCTTCGCGTGGCTGGACACCGGGACGCCCGAGTCGCTGCTCCAGGCCAGCCTCTACGTGCGGACGCTGGAGGAACGGCAGGGGGTGCGCATCGCCTGCGTCGAGGAGGTGGCGTTGCGCATGGGATTCATCGACGCCGAATCCTGCTACGAGCTGGGGCGGCGGCTCGGCAGTTCGGACTACGGCCGCTATGTCATGGACATCGCCAAGGAATTCTCCTGAGGACAGCGACGAGGGAAGGGAACACCATGACGACAGTGAGCGAACTCGGGCGCCGGCTGCAGCTCATCCACGCCGCCCAGTGGCTGTCCGCCACCCAGGGCGACCCGTACGCCAGGCTCCTGCTCGGCCACGACGCGGACCCGTACCCCGGCTACGCGGAGGTGCGGGCGGCGGGCGCCCTGGTGGCCAGCCGCGACGGCGTGTGGGTGACGGCGCGGCACCGGACGGGCGCGGACCTGCTCGCCCATCCGTCGCTGGGGGTGCGGCGCGCGGACGGCGAACGGTCGCTGGAGCCGATCGCGCCGCTGGAGGACACCCCGCTCGGCGCGGAGCGCGAGGATCTCGAACGGCTCGGCAAGGCCGCCGCGGCGGGGTCGGTGCCGCTGCTCGGCGCCGGCGCGGCCGAACGTTACACGGCGCTCGCCGACCAGGCGTGCCGGCGCGTTCTCGCCGGCGTCGGCGCCGAGGCCGACCTGGTGCCCGCGCTCGCCGAGGCCCTTCCGGCCGAGGTGCTCGCCGACCTGTGCGAGCTGACCGGGCCGGACCGGGCCCGGCTCGCCGAGGACTGCCGGTGGGCGGGCCTCGCGCAGGACGCCCTGCTGTGCCCGCAGTCGCTGGCGTCCACCCGGCGCATGCTCGCCGCCCTCGACGACCTGCGCGACCTGTACGGCGTGCCGCGCCCGGTCCACGGCGACGCGGGGCTGCTGCTGGCCCTGCTGGGCGTGCGCGTCGCGGCCGACCTCATCGCGGGCGCGGTGCGCGCGCTGCTGGACCACCCCTGGCAGTGGTCGAAGCTGGCCGCCGACCCCTGGCTGGCCGCCCGCGCGGTGAACGAGACGCTCCGCCACGACCCGCCCGTCCACCTGCGGAGCCTGGTCGCGCACCACGACCTGGAGGTGGACGGCGTCCAGATCACCGCCGGCAGCCGGGTCGTCGTCCTCATCGGCGGCACCGGCCGCGACGCCGAGGCGTTCACCGACCCCGACACCTTCGAACTGGACCGGCCCGCCGGGCAGGGGCCGGCGTTGTCGCCCGGCTTCGCCCACGAGCTCGTGGCGCCGTTCGCCCGCGCGGTCGCCGAGGCGGCCCTGCGCGCCCTGGCGGGCCGGTTCCCCCGGCTGAGCGCGGCCGGTCCCGCGCTGGGCCGGCGGCGGGCGCCGGTGACCCGCGGATCGTGGTCGCTGCCCGTCGTCACCGGCGGCACGAACGGGAAGGGCCGTCGATGAAGGTCGACGCGCTCGACATCGACGGCTCGTACCTGATCAGGCCGACCATCTTCCCCGACGACCGCGGGCTGTTCCTGGAGGTTCTCAGCCAGCCGGCGTTCGCCGAGGCGGTCGGCCGCCCGTTCCCGGTCGCCCAGGTCAACTGCACCTCGACGGTGCGGGGCACGATCCGGGGGCTGCACGCCGTCGCGCTGCCGCCCGGCCAGGCCGGGTACACCACCTGCGTCAACGGCGCGGTCCTCGACATCGTGGTGGACGTCCGGGTCGGCTCGCCGACGTTCGGGCGGCACCACGCGGTCGTCCTGGACGATCAGGAGCGGCACGCCCTGTACCTGGCGGAGGGGCTCGCGCACGGCTTCGCCCCGCTCACCGACGAGGCGACCGTCCTCTACCTGAGCTCGCGGCTCCACTCCGGCACCGGCGCGATCGGGGTGAACGCCCTGGACCCCGACCTGGCCCTGCCGTGGCCGGACGGCGGCGGCGAGCCGCGGCTGTCCGACAAGGACCGGGCCGCGCCGACCCTGCGCGAGGCCGCGCGGTCGGGCCTGCTGCCCGGCTACGCCGAATGCCGCCGGCAGTACGCGCTCGACCGGGACGCCGCCGCACGGCGTGATCAGGACGGCGCCGGGCGCCGCGATCAGGACGCAGCCGGGCGCCGCGATCAGGACGGCGCCGCTCGGCGCGATCGGGTCGGCTGACGTCATGCGCGTGCTGTTCACCACGTTCGCGGCCAAGACGCACATGTACGCGCTGGTGCCGCTGGCGCAGGCGCTGCGGTCCGCCGGGCACGAGGTCCTCGTCGCGAGCCAGCCCGACCTGGTGGAGGAGATCGTCCGCACCGGCCTGACCGCCGTGGCCGTGGGCGAGCCCTCCGGCCTGGCCGAGGGGTTGCGGCAGGTCGAGGAGGAGCTGGACGGCGCGCGCGAGTCCGACGTGGGCATGGACATGGGCGAGACCGACCCCGCGAGGCTGACCTGGGACTACGTGCTCAACGTCTTCACCGCGATGACGTCGTTCGCGTTCCAGAACAACTGTCCCGAGCCGATGGTGGACGACCTGGTGGCGTTCGCCCGCTCCTGGCGTCCCGACCTGGTGGTCTGGGACACGATGACCTTCGCCGGGCCGGTGGCGGCCGAGGCGAGCGGCGCCGCGCACGCCCGGCTCCTCTACGGCGTCGACCTCGTCGGCCGGATGCGGAGGACGTTCCTGCGCATGCTGGACGAACGCCCGCCCGGCCGGCGCGACGACCCGCTGGCCGAGTGGCTGGGCTGGTCGGCCGAACGCCACGGGTGCGCGTTCGACGAGTCCATGGTCACCGGTCACTTCAGCATCGACCAGACGCCGCCGTTCCTGCGCGCGCCGCTGGGCCTGCCGGCCGTGCCCGTGCGGTACGTGCCCTACAACGGGCCGGCCGTCGTCCCCTCCTGGCTGAAGGAGCCGCCGAAGGCCCCGCGGGTCTGCCTGACGCTGGGCCTGATGCGGCGCGAGATGCTGGGCGCCGACCGCGCCTCGGCGGGCGAGTTGCTGAACGCCCTCGCCGGGCTGGACGTCGAGGTGGTCGCGACCCTGAACGCCGACCAGCTGAGGACGTTGCCGGCCGTCCCCGACAACGTCCGGGCGGTCGACTTCGTCCCCCTCAACGCGCTGCTGCCGAGCTGCTCGGCCGTCATCCACCACGGCGGCTCGGGCACGCTCACCACCGCGTGCCTGCACGGTATCCCGCAGCTCGTCGTCCCGCACATGATCTGGGACTCGGCGGAGACGGCGCGGCGGCTGGTGGAGCGCGGCGCCGGACTGGCGCTGTGGGACGGCGGCGACTTCTCCGCCAACGACCTGAAGGGCGGCCTCGAACGGCTCCTGGGCGAGCCGTCGTTCGGGCGCGAGGCCGGCCGCATCCGCCGGGAGATCCTCGCCACCCCGGCGCCCGCCGGCATCGTCCCGGTGCTGGAGAGGCTCACCGCTGAGCACCGTCCCGCGCGCTGACCCCCGCGCGCGGCGACGGCGGCGGCACAACCGCCGACGGCCACTCCCGACGACCACAAGTCACCGGGAGTGGCCGACTCACGTCCGGGTGCGGATCACCCGCGCCGGGAGCACGTCCGGGCGCGGATCACCTGCGCGCGTAGAGGCGCATGGTGAGGGGGCCGAAGACGGCGATGAGCGCGGTGGCGAACCCCAGTGCCAGCCCGATGTCCAGGGCCGCGGCGTTCCCGTGCAGCAGCCCGCGCACCGCCGAGGTCGCGTGCGAGATCGGGTTGACGCCGACCACCGTCTCCATCCACCCCGGCATGCTGGACTCGGGGACGAAGATGTTGCTGGTGAAGACCAGCGGGAAGACCACGATCATGCTGGTGTTGGAGATCGTCTCCGGCTGGGAGGCGACCATCCCGAGCGCGGCGAAGATCCAGCTGATCCCGAACGCGAAGTAGGCCAGCAGCGCCAGCGCGGGCAGCACCCCCTCCGGCGCGTCCGGCCGGAAGCCCAGCGCCACGCCGATCGCCAGCGTGACGCTCAGCGCGATCAGGTAGCGCACGACGTCGGAGAGCATGTTGCCGACGACCGAGGCCGGCTGCCAGAACGGCATCGAGCGGAACCGGTCGTGCGTCCCCTTGGTGAGGTCGACGTTGAGCGCGGTGCCGGTGCGGACCGTCATCAGCACCACCGTCTGGACGAGGATGCCGGGGACGAAGAGCTGGAGGTACTCGCCGGCCGACCCGCTGATGGCACCGCCGAACACGTAGGTGAACATCAGCAGGAAGATGACGGGGAACAGCACCACTTCGAGGAGTTGCAGCGGGAAGTGCTTGAAGCTCAGCATCGACCGCCACAGATGCGTGAGGCTCGCGGAGAGGGCGTTCGGGCGCCTCGGCCGGGGGCCGGCCGCGATGGCCCGCCGTAGTGCGACCGCGTCGCCGCCCAGAGCTGCTGACGTAGGCACGCGCCCATTCTAGATGTCCTCGATTTCCAAACGTCCTCGATCGGAATTCGACGGGCCCGTGGAACCGTCGGTGAATGACGACAACACATGGAGACGGCCCGGCCCCCGCAGTGATCGTCACGGGCGCCGGCACCGGCATCGGCCAGAGCACCGCACGCGCGTTCGCCGCCGGCGGCGCCCGGGTGCTGGCCGTGGGGCGCACCGAGTCCACGCTGGCCGAGACCGCCGCGGGACACGACGGAATCCAGATCCTCGCCGCCGACATCACCGAGCAGGACGCGCCCGCACGCGTCGTCGGGCACGCGCTCGCCGAGTTCGGCCGCCTGGACGTGCTGGTGAACAACGCCGCCATCGGGGTGTTCGGGTCGCTCGCCGACCTGACGCCCGAAGGCGCGGAGGCGCAGATCCGCACCAACCTGCTGGCGCCGATCTTCCTGGCCCAGGCGGCCCTGGACCCGCTGGCGGAGTCCGGCGGGGTCGTGGTCAACGTCGGCAGCTCCGGCGCGACCGGGCTGCGCTCCTGGCCGGGCAACGGGGTGTACGGCGCGACCAAGGCGGGCCTGGACTTCCTGACGCGCACCTGGGCGGTCGAGCTCGCCGAGCGCGGCGTCCGGGTCGTCTCCCTCGCGCCGGGTGTGATCGACACCGGCGTCGGCCTCCGGGCCGGCATGGACCACGAGTCCTACCAGGGGTTCCTGAAGCACATCGCGGGACGCACGCCGTCCGGGCGGGTGGGCCGGCCCGAGGAGATCGCGGAGTGGATCGTGTTCCTCACCCGCGCGGAGAGCGCGTTCGCCAACGGCACCGTCCTGTCGGTGGACGGCGGGTTGTCGGTCACCTGAGCCGGACCGGGGCCGGTGGGATGAGGGCCGGTGGGATGAGGGCCTGTGGGATGAGGGCCGCTGGGATGAGGGCCGCTGGGATGAGGGCCGGTGGGATGAGGGCCGGTGGGACGAGGGCCGTGTGACGGGAGCGGCATGACGAAGGCGGTGCGGCGCGGGATCGTCCGCGCCGCACCGCCCTCGTTCTCCGTCAGCGAGCGCCCGCTCTCTCGCCGCCGGTCTTCTCCGCGCCGGCGCCCCCGGCGTCCGCTCGTTCCGCGAACGCCTTCGCCTGGCGCATGGTGGTGACGCTGTTGCGGCCCAGCGCGCCCCGGATGAACGCGCGCGCCTGCACGACCGTCGCGTCGGCGCCGAGGACCTTCGGCACCGCCTCGGGGTCGATGACCACGGTGTGCGCGGAGGTGACGGCCGCCCCGGCGCCCTCCGGGCGGATCGTCCAGCGTCCCGTGTGCACCGTCATGAGCGCGGGCGTCCGCAGCTGTTTGTAGACGATCGTCCCCGGGGGCAGGCACACCCGGACGGACTCGGTGGTGTGCACCGAGCCGTCCGCGGCCCTGGTGTCCATCTCCAGGGTCTGCACGCCGGGCGTCTCCTCGCCGAGCACGACCCTGGCCACGTGCGGGAGCCGGTCCGGCCACAGGTCCCCGCGGTAGATGAAGTCGTAGACGGCGGCGGCGTCGCCGTCCACCCGGATCGTGTCCTCGAAGTGCAGCACCAGGTCGCCCTGGCCGTGCTGGCGTTCCGCGGCCGCCTTCAGCGCGGCCAGCTCCTTCTCGCTGTTGGTGTCGACGGCGCGGGTGATCCAGGAGACCTTCTCCGGCGTGTCATCGAGGGGCCGGAAGTCGTGCTTGAGGACGACGCGCGCGGTGCCGCCGGGCGCCTCCTCGATCGACCACTCGCCGCCCATCGCCGCGAGCGGCGGCTGGGAGCGCTCCTGCCGGAAGGTGATCCGGCGTCCCGCCCGGTCCAGGACCCGGCGGGACGTCCAGGTCTTGGCCTCGCCGTTGGCGGTGGCCCAGATGCGGATCAGCTCCTCGGTCTCGCCCCGCTCGACGTGCTCGACGTGGACGGTGGGCGGGAAGAGCCGCGGCCAGGCGCCGACGTCGGCGATCAACGCGAAGATCGTTTCGGCTGGCGCGGAGACTGTGATCTCGTGCTCGGTCTCGTAGGTGCCGGACATGGTCCTCCGTCCGCTCGGGGGAGAGCTCGGTTCGGGGCGGGCTCAGTAGTTGCCCAGGCCGCCACAGACGTTCATGGCCTGGGCCGTGATGGGGGCCGCGGCGTCGGAGACGAGGTAGCCGACGAGCCCGGCGACCTCCTCCGGCAGCGTGTACCGGCCGAGCGGGATCTTGGCCTGGAAACGGTCGAGCACCTCGTTCTCGGTGATCTCCCAGAAGTCCGCGTAGCCCTGGCGCACCCGCTGCGCCATCGGCGTCTCCACGTAGCCGGGGCACACCGCGTTGACCGTGACGCCGGACTTGGCCAGCTCCAGCCCGAGCGCCTTGGTGAACCCGACGACCCCGTGCTTGGACGCCGAGTAGGGCGCGCCGTACACCACGCCCTGCTTGCCGCCGGTCGAGGCGATGCTGATGATCCGGCCGGTCTCGCCCTCCAGCATCCCGCCGTTGTCGAGCACCTCCCGGGTCACCAGGAAGACGCTGGTGAGGTTGGTCTCGACCACGTCCCGCCAGAGCTCGTCGGAGATCTTCGCCGTGACCCCGCCGCCGCTGCGGCCGGCATTGTTGACCAGCACGTTCACCGGCCCGAAACGGTCCACCGCGGCCCGTACGAGGGAACGCACCTGGCCGGAGTCGCGCACGTCGCACGCCCGCCCGTCGACCTCCAGCCCGCGCTGCCGCAGCCGCTTGACGGTCAGGTCGACGTCGTCCTCGGTCCGTGCGCAGATGAAGACGCGCATCCCGGCCGCGGCGAGCGACTCGGTGACGGCCAGCCCGATCCCGCTGGTCGCTCCGGTGACGAGGGCGGTACGTCGTTCCTGGTGGGACATGTCATCTCCTCCGTAGCCGGTCTCCGAGGATGGCGCCGCCCGCTCGAAGCCGGCTTGACCGTCCCGACGTCCAGTGGCCTTCGAGCGGCCTGCGACAGGGCCCGATGACGTTAAGTGCTGCGGTGGCCGTTACGGCTGCTCGTGGAGACGCAGGAACACACGTCCGTGAAGGCGGACCGGGAGGAGCGCGGGGCGCATGAACAGGCGCGTGGTGATAACCGGCATCGGAGTCGTGGCACCCGATGCCATCGGCACCAAGAATCTATGGACGCTGCTCACCGAGGGCCGTACCGCGACCCGGTTGATCCGGACCTTCGACCCGTCGCCCTTCCGGTCGCGGATCGCCGCGGCGGTCGACTTCGACCCCGTGCGCGAGGGCCTCACCGGGGCGGAGGCGGGCCGGCTGGACCGGGCCGCCCAGTTCGCGCTCGTCGCGGCCCGCGAGGCGCTCGCCGACAGCGGCCTGGTGCCCGACCCCGACGGGGCGCACCGGCTCGGCGTGAGCGTCGGCAACGCGGTGGGCTGCACGCAGCGGCTGGAAGGCGAGTACCGCAAGCTCAGCGACGACGGCGCGCGGTGGCTGGTCGACCACACCCGCGGCCACCCGAACCTCTACGACTTCTTCGTACCGAGCTCGCTGGCCGCCGAGATCGCCTGGCTGGTCGGCGCGGAGGGGCCCGCGACGGTCGTCTCGGCGGGCTGCACCTCCGGCGTCGACAGCCTCGGGTACGCCTGCGACCTGATCCGGGAGGGCACCGCCGACGTGATGATCGCGGGTGGCACGGACGCGCCGATCGCACCGATCACCGTCGCCTGCTTCGACGCGATCAAGGCGACGTCGCCGCGCAACGACGCGCCCGAGGAGGCGTCCCGGCCGTTCGACCGCACCCGCAACGGCTTCGTGCTGGCGGAGGGCGCGGCGATCCTGGTGCTGGAGGAGCTGGAGTCGGCGCGGCGGCGCGGCGCGCGCGTGTACGCCGAGATCGCCGGCTTCGCCTCGCGGAGCAACGCGTACCACATGACCGGGCTGCGGTCCGACGGCGCCGAGATGGCCGCCGCCATCACCGCCGCGCTGGACGAGGCCCGGATGGCGCCGTCGGAGATCGACTACGTCAACGCGCACGGCACGGCGACCAAGCAGAACGACCGGCACGAGACCGCGGCGTTCAAGCGCAGCCTGGGCGCGCACGCCTACGACGTGCCGATCAGCTCCATCAAGTCGATGATCGGCCACTCGCTCGGCGCGGTCGGCGCGATCGAGGTGGCCGCCACCGCGCTGGCCATCGAGAACGACGTCGTGCCGCCGACCGCCAACCTGCGCGAGGCGGATCCGGAACTCGACCTGGACTACGTCCCGCTGACGGCGCGCGAGCAGCGGGTCGACCGGGCCGTGACGGTCGCCAGCGGCTTCGGCGGCTTCCAGAGCGCCATGGTGCTGGCCGGCGTGGAGGAGCGGGCGGCGTGACGGCGGTGACGACCGGCGGTGCCGTGATGGGGGGAAGGGCCGTGATGGCGGGAAGGGCCGTGGTGACCGGGATCGGCGTGATCGCCCCCAACGGGCTCGGCCTGGAGGAGTACTGGTCGGCGACGCTGCGCGGGGAGACCGGCATCCGGCCCATCCGCCGGTTCGACCCCGCCACGTACCCGGTCCGGCTGGCCGGCGAGGTGACCGGCTTCGAGCCGAAGGACCATCTGCCCAGCAGGCTCATCCCGCAGACCGACCGGATGACCCAGTTCGCCGTCGCGGCCGCCGACTGGGCGCTGGCCGACGCCGGCGCGGACCCGGCCGGGCTCGACCCGCGCGCGGTCGGCGTCGCCACCGCGAGCGCCTCGGGCGGGTTCGACTTCGGCCAGCGCGAGCTGCAGAAACTGTGGGGCCAGGGGCCGGGCCACGTCAGCGCGTACATGTCGTTCGCCTGGTTCTACGCGGTCAACACCGGCCAGATCTCGATCAGGCACGACCTGCGCGGTCCCGCCGCGGCGCTGGTCAGCGAGCAGGCGGGCGGGCTCGACGCCGTCGCGCACGCCCGCCGCGGCGTGCGCAGGGGCGCACCGCTGATGATCACCGGCGGCATGGACTCCGCCCTGTCCCCGTACGGCCTGGCGGCCCTGATCGCCTCCGGCCGGCTGAGCGGGCGCGACGAGCCGGCGCGGGCCTACGTGCCCTTCGCCGAGGACGCGTGCGGGCACCTGCCAGGGGAGGGCGGCGCGATCCTGGTGCTGGAGGACGCCGCGCGGGCCGCGGAGCGCGGGGCGCGGGTGTACGGCGAGATCGCCGGCTACGCGGCGACGTTCGACCCGCCGCCCGCGTCCGGCCGCGGCTCCAACCTGCGGCGCGCGATCGAGGGCGCGCTCGCCGACGCCGGGGCCGCGCCCGACGAGATCGGCGTGGTCTTCGCCGACGCGGCGGCGGATCCCGAGCTGGACCGGGCCGAGGCGGACGCGCTCGCCGCGGTCTTCGGGCCGCGCGGGGTGCCGGTGACCGCGCCGAAGACGCTGACCGGACGGCTCTACTCCGGCGCCGCGCCGCTCGATCTGGCGCTGGCGTTCAAGGCGCTGGGCGAGGGCCTGATCCCGCCGGCGGGCGGCGGGCCGGCGGCGGCACGCTACGGCGTCGACCTGGTGACCGGCGCGCCGCGACCGCTCACCCGGTCCGCGGCGCTGGTGCTGGCCCGCGGGTTCGGCGGCTTCAACAGCGCGATGGTGGTCCGTTCGGACCGAGCACGAGAGGGAGAACGATGAGCGAGCAGACCAGGACGACCGAGCTGACGGTCGACGAGCTACTGGAGATCATGCGCGAGTGCGCCGGCGAGGACGAGTCGGTCGACCTCGGCGGGGAGATCGCGGGGGTCGACTTCGACGACCTCGGCTACGACTCGCTCGCGCTGATGGAGACGCTGAGCCGGGTGGAACGGATCTTCGGGATCAAGCTGCCCGAGGAGGACCTGGAGCGGATCCGCACCCCGGAGGCGTTCCTGACCTTCGTCAACGAGCGGCTCGACGGCGGCAGGACGCGGATCTCCGGATGACCGGCCGGGCGCCCGCCCGGTGACGTCCCCAGCGCGGGCGTCCCGGGCGGGCTGTCCGGCTGAGCATCGGCCGCACCGTGTCACTCTGGGGCGCTGTGTCACTTCGGGGCGCCGTGTCACTTCGGGGCGCCGTGTCACTCCGGGGCACCGTGTCACTCCGGGGGCAGCGGGTAGTCGGGGATCATCAGCTGGGGGCCTTCCAGTTTGATCTCCTCGGGGATGAAGGCGCTCATCGCGCCCTCCCGGTTGTCGCCCATCTCCAGGATCGCCAGCGAGTGGAAGAAGTGCACGCCCACGATCGCCGTGTCGGTGCGGGCCGGCTCGCGCGGCCCGTCCGGCAGGAGGTCCTCGTGGTTGAGCCCGTCCACCAGGTCCTTGAGGAAACCCACCGCCGTGCCGGGGTCGCCGAAGTCGGACCGGTTGCCGCCGAAGCCGGGCCAGTACGAGGTGTGCAGGTCCTCGATGGCGTAGAGGCCGCCCGGCCGCACGTGCGGGACGAGCGCCCGGAACGAGTTGATCTGGTCGGCGGAGAAGTGGCTGCCGTCGTCGACGACGATGTCCAGCTCCCCGGTCTCGGCGACGACCGACTCCAGGAACGCCGTGTCGGACTGGTGGCCGGTGAACGTCCGGACGCGCTGCGACTCCAGCGCGGACTTGTCGGCGATGTCGATGCCGTACACCAGGCCGCGCGGGAAGTAGCGCCGCCACATCTCGAGCGACTCGCCGCCGCCGCGCTCGTCGTGGAACCCGCCCACGCCGATCTCCAGGATCCGCACCGGCTCGGCCCGCAGCCGCTGGAAGTACTCGGCGTAGTGGCGGGCGTACCAGTGCGCCCCCCACTTGTCGGTGCCGCAGCGCAGCGCCAGCAGACCCAGGTCGCGCCGTTCGGCGGCGCGGCGTTCGAGCCGGCCGTGCCAGTCGGCGTCGCCGCCGTGCCCGGCCTGGCGGTGGGCGGCGGCCAGGACGCCGGCGACGACCCGGTGACCGTCGCCGGCGGCGGCCGGGCCGAAGACCGCGTGCAGGGTCGCGGCGAACTCCGGCAACCCCTGCCGGACGCACAGGTCGATCTCGCCGTCGGCCTCCCAGGTGCCGTCCGGGCTGTACGGAAGGGACTCGGTCTTGACGGCCCCCGCCGTGACGTCGACGTGGAACCCGAGCACGTGCTGGGCCACCCGGATCTCGTACCGGACCCGCAGGGCCGGGCGGTCCGCGGGCAGCAGGTCGAGGAAGACCTCCTCGCAGAGGGCGTTGACGACGGGCTCGTACTGGACACGTCCGGCCAGTTTGAGAATCGCTTCGTCGCCCGTTCCGGCATGGTCGATCAGCTGCCGGACGAGCGCCGGGTCGGTGGCCCGCATGGGCACCTCCAATGTGTCCAGGAGGATCGGCGTGCAGTGCGTGCAGTGCGTGCAGTGCGTGCAGTGCGTGCAGTGCGTGCAGTGAAATCACGTCACGCAATTGCGTACGTTCAAATGTGTACGCGCAAATGCGTATGGTGCAAATAATTGTTCGCCGTCGTCGATGAACGCTTGAGTCCCAGTCCTTTTCCGAGGTTCAGCCGGACGAGTCCGTCAGTCGAGCGGGCGTCGAGCGAGAATCGCGATTCTCGCCATCAGGAAGCGGTACGAGCGAGGAGTCGTGATGTCGACCATCGAAACCGTCGCCGGTACGCCGGTGACCGCGGTCCGTCCCCGTCCGGTCGCCCTGCTGCTCCCGGGACAGGGCGCGCAGCGGCAGGCGATGGCGGCGGGCCTCTACCGGGCGGAGCCGGAGTTCACCGCCGCCGTGGACGAGGTGTTCGAGTCGATGGGGGACGACGGGGCGCGGGTGCGCGCCGACTGGCTGGCGGACCGCCCGCGCGTGCCCATCGACCATGTGACCCGCGCGCAGCCGCTGCTGTTCGCGATCGACTACGCGCTCGGCCGGCTGGTGCTGAGCTGGGGGATCCGGCCCGCCGCGCTGCTCGGCCACAGCATGGGCGAGCTGGTGGCGGCCACGCTGGCCGGCGTGTTCGGCCTCGACGACGCCGTCCGGCTGGTGCGCGACCGGGTGCGGCGCGCGGACGCCGCGCCGCCCGGCGGGATGCTCGCGGTGAGCGCGTCCCCGGCCGAGCTCGACGATCTGGTCGGCGGTGACCTGGCCGGTGGTGATCTGGCCGGTGGTGATCTGGCCGGCGGTGACGTCGTCGTCGGCGCCGTCAACGCGCCGCGCCAGACGATCCTGGCCGGGCGCAACGGGCCCCTGGAGAAGGTGGCGGAGATCCTGCGCGGGCGCGGCGTCACCTGCCGGCGCGTGCCGTCGCTCACCGCGTTCCACAGCCCGCTGCTGGAGGCCGTCAACGCCGGTTCGGAACGCCTGGTCGCCGAGGTGCGGACGTCGCCGCCGGACATCCCGATCTACTCCGGGTACACCGGGGCGCTCCTGCGGCCCGACGAGGTGCACGACCCGGCGTTCTGGGCGCGGCAGATGGTGGCGCCGGTGATGTTCTGGCCCGCGCTGGAGGCGCTGCTGGCGGCCGGCGACTTCCTGCTCCTGGAGGCGGGACCGGGCGCCGACCTGGCCACGCTGGCCCGGCGCCACCCCGCCGTACGCGGGCGGCGCAGCGTGGCGAGGACCCTGCTCCCCGGCCGCCCGGGCCCGGCCGAGGCCGACCGGGCCGCGGTACGGCAGGCCGTGGAGGCTCTGCGAGCCGAGGGGCACCCGGTCCGCGCGAAGTGACCCGCCCCCGCCCGGCACAGACCCGGCGGCCATGACCCGGCCGCCGGGTCACGCCCGCCGGGTCACGTGCCGGGTCACGTGCCGGGTCACGTGCCGGGTCACGTGCCGGGTCACGTGCCGGGTCACGTGCCGGGTCACGTGCCGGGTCACGCCGCCGGGTTTGGCTGCCGGGTCACGCCGTCGGGTCATGCCGTCGGGTTATGGCGCCGGGTTTGGCTGCCGGGTCACGCTTCCGGGTTGCGCCGCCGGGTCCGGCCGCCGGGTCACGCCGCCAGGTCTGGCTGCCGGGTCACGCTGCCGGACGGGGGCGCCGGGGTCAGGGCCCGGCCGGCCGCCGGGGCGCGGCCGGCCGGGTGGCCACGGTCGCCGAGACGTAGCGGACGGGCGTCTCGATCGTGATCGGCCCGGTGCCGTCGCGCATCGCGTCCAGCCCGGCGATGAGCCGTTCGCGGAGCCGCGCCGACTCCTCGGGCGGCAGGTGCTGCCAGAGCAGCCGCATCCCCTGGGTGTGCGACCAGTCCACCCACGCCTCCCCGGACTCGGCCACCAGGTCGACCGGCTCGTCGACCACCGACACGTCGGTGAAGCCGGCGCCGTGGAGCGTGCGTTCCAGGTCGGCGGCCTTCTCCAGCCACGAGTTGAACCGCTGCTGGAGCCGTTCGGGCCGCCACTCGGGCGGCAGGTTCCGCAGCAGGTGCTGCGGGATCAGGTCGGTGAAGACCGGGGGCAGGAACGGGAAGGTGTCCCGGGTGAAGACCGGGCTGGTGAACGCGATCCGGCCGCCGGCGTCGAGCAGCAGCGCGTACCTGGCCAGCGCGGCGGGCGCGTCGGGCAGGAAGATCACGCTGTACCCGCCCAGGACCACGTCGAACGAGCGGGGCGGCAGGTCGGGGCGTTCCCCGTCCATGACCTGGACCTCGACGTTGCCGACCCCGTCGCGGCGGGCCTGCTTGGCCGCCTCCTCCACCATGTTCGGCGCGATGTCGATGCCGAGCACCCGGCCCTGCGGGCCCACCCGCTCGGCCGCGGGGAACATGCTCGCCCCCCGGCCGCACCCGACGTCCAGCACCCGCTCGCCGGGACGGGGCGCGGCGCGCTCGACCAGCCGTCGGCCCATCGGCGTGAAGAACTCCACGCCCATCCGGTCGTAGGAGGCCGCCGCCCGGTCGAAGGCCGCGGACACCGTCTCCTTGTATCCAGTCCGGTCCAATTCCGTCTCCTTGCTCGGCGAATTCCGTTCGACCGTGCCAGCGTCGGCCGCCCTGATCGTGTACTGGTCGAAAGCCGGTGAATTTCCCCTCGATAACGACTGGATCATCTTGTTTCGATGTGCGGGGTGACACACAATGCGGACATCACGACAAAAGCGCACTGGAGGTGCCAGGTGAGCGATCAGATCGAAATCGTCAAGCGAATGGTCAACGCCTACAACACGGGGAAGACCGACGACGTTCACGAATTCATTCACCCGGAATACCTCAACCCCGGCGCCATGGAGCACTACAAGGACCTGCTCGGTCCCGACGCCTTCGCGCTGGCCGTCAAATGGCTGAAGATGACCTTTTCCGAGGACGTCTTCCTGGACGAGATCGGCTACGAGGAGAACGGCCAGTGGGTGCGCGCCCGCCTCGTCCTCTACGGCCGCCAGGTCGGCGACCTGGTGAGCATGCCGGCGACGGGCCGCCGCTTCTCCGGCGAGCAGATCCACCTGATCCGCATCGTCGACGGGAAGATCCGCGACCACCGTGACTGGCCGGACTACCTGGGCACCTACCGCCAGCTCGGCGAGCCGTGGCCGCAGGGCGACGGCTGGCGCCCGTAGCGGCCCCGCGTGTCTCCGCCGGACCGGCGGGTGCCGGTCCGGCATGCCGTCCGCAACCCGAGTCGTCGAAGGGCACGTTCATGACCGAAACCCAGACCGAGATGATGGAGTCCCTGGACGCGCTGCTGCGGCTGGGGAACCTGCACACGCCGATGGCCGTCCGCGTCGCGGCCACGCTCCGCCTCGTCGACCACATCCGGGCCGGCAAGGACACGCCGGAGGCGCTCGCCGCCGAGACCGGGGCCGACGCCGGGGCGCTGCTGCGGGTGATCCGCCATCTGATCGCCATCGAGGTGCTCGCCGAGCCCGAGCCCGGCCGGCTCGAGCCGACCGAACTGGGCGACCTGCTGGCCAGCGGCCACCCGGCCCAGCAGCGCGACTGGTTCGACCTGACCAACGCGGTGTCGCGGGCCGACCTGTCGTTCCTGTACCTGCTGGACGCGGTGCGGACCGGGCACCCCACCTACGAGCGCGTGCACGGCCGGCCGTTCTACGACGACCTGTCGGCCGATCCGGAGCTGGCGGCGTCGTTCGACGCCCTCATGGCCTGCGACCAGGACGTGGTCTACGACCCGCCCGCGCAGTCGGTCGACTGGACCGGGGTGCGGCACGTCATGGACGTCGGCGGCGGCACCGGCGGTTTCCTGAAGGCGATCCTGCGCGCCGCCCCCGAGGCCCGGGGCACCCTGCTGGAGCTGGCGGTGCCCGCGGCCACCGCCCGCGAGGAGTTCAAGGCGGCCGGGCTGGACGGGCGGGCGGAGGCGATCGAGGGCGACTTCTTCGAGAAGCTGCCGGTCACCGCGGACGTCATCGGCCTGTCGTTCGTGCTGCTGAACTGGTCGGACGAGAACGCCCGGAAGATCCTCCGGCGCTGCACCGAGGCGCTCAACCCGGGCGGGCGCATCCTCGTCCTGGAACGCGACGACGTTCCCGAGGAGGCGGCCAACCCGCAGTTCACGCTGCTCGACCTGCGCATGCTGGTCTTCCTGGGCGGCCGGCTGCGGACCCGCGACCAGTGGTCGGACTTCGCCGCGTCCGCGGGCCTGACGGTCGAGTCCGTCACCCGGCTCCCGGCGACCTCCGTGCCGTTCGAGCTGTCGCTGCTGGTGCTCAAGCCGTCCTAAGGAGAACGCGATGCCGACCATGGCCACCGACAGCGAACTGGGTCGCCATCTGCTGACCCTTCGCGGTTTCCACTTCATCATGGGCGCGCAGGGCGACCCGTTCGCGCTGTTCCTGCGCGCCGAGAGCGACGACCCGCACGACCTCGGCCGCCAGATCCGCGACCGCGGCTCGCTCTACCAGAGCGAGATCGGCGCGTGGGTGACGGCGAGCCACGCGATGGCGGCCCGCCTGCTGCGCGACCCCCGGCTGGGCGTGCGGCACAAGGCCGGCGGCGAGCAGCAGCACGTCTTCCAGGACCCCTGGGACGACCCCAAGCTCTGCCACGTCGTCCCGCTCGACGACGCGTCGCTCAGCCTGCCGCAGGAGGACTACGCGCGGCTGCGCGGGCTGGCCGAGCCCTATCTGGGCGCGGACGCGGTCGAACGGCACCGCCCGGACGTGGCGCGGGTGTTCCGCGAGCGGGCCGGCGACCTGGGCGGCGAGTTCGACCTGGTCGCCGACTACGCGCGTGCCGCCGCCGTCGCGGTGGTGGCCGAGCTGACCGGGCTGCCGGCCGCCGAGCGCGACCGGTTCGCCCGGCTGTGCGCCGGTCTCGACGTCGCCCTCGACGCGGGCCTGTGCCCGCCCCAGCTCAAGACGGCCCGCCGGCTCCTGGAGTCGGTCGGCCAGGTGCGCGACCTGTTCGCCGGCGTGATCGCCGACCGCGCCGAGGGCGGCGAGGGCGGTGACGATCTCGTCGGCGGGCTGCTGGCGGCGGGCGGCGGCGCGAAGTCCGCCGACGACGTGCTCGCGATCTGCGTGCTCGTCACCGTCGCCGGCATCGAGATGACGACCAACCTCGTCTGCAACGCCGCCGCCGCGCTGCTCGACCACCCGGACCAGTGGGAGCTGCTGCGCAGGGACCGCGGCCTCGCGGCCGCCGCCGTCGCCGAGACCCTGCGCCACGATCCGCCCGTCCGGCTGGAGCACCTGATCGCCCAGGAGGACATCGAGATCGACGGCCAGGAGATCGCGGCGGACAGCCAGGTGGTCGTGCTCCTGGAGGCGGCCAACCGGGATCCCGGCGTCTACACCAACCCCGACCGGTTCGACATCACGCGCCGGACCGAGGACGACCCGCCGCTGTGGGAGGGCCTGTACGCCGGGCTGGTCGGGCCGCTCGCCCGCCTCCAGGCGACCGTGGCGCTGGAGACGCTCGCCGAGCGGCTGCCCCGCCTGCGCCGGACCGGCACGGTCCTGCGCCGGATGCGTTCCCCCGTGGTGCGCGGCGTCCTGCGATTCCCGGCCGCGGGGGAGTGAGCACGATGCGCGTACTGATCACCTCGTTCGCGATGGACGCCCACCTCAACGGTTCCATCCCGCTCGCCTGGGCGCTGCGGACGGCCGGGCACGAGGTGCGGGTGGCGAGCCAGCCCGCGGCGACCGCGAGCATCACCCGGGCGGGCCTGACGGCCGTCCCCGTGGGCGACGACCACCGCCTCGACATGACGGTCCGGCACGCCGGGCCCGGCATGTTCGCCACCCACGCGGATCCGGACTTCCTGGAGAACCGGCCCGAACGGCTGAGCCTGGACTTCATGCGGGTCTCGGACACGATCCTGACCTCGATGTTCTACGGCCAGCTCAACAACGACTCGATGGTCGACGACCTGGTGGAGTACGCCCGCTTCTGGCGTCCCGACCTGGTCGTCTGGGAGCACTTCACGTTCGCGGGC
The DNA here is from genome assembly GCF_040643285.1 of Spirillospora sp. NPDC047279. Lineage (NCBI taxonomy): Bacteria > Bacillati > Actinomycetota > Actinomycetes > Streptosporangiales > Thermomonosporaceae > Spirillospora > Spirillospora sp. NPDC047279. The sequence goes on from NZ_JBEYUA010000028.1 coordinate 69,030, forward strand.
GCGGTGGCCGCGCGGGCGAGCGGCGCGGCGTCCGCGCGCATCCTGTCGTTCCCCGACACGTTCATGAGCGTGCGCGAGGAGTTCGTGCGGCGGAACGCGCTCGCCCCGGAGCAGGAGCGCGAGGACATGCTGGCCGAATGGCTGACGTGGACGCTCGCACGGCACGGCTGCGACTTCGACGAGGAGATCGTGACCGGGCAGTACGCGATCGACCAGCTGTCGCCGAGCGTCAGCCTGACCAGCGGGGACCACCGCATCCCGATGCGGTACGTCCCGTACAACGGGCCCAGCCCCGCGGTGGTCCCCGGGTGGCTGTACAAGGAGCCGGAACGCCCGCGGGTCTGCCTCACCCTGGGCGAGACGATCAGGAAGACCGAGTTCCCCAACGCCGTCGAGGTCGGCGACGTCTTCGAGGCGGTCTCGGACCTGGACGTCGAGCTGGTCGCGCTGCTCAGCGACGACGAGCGGGACCTGGTCTCGGGGGTGCCGGACAACGTGCGGGTCGAGGAGTACGTCCCGCTGCACGTCCTGCTGCCCAGCTGCTCGGCGATCGTCCACCACGGCGGCTCGGGCACCTGGGCGACGGCCGCGGTCTACGGCGTCCCGCAGATCGCGATGGGCTGGGTCTGGGACGCGATCTACCGCGCGCGGAGGCTGGAGGAGCTCGGCGCCGGGCTGCACATCCAGTCCTTCACGCTGACGCCGGAGCTGCTGCGGGAGAAACTCGGCCGGCTTCTGGCCGAGCCGTCGTTCGCGGAGAACTCCGGCCGGCTCCGCGCGGAGATGGAGGCGGCGCCGACGCCGAACGACGCCGTCGCCGCCCTGGAGCAGCGGATCATGGGCTGACCGCCCCGGGCCGTCCGGGCCGTCCGGGCCGACCGTGGCGGTCGGCCCGGAGGGCCCGCCGAGCCCGCGACACGGCAACACAGCACGCCGGCCACCCGATCCGGGCGGCCGGCGTGCTGTGTTGCCGTGTGCTGTGGTGCCGTGTGCCGTGTGCCGTGTGCTGTGTGCTGTGGGGGCTTCCCCCCGAAATGTGGACACCGGTTCATGCGGCAGGGGGAAGGCCCGTGTGCTGTGTGCCGTGTGCCGTGTGCCGTGTGCCGTGTGCCGTGTGCGGCGTGGCGTGCGCTGTGTGCCGTGTGCTGTGTGCCGTGTGCTGTGTGGCGTGTGCTGTGGCGTGTGCTGTGTGCGGTGCGCTATGTGCGCTGTGTGGCGAGCTCCCGGCGAGCGCGGACGCTCGCCGGGAGCGGTCCTCAGCGGGAGAGCAGGGCGGTGAGCGCCGAGCGCAGGGTCGTGGTCGGGTCGTCGGTCTCGGCGCCGGTCCGCCAGGCGACGATGCCGTCCGGCCGCACCAGGCTCGCCCCGGACGGCCCGATGCCGTACCGCTCGGGCAGCGTGCCCTCCGGGTCGGCCAGGCCGTCGCCGACGGCGTGCGCCTCCAGCGGGACGTTCAGCTCGGACGCGACCTTGCGGGCGGCCTCGGGCCAGCCGGAGCCGTCCCGGGCGGCGATCAGCACCCAGCCCGAGCCGAACAGGTCCACGGTCGAGACGCGGCTCCCGGACCGGTCGAGCCACACGTGCGGGGCCCGGAAGCCCGGCCGCCCGCTCGCCTCCAGCGGATCCTCGACCGGCGCCGGGTCGGCATCGGTGTCGGACGCGTCGACGGCGTCCGACCGGTACCGGAAGCCGAGCAGCACCTTGGCGGCGCCGATCTGCTCCGGCACCTGGTCGGCCAGGTGCGGTGCCATCCGGCTCGCGTAGATGCCGAGGGACTCGGCGACCACCAGGTCCGCGATGGGCCTGCGCTCCGCCTCGTAGCTGTCCAGCAGGCCCTCGCCCGCCTCGCCGTGCAGCACCGCGGCCAGCTTCCAGGCGATGTCGTAGCCGTCGCCGATCGCGGTGTTGCCGCCCATCCCGCCGGTCGGCGGGGTGACCTTGGCGGCGTCCCCGGCCAGGAAGACCCGGCCGTCCCGCCACCGGTCGGCGACGCGGGCGGCCATCTCCCACTCCGCGACGTTGAGCAGCCGGGGCTCCAGGTCGGGGAGGTTGACGGCCTTGCGGATCAGCTCGACGCACCGCCGGTCGGTGAAGTCGTCCGGCGACTCGCCCTTGTCGGGGGAGTACTCGACGAAGAAGGTGTGCCGGTCCGGCTTGTCGGTCGGCCCGAACGTGCCGGTGAACTCGGGGTTCTGCAGGTAGTACCAGCCGGTCGAGCCCGCCGGCAGCGACGCCGACAGGTCCGCCTCGAAGATCATGCCCACGAAGCGGGTCAGCGTGCCCATGCCGTACTGCCCGATGCCCAGCCGTTCCCGCACCTGGCTGCGCGGGCCGTCGGCGGCGACCAGGTACCGCGCCCGGACGGTGGTCTCGGCGCCGGAGCCGACGTCCCGCAGGCGGGCCTCGATCCCGTCGTCGTCCTGGGCGAAGTCCACCAGCTCGGTGGAGTACGACGCCTGCGCGCCGAGCTCCGTCGCCGCCTCCAGCAGGATCGGCTCCATGCCGTCCTGGGAGACGAACGCCCACGGCATCGGCGTGCACGGCGCGGTCTGGGCGACCATCTCCGCGACGTTCTCGGCGAACGTCGCGAACACCTGCCCGCCGACACTGTCGGCGATCTTGATGGTGAAGTCGCCGCCCTCGCCCCGGATGTCGTTCGCCTCCAGGACGCGGCCGGCGACGCCCCCGAAGCCCAGCAGCTCCATCGTCCGCGGGTTCTGCCCCGCCGCCTTCGGATGCAGGGACGTGGCGGAATGCCGCTCCACCACCCGCACGCCGACCCCCCGCCGGGCCAGGAACAGCGCCGCCGACAGGCCGGCGAGCCCCGCGCCCACGACGAGGACATCGGTCTCGGTATCAGCCATCTCCTCTTCCTCCCACTCCCGAACTCCTGCTTGACACCGGCCGCTCCCTGGCTCCGGCGCTTCCGGCCGTTCCCCGGCCCGGCTACCGCCTGACGCCGACGAACAGGCCACGGCCGGCCTGGACCTCCGGCACGTACTCGACGGCGAAGCCGGCCGCGGCGAACGCGGCCTCGTACTGCTCCCGGGTGAACAACGTGATCAGGTGCGTCTCGACGAAGTGCCGGGCGCCGGCCGCGGCCTCGGCCACGGTGTAGTGCACGTCCACGCGGGACGCGCCGCCCTCCAGCGACGAGTGCGAGACCCGGGCGATCGTCCGGCCCGCCACGGTGACCACGTCGCCGGAGACGTAACCGTCGGCGAAGGTCTCCAGGAACCACCACGGGTCGACGGCCGCGACGCCGCCCGGCACGAGATGGGCGGCGAAGCGGCCGAGGGCCGTCTCCAGTTCCGCGGTGTCGCGCATGTAGCCGATGGACCCGGTCATGCACGAGATGGCGTCGAACGTCCTGCCGAGGTCGAAGTCCCGCATGTCGCCGCGGTGCAGCGGGACGCCCGGCAGGCGGGCCCCCGCGACCCCGAGCATCGAATCGGAGAGCTCGACCCCCTCGACGTGGTCGAAGTGCGCGGCGAACGCCCCCAGATGGGACCCGGCGCCGCAGGCGACGTCGAGCAGCGACGACGCCTGCGGCCGGTGCGCGCGCACGCGCCTGGCCACGTCCGCGGACTCGGCCGTGAAGTCCTTCCCGCGGGCCTCGTGGAGCAGGTCGAAGATCTCCGCGACATCGGCTCCGTACATGCCGTCCTCCCGGCTCAGCCGAAGTCGGCGGCGTGGTCGGCCGACCACTGCGCGAAGGAACGCGCCGGCCTGCCGGTGACCTGCTGGACGGTCGGGAGGACCACGTCGGGCTTCTCGGTCGCCACGGCGAAGTAGCCCAGGATCATCTCCACGTCGCCCGGCTCGATGAACTGGGCGAGCTCGTCGTACTTCTCCTGGTGCGTCAGCTCCTCGAACCGGATCGGGCGCCCGATCGCCTCGCCGAGGATGCGCACCTGCTCCAGCTGGGTGAGCGACTCCGGCCCGGTCAGCCGGTACTTCGCGCCGACGTGACCGTCGTCCAGCAGGGCGGTGACCGCCACGTCGGCGATGTCGCGCTCGTGGACGAGGGACTGCGCGGCGTGCGGGTAGGCGGCCCGGACGACGCCCTCGTGGACGATGGTGTGGGACCAGAAGAGGGCGTTCCCGGCGAACGCGAAGGGACGCAGGAACGTCCACTCCACGCCGGCGGCCTCGACCGCCCGCTCCACGGTCCCGTGCTCCTCGGTGCTGGCCCGGTTGGTCTCCAGCCGGGTCTCCAGGGAGTCGGAGGAGAGCACCACGATGCGGCGCACGCCGGCGTCCACGGCCAGCTTGACGACCTCGTCGGCCGTCTGCGCCACCGGGAAGAGGTACAGCCGGTCGACGCCGTCGAGGGCCGGCCGCAACGTCTCCGGGCTCAGGAGGTCGCCGGCGACCACCTCCACGCCGTCCGGCACGTCGATCTCGTCGGGGGTGCGGGTCAGCGCCCGCACCCGCTCTCCGCGGTCGTGCAGGCCCGCCACCACGTGACGGCCCACGCTGCCCCTCGCTCCGGTCACCAGCGTTGTCATCCGGTCTCCAGCTGTCTCGTCGGGACTTCCCCCTCGCCGGGGTCTTCGCCGTCATGATCGGGCGAGCCCCTCGAAAAGCGGCCGACCCCGGCTGAACGGGGCGCGCGCACCGGCACCCGCGCTTCAGCGGCGGTCAGGCGGGCTTCGAGCAGGGACTCCTACGGTCGGGTCGCGAAGTCGCCGACGGATGGAGGAACAAGATGATCCTGGTCATGGGGGCCACCGGCACGAACGTGGGCAACGTCGGGCGCCGCGTCCTCCACGGGCTGCTCGCCAAGGGGGCCCCGGTGCGGGCGATGGACCCGGACCCGAGCGAGGCGGCGGACCTCCCACCGCAGGTCGAGGTCGTCCGGGGGGACCTGTCCGACCCGGACTCGCTGGGACCCGCGTTCAACGGCATCGAGCGCATGTACATGCTGGCGATCGCCGGTTACGACGTCCTGGACTCCGAGACCGCGGCCCAGGTCCTCGTGCGGGCGAGGAAGGCGGGCGTCCGGCGGGTCGTGCTGATGTCGGCGTCCGGCACGCCGCTGGTCGAGGTGGAGGAGCCGGTGCGCGAGTCCGGGATCAGCTGGACCTTCCTGCGGCCGGGCGAGTTCGCCTCCAACAGCGTCGACTACTGGGGCGACGCGATCCGGGCGGGCGGCCCGATCAAGGACACCTACCTGGACGTGCGGTGCGTTCCCGTGCACGAGGAGGACATCGCCGACGTCGCGGTGGCGGCGCTCCTCGAGGACGGCCACGACGGCGCGATCCACACCATGACCGGGCCGGAGTCGATCTCCCGCCGGGACCAGCTGCGCACCATCGGGAAGGCGCTCGGCCGCGACATCCCGGTCGAGGACCTGACCCCCGACCAGGCGCGCGTGCACATGCGGGCGCAGGGCTGGCCGGACGAGATCATCGACCATCTCTTCACCTACTACTCCGCGTGGACCGACGACCCGCCCGCGGTGCTGCCCACCGTGGAGAAGGTCACCGGGCGGCCGGGACGGACCTTCGCGCAGTGGTGCTCCGAGCACGCCTCGGTCTTCACCTGACCCGTCTCCACCTGACCCGTTTCCCCCTGACCCGGATCCACCCGAGAGCCGGGAGGGCCGGAGGGGCCGGGCGGCGACCTGATCACAGGCGTCCACCCGGCCCCTCCGGCCCTCCCGGCCTTCACCCGTTGAGGCGGGCCGTTCAGGCGTCCCCGTCGCGGGTGACCACACGTTCGCGCACGCGCAGCTCGCCGTCCTCGTACACCAGCACGTCGGAGCAGACGCACATCAGGTGCAGCCGCGGCTGCCCGCCGCGCGGCGTGGCGATGATCTGCGCGTAGCTCCGCACCCCGAGCGAGCCGTCCTCGCGCGGGCTGACCTCCACCATGGTCAGGACGTGCCGGTGCTGCTCGCCCGCCTCGGCGAGGGCGGCGGCCGACCTGGCGACCCCGGCCGCGAGGGTCGCCCGGCCGCGGACCGGCTCGTCGGCGGACGGCAGCTTGAAGCTCCCGTCCGCGGTGAACGTCGCGGCCCACGCCTCGGCGGCGCCGTCGTCCAGCAGGCGCATGTGCCGCGCGTAGAACTGCTGCACCTCCGTGTAGAGCGTCTCGAAGGTGCGGCCGGCGGCGGGCGCCCGGGTCTCCACAGACATGGATGATCTCCCTCGTGTTCACGGTTCACCGCCGCCGATGATGGGGCCGCCGTGTCGAGGAACGGTTGACCCGGCCGGCCGTCCCGCCGTCGAGGTGGGATCGAGCGGAAAACGAGACGTGGGGACTGTGCTCGGGGGCGCCGGTCTAGCTCTTGCGGAGGTGCGAGCCGTCATGACCACCCGCGTGTGGGACTACCTGTCGGAGTACGAGAACGAGCGGGACGACGTGCTGGACGCCGTCGACACCGTCTTCCGTTCCGGGCGGCTCGTGCTGGCCGGGAGCGTGCGGTCGTTCGAGGAGGAGTTCGCCGCCTACCACGGCCTGCCGCACTGCGTCGGCGTCGACAACGGCACCAACGCCATCAAGCTCGGTCTTCAGGCGGCCGGGGTCGGACCCGGCGACGAGGTCGTCACCGTGTCGAACACCGCGGCGCCGACCGTCGTGGCGATCGACGGGACGGGCGCGACCCCGGTCTTCGTGGACGTCGCCCCGGACACGTACCTGATGGACCTGAGCCAGGTGGAGGCCGCGATCACACCGCGGACCAAGTGCCTGCTGCCCGTTCACCTGTACGGCCAGTGCGTCGACATGGACCCGTTGAAGGCCCTTGCCGAGCGGCACGGCCTGGTGATCCTCGAGGACTGCGCCCAGTCCCACGGCGCCCATCGGAACGGCCGGATCGCCGGCTCGATGGGCGACGTGGCCGCGTTCTCCTTCTACCCGACCAAGGTCCTGGGCGCGTACGGCGACGGCGGCGCGACCGTCACCGCCGACGACGAGATCGCCGCGAACCTGCGCCGGCTGCGCTACTACGGCATGGAGGAGCGCTACTACGTCGTCCAGACGCCGGGGCACAACAGTCGCCTGGACGAGGTCCAGGCGGAGATCCTGCGCCGCAAGCTGCGCAGGCTGGACGGCTACATCGAGGCCCGGCGGGAGGTGGCGCGCCGGTACGCCGAGGGGCTGGGCGACACCGAGCTCGTGCTGCCGGCGATCGCCCCCGGCAACGACCACGTCTACTACGTCTACGTCGTCCGGCACCCCCGCCGTGACGCGATCATCGAGGCGCTGCGCGGCTACGACATCGAGCTGAACATCAGCTATCCGTGGCCGGTGCACACCATGACGGGGTTCGCCCACCTGGGGTACGGCAAGGGCTCGCTGCCGGTCACCGAGCAGGCGGCCGGCGAGATCTTCTCGCTGCCGATGTACTCCTCGCTGCCGGCGGACCTCCAGGACAAGGTCATCGACGCGATCCGCCAGGTGCTGGGCAACCTGACCTGAGACGCGAGGCGGGACGGACCGGGCGGCCCCGTCGGGCCGCCCGGTCCCGTCGTGTCAGCCGGCGACGAAGCCGTGTCAGCCGGCGACGAAACGGCCGAACCCGCCCCGGTAGAAGACCAGCGGGCCGGCGCCGCCCTCGGCGTGCAGCCGGTGGACGCGGGCGACCACGATGTCGTGGTCGCCCGCGCGGTGCTCGGCCTCGACCGAGCACTCCAGCCAGGCGATCGCACCGTCCAGGACCGGCTGCCCGGCCGGAGACGGCGACCAGTCCAGGCCGCGGAACTTGTCGCCCCCCGAGGCCGCGAGCGCGCCGCACACCGCGGCCTGGGACTCGGCGAGGATGTTGACGCACAGCCGCTCCGCGTCCCGCAGCAGCGGCCACGTGGCGCTGGTGTGCGCCACGCAGAACGACACCAGCGGCGGCGCCAGGGACACCGAAGTGAAGGAACTGATGGTCAGCCCCGCCGGCTCCGCACGGTGGAGGCCGGTGACGGCCACCACGCCCGTCGCGAAACGGCCCAGCACCGCACGGAAGTCGTCTTCGCGGACCTCCGGTCCGCGGACTTCCGGGACTGCCAGCGACCGGCCCGGGCGCGCCGCCATCCTGACCCCTTCCAGGTAGACCGGTACCGCGTGGATCAGTACCGCGTGGACCAGTACCGCGTAGATCAGTACCGCGTAGACCAGTACCGCGTGGGTGAGTTTCCCGGCCACGGTGCGCGGGGGCGGTCCAGGTCCCCTCGAAGGCCGCTGGACGGGCGTTCGGAGGTCACCAGCGGTAGTCGAGGAACTTGCCGTCGAACGTGACGACGACGCGGTCGCCGTCGGGGTCGGGGCGGCGCGAGATGTCGACCTTGAAGTTGATGGCGCTCATGATCCCGTCGCCGAACTCCTCGTGGATGAGCGCCTTGAGGGCCGGACCGTAGACCGCCAGCGCCTCGGAGAAGCGGTAGATCGTGGGGTCGGACATCAGCGCGGGGTCGATGCCGCGCGAGGGCTGGAGCCGCAGGCTCTCGGCGACCCGCTCGTCCAGCTCCAGCAGCGTGCGGACCCGCTCGGCCTGCTCGGCCGTCATGGGGTGCTGGCCGAGCAGCGCGGCGGTGGTCCACACGACCGGCGCGCCCAGTTCCGCGGCGATCGCGGCCCAGGTCAGACCGCGCCGGATGCGGGCGGCGTCGACCAGGCCGGCGGCCTCGGACTTGCTCATGATGGGGGTCATGCCGGGGAGCTCCTCGGATCGGGGTTTTCGCCCAGACTCGCGTGCGATGCGAACGAATGGCCACTCGTGGACGGCCGTGACATGGACTTTTTACGCATCGGACGCACGAGGGGCGGGCGTGATTCCGGTGTGTTACGGCCCTGTTTCGGCCCCCGAACCCCGGACGGCGGACGCGGTGAACGCTCCGTCACATTGATCTTCATTTCCCGTCACAGGAAGGAAATCCGCGCAGCTCACACTCGGCCGGGTGTGCGCCCCGGGCCCGGCCGTGATCCGGCCGAGGCACGATGCCCCCGAGTGAGGAGCTCCCGAATGTCCTATGTGAACCCGCCGGAATTCGTCCGGAAGATGGTCGACTCAGGTGAGGCCAAGGTCTTCATGTCCGCCCGCGACACCCTGATCCGGGCGTTCATGGCGGGCGCCATCCTGGGGCTGGCCGCCGCGTTCGCGGTCACGATCAGCACGCAGACCGGCGAGCCGCTGCTCGGCGCGGTGCTGTTCCCGGTCGGGTTCTGCATGCTCTACCTGCTGGGGTTCGACCTGCTGACCGGTGTCTTCACGCTGGTGCCGCTCGCGCTGCTGGACAAGCGGCCCGGCGTCACCAAGCGCCTGGTCCTGCGCAACTGGGCCCTGGTCTTCGTGGGCAACTTCGCCGGCGCCCTCATGGTCGCGCTGATGATGGCGGTGATCTTCACCTACGCCTTCACCGTGGACCCGAACCCGGTGGGGCAGGCACTCGGCAAGATCGGTGAGGGGCGTACGGTCGGGTACGCCGACCACGGCGCGGCCGGGATGCTGACCCTCTTCATCCGCGGCGTCCTGTGCAACTGGATGGTCTCCACCGGCGTCGTCGCCGCGATGATCTCGACCAACGTGTCCGGCAAGGTGATCGGCATGTGGATGCCCGTGCTGGTCTTCTTCTACATGGGCTTCGAGCACTCGATCGTCAACATGTTCCTGTTCCCGTCCGGCCTGATGCTCGGCGGCGACTTCTCGATCATGGACTACCTGATCTGGAACGAGATCCCCACGGTGGTCGGCAACCTGGTCGGCGGCCTGACCTTCGTCGGCCTCACGCTCTACGCGACCCACGGCCGTACCGGCGACTCCCTGGACCGCCCGGCCAAGGACGCGGCGGAGGGAGCCGAGGAGGACGCCGAGGAGGGCAGGGAGAAGGAGCCCGCCGCCGTCGGCGCGTAGCCGTCCGTTCAGGTGATCGAGTGCGAATTGTGATCGGATCTCCCGTTTGGTGACTAGGCAGGCGGATGTTGCGGATGCAACACTGACCACTCGCCGAAATTTGTCGTCTCGTGCGCATACCGGGTGGCGCTGGGGGACTGGGGAGCCGTGGACAAGCGCGTCGTGAAGCCGCGTGTGGTGAAGAAGCGCGTCAGCAAGAAGCGCCTCAACAAGAAGCTCACCACCGACCGCAAGATCGCGATCGGTGGGGTGGCCGCGACGGCGGTGCTGCTGCCGGGGGTCATGGTGGCGCTCGCGCAGACGGGCATCGGCCGCACCGAGGAACGCCCCCAGGCGTCCTCCAGCGAGCTGCCGGCGCCGGGGCCGACGTTCAGCTTCCAGCCGGGCAACGAGTCGCTGCCCACCGCGCCGCCCACCTCGCCCGGCAAAAGGCCGCCGTCCCGCCCGTTCACCACGGGCGGGACCACGCCCGCGCCCAACGACCCGGACCTGCGGACGGGCGATCACGGCAAGAAGCCGACGATGCCCAAAGCCAAGGGGCTGGCGGGCTTCAAGGCGGCCGACAGCGGCGCCAAGGTCACCAAGATGCAGAAGGTCGGCACCCGGCTCTACGACCTCACCATCGCCGCGCCCTCGCTCGGCTCCGAGGTCAAGACCCGCGTGCTCTTCCCCAAGGCGTGGAAGGCCAACGCCACCCGGACGTGGCCGGTCGTCTACGCCTTCCACGGCGGCAACAACCGCTACACGTCGTGGATCAAGGACTCCAACCTCCAGCAGGTGGCCGCCGGCTACGACGTGATGGTCGTCATGCCCGAGGGCGGCTGGAACGGCTCGTACACCAACTGGTGGAACGACGGCAAGGGCGGCATCCCGATGTGGGAGACGTTCCACACCGGCGAGGTCGTCCAGCTGATGGAGCGCAACCTGCACGCCGGCGGCAACCGGGCCGCGATCGGCCTGTCGTCCGGCGGCCAGGGCGCCATCACCTACGCAGAACGCCACCCGGGCCTGTTCAAGTACGCGGCGTCCTACAGCGGCGCTCTCAACATCACCGCGCCCGGCATGCCGACGATCCTGAGCCAGATGAACCAGTCCGCGGGCGACGACATCTGGGGCGACCCGGTCCGCGACCGGTCCAACTGGCGGGCGCACGACGGCGCCGTCAACGTGGCCAAGCTCAAGGGCGTCGGCGTCTACGTCTCCTCGGGCAACGGCGAGATCGGCCCGTACGACCCGGCCGGGATGGAGCCGTGGCACGCCGGCCGGTTCGGTGAGCAGCTCGCCGGGCAGATGAACGCAGGCTTCGTGGAGGCGGCGCGGCAGGCGGGCGTTCCCGTCACCGCCCACCTCTACGGTCCAGGCACCCACAAGTGGGCCTACTGGAAGCGCGAGCTGGTCCAGAGCTGGCCCGCCATCACCGCGTCCATCGGCGCCACCAAGTCCTGACCGGCGCCCTTTCGCATCGGGGAATTCATCGTCGTGAGGTGAATTCACGCGCCAGGTGCCAATGGTGCGCGAGGTTGTTTCGGTAACGCGCCAACCCTGGCCGCCCGGGGCCGAATTCCCGATGGACGGTCGCCGTGGTCACAGGTGGAGCCCTCGGTTTTCGCTGTCCGGAAACGCGGTTTTCCGGTTCCGTCGATCATTCGGGCGTCTTTTCGGCGGTCGCCTGGTCGGAGGAGCCGAGGTACTACGTCGGCACCCTCGACAACAGCTTCACCTCGACCCGCGCGGACGTCATCAAGGACCCCGCCAACCAGGAGATCCCCGACGTCGCCGAGTTCGTCCAACCGCGTCGGCCGGGAGTTCCGCAAGAACTACGTCGATCCCGACCAGCCCCAGCGTCACCTGCCGGGAGGCCCGGCCCTGGAGGACGTCGAGGCCCGCGTCGACATGCGGGAGTCGGAGATCTGGGCGATCACCCTGCCGCGCGGCGCAGGCTGGCACAGAAGAACGCCCCGAAGAAGGAGAAGGACGGGGCCCTCTGGCTCCAGGAGGAGAACGTCCGCAGGCGCGCGGAGGTCGTGCGCGTCGCGCGGCTCCGGGACCGGGCCACGATCCTGTGGAACGAGATGAAGGACTTCATGGACGCGGAGGAGGAGCGCGTCCGCAAGGGCAAGGGCACGATCCCCGGGACGCTGAATTGACCCCTGACGCTGAATTGACCCCTGACGCTGAACTGGCCCCTGACGCTGAACCGGCCCGTACGCCGATTTGAGTAGACGGGGTGTCTCCCTCCGGACGACGCGCCGTTCCCGGCCCGCGCCGCACGATGTTCGCGTCAGCGAGCGGTGGCAGTTGCGGGCAGGGAGGCCGGGATGGCGGCGACGATCACGTCCACGGGGAGCGGTCTCGGCGGGCGCCGGGCCGAGCGGGTCTTCTACGCCCTCGGCGCCGTCCTCGTGCTGGCGGGGATCTTCCATCTGGGCGTCTTCGCGGTGGACGGCGGACCGTGGGAGGGCCCCGTGTCGTGGCGCAAGCCCGCCACGTTCGGGCTGTCGTTCGGCCTGACGCTGATCGCCGTCACCTGGGTGGCCTCGTACCTGCCGCTGGGGGACCGGGCGCGAACGGTGCTCCTGGGGGTCTTCGCGGCGGACTGCTTCGTCGAGGTCGGCGGGATCACCCTCCAGGCCTGGCGGCACGTGCCGTCGCACATCAACCGGGACACCCCGTTCGACTCCGCCGTCTCGACGGTCCTGGCCGCCGGCGGCGGGGTGCTCATCGTGGTGCTCGGCGTCATGGCGGTGTCGGCGTTCAGGCCGAATCCGGGGGTCGCCGCCGACATGCGGCTGGCGCTGCGCGCCGGGTTCGTCACCCTGATGATCGGCCTGGCCACCGGCGCGGCGATGATCGCCCGAGGTGTGATCACGGCGAACACCGGAACGCAGGACGAGGCGTACGCCGCCCTCGGCTTCCTCAAGCTCGCGCACGGCGTGAGCCTGCACGGCGTCCTGGTCCTGCCCGCGCTCGCCTGGCTCGCGGCGGCCCTCGGCTGGGACGGTCCGCGGCGCATGCGCGCGGTCGGGCTCGGCGTCACGGCGTACGGCCTGGCCATCATCGCGGCCCTCGTCATCTCTCTGGCCGCGCTTGTGTGAGACTCGGGGATCATGGAGAGGGAGATCATCGAGAGCGTCGACCTGTGCCTGCCCGACGGGCGGCTCAACCCGGCGGCGGTGGGGTGGACGCGGCGGCCGCTGCACCGCGCCAACCTGCGCGGATGGGGCCGGACGAAGCGCTGGGAGTACTGGGGGATCGTCACCCCGGACCACATCGTCGGGCTGGTCGCGTCCTCCCTCGACTACGCCGGCGTGCACAGCGTGTACGTGCTGGACCGCGCCACCGGCGAGGAGACGTCCAAGGACGCGGTCGTGCCGCTGGCGCGGGGCGTGGTGATGCCGGAGCGCAGCGGCGCCGGGACCGCGTCGGTGCGCGGCGGCGGCGTCGCCATCGAGATCGTCCAGCGCCCGGACGGCAGCACGATCCGGGCCACCGCGCCCGGGGTCGAACTCGGCGTCGAGGCGCTCCTGCCGGAGGGGCACGAGTCGCTCGGCGTGGTGGTGCCGTGGGGGCCGCGGCGGTTCCAGTACACGGTCAAGGACGTCGGGCGGCCGGTGCGCGGCGTGCTCCGGCTGGGCGGGCGCGAGGTCAGGATCGACGCGGCGGACTCGTTCGCCGTCCTCGACCACGGCCGCGGCCGGTGGCCGTACTCGATCTCGTGGAACTGGGCGGCGGGCAGCGGGCCCGGCCGGGCGATCCAGCTCGGCGGCCGGTGGACCGACGGCACCGGCATGACCGAGAACGCGCTGTTCGTGGACGGGCGGCTGCACAAGATCGCCGACACGCTGGACTGGACCTACGACCCGGCCGACTGGCTGCGCCCGTGGCGGATCGCCGGGCCCCGGGTCGACATCGACTTCCATCCGTTCCACCTGAAGTCCGGGCGGACCGAGCTGGGCGTCGTCGGCAACCGGACCCACCAGTGCTTCGGGCGCTTCTCCGGCCGCGCGCGGGCCGACGACGGCACCTGGGTCGACCTCTCCGGTCTGGTCGGCTGGGCGGAAGACGTGCACAACCGATGGTGACGTGAGGGTTTCTGCGCAGTTTCGAATAACGGGCGGTGAATTTCTTAGCGTGACGGCTGTTTCACTTGCGGATTCGCTATGAAACGGTGTGTCCAACAGCATACCGGCTCGGGTTCGAGCCTCCTCTTGAGGAGCAGCCATGGGGGCGGTTGTTCTCGCCAGCGCGGCGCCGGTCGCCTACGTCGCAGGATTCGCCGTCTTCAAGGCGACCGCGGGCCGGATGCCCCGGCTGACCGGTGCGCGGCCGCTCCACACCGCCCGGCATCTGGCCCTCAGCCCGATCTGGCTCTGGGGCCTGACCACGCTGATCATCGGCCTCGTCGCGCAGAGCATGGTGCTGACGCTGCTGCCGGTGAGCGCCGTCGTGCCGATGTACGGGCCGGTCATGTTCGTGCTGCTGCTCGTCTCGGTGAGCAACTTCGGCGAACGGGTGGCGGGCGGTGAACGGCGGGCGCTCGGCGTCCTGCTCCTGGCCCTGCTGGCGTTCGCCGCGGCGGGCGGGCTGCTGTGGGGCGACGTGCCGGCCGAGGCCGGCCCCTGGAACGCCGACGCGCCGCTGTGGAAGATCGCCGCGGTCGCCGGCCCGTCGATCCTGATCCCGCTCTGGCTGTTCACCGTCCGCGACAAGCCGGTGGACGGGCGGCACGCCAAGCGCGTGACCGGAGTGGCGTTCGGCCTGGGCGCCGGGGTCGTCCTCGGGTGCGCCGAGAGCTCCGGCGCCGCCATCGCCCGCATCCTGAACGACCACCAGTGGCAGGCGGGCCCGCTGCTGTCGTCGCCGCACCCCTCCATCGTCGTGGTGGCCGGGCTGCTCGGCGCGGGCCTGGCGCAGATCGGCCTGCAACGTTGCCGCCTGTCGGTCGTGATCGTGGTGCTGGCGGTCGGCTCCAAGGCCTCGTTGTGGTTGTCGGGAATCCTGGTGTACGGGCAGCCGTGGCCGGGAACGCCGGGCACGTTCGTCCTGTCGGGCGTCGGCCTGGTGCTCGCCGCCTGGACCCTGTTCCTCATCCCGCGCCACGAACCGAACGAGCCACGACCACCGGCCGCGCGTACGGACGTGCCGTCGGCCGGGTCCGTGCGGTCCGTCGTCTCCTTCGAGACCGCGCCGGCGGCGGTCCCCGAGATCGCCTACCGTCCAGCACCGCCGCCGGCCGCGGCGGGCACCCCGGAGAGCACCCAGGATCTGGGCGGGGTGACCGCCGCCGAACCGCCGATCCCGCTCGGGATCAGGAAGCCGGTCTGGCGCGTGCGCTGATCAGAGGGCGCTGGGCAGAGGGCGCTGGTCAGAGGGGCGCTGGTCAGAGGGGCGAACGGTCGCTGCCCCGCGCGCGGGCCTCGTCACGTTCGCGGATCAGCCGTTCGATCTCCTCCCGCACCTCTTCCAGGAAGGCGTCCACCTCTTCCATCGCGTACCCCGGCAGCAGCCGGGTGGTGGTGAAACGCTGGTTGTGGACCGCCTCGGGCGTGACGCGCCCGCCGGTCTCGGGGCGGCCGTCGGAGCGTGGCGGCTTGAAGGGCTCGGTCAGTCTGCTCAAGGCGTACCACGCGGGTCTGTCCTCGCTCATGCGCTCCTCCTAGCACGCCCTGACAGCCCGCGTTGCGTGATCGGGAAGAGCTGTTGCGCGAATGCCGAACTCCGGCGCGCGCACTATCCGGTGGTGAGTAGCGGCGCGGCGCGTCCGGATGGAACGAACATCACAAAAGACGGCTGTGTACTTCTGAGGAGCACAAAGAGACAGTAGTGTTCGCTTGATTTTCCACACGCACGCGAAGGACGGAATGGCGTGGATCTGGTGACACAACCGCCCCCGGCGATCGGACCGTACCAGCCGATCCAGACGCTCGGCGAGGGCGGCATGGGCAGGGTGTATCTCGCCAGGTCACCGGGCTCACGGCTGGTGGCACTCAAGGTCATCCGCCCCGAGTTCGCCGACGACCCCGGCTTCCGCGACCGGTTCCGCCGCGAGGTCGCCGCGGCACGCCGGGTCAGCGGCTTCTTCACCACCCCGGTGGTCGACGCCGACGCCGACGGCCCGCAACCGTGGCTGGCCACCTCCTATGTTCCCGCGCCCGCGCTCAGCGAGGTCGTCCGCCGGTACGGACCGCTGCCGGAACCGGCGCTCCGAGCGCTGGGCGCGGGTCTCGCCGAGGCACTGGCCGCCATTCACGCCGCCGGCCTCGTCCACCGCGACCTCAAGCCCGGCAACGTCCTGGTCGCCGAGGACGGCCCGCGCGTCATCGACTTCGGCATCAGCCGCGCCATGGACGGCACCCAGGTGACCCGCACCGGCGGAATGGTCGGCACGCCCGGTTACATGTCACCCGAGCAGATCTCCAGCGGGGGCGAGATCGGCCCGGCCAGCGACGTGTTCACCCTGGGCTGCGTCCTGGCCTTCGCCGCCACCGGAGCGAACCCCTTCGGCACGGGCGACGCCGCGAACCTCCTCTACCGCGTCGTCTACGAAGACCCCCGACTGGCCGGACTTCCCGAAGATCTCCGCCCGCTGATCGAACAATGCCTCAGCAAGACCCCGTCCGAACGCCCCCAAGTCCAAGCCGTCCTCACCGCCCTGAGCCCCGCGGACCCCGCCGCCCTCCTGACCCCGCCCCTGAGAGACGAACTGGCCGCCCGCACCAGAGAGGCCGCCGCCCTGACCACCCGCCCGCTCACCCCACCGGGCATGCTCGGCGCACCCGCCGGCCCAGGCACGCCAGGCGGCCCGTGGACACCAGGCGGCCCGTGGACACCAGGCCCCGAGGGCGCTGCGGGCACACCCATCGCACAGGCCACACCAGGCGCCCAGGGCACACCAGGCGCGCTGAGCCCACAGGCTGGTCAGGGCGCACAAGGCGTACCAGGACCTGGGGCACCTGGCGGACCGGCCGCGCCAGGAGCACCGGGCGGTCCGGGCGTACAGGGAGCACCAGGCGCAGCGGGCGGTCCGGGCGTGCCAGGCGGGCCTGGGGGACTGGTCGGACCCGGCGTGATGGGCGCGCCGGGTGGGCCGGGAGTTCCCGGTGAGTTCGGTGGGCCGGGCGGCCCAGGTGTGATCACTGGGCCAGGTGGGGGTGGACGGACCGCCGGAGGCGGGATTGATCGGCGAGGGGTGCTCGCGCTTGCGGGAGGCGGCGCGGCGGCGCTGGCCACTGCGGGTGGTGCGGCCCTGCTCTTCGGGGTCTTCGGTGGCGAAGAGGATCCGGTCCGGCGGGAGAACGTCCAGGGCAACCCGGCGGCGACGGGTGGCGCGGTGCCGTCCGCTCCGGCACCGGCCTGGACGTTCAACGCACCGCAGGCGATCGAGTCCGGGATGCTCGCGCTGCTCGGCGGGACCCTCGCCTGGTGGAGCCACGACGGGGAGACGGCCCTGGGAGTGGATCCGGCGACCGGCGCCCAGCGCTGGAGAGGCCAGGTCACCGTCCCCGCTGACGAGTCCGGTTCGCCCAAGTGGCTGGGGGTGTTCGGCTCGACGCTGTTCGCCGCGGTGGGGCTCGACATCCTCTATGGCCTGGATCAGAACGGGAAGCAGACGTTCAGCCATCCGGTCCCCGAAACCGCGGACCGGGAGGGCGACTCCGTGCACGGCGTGCACGCCGTGGGCGGCGGGGTCATGCTGCTCGACGCGCTCGGCACGATCCTCGCGATGGACATGGCCGGCGGCCGGGTGTTGTGGAGGCGCAAGACCAAGTTCGCGAACATGAACGCCATCGTCACCGACGGCCGCCGCGTCTACCTCCAGGACGCGACCACCACCCTCGCGCTCGACCCGCGGAGCGGCCGCGTGTTGTGGAGCACGCCGGGCACCGGCAGGGACGGCGTCAACCCGGGGCTGGCCGTCGCCGACGGCATGCTGGTGCTCGCCACGACCTCGCTGACCGGGATCGACGCCGCCACCGGCGCGCGACGCTGGACGGCCGTCAAGCAGTCGACGTCCATCAGCCGCCCGACCGCGGGCGGCAGGCAGTTCTTCGTGGAGGACTCCAACGACCGCATCTGGGCGCTCGACGCGCGGAGCGGCAAGCCCGCCTGGAACGCCCAGAGCCCGCTGCCGCTCGACGTCGCCAGCGTGAACACCGTGCGGACCCCGGGCATCGCCGTCTCCGAACAACTGGTCGTCGTGCCGCTGTACGCGCCGTACGCCGGATTCATCGTCTTCCGGCGCTCCGACGGCAAGGCGCTGTGGGCCCACAAGCTGTCCAACGGCAGCACCCTCAAACCATGGGCCGTCACCGTGTCCGGCACCACCGTCTACGCCGCCTCAGAGACCATCCTCCACGCATTCAAGACCAAGGCCTGATCACCCATGCCCGAGCCGAGCACCCCCGAGCCCCCCACCTCCGGCCCCCACCCACCCCCGACGCCCCCAGGAACACACCCACCCGGCACCGACACGCCCGACACGAGCACGCCCGAGACACCCATACTCAGCGCGCCCGGGACGAGCACGCCCGGGGCAGCCATGCCCAGCGCGCCCGGGATGAGCACGCCCGGGACGAGCGCGTCTGGGATGAGCACGCCCGGGACACCCGTGCCCAGCGCGTCCGGGATGAGCGCGTCCGGGATGAGCGCGTCCGGGATGAGTACGTCCGGGATGAGCGCGCCTGGGATGAGCGCGCCCGGGACACCCGTGCCCAGCGCGTCCGGGGCGAGCACGCCCGGGACAGCGATGCCCAGCGCGCCTGGGGCGAGCGCGTCCGGGACGAGCGCGCCCGGGACGAGCGCGTCTGGGGCGAGCACGCCCGGGACAGCGATGCCCAGCGCGCCTGGGGCGAGCGCGTCCGGGACGAGCGCGTCTGGGATGAGCACGCCTGGCGCGTCCGGGGCGAGCGTGCCTGCGATGAGCGCGCCCGGGACGAGCGCGTCCGTGGCGAGCACGCCCGGGACAGCCATGCCCAGCGCGCCTGGGGCGAGCCCGTCTGGGGCGAGCACGCCCGGGACAGCCATCCCCAGCGCGTCCGGGGCGAGCGCGCGGGGGATGAGCGCGCGTGGGACGAGCGCGTTCGAGAACGCGCCTGGGGGGACGCGCACGTTCGGGACGAGTGGGTCCGGGACTCCTATGCCTGGGGCGGTCATCTCCGGGACGAGCGAGTCCGAGGCGAGCGAGTCCGAGGCGAGTGCGTACGAGGCGAGTGCGTACGACGCGAGTGCGTACGACGCGAGCGCGCCTGGAATGGGCGCGTCGGGGACGCGCACGTTCGGGTCGCCCATGCCTGGCATGACCGCGTCCGGGGCGAGCACGATCGGGGTGCCCATACCCGGGACGCATCCTGCTGGGACGGGTACGGCTGGGGTGCCGGTGTCTGGGGCTTACACGTCCGGGACGCACATGGCTGGGGTGAGCGCGGCTGGGGTGAGCGTGCCTGGGGGGGTGCAGGGGCAGGAGCCTTCGCAGGTCGGGCCTTACAGGGTTGTTCGGTTGCTGGGCGCGGGTGGGATGGGACGGGTCTATCTGGCCACCTCGGCCAGTGGGCGGGCGGTGGCGGTCAAGGTCGTGCGGCCTGAGCTGAGCGGGGACGCGGGGTTCCGGCGGCGGTTCAAGGCTGAGGTGGACGCGGCTCGGGCGGTGAGCGGGGCGTTCACCACGCCGGTGGTGGACGCCGATCCGGAGGGGCCGCTGCCCTGGCTGGCGACCGCCTACGTGCCCGGGCCGTCCCTCCAGTCGGCGGTTGAGACTCATGGGCCCATGCCCGAGTCGACCTTGCGCGTGCTGGGCGCGGGACTGGCGGAGGCGCTGGTGGCGATTCACCGCGCCGGGCTGATCCACCGCGACCTGAAGCCGTCCAACATCCTGCTCGCCGCCGACGGCCCCCGGGTGATCGACTTCGGCATCAGCCGGGCCATCGACGCGACGGCGCTCACCGCCGACGGCCAGGTGGTGGGCTCCGCCGGGTACATGTCACCCGAGCATGTCGCGGGCCGTGAGCTGACGCCCGCCAGCGACGTGTTCGCGCTCGGCGCGGTGCTGGCGTTCGCGGCGACGGGCAGCTCGCCGTTCGGCACCGGCTCGTTCCACGTGCTGATGTTCCGCGCCAGGCACGAGCCGCCGCAGCTCGACCGGGTGCCGCCGGGGCTGGCGGGCATCGTCGCCGCGTGCCTCGACAAGGATCCGTCCCGGCGGCCGACCCCCGAGCGGCTGCAGTCGCTGCTCGGGACGGTCTCCGCGGCGCCCGGGTGGTTGCCCCCGCCGCTCACGGCCGACCTGCGGGAACGTGAACGCACGATGCTCGGGACGGTGGTCGCGCCGTCCCCGTTCAGCCGGCGCAGGCTCCTCATCGGCGGCGGCGCCGTCCTGGCGGCGGCCGCCGTGTCCGGCACCGCCGCGGCGGTTCTGCTGCGGCAGGGCGGAACGCGGACGGTGACGCCGACGGCGGCCTGGACGGGCAGCCTGCCGAATCCTGACATGTCCCTCGCCGCCGCCACCGACACCACCCTGGTGGGCACCGCCAAGAGCGGCGCGGCGGGCGTCGACCTGGCGACCGGCAGGCTCCTCTGGCAGTCCACCGGAGGCGAGGACACGTCGGTGCGCACCGACGGCCGGCGCGTCTACGCGCTCCGGACCGACGGGAAGCTGCACGCGCTCGACGGCCGCACCGGCCGGCCGTTGTGGGCGGTCGAGGTCGCGGCGGGGAAGAACATGGAGTTCGAACGGCTCACCCCGACCATGATCGTGATGAGCGCGGCGGACAACAGTCGAGAGATGTACGGCGTCGACCCCGCCACTGGGCAGCGGCGCTGGACCCACCGGCCGCCGAGCAACCTGTTCATGAACGGCCTGAAGGTGTCCAAGGGCGGTCTGATGATCATGACGGACCGCGGCGGCGGGCTCGCGAGCTTCGACCAGTGGCAGCAGACCGGCAACATCGACAGCGGCCGCGCGGGCTCGTACTACGCCCTCGACACCAACACCGGGCAGACCCGGTGGAGCAAGAACGGCTCCATGGAGGCCGTCTACGCCGCCCCGGAGGGCGACCTGTTCTACGCGTTCGACAAGAGCATGAACCTCGTGGCCCTGCGCCCGGACACCGGCGACCCGGTCTGGCAGCGGCCCAGCGGCCTGCGCGCCTCCACCACGGCGCGGATGCTCGGCTACGACTACGCCTTCACGCTGCACGGGGACACGCTCGTCTGCTACCCGAGCACCAACTTCGGCGGGTCGAAGGGCGGCCTCATCGCCGCGTTCGACGCCAAGGACGGCCGCCGGCTGTGGAGCTTCGACACCTCGTCGAACGAGGGCGATTACGCGATCACCGGGAAGGTCCTCTGCTACCTGGACGGCGGGTCGCTGCGCGCCGTCGGCCTGCGGACCGGCGAGAGGCTCTGGGAGGGCGGCGGGGACCTCGGCAAGATCACGCTGAACGGCCCGGCCGGCGACCTGTTCCTCGTCGGCACCCGGGGGAGCCGGACGAGCCTGAGCGGCCTGCACGGTCTGGACGCCGTGACCGGGAAACGGGTGTGGCACCTGCCCCTGGCCACCCCCGACCCCGTCAGGTGGTGGATCTCGCTGCGCACCGACGGGCGGCTGGTCGTGGGGTACGACGGGCGGCTCTTCGGCTACACCCTGCCCGGCAAGGCGCCGCGGCTCGAGCCCTTCTAGGAGGGGGCGGGTTGTTCGCCGAACGCACCGGCGGCCCAGAGGCGGCGGACGTGGTCGATCAGCGGCGGCCCCAGCTCGGGCAGCGCGGACGGGTCGTTCTCGGCCACCGGCTTGGTCACCATCGTGCTCGTCGCCGCGATGATCACCTGGCAGGTGAACCGGCCCACCTCGTCGGTGACCTCCAGGAGGTCCGCGAGCACGGTGATGAGCGTCTCCTGGAGCTCGGTGCGCCGCATGATCGCGTCCGGCCCGGCGGCGTAGACCTCGACCAGGAACAGCCGGGTGTAGGGCCACTCGGCGGCCAGCGCCTCGAGGTAGGAGGTGATCGCCTGCTCGAACCGGCCGAGCGGGTCGCCCTTGCCGCCGAGCCCCGGCTCGCCGTCGACGCCCGCGCCGATCGTCGCCAGGATACGTTCCAGCAGCAGCTTGGCGGCGAAGTCGAACGTCGCCATGAAACAGTCGAGTTTGGAGTCGAACAGCTGGTAGAAGGTCTGCCGCGACACCTGCGCCCGCTTGAGCACGTCCTCGACCGAGGTGGCCACGTACCCCTTCTGCACCATCACGTCGGCCATGGCCGAGCACAGGCGCGACCGCTGGATCCGGTCGACCTCCTCGCGGGACAGCGCGTACCGCCCTCGCGGCAGGCGACGTGGTGATGACGATTCCGGCACCCGATCACTCTAGTTCAGCCGACGGTCCCAGACCGTCAGGAGCGCCTTACATGTCCAAGTTTTCGCACGTGGCAGCCGCTGACTCCGCCGAGGGCGCGGGCCGTGCGGGCCGTGCGGGCCGTGCGGCCGCGACGCCGGCGGTCGCCCGACCCCGTGACGAGACCGGCACTGTGACGAGCCCGACCCCGTGACGAGCCCGACCCCGTGACGAGCCCGACCCCGTGATGAGACCGACCCCGGAGGCGGCGGATGGCCGATGACAACCTGCGCGACTTCGAACGCGCCTCGTTCACCCACGACGGCACGACGCGCACGCTCTACCGGCAGGGCACCGGCCCGGCGGTGATCGTGATCGCCGAGATGCCGGGGATCACGCCCAAGGTGGCCGAGTTCGGGCGTACGGTCGCGGGGATCGGCTGCACGGCCGTGATGCCGCACCTGTTCGGCACGCCGGGGCGCGACCCGCGTCCGGACGCCCACGGGCTGCGCGCCGCGGCGGTCAACGCGGCGAGCGCGATCGTGCCCGCCTGCGTGAGCCGCGAGTTCACGGTCATGGCCACCGGCCGGACGTCGCCGGTCGTCGGCTGGCTCCGCGCCCTCGCCGCGCACGAGCACGAACGGTGCGGCGGCCCCGGCGTCGGCGCCATCGGCATGTGCTTCACCGGCGGGTTCGCGCTGGCGATGGCCGCCGACGACCGGCTGCTCGCCCCCGTCCTGTCGCAGCCGTCGATGCCGCTGCCGCTGACGCCGCGCCGGCGGGCCTCGATCGACATCTCGCCCGAAGACCTCGCCGCGGTCAAGCACCGGTGCGCGGCGGACGGCCTCACCATCATGGGCCTGCGCTTCAAGGGCGACCGGTTCGTGCCGCGGCAGCGCTTCGACTTCCTGCGCCGCGAACTGGGCGACGCCTTCGTCGCGATCGAGTTGGACGACGAGCACGCCAACCCGGACGCGACGCTGAAGCCCCACTCGGTCGTCACCGAACACCTCATCGACGAGCCCGGCCAGCCGACCCGCGCCGCCCTGGACGAGGTCCTGTCCCTCTTCCGCCGCCGCCTCCTCTCCGGATGAACGCACGGCGCCTCACCGGGCGAGGGGGACTGACGTTGCCGGGACGTTGTGGCCCCGTACCCGCAGGTGCGGCTCGGCCCCGCCGAGGTCCGCTCGGTCGTAGGCCGCTGTGATCGTGGTGGACTCACTGGGCCAGAGCGTGACGTAGTTGTCCGAGTAGGTGACGGGCAGGACCTCCGTGCCGTCCCGCCCCACGGTGATCTCGGGACGCACGAAGAACGCCGGCTTCGAGCCGCTGGTGTTGACCAGCCGGATCGTCACGGTCTCCCGCCCGCCCATGCCGTTCTGCCCGCCTGTGTCGTTCCGCCCGCCTGTGTCGTTCCGCCCGCCCGTGCCGTTCTGCCCGCCCGTGCCGTTCCGCTCGCCTGTGTCGTTCCGCTCGCCTGTGTCGTTCCGCTCGCCTGTGTCGTTCTGCCCGCCCGTGCCGTTCTGCCCGCCCGTGCCGTGTTGCTCGCTCGTGTCGTTCTGCTCACCCGCGCGGTCCTGTCCGCGTTCGGGGGAACGGGTCGCGGTCGCGGTGAGGCCGTCGTTGGACGGGAGGTCGTTCAGGCCGGTGAAGTCGGCGTACGAGGTGATCTCGGTGGAGCTCCAGTCGCTCCTGGGGCCGAGCGCGTCCGGTCGCGTCGAGTTCCAGTAGAGGTTGTCGCTCACGGTCGCCCCGGCGGCGTCGGTCAGCCGGAGCCGGATGAAGTACGTGGGGGACAGGCCGCCGACCGCCGGCAGCCGCATGATCGCCGACGAGGAGTTCGCCGCCGCGTCGACCGGCGCCGTGGCCGCGTACCGCTGCCGCAGACTCGGCACGTCGTGCAGCGTGACCGTGGCCGTCAGCCTCTCCCGCGCCTGGAGCGTCGAGTTGATCACGTACACCTTGCGGGCGGCGTAGTCGTAGGCGATGTGCACCGGCTCGGTGGCCTTCTTGGTGCCGAAGTAGCCCCCACCCGGCTTGAAGAAGTAGTCGTAGAGGTTCCAGTGCACCGACGGCCACGCGTTGTTGAGCATCCAGAAGATCGTCCCGAACGACCGGTCGTACTTGTGGGCGCTCCAGGCCTCGAAGAACGCGCGCGCGGTCTCGTAGTTCTGGAGCTCGGCCTTCCACGCGTAGTCGGCCGCGCCCGTCGCCCTCCCGTACCGGCGGCCGATCGCCCTGTCGTAGGCCGCGGTCGAGTCGAACGCCGAGTCCGCCCGTCCCGCGTGGAAGTTCCAGGCGGCGCCGAGCGGCCACTGGTCCGCCGGCGCGAGGAACCTCCGCACGCTCTCGTACGGCGGCGGCGCCTGCGTGCCCTCCTCCCCGGTGGTGCCGAACGCGCTCCCGGCCCGGCCGGTGTCCCACCACAGGACGGGCGGCTCCCACACGTACGGGCCGTCCATCTTCATGCCGGCGTCCGGGTTGGACCAGGTCGCGACGTTGTCGACGGTCGGGTTCTGCCAGCGGAGCCTGGCCGCGACGGCCTTGTAGGCGGCGAGGTGCGCGGCGGTCGGCGGCTCGTCCGACCCGTAGTTCCACATGAACGGGCTCGCGTGATGGCGCAGCGACCGCATCTGGCTGTCCAGCGACGCCATCGCCACCGCGGTCTGCTCGGGCTTCCAGCCCTTGTCCGCCTGCCACGCGCTGCAGCAGACGAAGCCCGGCATGAGCATGATGCCGTTGCGGTCGGCCAGGTCGTACAGCTCCTCGTTGCCGAGCGTCCCCTCCAGCCGGATCGTGTTCAGCCCCATGTCCTTGACGTACCGGACGTGCGCCGCGTTCGTCCTGCCGTCCCAGCGCTGGAAGAGGTCCCAGACATAACCCCCGCCCCGGAACAGCACGTCCTTCCCGTTGACCTTGAAGCCCGCCCACGACGTGCCTCGCACCTTCTTGCGGTACGAGGTGAACTCCCTGATCCCGAAGTCGATCTCCCTGACGTCCGAGACGACGCCTCCCGGCTGGTTCACCGGCCGCGCGCGCTGCGCCGCCGTCATCCGCAACCGGTAGAGCTCAGGCCGCCCGTACTGGTGCGGCCACCACAACGCCGGCCGCGCGACCTTGACCACCGGGAACGCGACCTCCCGCCGTTCCCTCGGCCCCAGCGTCACCTCTGTCGCGAACCGCTGCGACGGATGCCCCGGCTTGGAGATCACCCCGGTCACCCTGGCCGTGACCGGTGCGTCCGTCGTGTTCACGGCGTCCGCGTAGACCGAGAGATCGGCACCCCCGCCCCGCGGCAACGTCGTCCGCACGTACGGATCGCGCAGCGCGACCGGGCCGCTGGTCTCCAGAACGGCGTCGTTCCAGATCCCGGCGTTCATGTCGGGCGCCGGCGGGTTCCAGTCGACCGTGCAGATCGACAGGTCCTCGCACCGCTTCGCGGGCGGCGTCACCAGGATCGCCAGCGCGTTCGCCCGGCCCGGCCTGATCAGGCGGCCGACGTCGTACTCGTGGTGGACCAGCGTGCCCACCGCGTCCCGGTCCAGCAACGTCCCGTTCAGCCAGATCCGCGCGCGGTAGCTGATGCCCTTGAACCTCAGCCGGTACGCCTGCCCGGGCACGGCCGCGGGCGCCTCGAACTCCCCGCGGAACCACCACTTCCCCTTGGTCAGGTCGGGCACCTTCTCGAGGTTCCGCCCGAAATAGACGTCCTTGTAGACGCCGTTCCTCACCAGCCCCGCCATCACCGTCGACGGCAACGTCACCGGATGCCATCCGTTCGTCCCGTACCCGACCCGCGAGACGACCTCTCCGGTGGCGTTCAGCCCCTCCGCCGAACGAAGCGCCCACCCCGACGTCAACTTCGTCGACCCGACCACCGGCCCCGGCTCTTCGCCCGGCGCTTCACCGCTTCGGGGCGCCGCCGCGACGACCCCGAACAGCAGGATCAGCGCCGTGGCGAGCATCGAGACTCTCCTCAGCGGCATCGATGACCTCCAGGCGCGGCCGTTGCGGGAGCTGCCGTCCTCTCCGGACCATAGTGCCGCCCGCCCCTCCGGTCCGCCGCCGCAGAGGCGGCCGCCCGTCAACGAACGATCGCCGAACGCCCGTCACGGCCGCCCTCACCGCCCGCCCCGCCTCCCTGATCAAGGTTCGCCCGTCCGGGCCCGCTACGGTGACCAGGTGGAACAGAGCTGGCAGAGCCGCGCGGTCATAGAACTCCTCCGATTGGCCGGTCGCCGCCGCCACTTCCAGAGCGCGGCGGGCATCCAGAAACGCCTCACCCGCCCCCGGCCCCCGGCCCCACCGCCCAAGTCCCTGAACAGCTCGCTGATCAGCCACGACTGGACCGTCCACCGCATCCGGCCCGCGGCCCCCGCCCCCGCCCAGGCGACCGTCCTCTACCTGCACGGCGGCGCCTACATCGGCGAGATCGTCCGCCCCCACTGGAACCTCATCGCCCAGCTGACCGAAGCCCCCGCCGAGGTCATCGTCCCGCTTTACCCCCTCGCGCCCTACGGCCGGGCCGCCTCCGTCGTCGCCGCCACCGCCGAACTGATCACCGCCACAGCCCCCACCGTCCTCATGGGCGACTCCGCCGGCGGCGGTCTCGCCCTCGCCGCCGCCCTGCGCCTCCGCGACCAGGGCGCCGACCTGCCCTCCCGCGTCGTCCTCATCTCACCCTGGCTCGACGTCACCATGACCGCGCCCCTCCAGGACGCCATCGAACCCGTCGACCCGATGCTCGCCCGCCCCGGCCTCGCCGAAGCGGGCCGCCTCTGGGCCGCCGACCTGGACGTCCGCCACCCCGACGTCAGCCCCCTCCACGGCTCCTTCGAAGGCCTGCCGCCCACCACCGTCCACTGCGGCACCCGCGACCTGCTCCTGACCGACAGCCGTACCTTCACCAAGGCCGCGACCAAGGCCGGAGTGCAGGTCGACTACCACGAAGCCCCCGGCCAGCCCCACGTCTACCCGCTCATGCCCACTCCCGAAGGCCGCGCAGCCCGCCGATCGATCATCGAGGCCTGCCGCTGAACCCGCCGTAAGAGTTCCGTAAGCGCCGATCAGGCCGACTCGGCGCCTCCCTCAGGTTGAATCGAAACACCAGCGCGAAACAACCGGGAGCCCTCATGAAGGCCGCCATAAAGAACCACCGACTGCTGCTCACCGTCGGCGCCGCCTTGGCCGTCCTCGTCGCTTTCGGCGGCCTGGCGGCCTTCCAACCCTGGAAACTCTGGGTCGACCAGAAAGTCGAAGAGTCCGCCCCGGTCGTCGCACCGGCCAACGGTGCGGCCGCCCCCTCTGCTCCCTCTGCTCCTTCTGCCGGCCGGGGGCGGCCGACAGGCCCGAAGCAGCTCTTCAGCACCGACGCCTGGCTATCGGTTTCGCACGGGTCGACCACCGGAAGGGTCAGGGTCTTCCAGCAGCCCGACGGAAGCCGCGTCCTGCGACTGGAAAACCTCGACACGTCCAACGGCCCAGACCTGAAAGTGGTCCTGTCCAAGGGCGATTACCGCGCCCAAGGCGACCTGACCCCCGGCTACCTGAACCTGGGAACGCTCAAGGGCAACAAGGGCAGCTCCAACTACACCATCGCGGCAGACGTAGACCTGAACGCCTACAAGAGCGCCGTGATCTGGTGCAAACGCTTCGACGCCGTCTTCGCCGCAGCCCCCATCAGCACCTAACCAGCCCCATTCACTCCTTTTCCCAGCCGTCCGCCCGCCCGGCCCACTCATCCACCCGACCGCGGACACGGCGTATCTCCGGCCCAGACTTCACAGCGAACGCAAGAAGCGCCAGGCCAAGCACTTCGGCGCCCATCTCTTGAATCCGAACGTCACTGCTCAGACCTGAGGCGCACCGCGCGCCTGGCGGCCGCGGTCACCCATTGGCTCATGCGGTCACCCGACTGCGGGGCAGCGCGGCCGCACCTTCAAACTCGGCAGCGACAAAGGTGAGGGACCGCCGGGGTCTCCGCGCCTCTGAGGGGCCGAACCTCTGATGCTCACCCTCTGCCCCACGGGCTGAGCGGCACCGGTCACCCCTCTGGTCCGGCCATCTGCCCGAGTGCGGGCCAGCACGGCCTGCTCCTCAAGCTTTGCAGCGACAAGGAAGTGGGTGGGGTGTTGGGGTCTTGGCGCCTCGCTGCGGGTCAACGCTTCTCTCGGTTAGATCATTAACCCTTCGGGGTCGGCGGCCTCGGTCACCCCTTTGGCCAACGCCTATCTCCCGAGTGCGGGGTGGGCGCGGTCTGCTGCTCAAACGCGGCATCGACAAGAAAGTAGGCGGCCGGTCAGGGTTTTCCTGTCATTGTGCGGGTGCTGCTTGTGGTTGATGTTCGAACTTTAGGGCCGCGCGAAGCGCGGGTTTCTCCGCGACCTCGGGCGGCAGCGCCCGCCTCCACCTAATCGCAGCCTGGCCTTTTCGAGACCTCAGCCAACGTGCCAGCAACCCCGGAAGGGCGGAAGGGCGGAAGGGCGGAAGGGCGGAAGGGCGGAAGGGCGGAAGGGCGGAAGGGCGGAAGGGCGGAAGGGTGTGCGCGGTGGGTCAGTTCGGCTCCGCTCAGCCGTCCACCAGCAGCAACCCGGCTTGGACTCCGACTCACCCGTGCCGGGCCACGCACCCACCGTGGGACGAAAGATCCGCCCGCCCACCGGCCAGGGAATTGTTGGCCACCTGCGGCCATCCGAAATGTCCGTAATCAGATAATTGCAATCCGTGACTGTCGATATAATCAAGACATGCATTCGATCGTTGCGGATCTAGAGACCGCTTCCACCGCGGAATTGGTGGAAGCGGTAGCCGCGATCGCCACCCAACTCGCCCACCGCCCCGCACCCGACTCCGGGTCTGCTTGCATGGAGTTGGCCGAGGAGTTGGCGCGTGCGTTCGATCAAGGCGAATTCGCGTTGGCCGCGATGATCGCAGTGGTGGACCGCACGGGTGAAATGAAGCACTGGGGGCTGCCGTCCACGCAGGCGTGGCTGCGGTGCCGTCTGGGGATGCGGGAAGGCCGCGCCAAGGAACGCATCACCCTGGCTCGGCAGTTGCCGCGTCTGGAGCGGGTGGGCAAGGACCTGGCCGCCGGTGACCTGTCCCTCGGTTATGCGGCTACGGTTGCCGACGCCGTGCAGCGGTTGAACGATGAGGACTGCGCGGCGGCCGAGGACATCCTGTTGAACGCCGCCAACGACGGGCTGTCGGCAGGCAAGGTCGCCCGATTGGGCCGCAAGATCCATGACCTGGTCTCTGAGGTCGACGGCACCGAGAAGGCGCCTGAGGACGTCAAACGCGGTTACGAACGGTCCTGGTTGACGTTGAGCCGGTCGCTGGATGGTGGGTCGTATGTGAACGGGTGGCTGAACCTCGAAGACACCGCGATCCTGGACGGCACCCTCGGCCACCTGGCCAAACCCGCGGGCAGCGACGACCGGCGTGACTTGGGCGAGCGGACGGCAGCCGCGTTGACCACCGTGCTGTCACACGGCCATGAGGACACCCGGGTCACCGTCATCGCCAACCTGGAGACGCTGATGGGCGAAGATGCGCCCGGTTGGTTGCGTGACGGCACCCCCATCCCGGCCGAGCAGGTGCGGCGGCTGGCGCTCACCGCCGGAATCTCACCCCTGCTCCTGGGGCCGGGGAACGTGCCGCTCTACCTGGGCCACACCACCCGCATCGCCAGCCCAGGCCAACGCCGCGTCCTGGAAACCCAATACGACACC
>NZ_JBEYUA010000029.1:0-96521 GCF_040643285.1 Spirillospora sp. NPDC047279
ACGCCGCCATCTGGCACAACTGGCAGGTAGGCGCCCCCACCAAACGATCACTCACCGCCTACGACCACTAACCAAATTTCACATCAACGATCTAGCGGCGGCGGGTCGGTTCGTCTCGGCGGCGGTCGATGATCGGCCCGGCGATCGCGCCGGCGATCGCGCAGAGCGGTGGGAGGAGCGCGACGGCCGCCGGGCGGTCGGGGTCGTCCAGCAGGAGCTCGCCCATCAGCCCGATGAGCACCTCCAGGAAGAAGCCGGCGACGAGTCCTCCGATGAGGCCGAGCAGGACCGCTCCGAGCGTTCTCATGTGGATGCGTTCTCCGGGTGGGTGCACGGGGTGGACGCACCGATTGTGGGCGGAGCGGGCCCGGTCGCGGATCCTGCGTGAGGGGGCAATCGGCCTACGCGTCTGGCGCAGGCGGCGGGTGCCCGTCTACTGCGCGAGATGTAGCGGGAGGCGTTCGCCTCAGGGGGTGGGGAGCGTCGCGGTGACGGTGAAGCCGCCGTCCGGGCGCGGGCCCGCGGTGAGGGTGCCGCCCAGGGATTCGGCGCGTTCGGTCATGCCGCGGATGCCGTTGCCGGGTTCGGCGGCGGCGGCATGGGCGCCGTCGTCGTCGACCTGGATCCGGACCGAGCCGGGCTCGTAGCGGATCCGGACCGTCACGGTGGTGGCGTCGGAGTGCTTGGTGACGTTGGTGAGCGACTCCTGGACGATGCGGAACGCGGCCAGGTCGGCGTCGGCGGGGAGGGCACGCGGCTCGCCCTCGATCTCGGTGCGGACGCGCGGGCCGACGCCGCGTTCGGTCAGCTCGGCGAGGCGGTCCAGGCCGGGGGCCGGCGTGACCGGCGCGGCCTCGTCCACCTGGCGGAGCACCCCGAGGGTGGCGCGCAGTTCGCGCAGCGTCTCCTTGCTGGTGTCCTTGATCGCGGCGAGCGCCTCGGTGGCGCGGTCGGGGTCCTTGCCGTGCAGGGCGGCGCCGGCCTGCACGTTGATCAGTGAGATGTTGTGGCCGAGGACGTCGTGCAGCTCGCGGGCGATGCGCAGGCGTTCCTCGGTGGCGCGGCGCCGCGCCTCCTCCTCGCGGCCGCGTTCGGCGGCGGCCTCGCGCAGCTCGGTCTCGCGCAGGTAGGCCCGGCGGTTGTGCGCCACGGCGCCGACCGCGATCACCGCCACGAACCAGCCGGCCAGCAGGTAGAGCGCGGCGTCCGCGAGGTGGTTGACGTCGCTGCGCAGCTCGCCGTACGCGGTGGCGGCCATCGCTCCCCCGCCGGCGACCGAGGCGATCAGCAGGTGCCCGGCGGCGGCGGCGGAGTAGAGCGCGACGACGAACGTCAGCATCATCGGCCCGTCGGGCTCGGCCAGCGGGTAGTAGGCGGCGCTCGCCATGCCCGTGACGGCGACGGCGACGACGGGGTGGCTCCGCCGCCAGACCAGGGCGGCGCAGCCGGCGACCAGCAGCAGCCAGCCGGCGACCGGGACCGGGGCCCGTGCGGACTGCTCGGCCGACTGCGTCAGCGTCGCGCCCACGATCAGGACGAACACGAGCAGGGCGAACGCGACGTCGCCGACCGCGCCGCGCAACGGCCATGACCACCTCACGTCCCAATCCTGCCAGCAAACCCACCCATTGCGGGTCTGCGAGAAGATGTAGTAGAACTACTATCAAATACAGCGGACATGCTGAGGCATGTCGCGGTGATACGAAGAGAGGAGGGACGCGAGCCGATGACCCCGGGCAAGGACGACAAGGAGCAGGTCCACAACCGGATCCCCATGCTCCGCGCCGAGCGCGGCATCTCCCGTCGCGACCTGGCCGCCGCCCTCGGCGTGCACTACCAGACCATCGGCTACCTCGAACGCGGCGAGTACAGCCCCAGCCTCCACCTGGCGCTGCGCATCGCCGAGCACTTCGAGGTCCCCGTCGAGGTCGTCTTCTCCCTGACCCCGTTCCCCCGGATTGGAGCCCCATCATGATGAGCGCGACGCGCAAGAAGGCCCAGGACAGGCGCACCCGGCGGATCCAGGACCTGGACGCCGAGCTGGAGGAGCGCATGAAGGGCCGCTACACCACGCGGCGCAGCCGCCGGACGCTGGCCGGCCTCGGCGCCGCGGTGCTGAGCCTGCTGTGGGTGGACGCGGCCGTGTCGTGGGTACTGGCGCCGAGCGACGCCGCGATGATCACCAACTTCGTGGTCCTGGGCGTCCTGCTGGTGGTCGGGATCCCGGTCGCCGGGCAGCTGGTCGCGACCACCCGGGGCGTCACCGCCAAACGCGAGCACGAGCTGGACGAACGTCAGCTGACCGCGCGCCTCCAGGCGTTCCGGACGGCGCACAAGGGCACCTCGGTGGTCATGCTCGCGGTCGTCCTCGTGACGTCGGTCGCCGACCGGGACGGCCGCGACTCGCAGATCCCCGGGGCCGCGCTCTTCCTGATCCTCTTCGCGCTCCTGGTCACCCACCTGCTCCTGCCGCTGGTGGTGGCCGGCTGGCAGAGCCCCGACCCGCTGCCCGACGAGGACGACGACGTGGCGGGCGCGAGCTGATCAGCGGAGGTCTCCGTTGGTCATGCCGTGCGGCGCGGGCGGCAGCGCGACCAGGCCCATCTCGGCGCGGGTCGAGAGCATCGGATGGCGCGGCACGACGCGCACGCTGTAGCCGAACGCGCCGCTGCGGCCCAGCGGGACCATGCCGAGGTAGCGCAGCAGCCCCTTCTCGACCGGCTCGCCGCCGGTGAGCTCCAGGTAGGACGGCTCGATCAGGGCGTCGGTCTCGTCCACCCGGCCGTAGGCGATCTCCACCGCCACGTCGGAGCGCTCCAGCCCGCCCAGATCGACGACCACCCGGACCGGCAGGTCGGAGCCGACGTGCGGGCTCTCCTCGCCGCTCGACTCGACGTGCTCGACCGCGACGCCCGGCCAGGCCTTGACGACCTTCTGCTTCCACGCCGCCAGGGACCGCGCGCCCGCGTGCTCGTCGGCCGCCATCGCCCGGCCGGACGCCGCCGCGGGCGCGTAGAGGTCCAGCACGTAGTCGCGGACCATGCGCGAGGCCAGCACCTTGGGCCCGAGCGTGGCGACGGTGTGCTTGACCATCTCCAGCCAGCGCCGCGGCAGCCCGGCCGGGTCGCGATCGTAGAACATCACCGCGACGTGGTCCTCGATCAGCTCGTACAGCGCCGCCGACTCGATCACGTCCCGGCGGTCGGGGGCGGCCAGCCCGTCCGCCGACGGGATCGCCCACCCGTTCTGCCCGTCGAACCACTCGTCCCACCAGCCGTCGCGGATCGACAGGTTGAGCCCGCCGTTCAGCGCCGCCTTCATGCCGGACGTGCCGCACGCCTCCAGCGGGCGCAGCGGGTTGTTCATCCAGACGTCGCACCCCTGGACGAGCGACCGGCCGAGGGCCATGTCGTAGTCGGGCAGGAACACGATCCGGTGCCGCACGTCCTCCTGGTCGGCGAACCGCACGATGTCCTGGATCAGCCGCTTGCCTCCCTCGTCGGCCGGGTGCGCCTTGCCCGCGATCACGATCTGCACGGGCCGTTCCGGGTGCAGCAGCGACGCCCGCAGCCGGTCCGGGTCGCGCATCATCAGCGTCAGCCTCTTGTACGAGGGGACGCGCCGCGCGAAGCCGATCGTCAGCACGTCCGGGTCGAGCACGTCGTCGACCCACGACAGCTCGGCCCCGCTGGCGCCGCGCTGCCGCCACGACTCGCCGAGCCGCCGCCGCGCGTCGCGCACGAGCCGTTCGCGCAGGGTGCGGCGCACCCGCCACACCTCGTTCTCCGAGACGTCGCGCACGCCCTCCCAGCCGCGCGCCTGCTCGACCACGTCCGGCACCTCGCGCGCCGCCAGTTCGAGGATCTCGCGGGCCACCCAGGTGCCCGCGTGCACGCCGTTGGTGATCGAGCCGACCGGCACCTCGGCGGTGTCGAAGCCGCCCCACAACCCGCCGAACATCTCCCGGCTGACCTCGCCGTGCAGCCTGCTGACGCCGTTGACGCGCTGCGCCAGCCGCATGCCCATCACGGCCATGTTGAACACGGTGCGGTCGCCGTCGGGGTAGTCCTCGGCGCCCAGTGCGAGCACCCGCTCGGCCGGGACGTCGCGCTCCTCGTTGACGCCGCCGAAGTAACGTTCGATCAGGTCGCGCGGGAACCGGTCGATGCCCGCCGGCACCGGCGTGTGCGTGGTGAACACCGTGCCCGCCCGCACCACCTCCAGCGCCTCGTCGAAGCTCAGCCCGGACTCCGACACCAGGACGCGGATACGTTCGAGGCCGAGGAACCCGGCGTGCCCCTCGTTGGTGTGGAACACCTCGGGCGCCGGGTGCCCGGTGATCCCGCAGTACGCGCGGATCGCGCGCACGCCGCCGATGCCGAGCAACA
The DNA here is from genome assembly GCF_040643285.1 of Spirillospora sp. NPDC047279. Taxonomy (NCBI): domain Bacteria; kingdom Bacillati; phylum Actinomycetota; class Actinomycetes; order Streptosporangiales; family Thermomonosporaceae; genus Spirillospora; species Spirillospora sp. NPDC047279. Next base: position 4,389 of record NZ_JBEYUA010000029.1, read on the forward strand.
TCTCCTGGAGCAGCCGGTGGTCGCCGCCGCCCCCGTACAGCCGGTCGGTGACGTCGCGCGCGGCCTGGTCGTTGTCCTCGACGTCGGAGTCGAGCAGCAGCTGCGGCACCCGGCCGACCTGCGCCAGCCACACCTGGGCGTGCAGGTCACGGCCCTGTGGCAGGCCGATGGTGATGCGCACCGGCAGTCCGGCGGCGTCGCGCAGGAGCGTGAGCGGCAGGCCGTTGGGGTCGAACGTCGGATAGCGCTCCAGCTGCCAGCCGTCGGGCGACAACGACTGCGAGAAGTAGCCGTGGCGGTAGAGCAGCCCCACACCGATGATCGGCACGCCGAGATCGCTGGCGGTCTTGAGATGGTCGCCCGCCAGGATGCCCAGGCCGCCGGAGTACTGCGGCAGCGCGGCGGTGATCCCGTACTCGGGCGAGAAGTAGGCGATGGCCTCGGGGACGTCCCGGAGGTTCTGGTACCAGCGCGGCGCGGTCAGGTACTCGTGCAGGTCCTCGGCGGTGTCCTGCAGGCGGCGCAGGAAACGCCGGTCGACCGCGAGGAGCGCGAGCCGCTCCGGCGACACCTCGCCGAGCAGCCGGACGGGGTCGTGCCCGACGGCCTCCCAGAGAACGGGGTCGACCGCGCGGAAGAGGTCGAGGGTCTCGTGGTGCCATGACCAGCGAAGATTGAGCACCAGCTCGTCGAGCCGCTGGAGTGGGGCGGGAAGGACAGAACGTACGGTGAATCGTCTGATTGCCTTCACGTAGCGCAACGCTAGGCGCAGAACGGGCCATAACGCGACCCCGGTGGACGATAACGTCACCGGAAGGTCCCTATGTGAGGCGCACGTTACCGCGACGTCGCAAACGCAGGAACGCGGCGGCCGCCACCGCGCCCACGGCCACGCCGAACGAGTTGAACGCCCAGTCCCCCGGGTCGCACCAGCGTCCCGGGTCGAGGGTCTGCACGAACTCCACCACCACGAAGCCGCCCGCGACCGCCGCCGGCGCCGCGACGGCCCGCCGCGTCGCCAGGACGGCGAAGAGCCCGCACGGCACCCACAGCACCACGTTCATGACGTCCTCGACACCGCGCGCGCCGAACGTCCGCACCATCCCCGACGCCCCGGCGGCCGGATCGGCGAGGCAGTTCGCCAGCCGCGCGCCGGTGCCGGGCTCGACGGTCGTCGGCAGGGTCAGGGCCAGCACGAGCCCGGTCCAGACCAGCAGGGCCAGGGTCGGCCGCGGCGCCCAGCCGGTGCGCCGCGTCAGGGGCCGCCAGGCGAGCACCATCGCCCCGGCGAGCACCACCCACAGCGTGAGCGCGTAGACGGCCTGCATGGGCAGGTGCCGCGACACGTCGGGAAGAACCGCCAGGTCGAAAGGGAGCGTCACACCAGGAGAGACGCCACCACCGCCCGCGGGGTTGCATCGGTCCACGGCCACTGGCGGTCACCTGACGGACAGTGTCCGCATTCTCGCCCAAAGTTATCCAAAACTACAGGACGGTAAGGGCCCGATCGCGGGCATGGACGGTTTTGGAAATCGCGAGCGGGTAGAGGTGGCGCATGCGAGTCGAGTCCAGAATGTCCGGCAGGACCGTTACGCCAAAGATCGGCCGCATCCCCATCCTGGACGTCGAACCCGCCCGCACCTGCGCTCCCTGGACCGCCAAGGCCGTCACCGGCGAGACCTTCACGGTGAGCGCGACGGTGTTCCGCGAGGGCCACGAGATGCTCGGCGCCGCGGTCGTGCTGCGCACGCCCGGCGGCGAGGCGCTCCCGCCCGAACGCATGACGCCGCACGACGACGGCACCGACCGGATGAGCGCCGAGGTCACCCCGACCGCCGCCGGCCACTGGCACTACCGGATCGAGGCCTGGGGCGACCCGATCGCGCACTGGCGGCACGACGCGCTCATCAAGGTGCCGCGCGGCCAGGACGTCGAGCTGATGTTCACCGAGGGCGCCCAGCTGTTCCGGCGCGCCGCCGAAGGCGTGCCCGGCAAGGACCGCCCGCGGCTCACCCGCCTGGCCTGGCTGCTCACCGACGTGACCGCCGACGCCGCCGCCCGGCTCGAGGCCGCCACCGACCCGGACGTGCTCGACCTCCTCGACCGGCATCCGCTGCGCGAGCCGGTCACCGAGTCGGAGTGGTTCCCGCTCGTCGTGCACCGCGAGCGCGCGCTCACCGGCTCCTGGTACGAGTTCTTCCCGCGCTCGGAGGGCGCCACGTCCGACCCGATGGGGCGCCGGGGCCCGCAGTCTGGCACGTTCCGAACGGCGGCCAAGCGGCTCCCGGCGATCGCCGCCATGGGCTTCGACGTGGTCTACCTGCCCCCGGTGCACCCCATCGGGACCACGTTCCGCAAGGGCCCCAACAACACCCTCGACGCCGGCCCGTACGACCCCGGGTCGCCGTGGGCGATCGGCTCGCCGGAGGGCGGCCACGACGCCGTGCACCCCGACCTCGGCACGCTCGACGACTTCAAGGCGTTCGTCGAGGCGGCCGCCGACGCCGGCCTGGAGGTCGCGCTCGACCTGGCGCTCCAGTGCTCCCCCGACCACCCCTGGGTCGAGGAGCACCCCGAGTGGTTCACCACCCGCGCCGACGGCACCATCGCCTACGCCGAGAACCCGCCCAAGAAGTACCAGGACATCTATCCGCTCAACTTCGACAACGACCCCGAGGGCATCTACGCCGAGGTCATGCGCGTCGTCCGGCACTGGATGGACCACGGCGTGCGGATCTTCCGCGTCGACAACCCGCACACCAAGCCGGTGCCGTTCTGGGAACGGCTGCTGGCCGAGATCGCCGGGACCGACCCGGACGTGATCTTCCTCGCCGAGGCGTTCACCCGGCCCGCGATGATGCACACCCTCGCCAAGATCGGGTTTCACCAGTCGTACACCTACTTCACGTGGAAGAACTCCCAGTGGGAGCTGGAGGGGTACTTCCGCGAGCTGGCCGGGCCCGCCGCCGCCTACATGCGGCCCAACGTCTTCGTCAACACACCCGACATCCTCAACGAGTACCTCGTGCACGGCGGCCGCCCCGCGTTCGAGATCCGGGCGATCCTGGCCGCCCTGCTGTCCCCGACCTGGGGTGTCTACTCCGGCTACGAGCTGATCGAGCACACCCCCGTCCGCCCCGGCAGTGAGGAGTACCGCGACTCTGAGAAGTACCAGTTCAAGCCGCGCGACTGGGAGCGGGCCGAACGGGAGGGCGCGAGCATCGCGCCGCTCATCGGCCGGCTCAACAGTTTCCGACGAGCACACCCGGCCCTGCACAGGCTGCGCAACCTGAGGTTCCACTCGGTCGACCAGCACGAGATCCTCTGCTTCTCCAAGCGGTACCTCGACGACGTGGTGCTCGCCGTGGTCAACCTCAATCCCCATCAGGCCCGCGAGGCGACCGTCCATCTCGACCTGCTCGCCCTGGGCCTGGCAGCCGACGCGGAGTTCGCCGTGACCGACGAGCTCTCCGGCGAGACCTACACCTGGCACCAGGCGAACTACGTACGCCTCGACCCTCATGTCCAGCCGGCCCACATCTTCACGCTCCGGAGAAACGCGAGTTGAGCAACCCCCGACCGTCATCACCAGGGCAAGTACCCAAAGACGAACCGATCCCCGAGATCCCGCCCGAAGCGATCCCCGTTCCCTCCGAACCCGTCCCGGACTCGTTCAGCCCGGGGACGCCGCGCGACCCGCACTGGTACAAGACCGCCGTCTTCTACGAGGTGGCGGTGCGCAGCTTCCACGACTCCGACGGCAACGGCGTCGGCGACCTGCGCGGACTGATCCAGCGGCTCGACTATCTGGAGTGGCTGGGCGTCGACTGCCTGTGGCTGCTGCCGCTCTACCAGTCGCCCCTGCGCGACGGCGGGTACGACATCGCCGACTTCACCAAGATCCTTCCGGAGTTCGGCGAGCTGGGCGACTTCGTGGAGCTGATCGAGGAGGCGCACGCACGCGGCATCCGCGTGATCGCCGACCTGGTCATGAACCACACCTCCGACCAGCACCCGTGGTTCCAGGCGTCCCAGAACGACCCGGACGGGCCGTTCGGCGACTTCTACGTCTGGTCCGACAACGACGAGAGCTACTCCGACGCCCGGATCATCTTCGTCGACACCGAGACCTCCAACTGGCAGTACGACCCGGTGCGCGGGGCCTACTACTGGCACCGCTTCTTCTCGCACCAGCCCGACCTCAACTACGACAACCCCGCCGTGCAGGAGGCGATGCTGGAGGTCCTGCGCTTCTGGCTCGACCTCGGCATCGACGGATTCCGGCTCGACGCCGTGCCCTACCTGTTCGAACGTGAGGGCACCAACTGCGAGAACCTCCCCGAGACGCACGCGTACCTCAAGAAGGTCCGCAAGGAGGTCGACCGGCTCTACCCCGACCGGGTGCTGCTGGCCGAGGCCAACCAGTGGCCCGCCGACGTGGTCGAGTACTTCGGCGACCCCGGGGTGGGCGGCGACGAGTGCCACATGGCGTTCCACTTCCCGGTGATGCCGCGCATCTTCATGGCGGTGCGCCGCGAGCAGCGTTACCCGATCTCGGAGATCATGGCGCAGACTCCGAAGATCCCCGAGAACTGCCAGTGGGGCATCTTCCTGCGCAACCACGACGAGCTCACGCTCGAGATGGTCACCGACGAAGAGCGCGACTACATGTACTCCGAGTACGCCAAGGATCCCCGGATGAAGGCCAACATCGGGATCCGGCGGCGGCTCGCCCCGCTGCTCGACAACGACCGCAACCAGCTGGAGCTGTTCACCGCCCTGCTGATGTCGCTGCCCGGCTCGCCCGTGCTCTACTACGGCGACGAGATCGGCATGGGCGACAACATCTGGCTCGGCGACCGCGACGCCGTCCGCACACCGATGCAGTGGGAGCCCGACCGCAACGCGGGCTTCTCCAAGTGCGACCCGGCCCGGCTGTACCTCCCGGTCATCATGGACCCGATCTACGGGTACCAGGCCGTGAACGTCGAGGCCCAGCGCAACAACCCCGGCTCGCTGCTGCACTGGACCCGCAAGATGATCGAGATCAGGCAGCGGCACCCGGTGTTCGGCGTCGGCGAGTACGTGGAGCTGGCCGCGTCCAACCCGAGCGTGCTGGCGTTCGTCCGCGAGTTCAACGGCGGCGGCAAGACCGACGCGCAGGGCAACCAGTGGGGCGGGGTCGACCGGGTCCTGTGCGTCAACAACCTGTCCCGGTTCCCGCAGCCGGTGGAGCTCGACCTGCGCCGTTTCCAGGGGTCCACCCCGATCGAGTGCATGGGCGGGGTGCAGTTCCCGGCCATCGGCGAGCTGCCCTACCTGCTCACGCTGCCGGGCCACGGCTTCTACTGGTTCCTGCTGCCCCCGCCGCCCGACGCCCAGGAGACGAGGTGATCTGACCGTGCGGCCGTCCGACCGGCCCGTGACCGAACTGATCGCCGGCTGGCTGCCCCGGCAGCGGTGGTTCGCCGGCAAGGACCGCGCCATCGGCGAGGTCTCCGTGGCCGCCGCCACCGAGCTGCGGTCCGGCGACCCGGCCGTGCACCACCTGGTCCTCGCCGTACGGCAGGACGAGGAGGTCGACCACTACCAGGTGCTGCTCGGCATGCGGGGCCACCTGCCCGAACGGCTCCGGACCGGCGAGATCGGCCGGCTGCCGGGGCCGGACGGGCCGTGGCTCTACGACGCCGCCCACGATCCGGAGGCGTCGCGGGTGCTGCTGGAGCACATCGCGGCGGACGCGGTGGTGGGACCGCTGCGGTTCCGCCGCGCGCCCGGCGCGACGATCGACACCGGGCTGGAGGGCCTGGTCGGCACGGCCGAGCAGAGCAACACCTCGGTGGTGTACGGCGACCAGAGCATCTGCAAGCTCTTCCGGCGGCTCTCCCCCGGCGTCAATCCCGACCTCGAGGTCAACCTCGCGCTGTCGGCCGCCGGGTCCGAGCACGTTCCCGCCGTGCACGGCTGGATCGAGCTGGATCCCGCCGGGCCGCTCTCCGGAGGGGGCTCGCGGGCGCCGGCCGCGGCCGCGTCCTCGGCCGAGGAGTGGGCCGAGGAGGGGGCCGAGGAGGGGGCCGAGCCCACGACGCTCGCGCTGCTGTCGGAGTTCCTGCGCACCGGCACCGACGGCTGGCAGCTCGCGGTGACGAGCGTCCGCGACTGGTTCGCGCGCACGCTTCCCGCGGGCGTCACGCCGGACCCGGGCACCGCCGGCGGCGACTTCGCGGCCGAGTCCGAACGGCTCGGGGCCGCGACGGCGGCGGTGCACCGCGATCTGGCGTCGGCGTTCGGGGAGGTGCCGCAGACCGCCGCCGCCGTGCGCGCGGCGGCCGGCGACATGCACCGGCAGCTGGCCGAGGTGCGCCGGGACGTCCCCGACCTGGCGCCCTTCTCCGCCGCCATCGGCGCGGCCTTCGACGACCTGGCCGCCCTGGGCGCGCTGCCGCCGTTCCAGCGTGTCCACGGCGACCTGCACCTCGGCCAGGCCATGCGGACCGACGGGGGGTGGGTGCTGCTCGACTTCGAGGGCGAGCCGGCCCGGTCCCCCGGCGAACGCCGGGCACTGTCGCATCCGCTGCGGGACGTGGCCGGGATGTTGCGTTCCTTCGAATACGCGGCGCGCTTCCTGCTCGCCGACGCGGAGAGCCTGTCCCCGGAGGGCGCGCGCGAACTCGAATTGCGCGCGCACTCCTGGGCGAAGCGTAACCGCACGGCATTCTGCCGCGGCTATGCGGAGGCCGGCGGCGCCGACCCGGTGGCGCACTCGGCCATCGTCAAGGCATTCGAACTCGACAAGGCGGTGTACGAGGTCCGATATGAAGCGCGCAATCGGCCGTCATGGCTGCACGTGCCCCTTCGTTCGCTCGCGCATCTGGCCGCCTGACCGTGGCCGGACGGACACGGATCGCCGTCCACTCGCACCGGCGATCCGTTTTCCGTCGGCCATTCAGGGCCTTGCTCAGTGCCTGCCGGGCGTCCGCCTGAGGGGTGTGACGTTCTCCGCCTGCCCGACCGTCCTCGCGCCCGTTCTCCGCCCGTACTCGTAGGCGACGCTCATGGCGGTGGAGCGGAGCTCGAGCCAGGCGCCGAGGGTCAGGACGACACCGACGGCGAGCGCGACGAAGAACAACAGGTGAATCGGATGCAGTCCCGGATGCGGATCGATGACCTCGGCGACGACGATGCCGAGCGCGAATATCCACGAAGCGCCAGCGACTCCGGTCAGGACCCACCGCTGCGTCCTACGCATGGATCTGCCCTTTCTGTGAATTGTCGCTAGCCCCCGACAGCGGAGATCTTAGTCAGATATGTGACGAATGCGAAAGTCCGGCTTTCAGGTGGGACGTATCCGGCTTCGCGGCGCCCCACGGCGGACATCGGGAGGGGCGGTAATGCGACGGCCGTCGTCACATACCGGCAATTCTCCCGTCATACGACGCCACCTTGACGCCGTTGTGACTTTGCCTGCCCTTTACTATTTGACCGTGTCATTTTCCCAGGTCGGAAGCCTATTCAGGCGCCGCCGCCGACGACCCGGATCATGGTGCGGAACTGGTCCTGGAGGTTCTGCACGTCCCGCTGGAGGCCGGTCACGAAGGCCTCTTCGAGCTGCCGGCGCTGCCCCGCGGACAGCCGGTCGTCGGTCCGGATCTCGTCCAGGACCTGAAGGATCTGCTGGAGCAGCGCGACCGGGGTGGCCTCGGGCTGCACGATCCCCGCCAGGGCCGGCTCGGTCTCCGCACGGTCCCGGGTCACGGCGCTCAGGATGCGGGCCGCGTCCGCGCGCCCGGCCTCCTCGAGCTGCTCGGGGCCGATGCCGAGGACCTTGGCGATGTCGGCCAGGGTCTGCGCGCGGGCCTGGGTCGGACGCCCGTTGGCGTCCAGGCCGCGCTCGATGTCCCGCCACCGCTTGCCGCTGATGCCGATGACCTTCGCCAGCTTCTCCGGCGAACGCGGCGGGATGAGCTCTTCGCGATGCCTGCGGACGAGCTCCGCCTCCAGCGGCGCCCCCGCACTCTCCTGCACCATCGGGCCGCACGCTCCTTCCACCCGCACCCGGTTGAACGGACATGCAGACGATAACAGAAACGTGCAGAGGTTTACCCCGAGTTGGCAAGGGGAATGGACCACTTTAGAGAGTTGCTAAAAGTTGCTAGAAGGTATTGCACCTTCTAGCCGCTGGCCCCTAGGGTCGTTCCCGTGACCGAAACCCCTGTGCAAACGGTCGGCCGGGCCGGCGGCGGCACCGCCGTCATGGAGATCGAGCCGATCCTGCTGGACATCTACAAGGCGGCGGCCGTCCTGAGCCTCAGCCCGCGCAAGGTCTACGACCTCATCTACGCGGGCGAGCTGGAGACGGTGATGATCGGCCGCTCCCGCCGCGTCCTCTATTCGTCGGTGCGCACGTTCGTCCAGAGCCTGCGCCGCCACGACGAGGGCCCGCGGTCCCCGTCGCCGGGCGCGCACCGCGCCGGGGCGCACCCGCCGACGCCGATCCCCGACCCGAGAGAGATCCGATGAAGACCACCGTCAAGGTCCCGGTGGAAGGCCGGGACGTGCAACTGGGCGACCTCCTCTTCGACTCCGCCGGCATCCCGTGCCGGATCACCAGGTTCGACCCGGTCCACGGGCTGCTGCGGGAGTACTTCGGGGAGGGGACCCGGGTCGCCTACCACCGCGCCCGCCCGATCCGCGTCATCACGCCGCAGGACCGCGTCGTCCTGCTGCTCCACCGCGGCGACGTCCGCTGCGACGACCGGGAGGTGGTGGCGTCATGAGGGAGATCTACGTGCACGACCGCGGCGTCGAGGTGCCGGACGTGACCCTGCGCGCCGACGAGCACGAGATCGCGCTCCAGATCGGCAACCTGCGCCTGGTCGGCGCGCTCGCCACCGACGGGGCGCGCGACATCCGCTCCTCCCGCGCCACGCTGCGCCAGGTCGAACGGGCCGCGGGCCAGGCCTGCAAGGCGCTGGACGTGCTCCTCCACCGCCTGGAGTCCGAGCGGCCCGCTCCCTGACCCGGTCGGGGTACGAGCACAGCTCCCCCGACCGTGCGGCCGGACCGTTTCCGGGGGGCTCCGGTCCGGCCCGCGCCCGCCCTCCTCCGTCCGCGCTCACACATCCCGGAGGAGGGCGGGCGCTCTCTACGCGGCATCGAGGCCGCACCACCCTGGGAGCGCCCGAGAGAAACGGGGTCTCGCCCGCTTTGCCCGAGGGGACGGGGACGGGCGAGGCCTCGCGGAAGTGTGCGCTGCCCGTCCCCATTCCCGGACGGGCAGCCGGAACGCCGCACGGGGGCTAGCCGGACGTTTCGCGTTCCACCATCTAGTCCTCCCGGCGGCCACGAAAGGTTGCCGCGATTCCCAGCTTTTTCGGTGCTTTCTTTCCGACCGCGCCGCCGGGCGCCGGCGCCGACCCGCCGCCGGTGGCCGATCCGCCGGCGCGGACGGCGATGATGCGGTCCAGCAACCGCGCGCGAATACGGCGCCGATCCGGCCGGTGACGCCCGGCCTCGGCCGTCAGGACGGCGCGCAGCCGCTCTTCCCTCCGTGACATGTACGGTCCTTCCCCGTCGGAGACGCCCCTCCTCAGTGACAGGGGGTCCGCGCACCGGGCGCCGTCTCCTCGCCGCCGCGCGGGCCACGCGTTTCCAGCGGCTCGAGCCGGCCGGCGAGCAGCCGTTCCAGTTCGGCCGCCCCCTTGGACGTCTGACTCTTGACCGTACCGACCGAAATCCCCAAAATCTCGGCCGTTTCCCGTTCTGAAAGATCGAAAGCGTGGCGGAGGACGACGCATGCGCGTTTTCTGAGCGGCAGGCACTGCAATGCGTCACGGATATCGACCACCGCCGCGACATCCGGACCCTCGGTCCGGTCGACGAGGAATGGCCCGAGCGCCTCGATGCGGCCCCGGTCGCGCACCAGCGATTTGATGCGGTCTCCGGCGATATTCACCAGAATGCGACGGACATAGGCGATGGGACTGTCGGCGCGCCTGATCCGCGCCCAGGACCGCCACGCCTCGAACAGAGCGTCGGCCGCGAGGTCGTCGGCGGCGTCGGGATCACCCGTGAGCAGGTAACCGAGCCGTGCCAGCTCCCGGTGATGCCGCTCGAAGAAATCATGGAAAGAGCGCTGGATCGCCTACTCCTCCCCGACGGACCTGGGGAAATACCGGCGTACTTCGGACCGGATCGGATGATCTTAACAAAGCCATCCGGACGTGCCCATATGTGGTCAGCGGACCCTAGATCATTGTGGCCGGATGCGGACACGCGGCGATCGGCGCCGCCGTCCCCTTTCCCCCCTGCTGACCGGCGAAGCGGTCCGTGACGAGGCCCTTACCACTCGGAGCCGTACGCGTTGCGTAGCCGATCCTGCGCCGCTTACGGGAGTCCTCGCCGGGGGCGCCTGAACATGATGGGCGAACGCGCCATCTAACCATTCAAGACGCCGATCAATTACGGGGACTTCCCATGCATACTCCTGACTCCGTGCGCGCTACGGGGCGCGGCTCGGGGCGCGCAGACGCGGCGCCGAGGGCGGCCTCGGTACAGCACGCGCGTCCCGCAAGCCTCATGTCCGTAAGCGGTCACAGCCGCCGCTGGCCGACCGTCACCGCGGTCGTCCCGACCCTCAACGAAGCCGCCAACCTCCGATGGCTCATGCCGCGGCTGACGGCGGTGGACGAGATCGTGATCGTCGACGGCCAGTCCACCGACGGGACCGTCGAGTACGTGCTGTCCGTCCGCCCGGACGCGCGGATCATCATCGAGCCGCCCACCGGCAAGGGCACCGCGATGCGGACCGGCATGGCCGCCGCGACCTCCGAGATGATCATCATGCTGGACGCCGACGGCAGCATGGACCCCGCCGAGTTCGACTCGTTCCTCGCCCTGCTCTGCCGCGGCTACGACTTCGTCAAGGGCACGCGGTACGGCTGCGGCGGCGGCTCTGACGACCTGACCGGCCTGCGCCGGCTCGGCAACTCCGTCCTCACCGGCCTGGCCAACCGCCTCTACCGGCAGAACTGGTCGGACCTCTGCTACGGCTACGTGGCCATGCGCCGCGACGCGGTCGAGCGGCTCCGGCTCGAGTCGACCGGCTTCGAGATCGAGACCGAGATGTGCGTCAACGCGGTCCGCGCCGGGCTGCGCATCGCCGAGGTCGCCAGCCACGAGACCGAGCGCCGCCACGGCGAGTCCAACCTCAACACCTGGCGCGACGGCTGGCGCGTGCTCAAGACCATGGTCCGGCTGCGCTTCGCCAAGCCGCTGGCCACCGAGGCCGGTCCGCCCGCCGCGGAACCCGTGCCGATCCACATCCAGGCGGCGGCCTTCAGCCCGACCGGCACGGAGTAGGGACCTCGGCACGTGAAGATCTCCATCGTCCGCCCGCGTGACCTCGGCGAGGCCGAGGTCAAGCGATGGCGTGATCTCCAACTGACCGACCCCGCCCTGGCGAGCCCGTTCCTCTCCCCCGAGTTCACCATCGGCGTCGGCCTGTTCCGGGACGACGTCCGGGTGGCGGTCGTGGAGGACGGCACCGAGACCGTCGCGTTCTTCCCGTACGAACGCGGCGGCCTGGGCACCGGCCATCCGGTCGGGTTCGGCCTGACCGACCTGCAGGGCATCGTGGCCCCGCCCGGCCTGGGGCTGGACGCGCGCGTCCTGCTGCGGGCCTGCGGCCTCGGCGTCTGGGACTTCGATCACCTGCTGGCCCACCAGGCGACGTTCGCCCCGTTCCACGCCGTGCGGCGGGTCGAGCCGGTGATGGACCTGAGCGGCGGATTCGAGTCGTTCATCGGCGAGGCGCGCAAGGCCGCGCCCAAGACGCACAAGACCATCAAGTACAAGGAGCGCAAGCTCGGGCGCGATGTCGGCGAGGTGCGCTACGTCTTCGAGTCCGACGACCCGGCCGAGCTTCGCCGGCTCATGGACTGGAAGTCCGACCAGTACACCCGCACCGGCCGGACCGACCGGTTCGCCCGCCCCTGGATCGTCAAGCTCGTCGAGCACTTCCACACGACCGGCTTCGGCGTGCTGAGCGTGCTGTACGCGGGCGACGAGCCGGTGTCGGCCCACTTCGGGCTACGCAACGGGCACGTCATGGCGGGCTGGTTCCCGGCCTACGACACCCGGTTCGGCAAGTACTCCCCCGGCATGATCGGGCACATCCACCTCGCGGCGGGATGCGCCGCCAACGGCATCACCGAGATCGCGATGGGCCGCGGCGGCAAGGAGTTCAAGGTGGGCTTCACGAGCCGCGAGATCCCCATCGCCGAGGGCCGGGTCGCCCGCCGCACCGCCGGCGCCGCCCTGCACTGGACGCGCACCACCCCGCTCAACAGGGCGCGCGGCGCCGTCCTGGACAACCCGGCGCTCTACAAGCGCGCCGACCGGGTGCTCAAGACCTACGCGCGCCTGAGGGGGCGGACCAGATGACCCACTCCGGCGACGGCAACGGCGTGACGTTCTCGGTGGTGATCTGCGCCTACACCGACAAGCGTTGGGACGACGTGCACGCGGCGGTGGCCTCGGTGCGGGCGCAGCGGCGCGCGCCCACGGAGATCATCGTGGTGGTCGACCACAACCCGGCGCTGCACGCGCGCCTGCGGCGGTCGCTCACCGGCGTCACCGTGGTGGAGAACCGCGAGGGCCGCGGGCTGTCCGGCGGCAAGAACACCGGCGTCGCGGTGGCGACCGGCGACGTGGTCGCGTTCCTGGACGACGACGCGGTCGCCGCGCCGGGCTGGCTGGAGGCGTTCGCGCGCCACTACGACGACCCCGCGGTGGCGGGCGTCGGCGGGCTGACCCTGCCGATGTGGCCGGGGTCCACCCCGTCCAGCGCGCTCGTCACGGCGCCCGTGCCCGAGACCACGGGCACCAGGCCCGGCTGGTTCCCCGAGGAGTTCGACTGGACGGTCGGCTGCACCTACCGCGGCATGCGGCCGGGCCTGATCCGCAACCTGATGGGCGGCAACGCCTCGTTCCGCCGCGAGATGTTCCCGGTCGCGGGCGGATTCGCCACCGGCATCGGGCGCAGCCACCACAAGCGGCCGCTGGGCTGCGAGGAGACCGAGTTCTGCATCCGGCTGCGGCAGCGCAGCCCCGAGTCGGAGCTGGTCTACGACGACCAGGCCGTGATCTGGCACCGGGTGCCGCGCGAGCGGGCACGGTTCTCCTACTTCCGCGAACGCTGCTACGCCGAGGGCCTGTCCAAGGCGCTCGTCACGCAGAGCGTCGGCAGCGAGGACGGGCTGGCCAGCGAACGTTCGCACGCCCTCAAGACGTTGCCGCGCGGCGCCGTCAAGGGCGCCGGCGACGCCGTCCGCGGCGACCTCGCCGGCCTGGGGCGGGCGAGCGCGATCACGATCGGGCTCGCCTGGACCGCGTGGGGCTACGCCGTGGGCCTGGCCGCCGCCCGCCGCCAGGCGCGCCGCGACCGGCGCGCGGTCGCCCGCGGGCGGACGGCATGAGCTCCCCGGGCGGCATGGGCTCCGCGAGCGGCACGAGCTCCGCGGGCGGCGGGATCCCGGTGCTGATGTACCACTCGATCCGCGAGCACCCGCCGCGCGAGACGGCGGGGCTCGCGGTGCGGCCGGGCGCGTTCGCCGACCAGATGGCGCTGCTCGCCGACCGCGGCTTCACCCCGATCCCGTTCTCCGCGCTGCGCGGCGGCGGCGACCTGCCCCGCCGGCCGGTCGTGATCACCTTCGACGACGGCTACGCCGACTTCCACGAGCACGCGCTGCCGGTGCTGGACGGGCACGGGTTCACCGCGACCGTCTTCGTGACGACCGGCTGGCTGGCCGACGCCGGCGCCGACGCGGCCGGGCGGCCGCTCGACGCCATGCTCTCCTGGGCGCAGGTCGGCGAGGCGACCGCGCACGGCATCGAGATCGGCGGCCACAGCCACAGCCATCCGCAGCTCGACCAGCTCGGCGACGCCGCGCTGCGCGACGAGCTGACCCGCAACCGCGGCCTGCTCGAAGACCGGCTCGGCCGCCCGGTGCGCACCATGGCCTATCCGTTCGGTTACTCCAGCGTGCGGGTCCGGCGTGCGGTCCGGGCGGCAGGGTATGACGCCGCGTGCTCGGTCGAGAACAGACTCGGTGGCGTCGACGACGTGCTGGCGATCCCCCGCCTGACCGTCCGCATGTCCACCTCGCTCGGCACGTTCGAACGGGTCGCGGACGGAAGGGGCATCCCCCTGATCTACCTCAAGGACCGCGTGCTCACCCGGGGGTACGCCGTCGTCCGGCGCACCCGGTTCGCCGCGCGGAAGGCGGCGGGCCGTGTCTGATCCCGGGGTGCTGGCGCCCCAGCCCGCGGACGAGCCTGGCTGGCTGCGCCGCGAGCTGTCCAACCCGCTGTTCCGCAACGCCTACGCGCTGGTGGCCAACGGCGGTCTCACCGGCCTGCTCGGGCTGGCCTACTGGGCGCTGGGCGCCAAGTTCTACGCGCCCGACGACGTCGGGCGCAACTGGGCCGTGATCCAGGCGATCATGTTCGTCGGCAGCGTCACGATGCTCAACTTCGTGCTGATCCGGTTCGTCCCGCAGACCGCGCGGAGCACGCGCCCGCTGGTGATGGCCTGCTACGGCATCGGCGCGGCGGCCGCCGCGCTGCTGGCGATCGGCTTCCTGCTCACGCTGGACCTGTGGGGGCCGTCCTTCGACCACCTGCACAACTGGAAGTCGGCCGCCTGGTTCCTGGCGATGGCCGTCGCCTGGAACCTGTGGAACCAGCAGGAGGGCGTCTTCACCGGCCTGCGGCACGCCGGCTGGGTGCCGGTCGTCAACGTCGTCTTCGGCGCGACCAAGCTGGTGATGCTGGTCGCGCTGGCCGCGGCCTTCCCCGACAACGGCGTGACGCTCTCGTGGTTCGTGCCGGTGATGATCGCGCTGGTCCCGGTGAGCTTCCTGATCTTCGGACGGATGATCCCCGCGCACCGCCGCGAGAACTTCGGCCGCGGCCCGCGCCCCACCTACCGCGAGATCGCCCGCTACACCGGCGGCGCGTACGTGGGCGGCGCGT
Source organism: Spirillospora sp. NPDC047279 (assembly GCF_040643285.1). Classification (NCBI taxonomy): domain Bacteria; kingdom Bacillati; phylum Actinomycetota; class Actinomycetes; order Streptosporangiales; family Thermomonosporaceae; genus Spirillospora; species Spirillospora sp. NPDC047279. The sequence continues at coordinate 19,428 of NZ_JBEYUA010000029.1, forward strand.
TCCAGTACGCCTCGATCAGCCTCATCCCGGTCGTGGTCGCCGCGCACATCAGCGAGACCGCCAACGCCTACTTCCAGATGGCCTGGGCGCTCGGCATGATGCTCGACCTGCTGGCCCTCACGTTGTCGCTGTCACTGACCGTGGAGGGCTCGTTCGACCGCGCCAGGCTCGCCGAGTCGACCCGCGCGGCGCTGCGCCGCACGGTGACGCTGATGACGCCGGTCGTGGTGATCGTGATCGTCGCGGCGCCGTTCGCGCTGGAGTTCTTCGGCCACGAATACAGCGAGAAGGGCGCGCCGCTCCTCCAGATCCTGGCGCTCGCGGTGCTGCCCAAGGCGCTCATCGAGCTCTACATCGGCGTGCTGCGGGTGGAGAACCGCACGCGCCTCATCGCGATCCTCCAGGCGGTCCGGTTCTTCGGCGTGCTGGCGCTCATCCTGGCGTTGTTCGACTCCGAGCACCTGGCCACGATCGGCCTGATCATCGTCGGCGTGAACGTCGTGGTCGCGGCGGCCGTCCTGCCGGGGTTGCTGAGGGCTTCCCGGCCGAAACCTTCCCTCGATACCGAAGGCGGGATATCTGTAGATGGGGGCGGTGGGAGTAGTCATGGGGGGTGAAACACGTGTGACGGTTCGCCAGGCTTCGCAGAGCGAGGGGGGCGCCCCTCGCGAGGAGCCGGCCGCTCAGCCGCCGGTGCCGCAGACCCCCCGGGCGGTACTGGCCGCCCTGGGCGGGATGCTGACCCTCGGCCTCGCGCTCTTCTGGTTGCCGCTGCGCGGCGTCGACCTCGAGGCGATGGACGGCTACGGGCTGATCGGCGTGCTGCCGGTCGCCACGCTGCTCGGCGCGGCGCTGCTGGTGCTGACGTTCATGGCGACGCTCGCGCTCGCCCGGCCGCAACGGCTGCTGCTCGCGCTGCAGATCCTGCTGCTCATCCTCGCGCTGCACGGGGTGACGCTGGCGCTCGAGCCCAACGCGCGGTTCCCCACGGCGTGGCAGACCGCCGGGTTCATCGAGTACGTCACCCGCAACCACGACGTGAGCTGGGACCTCGACGCACGCTTCTCGACCCCGGGCTTCTTCGTGTTCGTCGCGTTCGTCATGAAGGCGGTCGGCCAGAACGACATCGAGCCGATCCTGCGCTGGGCGCCCGCCGTCACCAACATGCTCTACCTGCTGCCGTACGCGCTGATCCTGCGGACGCTGCGGGCGACCTGGCGGGCCAAGTGGTTCGCGGCGTGGCTCTTCATCGCGGCCAACTGGGTCGGCCAGGACTACCTGTCGCCCCAGGCGTTCGCCTACCTGCTCTACCTGTTCTTCGTGGCGATCCTGGTCAACTGGTTCCGCCACCACGACGAGACCACCCAGCGGTCCGGCCGGCGGCGCAGCACCGTCACCCGCGAGCGCCGCGGCGGGCTCTGGCGGATCTACAACTGGCTGTTCGGGCCCAAGGACCCGGGCGAGCTGCCCGCCAAGCCGGTCGGCGTCCGCGAGCAGTCGATCCTGCTGATCCTGCTCTTCGTCCTGATCCTCGTCGGCACCGCCGCGCACCAGCTCACCCCGTTCCTGATGACCGCGTCGTGCGCCGGGCTGGTCATCGTCCGCCGCTGCAGCCTGCGCGGCCTGCCGTTCATCGCGGGCGTGGTGTACGCGGCGTGGATCAGCTTCATGACCGTGGGCTACTGGTCCAGCCGCAAGGGCGAGCTGTTCGGCGGGCTGGGCAAGGTGTTCACCAACGTCCAGCAGAGCACCGGCGGCCGCATCGGCACCGCGGCGGGCGCCACCCAGGACATCCAGCTGCTGCGCATCCTCATCGCCCTGGCGGTGGTGAGCCTGGCGGTGGCCGGCCTGATGCGGCGCCGGTCGCGCGGCATCGACGACCGGGTGGCCCTGGTCCTGCTGCTGGTGCCGTTCTCCTCGTTCGGCCTGCAGAACTACGGCGGCGAGCTCGCGCTGCGCATCTACTTCTTCATGTTGCCGGCGGCCTGCCTGCTGATCGCCTATCTCTTCTTCCCCGCGCCGTTCGACGCGCCGCGGGTGCGCGATCCGAAGGTCAAGCTGTGGCTGGGCCGGCTGCGCACCGGCTCGCGCCGGCACTGGCCCGCCGTCGCCGCGGCGTCGGTCTTCGCGGTCCTGCTCGTCGGCGGCTTCCTGTCGGTCCGGTACGGCAACGAGAAGTACGAGCAGGTGCGCAAGAGCGACGTCAAGGCGTTCGACGTCATGTTGCGCTCGACCGACGGCGCGGTGGGCGTGGTGTGGCTGAGCGCGGAGAATCCCGAGCTGGTCGGCGGCGAGCCGGTCATGCCGTGGTCGTACCGCAGCTGGGAGCGCTTCACCCGGACGCCCGTCGTGGCCAACCGCAACAACCCGGCCGACATCTCGCAGATCGTCCAGCGGCTCAAGGAGCAGGGCCCTGGCGGCTTCTTCGTCACCACCCGCAGCCACGAGGACTACCAGGTGCTCTCCGGCGGGCTGGCGCCCGACTACGCCGTCAAGCTGAGACGGGCGATGGCCGCCTCGCCAGAGATCACCACGGTGTTCGCCGACCGGGACGCGGCCGTCTACCGGCTCAAGAACCCGCCGGCCGAGCCGCGCCCCACCGTGCCGACGACCGCCGGTCTCGGCATGCGCAACTCCCCCTGGACCCCGGCGGGCCTGATCTACCTGCCCGTGCTGCTGGGCGTGCTGCTGGCCCGCGAGCTGCGCCGCCTGCGGCTGCTCGCGCCCAGGCAGGCCCGCCCCGGCGTCCCGGCCGCCCCCGGCGACATGCGCCGGCTCCGTCCGCTCACCGTCCTCGCGATCCCCCTGCTCATCAGCGTGGTCGCGGTCATCATCGAGAGGTTCGTGATCATCTCGTGACGATCGTGCTGGCGCTCCTGCTGTTCGCCGTTCCGGGCGCGGCGTTCTGGTCGCTCATGCGCGGCTTCGACCCGGTCGGCCGGCTGGTCGTGTCCACCGCCGCGAGCATCGTCACCGTCGCCGGTGCCGCGCAGATCCTGCTCATGGCCAGTGCCTGGTCGCCCGGCGCCGGGCTGGTCGCGGTGCTGGTGCTGAGCGGGCTCGTGGCGGGCCTGGCCCGGCTCCACAGGCCGCGCCGGCTGAGCCACCTGGCGATGCCGATACCGCGCCCGCCACGCCCGCCCGCGGACGTGACCAGGCGCGACCTCCCGATCCGCCGCCGCGACGACGACAGTGAGGACTGGCTCTACCAGGACTGACGGCGGCGGAGGGTCGGGAGCGGTGATCGTTCGAAAGGGTCGTCAGAGGTCGATGGAGTAGTCGAGGACGACACGGTCGGCGGGGATGACGATCTCGCGGCACACCTCGAGGACGCGGGCGCGGGAGATCATGCGACGGGTGATGGCCAGGACGGGAACACCGGAGGAGATGTGCAGGGTATCGGCCTCCTCGGGGGTCGGCATGCGGGAGCGCACGGCCTCCTCGACCCGGGTGGGCGGGTGACCGAGGTATTCGAGCTGGGCGAGCGTGCCGCCCGGCCAGGGTTCCCTGTCCGGGTCGGCCACAGGTGTCTCACCGACGACGTCCCACGGCAGGTAGTTGACCGAGATCTGCTGGGGATCACCGCGGGCGAAGAAGACGAACCTGCGTCTCAGCAGCTCGACGCCGGTCGGGAGCTCGAACAGCGACGCGAGGCCGGCGTCCGCGCGGGTCCGCCGGTATTCGCGGTCGAGCCGGTAGTCGGACCAGCCGATGCGCTGGTCGTGGGTGAACGTGGTCGCCGGCACCGCGAGCGGCCGGGCGACCGCGCGGTACCTGTCCATCGCCACCCGCCGCGCGGGCGGGGCGACCTTCACGATCGTGCCGCCGCCACGCCGGGTCTCGATGAGCCCCTCACCTCGCAGGTTGGCGATGGCCTGACGGACGACGATCTCGGAGACGCCATGGCTCACGGTCAGCTCCGACATGGTCGGCAACCGCGAACCCGGCGGGTAGGTACCGTCCCGGATCTGGTCGCGCAGCCTGTCTGCGATCCGGAGGTACGCGGGACGGTCGGGCATAGGCGCCACCTCCCCTCGTCGCGCCACCCGCTATCCGCGGGGGGACGGTCCGCTTACGGACAGCTTGACACCACTTATAACCGAGTAAGACTTGTGTATACGAAACATCCTCCTCGGGGAAAGGACGACCTTGATGGGCGACTTCGAGGATCTGAAGGCGGCCATCGAGTCCGAGCACCCCGGGTGGCTGGTCTGGCGCAGCGACGCCGGACGCTGGTACGCGACCCGGAGCGGTGATCTCACCGACGCCCAACTCCAGGCGGGATACGCGATGACGCTCGCCGCCGACGACGAGGGCGGGCTGCGGGAGTTGCTGATCGATCAGGCCCGCAAGGACACCGAGGGGATCTGATGCCGGAGCGGCATGCCAGGCGGCCCGATCCGCTGACGGGGGCGGACCGGGCCGGATGGTGTCGCCGGGACGGAAGGGACCTCTGTCGCTGAGGTGACAGAGGAGTGGAGACCCGGGCGGTGGGGTGGAGGTCACCGCCCGGGCGACAAAGACGTGGCCGCACGGGCGGCACATGGCGCGACCCCCCGACACTGTGTCGTGCCGTCCGTGCGGTCGCCATTGATCAATTGCGGTTCCGCGCACTCAACGTGACCGGAACCCTTGGGGGACGGTGTCCCATTCCGGCCATGCTCGGTAAGGCGACCTCGCCCTGGCCGTGGGTTGCAGGCCGGCGCACCCGAAGGTAAGCCAGATATCACGGAAACCTGCGCCGACCGACGAACTCCCACCCTCTTCCCGGCGTTCTAACAGTTGTGCCGAATCCGTTGCGGCGCGTCTTGTACTTACGGCCGAGGCCGTCCCTTTCCCGGAGGCCCCCCATTGGACGTTCGACCCCGTACCGAACCGGGCCGCGCCGCGCTGTTCAGCAATCGCCACGGGCGCCATGGCCGCCAGGGCGGCCCCCGGCGGCGCCTGTTCCTCATCGCGCTCGCCGCCGCGCTCGCCGGCGTGCTGACCTCGACCGTCGTGCTCGCGGTGACGGGCTGGCGACCCGGCGGAGGCGAGCCGGCCGTGGACGCGCCCGCCGCCCCCGCCACGCGGGTCGGCGCCGGGGTGTCGTCCGGCTGGCCCGCGTGGGGCATCACCCACACGCAGAACTCCGTGGACCATGAGCAGGGTCCCGCTCAGGGGCTCGCCGACCTCTCGGCGACACCGATTCCGCAGGTCACACCCATCATGGGCTGGGGCGTCGACAACCCGCTGCCACGGCCGGGCGAGGTCAACTGGGCCTCGCTGGACCGCCGGATGCAGACCATCAAGCAGACCAAGGGCACCCCGGTGGTCACCCTCTGCTGCGCCCCGGACTGGATGAAGGGCGGACCGGCGGGCAACACCGACTGGAGCCGGCTGGAACTGGCCGTCGAACCACGACATTTCGACGATTTCGCCAAACTCGCCGCCGCGGTCGCGAAGCGTTATCCGGAGGTCCGCTACTACGCGGTCTGGAATGAGTTCAAGGGGTTCTGGTATCCGCCCGGCAACCGCTGGGACTACGCGGGTTACACCAAGCTCTACAACAAGGTCTATACCGCCCTCAAAAAGGTCAATAAGGAAATCAAGGTGGGCGGCCCCTACATGGTCCTCAACAGCAACGCCCCCGGCCGCGAGACCGGCCCGTCGGAGGTGCGCGGCTCGTGGGGCAGCATGGACCAGCGCGATCTCAACGCGATCAAATACTGGATGAAGCACAAGAAGGGCGCCGACTTCCTCGTCGTCGACGGGCACAGCATGCCGGTCCAGAAGGAGATCCGGCCGAACGAGTTCCAGGTGTTGTCGAAGTTCTCCGACCTCACCCGGTGGTTGCGGGCCCTCGGCGGCGACCTGCCGGTGTGGTGGGCCGAGTGGTACGTCGAGCCGGTGCCCTCCGACTGGACCGACCAGCGCCGCGGCGCCGTGCAGACCGCCGCGATGATGGAGTTCGTGCGAGGCGGCGCGGCCGCCGCCTACTACTGGAGCCCCCAGACCACGACCACCACCGACTGCGCGGGCTGCCTGTGGTCGGGCACCGCGCGGGGCGGCGGCGCGACCCCGACGCTCGGGATGTTGCAGAACTTCGCGCGCTGGTTCCCGCCCGGCACCGGCCTGAGCAGCGTCACGTCGTCCAACCCGGCGATCCGGGTGCTGGCGCAGCCGCGGCAGATCGTCGCCGTCAACACCACCGCCCAGCCCGCGCAGACCCGGCTCGAGGGCAGCCCGCTCGCCCTCGGCCCGTACGAGGTGAAGTGGATCAGCCGATGACCCTCGACTCCTACTCTCCGGCGCGAGCGCGCGAACTGGGCGTCGACCTGGTCGACATCGCCTTCTGGGACCGGCCGGGCGAGGCCCGGCTGGCCGACTTCGCCCGGCTCCGCGACGCCGGCGCGCCCGTCTACTTCGCCGAGCCGCGGGTGCCGTTCGTCCGGGCCGGCAAGGGTTTCCACGCCCTGGTCAGGCATGCCGACGTGGTCGAGGCCAGCCGCAACGCCAAGGTCTTCTCCAGCGAGCCGGCCGCCACCTCGCCGGAGCCGCCGCCCTGGCTGGCCAAGCTGTTCGGCACGCCGATGGTCAACATGGACGACCCGGCGCACGCCCGGCTGCGGCGCATCGTGTTCCGCGCGTTCACCCCGAAGATGCTGGCCCGGATCGAGGACGAGGTGCACGCGATCGCCACCGGCATCATCGACCGGGTGGCCGAGGAGGGGCCGCGCGACTTCGTCGCCCAGGTCGCCGCGCCGTTCCAGCTCGCGGTCATCTGCGCGATGATGGGCATCCCCGAGAAGACCCGGCCGTACGTGCTGTCGCGGGTCGACGCGATGACCGAATACTCCGGCGTGCGCGGCTCGCTCGCCAGCCCGCGCACGCTGCGGCTGCTCTACGGCAACCTCAAGGCCATCGTCGACCTGCACCGGCTGGTGGCCAGGCTGGGCCGGATCCGCCGCGAGCACCCCGCCGACGACCTGGTGTCGGCCCTGGTCAACGCCAACCCCGACGGTGAACGCCTGTCGATCCGCGAGCTCGGCTCGTTCTTCGACCTGCTGCTGGTGGCCGGCAACGAGACGACGCGCAACACGCTCACCCACGGCCTGAGGTTGTTCACCGACCATCCGGACCAGCGCGACCTGCTGCTGGCGGACTACGACGCGCGCATCGGCCCCGCGATCGAGGAGCTGGTGCGCTACGTCTCCCCGATCATCCAGTTCCGGCGCACCCTCACCACCGACCACGAGCTGGGCGGGCACGCCTTCAAGGCCGGCGACAAGGTGGTGCTGTTCTACCTGGCCGCCAACCGCGATCCGGCGGTGTTCAAGGATCCCGACACCTTCGACATCACCCGCGAGCCCAACAAGCACGTCGCGTTCGGCGGACCGGGCCCGCACCTGTGCCTGGGCGCGAACCTCGCCCGGATGGAGCTCAAGATCATGTTCCGCGAGCTCTACACCCGGCTGCCCGGCCTGCGCGCCACCGGCGAGCCCGACTACCTGCTGTCGAACTTCGACAACGGCATCACCCGGCTGCCCTTCACCTACGACCGGTAGCCACGACCCACGCTTCCCGCGTTCTGGAGACGCCCCATGCACGTGTCCGTGATCCGTCCCGGTGAGCTCGGCGCGGCCGAGCTCACCGCCTGGCAGAAGATGCAGGTGGACCTTCCCCACCTCGCCAACCCCTTCCTCTCGGCGGGGTACGCCGTCGCCGTCGGCGAGGTCGTCGACGGCGCCCGGGTGGCCGTCCTCAGCGACGGCCAGGACATCGTCGGCTTCTTCCCGTTCGAGCTGCACGGCCGCGTCACCGCCGGCGCCATCGGCGGCTGGTTGTCGCTCGGCCAGGGCCTGGTGCACACGCCCGGCCTGGAGCTCGACGCCCGGGGGCTGCTGGGGTCCTGCGGCCTGGCCGCCTGGGAGTTCGGCACGCTGGTCGGCGACCAGCCGTGGTTCGCGCCGTACGCCACCAAGCACCTCGACTCGGCCCTGATGGACCTGGGCGGCGGCTTCGACGGCTTCACCGAGGCGCTCAGGGCCAAGGGCTCCAAGGTCGTCAAGCAGACCCGCTACAAGGAGCGCAAGCTCGGCCGCGACGTCGGCGAGGTGTCGTTCGACTTCGACGTGCGCGACGACGCGGCGCTGGCCCTGGTCCGCGCGTGGAAGTCCGACCAGTACCGCGCGATGGGCCGGGCCGACCGGTTCGCCAAGCCGTGGGTCGTCGAGCTGGTCGAACGGCTGCACCACACCCACGACGAACGGTTCGCCGGCTCGTTGTCGATGCTCTACGCCGACGGCAGGCCGGTGGCCGGGCACTTCGGGCTGCGCAGCGACCACACGCTCGTCACCTGGTTCCCGGTGTACGACCCGGAGTTCGCCAAGTACTCCCCCGGCCTGGCCCTGCACCTGCGGATGGCCGAGGAGGCCGCGGCGCTCGGCGTCCAGCAGATCGACATGGGCCCGTCCATCGGCTGGCGCTACAAGCAGGAGCTCCAGACCCGCTCGCACGTGGTGTCCGAGGGCGTGGTCCGCCGCCCGTCGCCCGCCGCCGCCGCGCACTGGCTGCGCCACGAGCCGGCCGCCCGCGCCCGCGACATGATCCTCAACAACGAGCGGTTGTACGGGATGGCCGACCGCGCCATGCGCCGCATGGGCCGCTGGCGCTCGCGGAAGGCGGCCGGCTAGCCCCCGCGAAACCAGACCGTCACAAAACAGACCGATCCCGCACGTGAGAGAAGCCGATCTCGGGGCAGGCCTACGTTCGTAGTCACGGACCCTGCGATGAGGAGGCCATGGAGCGATGGCACGGGTGACGCGCGCCGAGATCGACCGACTCGTCGGCGGAGACCACCACGACCCACACGGCATCCTCGGCGCCCATCCGGGCCGGGACGGCGTGACGATCCGGGCCCTGCGGCCTCTGGCCGAGCAGGTCGAGGTGATCCTGCCGGACGGCGGACGCCACCCGCTGAGGCACTTCCACGAGGGCGTCTTCACCGGCACGCTGCCCCCGGAGACGTCCCTGTCCGGATCCGGACAGGACGAGCCGCCGCTCGCGGTCCCCGACTACCGGCTCGCGGTGCGCTACGCCGACGGCGAGGAGGTCGTCCAGGACGACCCGTACCGCCATGCGCCCACCCTCGGCGAGCTCGACCTGCACCTGATCAGCGAGGGCCGGCACGAGGAGCTCTGGCGGGCGCTGGGCGCGCGGACGCGCCGGTACACGTCCGCGTTCGGGGCCGTCACCGGCACCGGCTTCGCGGTGTGGGCGCCGACCGCGCGCGGCATCCGCGTCGTCGGTGACTTCAACCACTGGGACGGGCGCGCGTATCCGATGCGGTCGCTGGGCTCGACCGGGGTCTGGGAGCTGTTCCTGCCGGACGTCGCCGACGGTGCCACCTACAAGTACGAGATCCTCGGCCCGGACGGGGTGTGGCGGGGCAAGGCCGACCCGATGGCGCAGGCCACCGAGACGCCGCCCGCCACCGGCTCGCGCGTCTTCACCTCGCGCTACGAGTGGGCCGACGGCGACTGGATGGACCGCCGCAAGGAACGTTCGTGGGTCAACGAGCCGATGAGCGTGTACGAGGTGCATCTGGGGTCGTGGCGGCCCGGGCTCGGCTATCGCGAGCTCGCCGAGGAGCTCACCGACTACGTGCGCGACATGGGGTTCACGCACGTGGAGTTCCTGCCGGTCGCCGAACACCCGTACGGCCCGTCCTGGGGATACCAGGTCACCTCCTACTACGCGCCGAGCGCGCGGTTCGGCGACCCGGACGGCTTCCGCCACCTGGTCGACCGGCTGCACCAGGCGGGCGTCGGAGTGATCGTCGACTGGGTGCCCGCGCACTTCCCGAAGGACGAGTGGGCGCTGGCCCGCTTCGACGGCAGCGCGCTGTACGAGCACGACGACCCGGCGCGCGGCGAGCACCCCGACTGGGGCACGCTGGTCTTCAACTTCGGGCGCGCCGAGGTGCGCAACTTCCTGGTGGCCAACGCCTGCTACTGGCTGGAGGAGTTCCACGTCGACGGGCTGCGGGTGGACGCCGTGGCCTCGATGCTCTACCTCGACTACTCGCGCGAGGACGGCGAGTGGACGCCCAACGTCTACGGCGGCCGGGAGAACCTCGAGGCGATCTCGTTCCTCCAGGAGATGAACGCGACCGCCTACAAGCGCAACCCCGGGGTCATGACGATCGCCGAGGAGTCGACGGCCTGGCCCGGCGTCACCCGGCCCACCCATCTCGGCGGGCTCGGCTTCGGCTTCAAGTGGAACATGGGGTGGATGCACGACACCCTGGAGTACCTGCGCCACGAGCCGGTGTTCCGGCACTACCACCACGGCGAGATCACGTTCTCGATGGTGTACGCGTTCTCCGAGAACTACCTGCTGCCGCTGTCGCACGACGAGGTCGTCCACCTCAAGGGCTCGCTGCTGGGCAAGATGCCGGGCGACTCCTGGCAGAAGTTCGCCGGGCTCCGCGTGCTGCTCGCGTACATGTGGTCGCATCCGGGCAAGCAGCTGGTCTTCATGGGCGGCGAGTTCGGCCAGGGCGCCGAGTGGGCCGAGGAGCGCCCGCTGGACTGGTGGCTGCTGGACGACGCGGCCGAGGGCGCCGAGCATCTGGGCGCCCAGCGGCTGGTCCGCGACCTCAACCGGCACTACCGTGCCCAGCCCGCCCTGTGGACGCGCGACAACGAGCCGGAGGGCTTCCACTGGATCGACGCCAACGACGCCGCGGGCAACGTGCTGTCGTTCCTGCGGTACGGGACGGCGGCGGCCGGCGACGACGAGCCGCCGGTCGTGGCGTGCGTCGTCAACTTCTCCGGCAGCCCGCACGAGGACTACCGGCTGGGCCTGCCGCGCGCGGGCACCTGGCGCGAGATCCTCAACACCGACGCGTTCGACTACGGCGGCAGCGGCGTCGGCAACCTCGGCCAGGTCGAGGCGGTCGCCGAACCCTGGCACGCCCAGCCCGCCTCGACCGTCCTGCGGGTGCCGCCGATGGGCGCCATCTGGCTCGTCCCGGAGGAGCCCATCGAGAACATCGTCGACGTCGCCCCGGCCGAGATCGAGGCCGCCGTCGAGAACGACTTCCCGCCCGCCCCGTCCGGCGTACGCTCCGACGCCCCCACCGTTCCACCCGACGACGCCCCCGCCCCCGTACCCACCACCCAAACCCCGGCAGTCACCACAACAGCCGCCCCGGCGGACGCTCCCGCACCCGTCCCGGCGGACGCTCCGGCGGATGCTCCTGTGGCCGTTGTGGGGGGTGCTCCGGCGGGTGGGACGGCGGGCACGCCGGTCGACGTGCCGCCCGGCGGTGCGGCGGGCGACCTGGCGGGCGGGCTGTCGCCGAGCACGCCCGGAGCACCGGTGAGCACCGCCGCGACGAACGAGCCGCCGCGGGACGCACCGGCCGAGGAGGCGACCGATCCTCCGGACGCGCCGGACGCGCCGAGCGCCGTCGAGCGGGCGGCGGACGCGGGAGACCCTGGAGACGCGCGGGACGAGGAGGACGTCGCGGAGGACGTCGCCGACGACGAGGGCATGACGGCCGACGGCGACGGGACGGTGGGAGGCGAGCGCTGAGCCCGCCAGGGGGCGTTCGGGCGGCCCCTAGACTGCCCGCGTGACCTCATCTACCTCCCAGAAGCTGCACGTGGTGCCGGGCCAGTTCCTGGTGGAGCATCTGCCGAACGCGACGTTGCCCGAGGACGACGAGTGGATCTCGATGGTGCGGGCGCCGGAGGGGCTGACGGTGGTCCGCGAGGCGCCGCCGTACGCGGAGGTCGAGCGCTGGGTGGGCTTCTACGGCGGGGCCACCGCCCACGGCCTTGAGGTGACCGGCATGCTGGCCGCGATCGTCGGGCCGCTGGCCGCGGCGGGCATCTCGGTCTTCGTGTCCTCGACGTACCACGCCGACCTGGTGCTGGTGCCCGAGCACCGCTTGGAGCAGGCCACGCAGGCGCTCCGGGACGCCGGCCACCAGGTCAGCGCCTAGCTCCCGCAAGGCGGCGCCTGGCGCCCCCGCGGTCAGTGCGGGGTGATCCGGTCGAGGAGCCAGCGCGGGCCGGTGACGGCGGCGCCCTCGCGGACGCACCGTTCGCGCAGCTCGCGGTCGGCGGTCACCACCAGGTAGGTGACGTCGGGCGCCGGGTCGCGGACCAGGTCCACGATCTGGTCGTCGCCGCTGCGCGGCGCGGTCACGACGTCGACGCCCGGCACGCTCTCGATCCCGCGCGCCGCACCCTCGACCACCAGGACCACCTCGGGGAAGCTGCGGTCGAACGGCAGCAGCGCGGCCACGTTCTCGGGCAGGCCGGTGACGCCGTCGTCGAGCCGCTTCAGGTCGTCGCGCAGGCGGGTGTTGGCCCCGACGCGGTCCTTCCACCACCCGTCGGCGCGCGCGCCCACCACGTTCGCCGCGTCCACGACGAGCACCAGGCGGGTCATGGCGAGCCGCAGTCTCGGCCAGGACCGTGCGAACGGCTCGAACAGGCGCTTGCCGGTGACGTTCTCCACCGGCACCCAGGCGGCCTTGCGGGTCTCCATCGAGGCGGGCCTGACGTCGGGCATGCGGACCACCGACCCGACCACGGAGGCGAAGTCCCATCCGCCGTGGTCCTCGGTGCTGACCCCGTGCAGCCGTACCGTCGTGACATCGAGCGTGCACTCCTCGGCCGTCTCGCGTAGGGCGGCGGTCACCGGGTCCTCATGGCTGTGCCGCGCGCCGCCGAACATGCCCCACGTTCCGCCGCCGAGCCCCCACCAGGCGCGCTGTTGCAGGAGTACCCGGACGACGTCGTCCTTACCCCGGTGGAACGGCAGGAGCCCGGACGCGCCGAACCTGCCCCAGTGCGTGTGGCCCAGCTCGCAGCGGCCCCACCCGTCGCCGTCTCCACCCATGAAGGTGACCCTAACCGCTGCCCGCGCGGGCCCGGTGAGCAACGGCACATCGGCGGTGTGCGAATGTGAAGTTACCCTTGCGTACAGACATCGTGATCGTTTGGAGCGCTCCGTGAGCATCGACGAGGCCGCCGACCTCTGGAACACCCTGTCCGGCGCGGAACTGATCCACGCCATGGGCCAGGGCCGGTTCCCGGAGCTGGACGAGATCGGCACGCACCTCGGGCAGCGGGTCATCGTCGCCGAGCCGGGCCGGGTCGAGATCACCTGGACGCCCGGCGCGCACCTCTGCAACCCCGCGGGCGGCGTGCACGGCGGCTACATCGCGATGATCCTGGACAACACGGTCTGCTTCGCCGGGGCCAGCACGGGCAAGCACTTCGTGCCCCAGCTCACGCTCAACCTCAACGTCGACTACCTGCGCGGCGTCCAGGCGGGCGAGACGTACGGCGTCGTCGGCACCTGCCTGAAGCCGGGCCGCACCCGCCTGTTCTCGACGGCCCTCATCACCGACGCGCAGGGGCGCGCCGTGGCCCAGGCCAGCGGCAGCACGGTCCCCAACCAGGCGTTCGCCCGCTGAGCACATAGGCTGGGGCCATGGTGGATCCCGGCTCAGTTGTCAGTGCGATCAAGCAGGCCCGCGACCGGCGGACGGCACCGCTCGTCCTGGAGCTCGACCTCACCGAGGGAATCGTGGAGACCCCTCCGGCCGACCCGCTGGCGGCGCTCCTGTCCATGCGGCGCACCCACCTCCGCGACGTCCTCGACGGGCTGCGCCGGGCACGTTCCGACGCCCGCGTCCGCGCCCTCGTCGTCAAGATCACCGGCGGGATCGGGCTGGCCATGGCGCAGGAGCTGCGCGAGGCCGTGATCGCCGTGCGCGAGGCGGGCAAGCTCACCGTGGCCTGGGCCGAGACGTTCGGCGAGGGCGGCCGCGGGACGGTGCCCTACTACCTGGCCAGCGCGTTCGACCGCGTCTACCTCCAGCCGACCGGCGAGGTCGGCCTGACCGGCGTGGCCCTGGAGGAGCCGTTCTTCGCCGGGGCCCTGGAGAAGGCCGGCGTCAAGCCGGAGTTCGCCAAGCGCTACGAATACAAGACCGCGGCCAACACGTTCATGGAGAAGGCCTACACGCCCGAGCACGAGGAGTCGTCGCAACGCCTGGTGACCTCGCTCGGCGAGCAGATCACCGCGGGCGTCGCCGCGTCCCGCGGCCTGCCGGTCGACAAGGTCCGCGAGCTGACCGACCGGGGCCCGCTGCTGGCCTCCGAGGCGCTGGACGCCGGGCTGGTCGACCGGCTGGCCTACCGCGACGAGGTCTACGCCGACCTGCGCAAGGAGGCCGGCGACAACGCGCTGCTGCGGTACGTGGCACGCTACAACCGGACGCACTCGCTCTCCCGCCGCCTCCCCCAACCGGGCAAGCACGACGTGGTCGCGCTGGTCAACGCGCACGGCCCGATCCGGCTGGGCCGCAGCGGGCGCGGCGGCCCGCTGCCCGGCCAGGGGCCCGCGATGGGCTCCGACACGATCGGCGCCGCGCTGCGCTCCGCCGTCAAGGACGAGCGGGTCAAGGCGATCGTGCTGCGGGTCAACAGCCCGGGCGGCTCGGCGGTGGCCTCCGACGTCATCTGGCGCGAGGTCGTGCTGGCCCGCGAGGCGGGCAAGCCCGTCGTCGTCTCGATGGGCAACGTGGCGGCGTCCGGCGGCTACTACATCGCGATGGCGGCCGACACCATCGTGGCGCAGCCCGGCACGATCACCGGGTCGATCGGCGTCGTCGTCGGCAAGGCCGTGGTCAACGACCTGCTCGAACGGGTCGGCGTCGGGCTCGGCAGCGTCGCCGACGGCGAGCACGCGCGCATGTTCAGCGCCACCAAGGACTTCTCCGAGTCCGAGTGGGAGCGCATCAACGCCTCGCTCGACCAGATCTACGCCGACTTCACCGGCAAGGTCGCCGAGGGCCGCGGCCTGTCCCGCGAACGGGTGCACGAGCTGGCCCGCGGCCGGGTGTGGACCGGCTCCGACGCCAAGGAGCACGGCCTCGTCGACGAGCTCGGCGGGCTCGACCTCGCCCTCGACCTGGCCCGCAAGAAGGGCGGGCTCGCCACCGACGCGCCCGTCCGCCCCTACCCGCACACCTCCCCGCTGGAGCGGCTGCGCCCGCCGGAGTCGAGCGAGGACCGCACCGCGGCCGGCGCCCGGCTCGACGGCTGGGGGTCGCTCGGCGGCCTGGCCGCGCGGCTGGGCCTGCCCGCCGCCGGCCCGCTCACCCTGCCCGGCGTGTGGGAGGTCCGCTGAACGCGGAGGCCATGGACGAGGGCGAGTTCACCGAGGCGGTCGCCGGCTTCGCCACCGGGGTCGTCGTGCTGACCGTCCGGGACGGGCGCGACGACCTCGGCACCACCGTCACCTCGTTCATGTCGGTGTCGATGGAGCCGCCGATGGTGCTCGCCGGGGTCGCGTCCACCTCCTACCTCAGCGAGGTGCTCGGCCGCCGGGACCGCTGGGCCGCGACCGTGCTGAGCAGCGGGCAGCGCGCCCTGGCCGGCCGGTTCGCGGCGGAGGGGCGGCCGAGCGCCCGCCTGCTGCTGGCGAGCGAGCCGCACCACCGCGGGCCGCTGTCGGACGCCCTGATCCTGGACGACGGCCTGGCGGCGCTCGAATGCGAGACCCGCGAGCGCATCGTGGCCGGCGACCACCATCTCTTCGTCGCCGAGGTGCTGGCCGCCGACTACATCGCGCGCCGCGAGAAGCCCCTGATCCGCGTCAACCGCCGCTACCTCGGCTCGGGCTCCTCCTGAACGACCTGGATCAGCCCGTGCACGAAGCGCGCGAGGTAGTCACGGTCCTTCCAGGTGAACGCCACGCCCCAGTGGCCGGGGGCCGACCCCTCGACGTGCCGCGCGTCCTCGAACCGTTCCCCGATGTCGGAGACGACGCACGACCAGGGCGTCAGGTCGTCCACCCCGTTCAGCCCGGGGACGGGTGAGTCGCCGGCCCGCACCAGCCAGTGGTTCCAGGTGGAGCCGTCCGGCGCGCTCAGCACCTCGAACCGCAGATCGGGCCAGAGCGGCAGCTCCCACCAGGCGTACGAGCAGTCCAGGTCGCCGAACTTCCGCGGCCCCGTCTCCCCGGGCGGCCCCAGCACCATCCGGTAGCGGGCCATGCCCTTGGGGGCGGTCCGGGAGTAGGGCATCGACACCCACCGCCGGTGCGCGGCCCGCATCTGGACCCGGCTGGCGCCGATCTCGTTCAGCGCGTCCTCGACCCGGCCGGGGGCCAGGTCCAGCATCCGCCACATCAGCACCAGCTGGAACTCGAATCGCGCGAACCCCACCGCCATCTCTCAGCCGACCCGGCCGCCGGCTTTGAAGACCGCCGCCACCTGCGGAACTCCCGGCCGGTAGGCCAGATGGACGTACGAGGGGGCGTCGAGCACGAGCACGTCGCCGCGAGCCCCCGCCCCCAGCCGTCCCACATCGTCCCGCCGCAGCGCCTTCGCTCCCCCGGCCGTGGCGCTCCACACCGCCTCCGCGGGGGTCATCCTCATGTCCCTGACGGCCACCGCGATGCAGAACGCCATGCTGGAGCTGTAGCAGGAGCCCGGGTTGCAGTCGGTCGCCAGGGCCACCGTCGCCCCCGCCTCGATCAGCCGCCGCGCGTCCGGGTACGGCTGCCGGGTCGAGAACTCCACCCCCGGCAACAGCGTCGCGACCGTCTCCGACCCCGCCAGCGCGTCCACGTCCTCCTCGCTCAGGAACGTGCAATGATCGGCGGCCGCCGCGCCCAGCTCCACCGCCAGCCGCACGCCCGGCCCGTACGTCAGCTGGTTGGCGTGCACCCGCGGCGTGAGCCCCGCCTTGATGCCGGCCTCCAGCACCTCCCGCGCCTGGTCGGCGTCGAACGCCCCCTCCTCGCAGAAGACGTCCACCCACCGCGCGTAGGGCGCGCACGCCGCCATCATCTCGCCGGACACCAGTCGGACATACCTGCCCGTATCGTCTCCATACTCCGCAGGCACCACATGCGCCCCGAGAAAGGTCACCTCGTCGGCGATCTCCCCCGCGATCCGCACGGCCCGCCGTTCCTGCTCCACCGTCAGCCCGTACCCCGACTTGCACTCGACGGTCGTCGTCCCCTGCCGCGCCATCTCGCCGACGAGCCGCCGCACATTGCTCCGCAGCTCCTCGTCCGACGCGGCCCGGGTCTTCGCCACCGTCGTCCGGATGCCGCCCGCCCGATAGCTCTGACCGCTCATCCGCGCGGCGAACTCCTCGGCCCGCTCCCCCGCGAACACCAGATGCGCGTGCGAGTCCACATACCCGGGCAGCACCGCCCGCCCGCCGGCATCGACGACCTCGTCCGCCTCGGGCCCCTCCCCCGTCCCGACCCAGACGACCCGCCCCTCGTCCAGCACCAGCGAGGCGTCCCGCAACAGCCCGAGCGGCCCCTCGCCGACCCCGGGCTCGTTGGTGACCAGTTCCCCGATGTTCCTGATCAGAGTGCTCACCCGGCCAGGATCGCACCCGCCCGGCCCCCGCCCCAAGGCCACCCCCACCACACCCGTCTCGGATACGGGACAAGGTCACCACTAGATCAAGGATCTCCCCCCGCCCCCGTTCCCCGTGTATCGTCCCCGCCCGGAGGCGGCTAGGCGCCTGGTGGCCCTCCCGGTCTTCAAAACCGATGGTCCCGAGCACCTCGGGACGGCGGGTTCGATCCCCGCCCGCCTCCGCCAAGCTCTGCCACGACGGGTGCGAGCGTGTCGGCGAAGTCGGCGCCGAAGACGAAGTAGGAGAAGCCGATCTCCTCTCGCCGCCGCTGGATCTCCTCGGCGGCCGCCGCGGGGTCGTCCGGAAGCACCGCCAGCGAGTCCGCCGCGTGAAGTGCGGCGGGGTCGGTGTCGGGGGACGCCATGAACGGCGCGACAGCGTCGCCGATCACCGCCACGTGCTGCGCGAGTTCGACGTCTCGGACGGCGCGGAAGTCGCGTACCACCCGTGTGATTTCGTCCCGGTCGTCTCCCGGCATCAGCGCGAAGGCGACGGTGTCCGCGATCTCGGCCGCCATCGCCTGCGCCTTCGGCCCGCGCACGGCCATCACCACCGGCGTGTGCGAGTCGGCGCCGTCGAGATCTCGCAGCGCCGTCACGGTCTCACGCACCCGGGTCAGCCGCTGGCTCGGTGGCGCGACGGGCAGTCCCAGTTCGCGGAGTTCGTCTTCGATGCCGGGCCTGCCGGTGCCGATGCCCATCTCGAAGCGACCGCCGGTGAGCACCGACAGCGAGTGCGCCTCCCACGCGGTGCTCCAGGCCGGGCGCAGCGGGGAGGCATACACCCACGTGCCCACCCGCAGGTCGG
Organism: Spirillospora sp. NPDC047279; assembly: GCF_040643285.1. Taxonomy (NCBI): domain Bacteria; kingdom Bacillati; phylum Actinomycetota; class Actinomycetes; order Streptosporangiales; family Thermomonosporaceae; genus Spirillospora; species Spirillospora sp. NPDC047279. The sequence goes on from NZ_JBEYUA010000029.1 coordinate 37,691, forward strand.
TCAGGGTCGCCGCGACGGCCAGCGCGGGGGCGGGCGCCGGCTGCCATTTCGGGACGTCGGGCATCAGCAGCGTGGAGTAGCCACTGTCGGCGATACGGCGTACCCGGTCTCGCCACGTCCGCAGATCTGCCGTGAGCGGGGCGACGACCCCGAAACGGAAGGGCCTGGTACCGCCGGTCACCGTCGAATCAGTCATCGGTCCTGTCCTCATCAGTTCCAGGGATGGGCTTTCCGTACTGCTCTGTCACATGCTTGTGTCGGTTGGATGCTGTGGGGTCCGGCCGGGCGATGGACCTGGATCGTTACGCCCTTCGAGCCGGCTCGCGAGTCGACCGGGTCAAGCGCGGTGCCCGAGCCGCTGTCGGGGAACAGGCGGTCCAGTTCGGTCTGGAACGCGGCCCGATCGACGACCTAGGCGGGGCCGCGTCTCGGGCCCGGTGGACTGGTCCGTCATGGTGAGACCCTTGCCGGCGCCTCGGTGGGCTTTGCCGTGGCGGCCGGCGCGGGCTCGGGCACCGGCTCGGTCGCCTTGTCCTTGTTCGTGGTGTCGTCATGGCCGCCGTGTGCGTTCCGCACGTGCCTGAACGCCCACATGGCCAGTACGGCCAGGCCGGCGTAGAAGATGGCGCTGATGATGCCCACCGTGTGGATGCCGGAGGTGAACGCCTCGCGGGCCGCCGCCAGCAGGTCACCGCTCTGGGCTGCGGGCAGTTCACCAGCCGCGGTGACCGCGCGGTCGATACTCTCCCGGGCGGCATCGGCCGCGTCGGGTGGTACCGCGCCGAGCGCGCCCTCTACGTCGCTGCGGTATACCGCGGTCCCGAGGGTGGCGAGGGTGGCGATGCCGAGCCCGATCGCGAATTCGGTGGTCGTCTGCACGATCGAGGCCCCGGAGCCGGCCTTGTCCGACGGTACGGCTCCCATGGCCAGGTGGTTGCACAACGCGGCCAGCGGCGCGGTGCCGAACATGACCACGCACATCGCGATGAAGATCATCTCGGGGCCGGACGTCGCGTCGGCCAGCATGAAGATCAGGTAGCCGGCACCCGCGACGAGCAGTCCGCCCGCGATCAGGTACACCGGACGGATGCGGTCGGCCAGTTGCGGAGTGGCCAGACTGCCGACGATCATCAGCGCGTTGGGCAGCAGCAGGAGCAGGCCGGCCGCCAGCGGGGTGAGGCCGGTGACGTTCTGCAGGTACAGGGTGACGAGCAGGAGGGTACCGGCGCCCACCAGGGCGGTCACGAAGAACAAGCCCACCGTGGAACTGAACGTGCGATTGCCGAACAGCCGCAGTTCCAGCAGCGGGTGGGGCAGGTGCCGCTGCCGCTGGACGAACACCACCCCGGCCGCGACGCCGAACACCAGCGCCACGGCGGGCCACCACTCCCAGCCGTTGCGGGCCAGTTCCTTGAGGCCGTAAATGAAAGGCAGGATCGCCGCCAGGCACAGCACGACGCTGACCGGGTCGAGCTTCCCGGCCCGCGGCGCCTTCTGGTCGGGCAGCAGCCAGGGACCGAACAGCAGCAGCAGCACGATTCCCGGCACCGACACCAGGAACACCGAACCCCACCAGAAATACTCCAGCAGCACACCGCCCACCAGCGGGCCGAGCGTCATACCACCCATGAAACAGGCCGTATAGACGGCCAGGGCACGGCTACGTTGCTTCTGATCGGTGAACATAACGGTGACCAGGGCCATCACCGACGGCATCACCGCGGCACCGGCCACCCCCAGCAGCGCACGGCTGGCGATGAGCATCTCCGGGCTGGTGGAGAACGCCGCGGCCACTGAGGCGATGCCGAACACCGCGGCACCGACGAGCAACAGCTTCCTGCGGCCGATCCGATCACCGACGGTGCCCATGGTGACAAGGAAGCCCGCGATCAGAAAGCCGTAGATGTCCACGATCCACAGCTGCTGGACACCGCTGGGTGCCAGGTCGGCGGTCAGGTGTGGAACACCCAGGTACAGCACGGAGAAATCCATCGAGACGAGGAACGTAGGCAGGCCGAGCACGGCCAGCCCAACCCATTCCCGCCATCCGGCTCCGGACCTAATATTGGCAGTGGGTTTTACAGTGGTCACGATCTGATCCTTTCGTCGTTGGCGCGCACCTGAGGCGACGCGCAGTCATGCGGTTTGTCGTGGCGAGATCGGATCGAACGCCGGTTCTGTCGCCTCGGGAGGCTGCTCGATGCTCGCCACGGTGGCCGGCGCCCGAGCGCTCATCTCCGGACTCCGGAGGCGGATGTGCCCCAGAGTTGATTGATTGCGGCGGACACTGCGCGAAGCCCGCGTGGTTGGGATGGAGGTAGTCGCGCTGTGTCGGGGTGCCGTCGTACGCGGGGTTGAGCCGCCAGGATCCCGGTATAACTCCATCGATGGAGACGTTGGTGGTGGCCGCCAATTTCCTGGTGGTCAATTCACCGTCGAGGCTCCCTCTCGCTGAGTACGTCGTCGTTCGATTTCACCGGACCACTGCGGTAATTCGGCTGTCACGCGTTTTCCTGCGTGTCGACTCCATTGCGACCAAGCCCAACTCTCCGCCCCCGCCCCTGCCGCGACCAGATGCCCGATAGCCAACATGCGATAAAATCGGGCCATGCATCGCGTGGCCGTCCTTGCCCTCGACGGGGTCTGGCCGTTCGAGTTGGCGATACCGGCCCGGATCTTCGGGGCGGCGTTCGACCCTGACGGGCGTCCGCTCTACCAGGTCACCACCTGCTCCCTCGACGGCGGCCCCGTTCGCACCAACACCGACTACACGATCACGGTCGAGCATGGGCCCGAGGCCATCGCCGACGCCGACACCGTCGTACTGCCGCCCATCGGCGCCATCGTCCCGGCGCCACGCGCACCCAACCCACCTGCGCCGCTCACCGCGGCACTCACCACGGCACTCAGCCAGATGCGCCCCACAGGCCGCCTGGTCTCCCTGTGCGGCGCCGCCTTCCTTCTCGCCGCCACCGGACGACTCCAGGGACGCTCAGTCACCACACACTGGCTGCTGGCCGCAGAGTTCCGGCACCGCCACCCCGACCTCACACTCGATTCCGACGTGCTCTTCTCCGACGAGGGTGACGTCCTGACCGCCGCCGGAGCCGCCGCCGGAATCGACCTGTGTCTGCATCTGATCCGCCGCGACCACGGCAGCGACATCGCCAACCAGGTCGCGCGCCACTGCGTCTCGGCGCCTTACCGCGACGGGGGCCAACGCCAATTCATCCGCCGCCCGACCCCCGACCCGGCCGCCGCGACCACCGAGCCGTCCCGCCGCTGGGCGCTCGAACATCTCAACGAGCGCATCACACTGAGCCAACTCGCAGTCCACTCCCGATTGAGCGTCCGCTCGTTCACCCGCCGCTTCCGCGAAGAAGTGAACCAAACCCCCGGCCAGTGGCTGCTCCAGCAGCGACTGGAACGCGCGCGCACCCTACTCGAGTCGACCGATGCCTCGATCGAGCACATCTCGAGCGCCTGCGGCCTGGGCACCGCATGCAGCCTCCGCCTGCACTTCCGCCGCCACATCGGCGTGTCACCGTCGGCCTACCGACGCACCTTCCGCACCCGCCCCGCACCTGGGGGGATCCGCCCAGAGAATCCTGGAAGAGACCTTCGAGTCACGGGTTCAGATGATTGATTCCACGTTGCCTGGTCGTGGTCAGTGACCGTAGGCGGTGACGGCCATGATGCGGGTGATCACCCAGATGATGACCGCGTCATTCCCACCCCGACACGGGACGGGACCGCGTTGGTCGAGAGCGGGCCGTCGGGTCATTCGCCGATCTTCTTGCTGTAGAGCGTGATCGTGGTGTCGGCGCCGGCGACCTCGCCGGCCTTCGGGGATTGCCGGACGACCACCCAGTTGCGGTCCCAGACGAGCATCCGGTTCTGCCCGGTGGCGTCCTCCTCGGCGAGCGTGAAGAGGCCGGCCGCTTGCATGAGGTTCTGGGCGGCCTGGTGGTTCTTGCCAACGACGCGGGGCACCTTGACCTTCTTCGGGGGCGCAGCGGACGGCGTGGGCGCGGCCGGCGCCGCGGTGGTGGGCTCCGCGGCGGCGGGCAGGGTGTGCGGGAGCGCGGCCGTGGTCAGGTTGCGGTGGTTATGGCTTGTTCCAGGGCTGTGGCGACGTCGGGGACCAGGAGGTGGCGGGCTTCTTGGACTATTTGGCGGCCGGAGACTACGACGTGGCGGACGTCGGCGGCGGTGGCGGTGAAGACGGCGGTTTCGGCTTCGAAGCCGGGTGAGCCTGCCGTGCGGACGGAGTTCAGGGCGAGGGTGGTGAGGTCGGCGTAGGCGCCGGGTTCCAGGCGGCCGGCTTCGGGCCAGCCGAGGGCGTAGTGGCCGTTGGAGGTGGCGGCGGTGAGGAGCTCGCCGGCGCTCCAGTGGCCGCGGCGGCGGGTGCGGAGGCGTTCGTTCAGCTCGACGGCGCGGGCCTCTTCGAGGAGGTCGATGACGGCGTGCTGGTCGGAGCCGAGGCAGATCGGGGCGCCGGCGGTGGAGAGGTCGCGGGCGGGGCCGATGCCGTCGGCGAGGTCGCGTTCGGTGGTGGGGCACATGCAGATGCCGGTCATGGTGGTGCCGAGGAGGTCGATGTCCTCGCCGGTGAGGTGGGTGGCGTGGACGGCCACGGTGCGGGCGCCGAGGGCGCCCGACTCGGCCAGGAGGCGGGCGGGGGTGAGGCCGTACTCCGTCTGGCAGGCCTCGTTCTCGGCGGGCTGCTCGGAGAGGTGCACGTGGAGGGGGGCGTTGTGCTCCTTGGCCCAGGCGGCGACGGCGGCGATCTGCTCGCGGGGAACGGCGCGGACGGAGTGGATCGCGGCGCCGACGCGGGCGTGCAGGCGGCCCGCCTTGTCGGTGGCCTCGTAGAGGCTGTCGACGCGGCGCGCCCAGTTGCCCGCGGTGCCGTCGCCGAAGCGGAGCTGGGGGCCCTTGAGCGGCTGCCCGAACCCGCCGGTGAGGTAGCAGGTGTCCAGGAGCGTGATGCGGATGCCCGCGTCGGCGGCGGCGGCGATCAGGGCCTCGCCCATCACGTTGGGGTCGCCGTAGGGTTCGCCGCCGGGCCGGTGGTGCAGGTAGTGGAACTCGCCGACGCAGCTGATCCCGGCGAGGGCCATCTCCGCGTAGACGGCGGTGGCCAGGGCGCGGTAGGAGTCCGGGTCGAGCCGGTCGGCGATCTTGTACATGGTCTCGCGCCACGTCCAGAACGTGCCGCGGTCTCCCTGCGCCCGGCCGCGGAGGGCGCGGTGGAACGCGTGGGAGTGGGCGTTGGCCAGCCCGGGGAGGGTCAGGCCGGGGAGACGGGTGGCGTCCGCGGGCGCGGGGACGCCGGGGGTGACGGCGGTGAAACGTTCGCCGTCGGCCTCGATGAGGACGTCGCGGGCCACTCCGTCTCCGAGCCAGGCAAACTCGGCATGCCACTGCATAGTGGACATCTACCCGCCGGCCAGGTCTTTGAGCACGGTGGCGAGCGCCTCGACTCCGGCCAGGCAGTCGTCTAGCTCGGCGTGTTCGGACGGGGCGTGCGAGACGCCCGTCGGGTTGCGCACGAAGAGCATGGCCGTGGGCAGCCGGGACGCCAGGATCCCTGCGTCGTGCCCGGCGCCGGTGGGCAGCACCGGCGCGCCGCCGAGCGCCTTCACGACCCGGTCGCGCAGGTCCAGGTCGAGGCCGACGACCTCGGTGTAGGACTCCTCGGCGACGTCCAGCGTCACGCCGTGCGCGCCGGCGGCGACGCGGGCGTCCTCGCTGATGTCGGCCACCGTGCGCCGCACCGCGTCGTCCACCGGGCCGCGGCCGTCGAGCCAGGCCGCGACGTGCGACGGGATCGCGTTGACCCCGCCGGGCGTCACCCGCACCTTGCCGACGGTGGCCAGCGCGCCGTGCCGTTCGGCGGCCTGGCGGGCGGCGATGACCATGATCGCGAACGGGAGCATCGGGTCGTGCCGGTCGGTGATCCGGGTCGTCCCGGCGTGGTTGCCCTCGCCCGCGAAGTCGAACCGCCAGCGGCCGTGCGGCACGATCGAGCTCGCGACGCCGACCGGCTCGGTCAGCGCCCGGCCCTGCTCGACGTGCAGCTCGACGTAGCAGCCGATGCGGCCGAGGATCTCCTCGTCCGGGCCGATGGCGTCCGGGTCGAGGCCGTTCTCGGCGGCGACGTCGGCGAACGTGCGCCCATCGGCGTCGGTGAGGCGGCGGGCCCGGCCCGGGTCGATGGTGCCGGTGAGCAGCCGCGAGCCGAGGCAGGCGACACCGAAGCGGGCGCCCTCCTCCTCGGCGAACGCGCCGACCCCGATGGGGCGCGACGGCCGGACGCCGCGTTCGCGCAGCAGGTCGATCGCGGCGAACGCCGACACCACGCCGAGCGGCCCGTCGTACGCGCCGCCGCCGGGCACCGAGTCCAGGTGGCTGCCGGTCAGCACGCCCTCGGCGGAACGGTCGGCGCCGTCGGGGTACCACCAGGCGACGAGGTTGCCGTTGCGGTCACGTTCGACGTCGAAGCCGCGGACCCGCGCCTCGTCGAGGAACCACGCCCGGCACTCCAGCTCGGGCGGCGTCCACGTGAAGCGCCGGTAGCCGCCGCCCGCCGGGTCGCGGCCGACCGGCAGCAGCGCCGCCCACATCTCCTCGAAGCCCATGGTGCTCCCCGCTCTCGTCAGGACTCGGACATCGGGATCCGGACGCCGCGTTCGGCGGCGACCTCCCGGGCGCGGTCGTAGCCCGCGTCGGCGTGCCGCATGACGCCCGTGCCCGGGTCGTTGGTCAGCACGCGCTGGAGCTTCTCGCCGGCGAGCGCGGTGCCGTCGGCGACGCAGACCTGGCCGCTGTGGAGGGAACGGCCGATGCCGACGCCGCCGCCGTGGTGGATCGAGACCCAGGTGGCGCCGGACGCGGTGTTGAGCATCGCGTTCAGCAGCGGCCAGTCGGCGATCGCGTCCGAGCCGTCGAGCATGCCCTCGGTCTCGCGGTAGGGCGAGGCCACCGAGCCGGTGTCGAGGTGGTCGCGGCCGAGCACGATCGGCGCGCTGATCTCGCCGCGGGCGACCAGGTCGTTGAACAGCGCCCCGGCCTGGTCGCGCTCGCCGTAGCCGAGCCAGCAGATCCGCGACGGCAGGCCCTGGAAGTGCACCTTCTCCCTGGCCATCGTGATCCAGCGCTTCAGCGGCTCGTTGTCGGGGAAGAGGTCGAGGATCGCCTGGTCGGTGCGCGCGATGTCCTTGGGGTCGCCGGAGAGCGCGGCCCACCGGAACGGGCCCTTGCCCTCGCAGAACAGCGGCCGGATGTAGGCGGGCACGAAGCCCGGGAAGTCGAACGCCCGGTCGTAGCCGGCGATCTGCGCCTCGCCGCGGATCGAGTTGCCGTAGTCGAAGACCTCGGCGCCGGCGTCCTGGAAACCGACCATCGCCTCGACGTGCGCGGCCATCGACTCGCGGGCCCGGGTGACGAAGCCCTCGCGGTCCTTGTCGCGTTCGGCCTGCCAGTCCTCGAACGCCACGCCGCGCGGCAGGTAGGCCAGCGGGTCGTGCGCGCTGGTCTGGTCGGTGACGATGTCGATCGGGGCGCCGCGGCGCAGCAGCTCGGGCACGAGGTCGGCGGCGTTGCCGAGCACGCCGATGGACAGCGGGCGGCGGGCGGCCTTGGCCTCCTCGGCCTGCCGCAGCGCCTCGTCGAGGTCGTCGACGCGGATGTCGCAGTAGCGGTGCGCGACGCGGCGGTCGATGCGGGACGGGTCGACCTCGAGGCAGATCGCGACGCCGCCGTTCATGGTGACGGCGAGCGGCTGGGCGCCGCCCATGCCGCCGAGCCCGGCGGTGAGCGTGATCGTCCCGGCGAGGGTGCCGCCGAAGCGCTTCTCGGCCACGGCGGCGAACGTCTCGTACGTGCCCTGGAGGATGCCCTGGGTGCCGATGTAGATCCACGAGCCGGCGGTCATCTGGCCGTACATGGTGAGCCCGAGCGACTCCAGCCGCCGGAACTCGTCCCAGTTCGCCCACTGCGGCACCAGGTTGGAGTTGGCGATGAGCACGCGCGGCGCCCACTCGTGCGTGCGGAAGACGCCGACCGGCTTGCCGGACTGGACGAGCAGCGTCTCGTCGCCCTCCAGCCCGCTCAGCGACCGGATGATCCCGTCGAACGCGTCCCAGTCGCGCGCCGCCTTGCCGGTGCCGCCGTAGACGACCAGCTCGTCGGGGTGCTCGGCGACCTCGGGGTCGAGGTTGTTCTGGATCATGCGCAGGGCGGCCTCCTGCGGCCAGCCCTTGGCGGCCGTCAGCGAGGTGCCGCGCGGCGCGCGCACTGGGCGGGGACCGGACATGGGTTGCTCCTTCTGGTGAACGGACGGGCGCGGGCGGGCGCGGACGCGGGCGCGGCGCCTCAGGTGAGCGGGCCGATCACGCCTTCGGCGGCGGCGACGAGCGCGCCGTCCCGGACGAGGTCGGTGGCGGCGGCCATCTCGGGCGCCAGGTGACGGTCGGGGCCGGGGCCCGGCACCCGCTCGCGCAGCCGGGCGACGACCGCGCCGGTGGCGGGGCCGGGGCGCAGCGGCGTGCGCAGGTCGAGGGCGCGGGCGGCGGTGAGGATCTCGATGGCCACGACCTGGGCGAGGCCGTCCACGGCCTTGCGGAGCTTGCGCGCCGCGTTCCAGCCCATCGAGACGTGATCCTCCTGCATCGCCGAGCTCGGGATCGAGTCGGCGGACGCGGGCACGGCGAGCCGCTTCATCTCCGAGACGATCGCCGCCTGCGTGTACTGGGCGATCATGTGGCCGGAGTCGACGCCCGGGTCGTCGGCCAGGAACGGCGGCAGGCCGAACGAGCGGGCCTTGTCGAGCATGCGGTCGGTGCGGCGCTCGGACATCGAGCCGACGTCGGCGACCGGGATGGCCAGGAAGTCCAGCACGTACGCGACGGGCGCGCCGTGGAAGTTGCCGTTGGACTCCACCCGCCCGTCGGGCAGCACCACCGGGTTGTCGATGGCCGAGGCCAGCTCGCGGGTGGCGACCAGCTCGGCGTGCGCGAGCGTGTCGCGGGCGGCGCCGTTCACCTGCGGCGAGCAGCGCAGCGAGTAGGCGTCCTGGACGCGGGTGCAGTCGGGGCCGCGGTGCGAGTCCATGATCTCGGAGTCGGCGAGCAGGGCGCGCAGGTTGGCGGCGGAGACCGACTGCCCGGGGTGCGGCCGCAGGTCCTGGAGGTCGGCGGCGAAGACCCGGTCGGTGCCCAGCAGCGCCTCGACGGTCATCGCGGCGGCCAGGTCGGCGGTGGTGAGCAGCCGGCGCAGGTCGCGGATCGCCAGCACCAGCATGCCGAGCATGCCGTCCGTGCCGTTCAGCAGGGCGAGGCCCTCCTTCTCGCCGAGGGCGACCGGCGAGATCCCGGCCTCGGCCATCGCGTCGGCGGCGGGCCGGAGCTCGCCCCGGGCGTCGCGGACGGAGCCCTCGCCGATGAGGGCGAGGGCGACGTGGGCGAGCGGCGCGAGGTCGCCCGAACACCCGAGGCTGCCGTACTCGTGGACGATCGGCGTGATCCCGGCGTTGAGCAGGGCCGCCAGGGTCCGCGCGGTGACGGGCTGCACGCCCGTCCGGCCGGAGGCCAGGGTGCGCAGGCGCAGCAGCATCATCGCCCGCACGACCTCGCGTTCGACCTCGGGTCCCGACCCGGCCGCGTGCGAGCGGACGATGTTGAGCTGGAGCTTGGCCCGCAGCTCGGGGGCGATGTGCCGGGTGGCCAGTGCCCCGAAACCGGTGGAGACGCCGTAGACGGGCGTCGGGCGGGCGGACAGCTCGTCGATGTGCGCCCGGGTGGCCGCCATCCCCTTGAGCGCGTCGCCGCTGAGCGTGACCGGTGCGCCGTCCCGCGCGACCGCCACGACCTGATCGAAGGCCAGAGGTTCCGGTCCGACCTCGATGTTCCTGTCCCCCATGCCAAAACTCATACCCACCATTGGAACGCCCGGACCCGCGCCAACGAAGGGCCCCCTCGGGCTATCTGTCTCAAATACGAGACAATGTGGTGATTTCGGAAGGCCTCGTGACCACGGAAGGAGGCCGGCCATGAGCCAGGTGCCCGCGGCCCGCCGCGCCCTCGCCGTCCTCCGGCTGCTGGCCGCGTCGGCGGGCCCGCTGCCGGCGTCCTCCATCGCGCGGGCGCTGGACCTGCCGCGTTCCAGCACGTACCACCTGCTCACCGCCATGGCGGAGGACGGCTTCGTCTCCTACCTGCCGGAGGAGCGGCGGTGGGGGCTGGGCGTCGGCGCGTTCGAGGTCGGCTCGGCCTACCTGCGGCACGGCCCGCTGGAACGCCTCGCCCGGCCGCTGCTGCGGCGGCTCGTGGACCGGGTGGGCGACATCGCCCAGCTCGGCGTCCTGCACGGCGCCGAGACGCTCTACCTGCTGAAGGAGCAGCCCAGGCGGCACGTCACGCTGGTGACGGACGTGGGCGTCCGCATCCCCGCACCGCTCACGGCGAGCGGCAGGTCGATGCTGGCCTTCCTGCCCGCCGCCCAGGTCCGCGCGCTCTTCCCCGGGCCGTTCGTGGACCGCACGGGCCACGGGCCGACGTCGCTGCGCGAACTGCGGCGGGTCCTGGCCGAGGACGCCCGGCGCGGCTGGTCGATCGAGGACGGCCATGTCACCGAGGGCTTCGCCAGCATCGCCGCCTGCTCGTTCGACCACACCGGGCGTCCCGCCGCCGCCCTGACAGTGACGTTCCGCCGCGAGAAGCGCCCCGAGGACACCTGGCCCCAGCTCGCAGCCCAGATCCGCGCCACCGCCGCCGAACTCACCACCCGCCTGGGCGGCCACCCGCCGGCCGGGGAAACGGAGGGGAAACCGCCGCCCCGGTTGCATCACTCTCCATGACACGACACGCCTCATCTCCAGAATCTCCAGAACCTCCAGCACCGCCGGAACACCCTGGGACGTCGCGCCGGTCGGCGCTCCGGCTGATGGGCGGCGCGGCCCTCGCCACGGGCGCCGCCGCCGGCTCCGTGGCCGCGGCGCCCGGCGCCCTCGCGGGAACGAGCGCGGGCGGGCGGGTGCCCGAGGGGCTGCGGCCCGGCGGTGAGCTCGACCGGTACGTCGCGGGCCTGGCGGCCAAGGACGAGTTCTCCGGCTCGCTGCTCCTGACACGGCGCGGGAAGCCCGTGCTCAGCCGGTCGTACGGCATGGCCGACAAGGCCGCAGGGGTGCGCAACGGGCCGCGTACCCGCTTCGGCCTGGCGTCGCTGACCAAGATGTTCACCTCGGTCGCCGTGCACCGGCTCGCCCAGCAGGGCAAGGTGCGCTTCGACGAGAAGGTCGGCGCGTACCTCGACGGCCTTCCGGCCGAGATCGCGGACAAGGTGACCCTTCACCACCTGCTCACCCACTCGTCGGGGCTCGGCGACTTCCACAACCTGCCCGGCTACCGGGAGGCGGCGGCGAGCTGGGACGAGGCCGACGAGGTCCTGAACGGAACGGTCGAGTTCATCAAGGGCACCCGGCCGTCCTTCGCCCCCGGATCCGGCCACGCCTACAGCAACTCCGCGTTCTGCCTGCTCGGCGCGGTCGTCGCCGCCGTGTCCGGACGGTCCTACCACGCGTACATGGCGGAGAACGTCTTCGCCGCGGCCGGGATGGCCGACAGCGGCTTCTTCACCAAGCCCCGGTGGCGTGCCGACCGGAGGATGGCGCATCCCTACGCCCGCCGGCCCGGTGAGACCGAACGTTCCGACAGGCTCGAAGAGCACGCCTTCATCGCGCTCCCGGCCGGAGGGTCGTTCGCGACCTGCGCGGACCTCGGACGTTTCGCGCACGCGCTGCTGGACGACCGGCTGCTGCCCGCTCCCTACGGGGACCTGATGCTGAGCCCGAAGATCCCGATGCCCCCGCCCGCCCAGTCACCGCCCGGCAGCCCGCCGCCGTCGGGTCCGCCGCCGGTGTCGTTCACCGGGTACGGCATCATCACCACGCTGGCGGAGGGGCAGCGGATCCACGGCCACGGCGGCGGGAGCACGCTCGGCGCCTCCACCAGCATCGCGATCTTCCCCGACAGCGGCTGGGTCGCCGCCGTCCTGTGCAACTACGACTCGGGAGCCGAGGGCGTCGCCCAGCTGGCGAGGCGCCTCATCCTCCAGGACCGGCCACGTTCCTGAACTGAGACGCCGCGCCTCTGAATGCGGAACGGCCGCGCCCCGGTGCGGGACGCGGCCGTTCTCCTGCGGTCTCGGGTCAGGCGAGGCCGTTCTGGCCGAGCCAGGTCTTGGCGACCGTGGCGGGGTCGGTCTTCTTCTCCGACATCTCGCCGTTCATGGCGAGCAGGCCCTCGGTGGTCAGCTTGGCCGAGACGGCGTCGAGCACGCCGCGCGCGGTGGCGTCCACCCTCGACTTGTAGACCAGCGGCAGCACGTTCTGGGCGCCGAAGACGTTCTTGGGGTCCTGCAACGCGACGAAGTCGTTCTTCTGGATCGCCGCGTCGGTGGTGAAGAGGTCGGCGGCCTGGACCTGCCCCTTCGCCAGGTTGGACACCGTGATCGGGCCCGCCGTGTCGAGGGACTTGAACTCCTTGAACTTCAACCCGTAGACGCTCTCCAGCCCGACCAGGCCCTGCTTGCGCTCCTTGAACTCGGGCGGGCCGCCGACCACCATGTCCTTGGCCACCGGCGCGAGGTCGGCGATCGAGGTCAGCTTGTACTTGTCGGCCGTCGCCTTGGTGACGACGAGCGCGTCCTTGTCCTCGGCCTTGGAGGCGGTCAGCACCTCGAGCTCGGCCGGCAGCTTCTGCTTGAGCGCCGCGTCGACCTGCTCGGTCGTGCTGGCCGGGTTGTCCTTGTCGATGAACGCCAGCAGCGCCCCGTTGTACTCGGGGAAGATCTGGATGGAGCCGTTCTTGACCTGGTTGTAGTAGACCTCGCGCGAGCCGATGCCGAACTTGCGCTCGACCTTGATCTTCTTGGCCTCGAGCGCCTGCGCGTAGATCTCGCCGATCAGCCCGCTCTCGGGGAAGTCGGCGCCGCCGATGACGAGGGTCTTGCCGTCGCCGCCACCGCCGGCCAGCGGGTCGTCGCCGTCGTCGCCACCGCACGCGGTCAGCGCCAGAGCGGCGGCGGCCAGCAAGGCCACGCCACGAATCATTCTGGACATCTGGGTAGTTCCTTCCTCAGTGACCGTGCACGGTGCGTGCAGGTGAGACTCACGACGCCGCCGCCCGCTGCCGTACCCCGGGGGACACGGCGTACCGGTAGAGGCCCGCGAAGACGATCTGGGTCAGCACGGCGAGCAGGATCACCAGGATCGCGCCGCCGGCCATGCTGTCGTAGTTCTGCCGGGAGTAGCCGTCGACGATGTAGCGGCCGAGGCCGCCGAGCCCGACGTACGCCGCGATCGTCGCCGTCGAGATGATCTGGATCAGCGCGGTGCGGAGGCCGAGAAGGATCAGCGGGAGCGCGACCGGCAGCTCCAGGCGCAGCAGCACCTGGGAGCCCCTCATGCCCATGCCCTCGGCCGCGTCCCGCAGGCCCGGCTCGACCTGCTGGATGCCGGCGTAGGTGTTGACCAGCACCGGCGGCACGGCCAGCGCGATCAGCGGGATGAGGATCGGCACCAGATCGCCGGCGGAGGTGAGGATGACCGCCAGGATCAGCAGGCCGAGCGTCGGCAGGGCGCGGGCCGCGTTGGCCGAGGACATCACCAGGAAGCCCGACACCGAGGCCAGGCGCCCGTGCCGTACGTGCCCGAGGACCAGGCCCAGCGGCAGCGCGATGACGACCGTGATGGCGAACGCGAGCAGCGAGTACCAGATGTGCTCCAGCAGCCGGTTGGGGATGCCGTCGGAGCCGGTCCACTGCTCGGACTGGGTGAACCAGCCGAGCGCGTCGAGGATGGCGTTCACGCGGCGACCTCCCGCTCCACCGCGGCGACCTTGTCACGCGCCTTCGTACGGCGGCGTCCGGCCCGTTCCCAGGGTGTCAGCAGCCGCTGGACCAGCAGCAGGATCAGGTCGGCGAGCAGGGCCAGCAGGATGATCAGGACGATGGCCACGATGATCGGGGTGGCGAACCCGCCGCCGGGCCACTTCATGCCGGTGACCATCAGCTGGCCGAGGCCGCCGATGCCGATCAGCGCGCCCACGCTCACGAGGCTGATGTTGGCGACCGTGGCCACCCGCAGCCCGGCCATGACCACCGGCACCGCGATGGGCAGCTCGACCTGGACCAGCCGGCGCAGCTGGCCGAAGCCCATGGCCGTGGCGGACTGCCGGACATGGTCGGGCACCGAGCGCAGCCCGTCGACGACGCTGGGGACCAGCACCGACAGGGTGTAGAGCGACAGCGGGATGATCACCGTGGTGTAGGTCAGCTTGGTGAACGCCACGAAGATCACGAAGAGGCCGATCGCGGGGACCGAGTACAGGATGCTGGTCCCGGCCAGGACCGGCGGGTACAGCCGCGGCCAGCGCGCGCACGCCAGGCCGATCGGCAGCGCGATCAGCAGGCCGAGCAGGACCGGGGTGAACGACAGGACGAGGTGCTCCTGGAACGCCTCCCAGATGCTGCCGCTCAGGTTGTTCTCGATCCAGTCCCAGCGGATCAGCGGCTCGTCGTCGCCGATCGCCAGGGCCGTGGCCAGCGGGTTCACCGCTCGGCCGCCTTGGCGTCGGATGCGGATCCGGCGTCGGCCCCGGCCTCGGGCTCAGCGTCGGCCCCGGCCTCGGGCGCGGCGGCGGTCTCGGCCTCAGGCTCAGGCTCAGCGGCGGTCTGGGCCTCGGCCTGCGGCGCACTCGGCTCGCTCGCTGCCGCGGCGGCGGCGCGCTCGGCGGCCTCCTCGGCGTCCAGCTCCTGGGTGAAGCGCAGCCGCCTGATGCCGCGCTCGCCACCGAGGAAGTCGCGGACGAAGTCGTTGGCGGGCGCGTCGAGGATCTCCTGCGGGGACGCGTACTGCGCCAGCGTGCCGCCGACCTGGAAGACCGCGATCTTGTGACCGAGCTTGATCGCCTCGTCGATGTCGTGCGTGACGAAGACGATCGTCTTCTCCAGGTCGCTCTGCAACCGCAGGAACTCGTCCTGGAGGCTGGAGCGCACGATCGGGTCGACCGCGCTGAACGGCTCGTCCATCAGCATGATCGGCGGGTCGGCCGCCAGCGCCCGCGCGACGCCGACGCGCTGCTGCTGGCCGCCGGACAGCTGCGCCGGGAAACGTTTGGCCATCTTGGGGTCGAGCCCGACCCGGTCCATCAGCTCCCGGGCGGTGGCGCGGGCCTTCTTCTTGTCCCAGCCGAGCAGGAACGGCACGGTCGCGATGTTGTCGATGATCGTGCGGTGCGGGAAGAGCCCGGCCTGCTGGATCACGTACCCGATGCCGCGGCGCAACGTGGGCGGGTCGACGTCGCGGACGTTCTTGCCGTCCACGGCGACCACGCCCTCGCTGGCGTCCACCATGCGGTTGATCATGCGGAGCGTGGTGGTCTTGCCACACCCCGACGGGCCGACGAGCACGGTGATCCGGCCCGCGGCGATCTCCAGGTCAAGGTCGTCGACGGCCACGGTGCCGTCTGGATAGCGCTTGGTCACGCCCTCAAAGGTGATCAACGATTCACGTCCTCGCCGGGCGCTGGTCAACGCCGTCGTTCCGCTGCTCATGGGTCATGATGAAGATCGGATTCGGCTTCTACCCCACAGTAGTCATGGTTATCCTCGCCCCGACGCGATGCCCCCGCCAGTGGACCCGCATCCTGAGCATATCGATCTGAATACTACGGAAAGTAACGTTTGCCCGTGGACGACAGCCGAATCGTTATCGACGGCACGGCTCTTACCTGCCCAGGCGTGGCCCGCCTCGCGCGCGGGGATGTGACCGTCGCCATAGCCGCCGACGGCCTCAAACGTGCCGGCGAGGCCTGGCGCGTCGCGCTCCGGGTGGCCGAGACCCGCCCGGTCTACGGCCGCACCACGGGGGTCGGCGCCAACCGCGTGGTCGACGTCGAGTGGGAGGACGCCGACGCGCACGGCCTCCGGCTGCTCCGCAGCCACGCCGCGGGCGCCGGACCGCTGGTCGCGTCCGAGATCGTCCGGGCCATGCTGGCGATCCGGCTCAACCAGATCGCGGCGGGCGGTTCCGGCGTCGACCCGGGCGTGCTCCAGCCGCTGGCCGACGTGCTCAACCTCGGCCTGATGCCGCCGGTCCCCGTCTACGGCGCGATCGGCACCGGCGACCTGACCGCGCTCGCGTCCACCGCGTTGTGCCTGCTCGGCGAACGGTCCTGGCTGACCGGCGTGGACGGCGGGCAGGAACGCGGCCCGGGGTTCCGGCTCCGGTCGGCCGACGCGCTGGCGTTCATCAGCTCCAACGCCGCCACCCTCGGGGAGGCCGCGCTGGCCGCGACCGACCTGCGCGTGCTGCTGGCCGCCTCCACGGTCGTCGCGGCCCTCTCGCTCTTCGCCGTCCGCGGGTCGGAGGAGCCGTACGCGCCGGCGGTGCACGAGGCCTGCCCGCACCCCGGCCAGGCCGAGGTCGCCGCCACCGTGCGCATGTTGCTGGCGTTCGACCACTCCGAGCCCGGGCGCATCCAGGACCCGTACGGCTACCGCGCGTTCCCGCAGGTCCACGGCCCGGCCGTGGATTGCGCCGCGTACGCCGAGGACGTGATCACCCGCGAGATCAACGCGGCGGCCGAGAACCCGCTGATCGACCGGGCGGGCGGCACCGTCTGGCACAACGGCAACTTCCACACCGCCTATGTCGGTCTGGCGCTGGACTCGGCCCGCGCCGCGCTCTTCCAGACCATGGCCCTCTCGACGGCCCGCCTCGGCACCCTCACCGAGCCCTCGTTCACCGGGCTGCCGCCGTTCCAGGCCGCCACCGAGGCCTCATCGGGGATCATGGTGCTGGAGTACGTGGCGCACTCCGCGCTGGCCGACGTGCGCCGCTACGCCACCCCGGCGGCCCTCGGCGGCGCCGTCCTGTCGCGCGGCGTGGAGGAGCACGCGGGCTTCTCCACCCAGTCGGCGCGGGCCACCACCGACGCCATCGCCGCCTACCGCATCGGCCTCGGCTGCGAGCTGGTCGCCGCCGCCCGCGCGCTGCGCATGCAGGGCCGCGCGCCGTCGGGCGGGCCGCTCAAGGCCGCCTTCGACCTGGCGACCGGCGTGCTCGACCCGCGCATGGAGGACCGTCCCCTGGACGCCGACATCGCCGTCGCCGCCGACCTCCTCCCCCACCTCGCGCGCTGTGTCTAAGGCCTTACGGCCTCAAGGACCTCGCCCGGCGGCTCGGGCGGATCAGCCGGTGGAGGCGCGGGCGAGGAGGGTGGGCTCGCGGACGACGCGGCGGCTGCGCGGGGTGCCGTCGATGACCTCGACGATCAGGCGGACGGCGGCGTCGACGATGCCGTCGATGTCCCAGTCGACCGTGGTCAGCGGCGGGGTGAGCAGGGCCGACATCGGATGGTTGTCGTAACCGCAGACCGCCACGTCGCCGGGGAGGGCGAGGCCGAGCTCGCGGGTGGCCCCGTAGACCCCGTAGGCGATCGAGTCGGAGAAGCAGAAGACCGCCGAGGGGCGGTCGGCGCCGGACAGCACCCGGACGGCGACCTCGGTGGCCTCGGGGAGGCTCTGCGGAGCGACGATCAGGTCGACGTCGAGGCCGAGGCGCCGGGCCTCGGCGTTGACGTGCACGTCGGCGGGGCGGTCGGGGGTGCTGGCGAGGGTCGGGCTGAAGACGGCGATGCGACGGTGACCGTGGGCGTGCAGGTGCTCGAGGGCGAGGGTGACGCCGCGCCGGTTGTCGAACACGACCTCCCCCTGGGCGTGGTCGCCGCGCAGCGCGTCGCCGATGGACACCACCGGGGTCGTCTCGGCGAGCTCGGACCACAGGTCGGCGGACGGGTCGAGCGGCTGGACGATCAGCCCGTCCACCCGCTGGTCGCGCAGCTGGCGGGCCAGCGCCAGCTCGCGGGCGGGGTCGTTGCCGGCGTCGACGATCAGTGCGTAGCGTTCGCGGGCCAGCAGCTCGCGGCCGATGCCGACGGCCAGGGACTGCTGCCAGTAGTCGCCGAGCGACCCGCAGAGCAGGCCGACCATGCCGGTGCGGCCGCTGGCGAGGGCGCGGGCGATCGGGTGCGCCTCGTAGCCCAGCTGCTCGGCGGCGGCCCGGACGCGCTCCTGCGTCTCCTCGGAGGTCTGGATGCCGCGCAGCGCGTACGACACGGCCGCAGGCGACAACCCGGTCGCCTGCGCCACTTCCCTGATCGTCGCGCGCTTGCGCCTGTTCGGCACTCCACAACCTTATGGGGTGAGGGTGACGTTTCCAGGGGACGCGGCTTGACGCGGCGTGCCCTGAACCGGTTCACTGAAACGGTTAACTGATGCGGTTCAGTAACCCTGCCCTGGAGCAATGCAAAGCGTCGACATTCACCAGCATCTGTGGAGCGCCCCGTTCGTGGCGGCCCTCCGCGATCGTCGCACGCCTCCGTACCTGGACGGGTGGACGTTGTACCTCGACGGCGAGCCGCCGTTCGAGGTCGACCCCGACGATCACGATGTGGCGCTGCGCGCCGGGCTGCTGAAGGCGGACGGCGTCGAGCGCGCCCTCGTCTCGCTGTCGTCGCCGCTGGGCGTCGAATGGCTCCCGCCGGACGAGGCCCGCCCGCTGCTCGACGCCTACCACGCCGGGGCCGCCGCGCTGCCCGAGCCGTTCGGCTCCTGGGCCGCCGCGCCGGTCCGGGAGATCGACGCCGCCGGGCTCGGCCGCGACCTCGACCGGGGGTTCGCCGGGCTGCAACTGCCCGCGACCGCCCTGCTCGACCCGGCCGGCTACGACCGGTGCGGGCCGCTGCTGCACGTTCTGGAGGAGCGGGGCCTGCCGCTCTTCGTCCACCCCGGCCCGGCGCCCGGCGCCGACGGCGTGCCCGCCTGGTGGGCGGCGCTGGTGCCGTACGTGCAGCAGATGCACGCCGCCTGGTTCGCGTTCCGCGCGTTCGGGCGGCCGCGCCATCCCCGGCTGCGCGTCTGCTTCGCCATGCTCGCCGGGCTCGCGCCGCTGCACGGCGAGCGCCTGGCCGCCCGCGGCGGCGGCCGCGGCGAGGTCGATCCCGCCGCGTTCGTCGAGACCTCGTCGTACGGCCCGCGCGCCGCCGACGCCGTCGTCCGGGCGCTCGGCGTGGACGTGATCGTCCACGGCACCGACCGCCCGTACGCCGGACCCGCCGACCTCGCACTGGGCGAGGCAGCGCGGCACGCCTTCCGCGTGACCAATCCACACCGCCTGTTGAACGGAGAGGAGCGAACCTTCGATGCCGCCTGAGGTCATGACCTGTGCCCAGCCCGCCACGGCCGCCGGACAGCAGGCCCTCAGTCCGCAGGGCGCCGACGCCCGGCCGACCGGCCTGGACGCGCTGCCCGCCCGCCCGCTCGACCGGCGCGAGTTGCGCGCGCTGGTCGACGAGCTGGCCGCCCAGCCCGAGTTGTGGCGGCAGCACGTCGCCTTCTCCGACGACCAGCGGCACTACGCCTCGCTGCACCGCGACGAGTACGTCGACGTGTGGCTGCTGTGCTGGACCCCGGAGAACGACACCGGCTGGCACGACCACGACATCTCCTCCGGCGCCGTCCGGGTGGTGGCGGGCTCGCTCGAGGAGTGCAACCCGCGGATCGGCGGCGCCCACGTGCAGACCGTCATCCCGGCGGGCGCGTCGTTCTCGTTCGGCTCCGACCACATCCACCGCCTGGTGGGGGTGGGCGAGGCGAGCGTGTCGATCCACGCCTACTCGCCGCCGCTGTGGCGGCTCGGCCAGTACTCCATCGACGACGAGGGCCTGATGCGCCGCGTCTCGGTCAGCTACGCCGACGAGCTCCGTCCCCTGGACACGGCGGACCTCGCCTGAGGCGGGGCCAAATGAACGGGACCGTCTGACAGTCAGTCTTGACAAGGTCTCCTGGCCACCATCGAACCCAAGCGCTAGCTTGAGTGCCACGGGGGTTGATCACATCGATCCCCGTCTGATGGGAGGCCCGGATGCCGGAACCCTCGGACCGGCGCACTCGCCTCATCGGCGCGTTCGTCCGGGTGGCCGCCGAGCGCGGCTTCGCCCGGACGACCGCCGCCGACGTGGCCGCCGAGGCCAGGCTCCCCGAGCAGGAGTTCCACGCCTGCTTCAGCGACATGGAGGACTGCTTCCTCGCCGCGTACGAGCACGGCTGCGGCGTCCTGTACGCCCGGGTGGAGGACGCCTACCGCGCCGCGCCGTCCTGGCACGACGGCATCAGGGCCGGGCTGCGGGTCATGCTGGAGGCCCTGGCGGGCGACCCGGCACTCACCCGGCTCTCGGTCATGGAGGCCACGGCGGCCGGGCCGCGCGTGCGCCGGGCGCGGTTTCGCGTTATGGCCGGCTACCGGGCGTTCCTGGCCTGCCCCGGCCGCCCCGGCATCCCGGACGCCGTCCGCGACGCGATCATCGGCGGCATCTACGGCACGATCTACGACTACGTGGACACCGGCCGCACCGCCGAGCTGCCCGACCTGCTGCCCGCGATGACCTGCTTCACGCTGCTCCCCTACACCGACATCGACGACGCGCTCAAGGAGCTCGGCCCATCCGGGCCAGCTCCCGGGCGGCCCCTTCTTTCCCCAGCAGAGGGAGAAGCACGAAATACGTGAGCGAGGAGACCAGCTCGGGCAGCTCTTCGGCCCGGCCCGCGTCGACCTTGAGGTAGATGGCGCTGTAGACGCCGCCGATGACCGCGTCCGCCACCGCGTCCGGCACCCCGGGCACGCCGTGGCGGGGGCTGGTGAGCAACGTCCGGAAACCCTCCAGGTACCGCGTGCGCACGCCGCGCACGCGGGGCGCCGCCGAGTTGATCTCGACGACCGACACCCGGGCGAAGCGCGGCTCGGCCGCCAGCACCGAGAGCAGCGCGCACATCGCCGCCAGCACGCCCTCCGGCCAGGTCGGCGCCGTCTCGCGGGCGTCCTCCACCCGCGCCAGGATCAGGTCGGTGCCCTGCTCGTACGCGGTGAGGAAACACTCGTCGCGGTCGGCGAAGTGGTCGTAGAAGGCCTTCTTGGTGACCCCGGCGGCGCGGGTGATCCGGCTGATCGTGGCCTGCGGGTAACCGTGCTCGGCCACCACCTCGACGAACGCGTCGACGAGCCGGTCGCGCTGGATCTCGGCCACCGTCTCCGGCGTCAGTCCATGGCGGCCCCGCTTGATGCCCCGGTCAGGGTCGCGGCCGGAACGAGACCCGGGCAGCACCACGCCCTCGATGGCGGCCTCCGATTCGGTGGATCGTCTCTCCGCGTCGAAAACCACCCTATGCCGCACGCCTCTCCGGAGGGAGGGCAAAGAGTGGGTCAATGCTCACATTCCGTCAAGTCGCCTGATCGGCACGGTGCCGTGCGAGCAGGCGCGCACGGCCGCGGCGATCTGGGCGGCGTCGTGGTCGAAGATCTGGTCGTCGAGGGCGAGCGGCCCGCCGTACACGCCCTCCATGCGCCGCGCCATCCAGGCGGTGCTCCCGGCGAGCGGCGCGATGACGGCCTCCGGGTCGGCGGCGACGAAGACGATCACCCGTCTGGCCCCGCGCCCGAACATCGTCATGCGCTGCCGGACGATCCGCACCTCGGCGACGTCCGGCCAGGCCATCCGCAGGTTCCGCGACTCGACGCCGCCGGCGTCCACGGTCAGCGCCGGGCCGCGCCTCATCACGTACCAGCCGAGGAGCAGCAGGAACAGCACGAACACCCCGAACGCGGCGATCACCGGCACGTGGACGAACGGGTCGGTGATCAGTGTCACCAGCACGCCGCCCGCCACGATGAGGGCGATGGAGACCCCGTACACCGTCGCCACGTACCCGCGCTCGACCTGGACGACGAGCGGCCCGCCCCCGTCCGGCGGCGCGACGGGCGGCGGGTCGGCGCCGTGCGCGGCCAGCAGGTGCGGGGCGTTGGCGTGCTCCATCCGGACGTGCGCCAGCACCTGCCGCACGCTCAGCACCATGACGCCGCAGAGCAGGACGACGCCGGCCGGCAGCGTCACGGCGAGCGGGACGGTGCCGCCCGCCGCGCCGACCGTGGTCAGCACGCCGATCAGCGCCACGGCGGCCGTGCTGTTGCGCAGCGCGGCGCCGATGCGCCGGCCCGGCTCCTGCATCGCCCGCGCGTAGCCCACCGCGACCGCCGCCACCATCGGGTCCGGGTGGGGCCGCCTGCTCCGCAGGAGCTCGCGCCGCACCGGCCGGTCCAGGTCCTTCCAGGCCCGCACCGCCACGCGCCCGGCGGGGATCCCGGGCGTCCACTCTCCTGTGTCCATGCTTGATCAGCGTCCGGTCGTCATGATCCGTTACGGCCTCCGACAGTTGGTCGGGGTTGACGATGACGGAGCACGCGGCGATCCGGCCTTCGGCCATCGAAGCCACGCCTCCTGCACCACGTCCTCGGCGTCGACCGCGCGCCCCAGCACCCGGTACGCCACCCCGAACAGCAACCCCCGATGCTCCTCGAACGTGGCCACGCCCCCATTCCCCGCACCCTCTCCCGGACCCCTTCCGGCACCCCGTCCGAACGCGCGATCGGGGGCGGCCCGACGGTAAGATACGGCGACGCCTCCCGGAAAACTTGGTGGTCCATCCATGTCATCTCGCCGCGCCCGCCGCGGCGCGGCGATCCTGTCGCTGTGCCTTGGGGTCCTTCCGGTGTCCGCCTGTGGCGGCACGCCGGTCAAGCGCGAGGCCTCGCAGGCCAGAGGTGGCGTGACGGCGGCGCCGGTGGTGATGGTCCTCGGCGACAGCTACACGGTCGGTGAGAAGGGCAGCCAGCCCGAGGCGACGTACGCGCCCGCGGCGGCGCGGCTGCTGGGGTGGCAGGTCGTCGCGGCGGGCAAGGCGGGCACCGGCTACGTCGCGACGGGGTCGCGGCGGTACGGGCTGCCGGGGCCGGGGCAGACGTTCCTGGCGCTCTTCGAGAGCCAGCTCGGCTGGCGGCCGGCACCCGACCTGCTGATCCTCTCGGGCGGGCACAACGACCGGCGCTACCCGACGGCGCAGACGGCCCAGGGGGCGCGCGACCTGCTGGCGCGGGCGCGGCAGCGGTGGCCGGGCACCAAGATCTTGATGATCGGGCCGATGTGGGGCAACGACACCCCACCGGTGACGACGCTGGCGGTGCGCGACACGCTGCGGGCGGTGGCGCAGGAGCAGAAGGTCCCGTTCGTCGATCCGATCGGCGAACGGTGGATCACCGGCAACCGGGCCGCCGGCACCGGCAACGCGTCGTCCTACATCCGTCCGGACGGGGTGCACCCGACCGTCGAGGGCCACCGCTACGTGGCCTCGCGGCTGGTCGACGACATCAGGCGCTTCGACCTGGCGCGCCCCGCCCGCAGCTCCTAAGCGGGCCGGGCCAGGGAGAGGGAGAAGTCGGCGGCCTCGTCGGTCCACAACTCGGCGAGCTTGAGGCCGGCGGCGCCGAGCTCGGCCTCCAGGCGTTCGGGCCGGAACTTCGCGGAGATCTCGGTGCGCGTCTCCTCGCCCGCGGCGAACGTGACCTCCAGGTCGAGGCCGCGCAGGTGGACGGTCTGGTCACGGGTGGAGCGCAGGCGCATCTCGATCCACTCCTCGGCCGCGTCCCAGTGCGCGACGTGCTCGAACGCGGCGGGGTCGAAGTCGGCGTCCAGCTCGCGGTTGATGACGTGCAGCACGTTGCGGTTGAACTCGGCGGTCACGCCGGCCGCGTCGTCGTACGCGCGGACGAGGCGGCCGGGGTCCTTGACCAGGTCGGCGCCGAGCAGCAGCGCGTCGTCCTCGCCCATCGTGGCGCGCACGCCGCCGAGGAAGCCGATGCGGGCGGCGGGCGGCATGTTGCCGATCGTGCCGCCGAGGAACGCGATCAGGCGGCGGTCGCCCTGCGGCAGCAGGTGCAGGTGCTGCTCGTAGTCGGCGACCACGGCCCGCACGGTCAGCCCGGGATGGTCGGCGGCGATCTGCCCGGCGGCGTCGGCGAGGAAGTCGCCGCTCACGTCCACCGGGACGTACGAGCGCAACGTCGGGCTGAGCGCGGACAGCAGGAGGCGGGTCTTCTCCCCCGAGCCGGCGCCCAGCTCCAGCAACGTCCCGGCGCCGGTGATCGCCGCGATCTCGGGCGCCCGCGCGACGAGGATCTCGCGTTCCCGCCGCGTCGGGTAGTACTC
Organism: Spirillospora sp. NPDC047279; assembly: GCF_040643285.1. NCBI lineage: Bacteria > Bacillati > Actinomycetota > Actinomycetes > Streptosporangiales > Thermomonosporaceae > Spirillospora > Spirillospora sp. NPDC047279. The sequence continues at coordinate 61,852 of NZ_JBEYUA010000029.1, forward strand.
CTCCAGCCGGGTGATCTCCTCGAAGAGCGCGCTGCCCCGCTCGTCGTAGAACCACTTGGGCGGCAGCGTCTTGGGCAGGCCGGTGAGCCCCTCCCGTACGTCCCGGCGCAGTGTCTTGGCGAGGTCGTCGGCGGTCAGGAACTGGTCCACGGATAGGTCCCTCTCAGAGCGGGTCGATGCGCACGCCGGACTCCAGGTCGGCGGTCACGAGCGAACGGTCGGGCACGGGCTCCCAGCCGGCCTCCTCGGTGAGCGGTTCGGACGCGATCCGGATCGTGTCCGCGGTGGTGCGGACGAAAAGTGAGTCGCCCCACACGGTCGCGGCGAGCGCCGTGCCGTCGGCGGCGAGCAGGTTGTAGCGGCCGGCCGCGAGGGCCCCCAGGGCTCGGGCGGCCTCGGCGAGGCCGTCCTCGATCGGCACGCCCGCCCGCCAGGTCCGGGCCGCGATGGCGAAGATCAGGGCGGAGTCGACCGGCGCGCGGGCGTCGGGCACCTCGGCGAGGTCGCCGGCGAGCTCGCGCAGCTTGCCCTCGACGCCCGCGAAACCCTCGACCTTGCCGTTGTGGCTGAACAGCCGGGTGCCGGCGCGGAACGGCTGGGCGCACGACTCGTCCACGGGGAAGCCCGAGGTCGCCGACCGGATCGCCGCGACCGCGCAGCCGGCCGGCACGACCTCGGCGATCTCGCGGAACGACACGTCCGTCCAGATCGGCTGGGCCCGGCGGAACCGCCGGGTCTCCCCGCCGGAGTACCAGCCGACCCCGAAGCCGTCGGCGTTGAGCAGGTTGCCCTGGGTCATGCGCGGCGCGTACGACTGGCGCTCCAGCGAGTGCTCGCCGTCGTAGATGAGCGAGGCGAGCGTGAGCGGCGGCCCCAGGTAGCCGAGATGGCGGCACATCAGCGGGTCTCCGCGGAACGGGCGCACCGGAACCCGGTGAAGATCTGCCGCCGGATCGGGTAGTCCCAGTTGCGGAACGTGCCGCGCACGGCCAGCGGGTGCGTCGCCCACGAGCCGCCGCGCAGCACCTTGTAGTCGGGCCCGAAGAAGACCTCGGAGTACTCCTTGTACGGGAACGACCTGAAGCCCGGGTAGCCGTGGAAGTCCGACGACGTCCACTCCCACACGTCGCCGACCATCTGCCGGACGCCGTACGCCGAGGCGCCCTTGGCGAAGGACCCCGCCTCGGACGGGCGCAGCATGCGCTGCCCGAGGTTGGCCCGGTCGTCCTCGTACACGTCGCCCCACGGGTAGCGGCGCGAGCGCCCGGCGGCCGGGTCCCAGCACGCCGCCTTCTCCCATTCGGCCTCGGTCGGCAGGCGCTTGCCCGCCCACCGCGCGTACGCGTCGGCCTCGTACCACGACACGTGCTGGACCGGTTCGGCCGGCGGCACCGGCTCGACGCGGCCGAAGCGCCGCCGCGTCCAGCCGCCCTCGCCGTCGCGTTTCCAGAACGCGGGCGCCTGCTTGCGGCCGGAGGTGCGCCACTTCCAGCCCTCGGGGTCCCACCAGCGCGGGTCGTCGTACCCGCCCGCCTCCATGAACGCGAGGTAGGCGGCGTTGGTGACGGGCTCGACGTCGATGTGGAACGCCGGGACGTCGACCCTGTGCGCCGGGCGTTCGTTGTCGTAGGCCCACGGGTCGTCGGAGGTGCCCATCTCGAACGGCCCGCCCGCGACCAGCACCTCGCCTCCCGAGGGAGGGGCGGTGCTGGCGGCGCCGGGCGGTTCCAGCAGCGCGGGCGCGCCCTTGCGGAGCTGGTGGGTGGCCAGCATGGTCTCGTCGTGCATGTGCTCGTGCTGGACGACCATCCCGTAGACGAAGCCGCCCGTGGTGAGCGGTTCGCCGGTGTCGAAGCGCACCGAGGACAGCGAGTCGAGCACCTTGGCGCGCACCGTCTCGATGTAGGAGCGCGCCTCGCGCGGCGCCAGCAGCGGCAGCGAGGGCCGTTCGGCCCGCGGATGCTCGAACGCGTCGTACAGCGTGTCGATCTCGGGCCGCATCGGCTCGATGCCGGCGGCGGCGCGCAGCAGCCACAACTCCTCGTAGTTGCCGACGTGCGCGAGGTCCCAGACCAGCGGCGACATCAGCGGCGAGACCTGGCCGGTCAGCGCGGCCTCGTCGAGCACGTCGGTGGTCAGCCCCAGGCTGCGGTCGCGGACCCGGCCCAGCTCGGTGGCGATGAGTTCCTTGAGCGCCCCCTCGTCCAGGGTCCGGGGCGGCCTCGACGACAGGGGCGGCTTCAGCGGGGCCACGTCACGTTCTCCTCGGCTCGTGGGATGAGGTCGTCGGCCGGGCTGCGCCCCCGGTCGACGTAGCGGTCCGCGTACGCGGCGACCAGCGGCACCAGCCCGGCGGCGCCCATCCGCGGCAGCGCCTCCAGCGCGGCGGCGAAGCACTCGCGCGCGGCGCGCGCCAGCGCGGGGTCGGTGAGGCCGCACCGCGCCGCCTCCAGCCAGCGGGTGGCGACGGGCTCGGTCGCCGCCTCGGCCGCGGCGGCGGCGCGCGGGTCGTCGACGAGCGCGGTGGCGACGGCGACCGGCACCGGCCAGTACGGGTCGGGCAGCGCGTCGATCATGCGGAGCTCCAGCCAGCCGCGCGGCCGGACCGGCGGGAAGAGCGTGGACAGGTGGTATTCCAGGTCCCGCTGCGCGGCCTCGCCCTTGGACACCCATTCGCGGAACGTCATGCCGGGGTCGGCGAGCCAGCCGCCGTCCGGCGTGCGCATGACCATGACCCGGGCGTCCAGCGCGTACCGCGACCAGGCCTCGGCCGGGTCGTCGCCCACCGGGGCGGCGGTGCGGCACGGGTCGAGGCTGGTCCAGATGGCCTGCCGGGTCGAGCGCAGGCCGGTGCGCTCGCCGGCGCGCAGCGGCGAGTTGGCGAACGCGGCGACCAGCACGGGCCCGAGCGCGTGGGCGAGGCGCCAGCGCCGGGCCGCGTCGGCGGGGTCGGCCCCGATGTCCAGGCAGACCTGGACGGAGGCGGTCGAGCACATCATGGCCATCCCGGCCTCGGCGAACTCCTGGGCGAAGTAGCCCTTCATGCACGCGTACCGGGGATGGTCGGCCTGGAAGAGGGGTGCCCGTTCGGGATCGACGCCGTGCCCGGCGAGGGCGAGACCGGCGGCGGCCAGTGCGGCGGCGACGTGCGCCAGGTCGGCCGAGAGACCTTCGTACAGCTCGGTCAGGCCGGGGAAGGGCGCCGAGCTGAGCTCCAGCTGCCCGCCCGGCTCGTAGGTGACGCCGCTTCCGTTGGGCGGTGGCCCGGCCTCGTCCACCACCGCGCGAAGGCGGCTCATGGGCACGTGCGCCCCGGGTGCGGCGGCGTCGACGACGAACCACTCCGTCTCCGCGCCGACCGTTCCGGGTGGCCCGTTCTTGAAACAGACGCCTCGTATGTAGCGCTGGACGTCATCGAGTGTCAGCCCGCTCCGGCTCACCCCGAACCCCCCTCGTTCGACAACAGTTTCGAAGTTTCCCCGGTGAACCGGATCAGTAATCAAGTAATCGGGAGCAATTGACATGAACTCCCACTGAACGTGACCAAACTCATGGGATCCGCCACTGTCCGCGAGGGACGTATAGCGGTAGGTGAGCACGCTTCTCAGCGGCGCCGCCATTGCACTACAGTCCCAATTTCCACCGGATTGCCCAGGCTCGCCCCCAAGCCCCCACGGGCCAGGACACCACGGAGGTCTGCATGCGCGGGGACCCCGGAGCCCTGTACGACGCGCACGCCGCCCGCTTGTACGCGTACTGCTGGTCGCTCGTCGGAGACGAGGCCGCGGACGCGGTCGCCGACACCTTCGCCGCGACCGTCCAGCATCCGCCGCGCGGCGACAGCGTGCTCTGGCTCTACGCCCTCTCCCGGTCGGCCTGCATCGACCGCGGCGCGCTGGATCGTGCCTTCGGCATGTCGGCCGACCCCGACCCGCTGCTGCGGGCGGCGAGCACGCTGCGCGCCGACCACCGCGAGGTGCTGCTCCTGCACGCCGGCGAGTGGCTGGAGGTCCGCGACATCGCGCGCGTGCTCGGCATCGCCCCCGACACCGTGCGGCAACTGCTGAACGTCGCCCGCACCCGGCTCGAACGCGCCGTGCTCGACGTGCTGATGCGCGACACCGGCCCGCAGAGCCTGGACGTCATCGCCGCGTTCGAGAAGGGCTCGCTGGCCCAGCTGCTGGCCCGCCGCACGCCCGCCCAGCCGCCGGTGTGGCTGCGCGAACGTGCGCTCGCCGCGTTCGAGGGCGAGATGACCCGGCCGCTGACCGGCATCGTCGCGCCCAACCCGGTCGTGGTCATCGGCTCCGACGTCGCCGCGGTGAGGCAGCCGCGCCGCAAGGCCAGGAGCCTGACCGCGCTGGCGGGCGTCGCCGCGTCCGCCGCGGCGGCGATCGGCCTGCTGGTGTCGTGGCCGACCTCGTCCAAGGGCGGCGCGGCGTCGCTGGTGCCGACCGCCGGGACCAGCGACGCCACCCGGACGGGCGGCGACCGCCCGGCCAGCAGCCCCAACCAGTCGGCCACCGAACGGCCCGGCCTGGGCAGCACCGCCAAGGGCGGCACCACCGGGGCCGGCACCCCGGACCAGAGCCCGGCCCCGGCCGCGGAGACCGGCGGCGGCCTCGCGCGCCAGGACCCGTCGGCGCCCGGCAGCGTCACGCCGCCCGGCAGCACCGCCACCGGCGACCCGTCGCCGCCCGAGGACCCGCCGGCGCCGCCCGACGACGAGACGCCGACGACGCCGCCGGAGGAGCCGACCGACCCGCCGACCACTCCCCCGACGACCCCGCCGACCGAGGACCCGGGCGACCCGACCCCGACCCCGACGCCGACCGAGCCGACGGAGACGCCCACGGAGACCACGCCGAGCCCGTCGTCCAACCCGGTGCCCACTCCCGGCCAGGACTGACCGGCCGGAGGTGACGGGGGGCGCGGGCTCGCCGCGGACGATCGGGCCCTACCGGGTCCGCAGGCTGCTCGGCTCGGGCGGGATGGGCGTGGTCTATCTCGCCGCCGAGCCGGATTCCGGCGACCTGGTCGCCGTCAAGGTGATCCGTCCCGAGTACGCGGCCGATCCACGCCTGCGCGCCCGGCTGCGCCGGGAGGCCGCGGCGGCCCGGCGGGTGCCGCGCTCGTGCACGGCCCCGGTGGTGCGGGCCGACCTGGACGCCGAGCCGCCGTACATCGCGACGGAGTACATCGACGGGCCGACGCTGGACGTGCGCGTCCTGGAGAGCGAGCCGCTCACCGGCGACGCGCTGATCGAGCTGGCGGCGGGCGTCGCGGTGGCGCTGGACGCGGTGCACGGCTGCGGCGTCCTGCACCGTGACCTCAAGCCGTCCAACATCGTTTTGTCGGACGCCGGGCCGCGCGTGATCGACTTCGGCATCGCCCGGCTCGACGACTCCGAGACCGAGCTGACCGGGCAGGGTGGCGTGCTCGGCACGCCGTCCTACATGGCGCCCGAGCAGGTGCGCGGCGAGACGCTGACCAAGGCCGCGGACGTGTTCGCCTGGGCGGGCGTGGTCGTGTACGCGGCGACCGGGCGGCCGCCGTTCGGCACCGGCGAGGGGTTCCGCGACCGCATCCTCGACGGCGAGCCCGCGCTCCCCGACCTGCCCGAGCCGCTCGCGGGGCTCGTCCGCCGCGCCTTCTCCAAGGATCCGGCCGGACGCCCTGCGGCGGGCGAGCTCGTCACCGCGCTCACCACGGGCAACGCCCCGGCGACCCGCGTACTGCGCGCCGCCGCCGATCCCCCGGTGCGGCAGGTGCGAAGCACCCGGGACCTGCGCCCGCCCGGCGGCCTCGGCCCGCTGGCCCGCACCTCGATCGCGTTCGCCGTCGCCGCCGTCCTGCTCGTCGCGGTCACCGTGTGGATCGGCGACGCGGTGACCCTCGGCGGCATCGGCGGCGGCGCGAAGCCGTCCGGAACGCCACCCGCGAAGCTCCCCGGCGAGCCGCTGCGCGGCCACACCGCCGCCGTGCTCGCGGTCGCGGTGGCCGAGGTGAACGGCAAGCCGGTCGCGGTCTCCGGCGGCCGGGACCACATGGTGCGCGTCTGGGACCTGACCTCCCGCACCGAGCTGCGCAAGATGAAGTTCAAGAGCGACGTCAACGCGGTCGCGATCGGGCGCCTGCGCGGGCGCCCGATCGTGGTGGCGGGCGTCGAGGAGGGCGACCGGGGCCCCCTCGGTCTCGGCGGCCTGGGCACCGCGCTGCGCGCCTGGGACCTGAACAGCGGCCGGGAGGTACTGCCCGAGCTCTGGGGCAAGGAGACGCGCGCGGTGGCGATCGACCGGCACGCGGTCTACCAGGCGGCGGGCACCGAGCTCAACCGGCGCGACCTCGACGACGGCGACGAGCTGCCCGGCGTCGCCGGCGGCGAACGCTGGGTGAACGACCTGGTCACCGGCCGCCTGGACGGTCGTGACGTGGTCGTCAGCATGGAGATGTTCACCTCGGTCAAGCTCCAGGACGACCTGGTGAGGATCCTGGACGCGCGGAGCCTCGACGTCGTCCGCACGATGAAGGTGCCCAGTCCCGGATGGCGCGTCGAGTTCGGCCGCGCGGGCGGCGGCCGGTCCGTGGTCGTCGCCGGCCGTGAGGAGAACCTGGTCGTCCTGGACGCGCGCACGGGGCGGCGGCGCGGCACGATCCCCGCCCACCAGGCTTCCAAGGTCATGAACGACTCGGTGGCGTTCGCCGTCGGCGAGGTGGGCGGGCGGCCGGTCGTGGTGACCGGCTCGCCCGCCAACGCGCTGACCGTCTGGGACCTGGAGACCCTGCGGAACATCCGGACGGTCCCGACGCTGGAAAGCGTGTCCGACCTCGCCCTCACCAGGGTGAACGGCGTGGACGTCGCCGTCGTCTCCGCCTACGACAAGAAGTCCGACGCCAACCTGAGGATCGTGCCGCTGAGCACCCCGTGACCCTCGGGTCAGATCGCGACGCCGCCCTCGACCGGGGTCTGGCCGCGGCGGACCAGGGCGGCGGCGAGGATCGCCACCAGGGCCACCGCACCGGCGACGGTCATCGCGGTCTCCCAGCCGTCCATGAACGCCAGGTGGCTGCCGGCGGTGATCGCCTCCGCGGTGTCCGGCGCCGTTCCCGGCGGCACCGGGGCGACGCCCTGCGAGACCAGGCCCGCGCCCTGTTCGGTCACCTGCCGGGCGGCGGCGTCCGGCACGCCCTCGTCGGTGAGCCGCCCGTAGAGCATGTCGCCGACCCTGGTCGACAGCAGCGTGCCGAGCACCGACGTGCCGAGCACGCCGCCGATCTGCGCGGCGGTCTGCTGGAGGCCGCCCGCGACGCCGGCGAGCCGCGGCGGCGCGTTGCCGACGATCGCCTCGGTCCCGGCGACCAGGACGAAACCGAACGCCAGGCCGACCAGCACGAACCACGGCCACAGCTGGACGTACGGCGCGTCCACGCCGATCCGGGAGAGCCCGAACAGCGCGGTCGCGGTGAACGCCATGCCGAGCATCAGCGGCACGCGCGGCCCGAACCGGCTGGTCAGCACGCCGGCGATGGGTGAGGCGACGATGAAGACGGCGGTCATCGGCAACATCCGCACGCCCGCGTCGACCGGGCTCATGCCGTGCACCTGCTGCAGGTACAGCGTGATGAAGAAGATCGTGCCGAACATCCCGAAGAAGCCGAGCACGATCAGCCCGGTCGCCGCCGACAGCGAGGCCGACCTGAAGAGCCCGAGCGGCAGCAGCGGGTGCTCGGCGCGCAGCTCGTTCACCACGAAGGCGGCGCCGATCACGACGGCGGCGGCGAAGGACCACAGCGGCACGGGGTCGCCGAAGCCGTACTCGCCCGCCTTGATCAGGCCCCACACCAGCGCGAAGAGCGCGGCGCTCAGCAGCGCGACGCCGGGGACGTCGAACGAGCCGCGCGCGTCCTCGTCCTTGGACTCGCGGATCACCCAGAGCCCGACCGCGAGCGCGATCACGCCGAGCGGGGCGTTGAGGAAGAAGACCGACTCCCAGTTGACGTTCTCGACCATCAGGCCGGCCACGATCGGGCCGCCGGCGATCGAGATGCCGACCGTGGCGCCCCAGATGCCGATGGCGGCGTTGAGCTTGTCGGCCGGGAAGGTGTTGCGCAGGATGGCCAGGCTCGCGGGTTGCAGGAGCGCCCCCGCGAAGCCCTGCACGACCCGCCAGAAGATGACCATGCCGAGGCTGCCGGAGAGCCCGATGAGCACCGAGGCGATGGCGAAGCCGATCACGCCGGCGATGAACGTGCCCTTGCGGCCGAAACGGTCGGCGATCTTGCCCGCCGGGATCAGCGTGACGGCGATGGTGAGCATGTAGGCGTTGGTCACCCACTGCAGCCCGGACAGGTCGGCGCCGAGGTCCCTGGCGATCGCCGGGTTGGCGATGGAGACCACGGTCGCGTCCAGGCCGACCATCATCACGCCGAGCGCGACGGCGACCAGGGTGAGCCACGGATGGCCGTGGCCGGCTCTGGCGGGGCGGCCGCGGGAGCCGTCCCGCGGCCTCTGGGGATGCGCGTCGAGCACATCGGTGCCCGCGGTGTGGGACATGAAGGTGCCTCCAGTGGAACGGCCGTGCGTTGGCGGTGTCTCTGTTCGCGTTCAAAGTGTCATAGGATGACAGATGTCGTCAAACGTCTACTTTCACTTTGAGACATGATTCAGATCACGACAATATTCACCGAACGACTGTTGGCGGAGGATCATCGGCCCGTTACACTTCGCCCATGAGCGCGACCGCCCCCGAGGCCCACCCCGCGGGTCCGGAAACCCAGCCCCAGGGCCGGCGCGAACGCAAGAAGCAGCGCACGCGCGAGGCCCTGATCGACGCGGCCTTCGACCTCTTCGCCGAGAAGGGCTTCGACGCCACGACGGTCGAAGAGATCGCCGACGCCGTCGACGTGTCGTCCCGGACGTTCTTCCGCTACTTCGCCTCCAAGGAGGACGTGGCGCTGACGTTCCAGGAGGAGCAGTTCCAGGCGCTGCTCAACGCCCTCACCGCCCGCCCCCCGGACGAGCCGGTGATCACCGCGATGCGCCGCGCGGTCGTCGGCATCATGGAGGCCGCCGAGCGGGGCGAGCTGGGCTTCGCCACCGAACGGTTCGACTGCATGATGACCCTCATGCAGGACAGCACCACCCTGCTCGCGGGCAGCCTGGAGCACGCGCAGAAGAAGCAGGCCACGCTGACCCGCGTCGTCGCCGACCGGATGGGCGTCGACCCGGCCGGCGACCTGCGCCCGCACGTGGTGGCGGCCACCGCCAACTGCGCCTTCCGCGCCGCGGCCGACATGATCCAGGAATACCGGGAGGCCTGCGGCGACGTGTCCCTGGCCGAGGCCGCCGACCAGGCCTTCGCCATCATCGAGGGCGGCCTCAACTTCCCCTCCGCACCGCGCCCGGAGTAACCGCCCGCGCGGCGTCGGCGGACACGGCCGGGCTCCTCAAGGACACCGGACCCGGCGGGGTTCGGCACGGCGCTGGCCGAGGCGCTCGACCTCTACCGGCAGTACTACTCCGTGGCCGACCGCGGCGGGTAGGACGCGCTCATCTCGATCGAGGCGCTCGCCCTGGCCTGGCGCCGCGCACGACCGCGGCTGGACGGTCGAGGTCGAGTCGGACTACCTGCCGCGCCGCATCGTCACCGGCGCCTGGGTGGGCACCGAGCCCGACCTGTCCCTCTTCACCGCCTGACGCCCCGGCGGGCACGTCAGGCGGCGGGCAGGTCAGGCGGCGGGCACGTCAGCCGGCGCCGAGGACCAGGCCGCTGGTCGGGACGCCGGTGCCGGCGGTGACCAGGACGTTGCGGACGTCCTGCACCTGGTTGACCGAGGTGCCGCGGACCTGGCGCACGCCCTCGGCGATGCCGTTCATGCCGTGGATGTACGCCTCACCCAGCTGACCCCCGTTCGGGTTGACCGGAAGCCTGCCATCGATCTCGATACCGCCGTCCTTGATGAAGTCGCGCGCCTCGCCGCGCCCGCAGAAGCCCAGCTCCTCCAGCTGGATCAGCACGAACGGGGTGAAGTGGTCGTACAGGATCGCCGTCTGGACGTCCGCCGGGCCCAGGCCCGACTGCTCCCACAGGCGGGACCCGACGTTGCCCATCGCGGGCAGCGAGGCCAGGTCGCCGCTGTAGTAGCTGAACATCATCATCTGGTCGGGCCCGGTGCCCTGGGCCGCCGCGTTGATCACGACGGGCGGGTTGGGCAGGTCGCGGGCCCGCTCAGCGCTGGTGACCACGATCGCCACGCCGCCGTCGGACTCCTGGCAGCAGTCCAGCAGGTGCAGCGGGTCGACGATCCAGCGCGACGCCTGGTGCTCCTCCAGCGTGATCGGGCGCTCGTGGAACCACGCCTTGGGGTTGGTCGAGGCGTGCCGCCGCATGGCCACCGCGACCCGGCCGAAGTCCTCGCTGGTCGCGCCGTACTCGTGCATGTAGCGGCGGGCCTGCATGGCGACCCAGGCGGCGGGCGTCGCGAACCCGTACGGCAGGTGCCAGGAGAACTCCAGCCCGGTCGAGTCGACGCGCGTGGAGCGGTTGGCCTGGCCGAAGCGGTGCCCCGACCGTTCGTTGAACGCGCGGTAGCAGACGACGACGTCGGCCTGCCCGGTGGCGACGGCCATGGCCGCGTGCGCGACCGTGCCGCACGCCGCGCCACCGCCGTACTCGACCCGGGAGAAGAAGCGCAGCCCCTGGATGCCGAGCTCGCGCTGCACCGCGATCTCGGAGTTGCCGTCGGCGGCGAACGTGACCAGGCCGTCCACGTCGGACGGGCTGAGCCCGGCGTCCTTGATGGCGGAGAGGCACGCCTCCGCGGCGAGCTGGAGCTCCGAGCGGCCGGACTCCTTGGAGAACTCCGTCGCCCCGATCCCCGCGATCGCCGCCTTTCCTGAGAGGCTGCTCACCCGTTCTCCTTGATCTTGACGGTGGCGGTGAGGTGGTCGCCGAGGCTGACCGCGCCGCGCACCTTCAACGTCGTGGCGTCCACCCGTTCGGTGAAGACCCGCATGGTGTCCCCGGCGTACGCGGGGACGCCCAGGCGCACCGAGATGGTCTCCAGGACCGCGCCGGGCTCGGCCTCGAGCGCGGCGCGCTGGACGAGGCCGATCGAGGTGAGGATGTTGACGAAGATGTCCTTGGTCCCCTGGGCCCGCGCCAGCTCGGTGTCGTGGTGGACGGGCGTGAAGTCCCGCGTGGCCAGCGCCGTCGCGATGACGAACGTGGGCGTCAGCGGGATCTCGATGTCGGCGGGCGGCCCCTCGGCGGCGGGCTCCGCCACCACCTCGGGCGCGTCGGCGGGCGCCCACTGCGGCAGCGTGACGTCGTCGTCGATCTTCTCGAAGACCAGCTTCACCGCCATGCCGACCGAGACGTCCTCGGGCGGGCAGCCGTTGACGTTGCCGACGACGCGGACGCCCTCCTCCAGATCGATGACGGCGACGACGTACGGCGGCGTCCTGCCGGGGACGGGCGGGTGGTGGTGCACGACGTAGCTGTGCACCGTGCCGCGCCCGGACGCCACCACGTGGTCGCGCTTGGTCGAGTGGCAGGACGGGCACATCGGGCCGGGCGGGTGCCGGAGCGTGCCGCAGTCGGCGCAGCGCTGGACGCGCAGCTCGCCCTCCTTGGCGCCCTCCCAGTAGAACGCGGTGTCCTGCCCGATCGCGGGCTTCATCGGCGCGCTCTTGGGCCGCCGCTTGCGGGGCTGGAACTTCAGCACCCGGAAGAGCATCTCGCCGACGCGCTCGTCGTTCTCGTCGTACCAGGTCTGGTACCAGGTGACGAAGTAGCCCTCGCCCATGCCGGTCTTCTTGGGCCCGGCGATGCCGCCGAACCGCATGGTCGACCGCAGGTGCTCGCCGATCTTCACGTAGCGGTCGTAGGTGTGGTCGCAGTTGGTCGCGACGACGCCCGTGTAGCCCGCGTCGTTCAGCAGCCTCAGGATCGCGTCGGCCGCCGAGAAGCCCTTCTGCGCGACCTGGCCCGGCATCGACCAGACCTGGAGCATCGCGGGCGGGGCGACCTCGTTCCAGTCGCCGGCGTCGCCGAGCGCCGCCGTCCAGTTGCGGATCATCGCGGCGTTCACCGGGTCGAGGCAGGGCGCCCCGGCGCGTTCGCCCGCCGACGCCAGCTCCTCGGCCAGCGCCATGAGCCGGTCGTGCACGGGCGTCTCGGCGGTCACCGCGGCGCCCGGGGCAGGCCGAGGCCGATCATGGCGATCAGCTCGCGCTGGATCTCGTTGACGCCGCCGCCGAACGTGAGCACGATCGCGCCCTTGACGCCGTGGTCGAGCCGCTTGACGAAGTCGGCGGTCACCGGGTCGCCCGGGTCGCCGAAGCGCGCCAGGGTGTCGCCGACGATCCGGCCGACCTCCTGCATGCGCTCGGACCCGTAGATCTTGGTGGCGGACGCGTCCGCCGCGCCCAGCCAGCCGAGGTCCATGTTGGCCGCGACCTGCCAGTTGAGGAGCTCGTTGACGCGCAGGTAGGCGTACACCTGGGCGACGGCGCGGCGTACGGCGGGCTCGTTGATGAGCGGCTCGCCGTCCCGGCCGGTGGCGGTGCGCGCCCAGCGTTCGAACCGGTCGTAGGTGTGGCCGATGTTGCCCGCCGGGCCGAGCGTCACGCGCTCGTGGTTGAGCTGGTTGACGATGAGGTCCCAGCCCTTGTTCTCCTCGCCGATGAGCATGTCGAGCGGCACCTTCACGTCCTGGTAGTACGTGGAGTTGGTGTGGTGCCTGCCGTCCATCGTCACGATCGGCGTCCACGAGAACCCGGGGTCCTTGCAGTCGACGATCAGCATCGAGATGCCCTTGTGCTTCTTGGCGTCCGGGTCGGTGCGCGCGGCCATCCAGACGTAGTCGCTGTAGTGCGCGCCCGAGGTGAAGATCTTCTGCCCGTTGACGACGTAGTGGTCGCCGTCCTTGACCGCCGTGGTGCGCAGCGAGGCCAGGTCGGTGCCCGCGCCCGGCTCGCTGTAGCCGATCGCGAAGTGGCACTCGCCCGCGAGGATCCTGGGCAGGAAGAACGTCTTCTGCTCGTCGGTGCCGTACTGGAGGATCGTCGGCGCCACCGAGTTGAGCGTGATGATCGGGTACGGCACCTCGGCGCGCGCGATCTCGTTGGCGAAGATCTGCTGCTCCATCGGGCCGTAGCCGCGCCCGCCGTACTCCTTGGGCAGCGCGACGCCGAGCATCCCGTCGCGGCCGAGGCGCTTGCTGTGCTCCATGTAGTGCTCGCCGAACGGGTCGTTGGCGATCTGGGCGCGCTGCTCGGCGTCGAGGCAGTTCCGGAAGTACTCGCGCAGCTCGGCGCGCAACTTCTTCTGGTCGTCGGTCAGGTCGATGAACACTTACGCCTCCTGTGCGGCGACGAGGGCGCCGAGCGTGTCGAGCTGGTCTTCGGCCCCGCCGAGCAGGTGCCCGGCCTGCTTGCCCCAGGCGAAGAACCGGTGCAGCGGGTAGGTCACGTCGAGCCCGATGCCGCCGTGCAGGTGCTGGCAGGTGTAGAGCGCCTTCAGCACCCCGTCGGCGGCGTTGAACGAGGCGATCGCGAGCACCTCGTCCACGTCGCCGGAACCTTCGGCCAGCCGCCACGCACCGGCCCAGACGGCCACGTCCAGGGCCCGCTTGGCGATGTAGACGTCGCCGATCTGCATGGTCACGGCCTGGAACTGCGCCAGCGCCCGCTCGAACTGCTCGCGCGTCTTCACGTACTCGGTGGTGAGGTCGAGCGCGCCCTCGATCACGCCGGACGACAGCGCGACCGCCCCGGCGACCGCCGAGCGGCGGAGCGTCGTCCAGGCCGCGCCGTCCGCGACGCCCCCGAGGAGCGCGTCCGCGCCGACGCGGACGCCGTCGAGACCGAGCCGCGACAGCGGCTCCCGGGTCGCCGACGGCTGCGGGGTGAGGGTCACCGAGCCCGGCTCGACGAGGAAGACCCCGACGCCTTCGCCCTCGACGTTCGCCGGGACGAGGATGCGGGCGGCCTCCGCCGCGTACGGCACGAAGGTCTTGACGCCGTCCAGCACGAAGCCGTCGCCGTCGCGCCGCGCCGTCGTTCGGACCGTTCCCGCCGGGCCGATCTCGCGGTAGGCGCCGGTCAGGATGGACTCGCCCTCGTTGAGCGGGGCGAGGAGGGACTTCTGCTCGTCCGTGCCGTGCGCCGCGACGGGCACCGCCGCCAGCGCGAGCGAGGCGTACGCCGGCACCGGGGCCACGTGCACGCCGATCTCGCGCAGGATCACGGTCAGCTCGATCGGGCCCAACCCGGCGCCGCCCTGCTCCTCCGGCAGGCAGATGCCCAGCAGTCCCGCCTGGGCGAGCGCCTTCCAGATGCCCTTCTCGTACGGGGCGCCGCTCTTCTCGAACGCCTCCAGGCGTTCTTGCGTCGCCTCACGCGCGAGCAGGTCGGCGGCGAGCCCCCGCAGCTCCTGCTGGGTCTCGTCGAGGTTGAAGTCCACTCATCCACTCCCTTCAAGGAGATCAGTCGAGCAAGTGCGCGCGACCGCGCCGTTCGAACTCGGTCGCGAGCACGGCCACGTCTTCGGGGGTCATCCGGCGGTAGGCGAGGTCCCGTCCGGGCCGCCACCACACCGGGTCGTCGGTGCGCCAGCCGTCCTGGACGAGCCGGCGCTTGAGGATCTTGTTGGAGGCCGTCGCGGGCAGCTCCCCCATCACCCGCACGTACCGCGGCGGCCACTTGGGGCCGAGGTCGGCGCGGCCCCGCAGGTACGCGGCGAACGCCTCGGGGTCGAACCCGTCGGCGGCGAGGGCGAGCATGACCTGGTCGCCGGCCGCCGCGTCGGGCACGCCGTAGACCGCGAGCTGCCGGACGCCGGGGAGCTCAGCCAGGACCCGTTCGACCTGGGCCGCGCCGAAGTTCTCGCCGTCCACGCGCAGGCGGTCGGCGGTGCGGCCGGCGAAGAACACGTACCCGTTCTCGTCGGTGTAGGCGTGGTCACCGCTCCAGAACATGCCGTCCCGCAACCGGTCGGGGGCGTCCTCGTTGTAGTACCCGTCGAAGAGCCCGAGCCCGGCGGTGTTGACCAGCTCGCCGATCGCGTCCTCGCCGTTCAGCAGCCGGCCGGACGCGTCGAACCGTCCCGGCGGGCACTCCCGGCCCGTCTCGGGGTCGAGCACCTTGATGCCCTCGGTCAGCTTGCCGAGCGCGCCGGGCGGGCCGAACGGCTCGGGCGTCAGCGCGATCGCCGTCTCGGTCGAGCCGTAGCCGTCGATCACGAAGCAGCCGAACCGTTCGCCGAACGCCTTCTGCTCCAGCGGCGCCGCCTCGTTGCCGAACGCGAACTTCAGCGGGTTGTCGCCGTCGTCGTCCTTGGCGGGGGTCGCCAGCGCGTACGAGAGCGCCTTGCCCACGTAGTGCAGGTACGTGCAGCCGAAGCGGCGCACGTCGGGCAGCACCCCGGACGCGGAGAACCGGCCGCGGATCACCAGCTCGGCCCCGGCGGCCAGCGCGGGCGCGTACGCCGCCATGATCGCGCCGGAGTGGAAGAGCGGCATCGGGCAGTAGACGACCGACTCGGCGTCGAGCATCCGGCTCGCGAGGTTCTCCCCCGGCACGACGACCTTGCGGTGCGTGACCTGGACCGCGCGGGGGCGCCCGGACGTGCCGGACGTGAAGATCAGCATGAGCAGGCTCTGCTCGTCGACGCCCTCGTCCGCGGTGGGCGCGG
This sequence comes from Spirillospora sp. NPDC047279, assembly GCF_040643285.1. NCBI lineage: Bacteria > Bacillati > Actinomycetota > Actinomycetes > Streptosporangiales > Thermomonosporaceae > Spirillospora > Spirillospora sp. NPDC047279. The sequence goes on from NZ_JBEYUA010000029.1 coordinate 77,550, forward strand.
CGCCGGCGTACGGCGCGAGCAGGCCGGTGTACTCGGCCTCGCCGATGCCCAGGACGGGCCGCCCGATCCCGGCGGCCAGCTCGGCGTGCCGCGACTGGGTGACCACCAGGTCGACGTCGGCGCGCTCGGCGTCGCCGGCCAGCTCGGCGGCGTTCCGGGTGGTGTTGAGGGCGACGATCACCGATCCCGCCAGGGCCGCCCCGGACACCAGGAACACCAGCTCAGGCACGTTGTCGAGGAGCACGCCCACATGCACGGGGCGGTCCGCCTTCGCCATCGAGCGCATCCACGCGGCCCGGCCGGCGCTCTCGCGCACGACCTCGGCCCAGGTCCACGAACGACCGTCGTCCACGCTCCGCAGGCCCGGCCGCTCATCGCCGGCCCTCGCCGTCAGCATCGCCGCCACCGTCATGGCGCAAAAACTAGAACAGATTCTAGTCTGTGTCCAGAGGCGTGATCACTCCCCCGATACAGGGGATTCGCCACGCATGTCAGGGTTTACTGATCGTGTGAGCCGCATCCCTCCGGACCCGCCGCGAGCGAATTCAGATAACACGTTCTTGCCCGGCCTGTACGCTAGGGCCCGGGGGATTGACAGCGCGGGCTCCTCGCCCGCCCATCGAGAGGCGAGACCGTGACCGCAGAGCCGGCGGCGACCAGCCAGGAGCAGGCGCCCGAGCAGGGCGTTCGCTCACGCAGCCAGCACCAACGGCGCAGGCGCATCGTGCAGGCGGCCGCCGCGCTCGCCTCGCGCGGCGGCGTCGAGGCGATGCAGATGCGCACCGTGGCCGAACGCGCCGGCGTCGCCCTCGGCACCCTCTACCGCTACTTCCCGTCCAAGATGGACCTCGTCGTCGCCGTCGTCAGCGAGGAGCTCGACCTCCTCGAGGGCAGCATCGACCGCCGTCCGCCGCGCACCACCGACCCGCCGCAGCGCGCCGTCGAGGTGCTGATGCGCGCCACCCGCGGCCTGATGCGCGAGCCCGAGCTGGCCGAGGCCCTCATCCGGTCCCTGCTGCTGTCCGACGTCAAGACCAACTTCGGTGACCGCATGTCGCGGCTGCTCCTGCGCGCCGCCGTCGGCCCCGACCACGACCTCCCCGCCGACGACCCGCGCCGCGTCCTGGTGCGCGCGCTCGGCAGCGTCTGGACGATGGAGATGATCGAGATGTTGCGCGGGCACGCGACCGCCGACGAGATCCAGGCCAAGCTGGAGATCGCCGCCGCCCGCCTGCTCGAGGACTTCTAGGCGAACGCAATCTCACACTGAAATACCGCCCGGCCTTGATTCGTTGCCGGGCGGCGGGTGCGTGCGTACATTCCCGCCGAAGGGCGCCCTACCTTTCCTCTCCCCTCGCACCCCCTCAGGAGAGTCCCATGGCTCGCACACACCTCCTGCTCGGGCTCGCCGCCTCGGCCACCCTGGTCGCGGCACTGGCGGCCCCGGCGGTGGCGAGTACCGGCGCAAGCTCCCCCACCAGGACGAGCGCGCAGGCAGCCGCCCCGGCCGTACCGTCACCAGCGGACGACCGGGCGACCCGCATCCAGAAGAAGCTCCGCCTGACCCTCGGCGCCAAGTACGCCGGCGCCTGGGTCGACGGATCCGGCACCGTCACCGTGGCGGCGACCGACGCGGCCTCGGCGGCCGCGATCCGCGAGGCCGGGGCGGCACCCAGGAAGGTCGCCCGCAGCGAACGCAGCCTCAACGCCACCCAGGCGGCCCTGAACCGCAAGGCGGGCTCAGCCGCCCCGGCGGTCAGCTCCTGGTACGTCGACGCCGCGAGCAACAAGGTCGTCGTCGAGGCCAGGTCGGCCGCCGCCGCGACGGCGTTCGTCAAGGCCGGCGGCGTGGACGCCGACGCCGTGCGCATCGTCACGTCGGACGCCAGGCCGCGCCCGCTGTACGACATCATCGGCGGCGAGCGTTACTGGACGCCGTCCGCGGGCTGCTCGGTCGCGTTCTCGGTGACCGGCGGTTACGTCACCGCCGGGCACTGCGGCGACACCGGCGAGTCCACCAGCGGCGCCAACCAGGTCGCGCAGGGCGCGTTCGGCGGCTCGTCGTTCCCCGGCAACGACTACGCCTGGGTCAACACCAACAGCCAGTGGACGCCCACGCCGCGCGTCAACAAGTGGAACGGCACGTACGAGACCGTGCGCGGCGCGACGGCCGCCGCCGTCGGCGCCCGCGTCTGCCGGTCCGGCAGCACCACCAACACCCAGGTGTGGTGCGGCACGATCCAGCAGCTCAACGCCACCGTCAACTACGCGGAGGGCACGGTCACCGGGCTGATCCGCACCAACATCTGCGCCGACCCCGGCGACTCGGGCGGCGCGCTGTTCACCGAGACCGGCGGCCAGGCCCAGGGCATCACCTCCGGCGGCTCCGGCACCTGCCGGGACGGCCAGGGCAGCGGTGACTCGACGTACTTCCAGCCCGTCACCGAGGTGCTCGGCATCCTCGGCGGGCAGGGCCGCCAGCTGATCACCGACGGCGGTGGCGGCCCCGGTCCCGGCCCGGGCTACTGCGACGCGTACACGACCAAGGTGACCGGCTCGATCAGCAGCGGCGCCAACCAGTACCAGCCCAGCGCCGGCTACGCCTCGACGGTCTCCGGCGCCCACACGGGCTGCGTCGACGGCCCGGCGGGCGTCGACTTCGACCTCTACCTCCAGAAGCGCAACACCTCCGGCACCTGGACGACCGTGGCCAGCTCGACCAGCCCCGGTCCCGACGAGCAGGTCAGCTACAACGGCACCGCGGGCACCTACCGCTACCGCGTCCACGCCTACAGCGGCTCGGGCGCCTACACGGTCGGCTACACCAGGCCGTAGCCCGCACGGCTCCACCACGCCGTACCCGGCGGCCCCACCAGGCCGTACCCGGCGGCCCCACCAGGCCGTTCGGCCGTGAACCGGTCCCCGGCCGCGTCCCTCCCGACGCGGCCGGGGATCATTCGTGTGACCCAGGTAACGGCGATCTTTAGCAATTGGTGCGTTTCGGGAGAAGCCCGACGGGTTAGAACTCAACGTGAGCGGTGTCTAAGACGACGACACCTCCCTGGTAGCCCCTGTGCTGACCCCCGGAGGTCTCGTCGTGTCCCGTTCCCTGAACATCTCCCTGGTTTCCGTCGCGACCGCCACCGACGACGTCGAGTCGATCCACGTCCGCGAGCTCGCCCGCGCCCTCGGCCGCAGCGGTCACAAGGTCACGCTGCTCGCCCGCCGCGCCGACGACGCCGCCCGCAGCCGCACCAAGCTGGGCGACGGCGCCACCCTCGTCCACGTCGAGGCGGGCCCGGCCCGGCCCCTCACCGACGACGAACTGCTGCCGCACGTCCGCGACCTGGCGGCCGAGCTGCACCGCCGCTGGACCAGGAACCGGCCCGACGTGGTCCACGCGCACGGCTGGATCGCCGGGCTCGCCGCCACCGCGGCCGCCCGCGACCTGGACGTCCCGATCGTGCAGAGCTACCACGGCCCCGGCAACGCCGCGCACGAGCCGGTCCACCCCGCCCGGGTCCGCATGGAGAAGGCCATCGGGCGCGGCGCCGCCGCCGTCGTGGCGGGCTGCGAGGACGAGGTGGAGCGCCTGGTGAAGCTGGGCATCGCCCGCACCCGGATCCACATCACCCCGTACGGCGTGGACGGCGAGCAGTTCAGCCAGCTCGGCCCGTCCCTGCCGCGCGGCGACCGCAACCGCCTCGTCGTCCTGTCCAGCGACCTCGAGGACGGCGGCCCGGCCACCGCGATCCGGTCGCTCGTCCACGTCCCCGACGCCGAGCTGGCCATCACCGGCGGACCGGTCCGCGAGGACCTGGACACCGACCCGGCCGTGCACCGCCTGCGCATGCTGGCCAAGGAGCTCGGCGTCGACGACCGCGTGATCTTTCTCGGCGCGATGCCCCGCAAGACCCTGCCGCGCCTGCTGCGCACCGCCAAGCTGGCGCTGTGCGTCTCGCCGCGCGGCGACTCGCCGCTGGCCCCCCTGGAGGCCATGGCGTGCGGCGTCCCGGTCGTCGCCACCCCGGTCGGCGCCAACTCCGACAGCGTGCTGGACGGCATCACCGGCCTGCACGTGCCGCCCGGCCGCCCCACCGCCATCGGCCGCGCCGTCCGGCTGCTGCTCGCCGAGCAGACCACGCTGGCCGGCTACGCGATCGCCGCCGCCGACCGCGCGCACTCGCGCTACTCCTGGGACCGCATCGCGAAGGAGACGGTCCGCGTGTACGGCAGGTTCCTCGAGCTGGAGGAGCAGGAGGAGGAGGCTCCGCTCGATCTCGCCGCCTGACCCCGTCGCCCGGCCCGGCCGCCTGGTCCGGCGCCGGCCCGAACCGGTCCCCGGTCGCACCCCTCCTCGGTGCGGCCGGGGATCACGCGTCATGGCCGCCCCGCGGGCCCGTCCACCACTAACCTGGAGGCCGACCACACAGCGGAACGGAGCAGGTGTGTCAGTGAGCGAGCAGGAGCCGATCCTCAGCGACGGCGTCATCATCGAGTTCATCGATGGCAAGGACGTGCCGGTCGGCCACAAGGACTTCGGTGAACGCGCCGTCGTCATGCGCGACGCCAAGAACCCCGAGGGCCCGATCCTCTACTTCACCGAGGCCGAGTGGGACGCCTTCATCGCCGGCGTCAAGGACGGCGAGTTCGACGACCTCCTCGACGAGGAGCCGCCGCCGGACCTGTGATCGTCCGATCGTGACCGGGAGGTGTCCACGCCCCTCCCGGTCACCGGGCCGGCCGGCGCCGGCCCACCGGTGAGAAGTCTTTAACGTCCGCGAAAAGCACCCGGCGGGTCCGCGAAACACCGCCTCCCTACCTTCGTGCCCGTTCGATCACCGAAGGTCTCTGAGAGGAGGGCGGCCACCGCCCGTCTGCCTGCCACCGCAGGTGAGTGACGATCCGGGGTCCGTGCGAACCCGGGACAGGGCTTACGGCACACGCGCACCGCGCACGTGCCGTCGCCCGGCCCGAGAGCCACGACCACGTCTGGAGCGTCACCAGGTGTCCCCTCCCATCGACCTGCTCGTCCGCGACGCCGAACTCGTCGTCGTCGACGGCGAACGTGAGATCCCGGGCGGCTGGGTCGCCGTCAACGACGACCGTGTCAAGGCCGTCGGCGCCCCCGGCGCCGAGCCCGCGGCCACCACCGTCGTCTCGGCGGCCGGCCGGCTCGTCACGCCCGGCCTGGTCAACACCCATCACCACGTCTACCAGAACCTCACACGCTCGTTCGCGCCCGCCGTCAACGGCTCGCTCTTCACCTGGCTGACCACGCTGTACCCGCTGTGGGCGGCGCTGGACGAGGAGGCGGTCTACCTCTCCGCCTACGTCGGCATCGCCGAGCTGCTGGCGGGCGGCTGCACGACCTCGATGGACCATCTCTACGTCCATCCGCGCGAGCGCCTGGTGGACGCCGAGATCGCGGCCGCGCGCGACATCGGCTTCCGCTTCCACGCGACGCGCGGCTCGATGACCCGGTCGGTGGACGACGGCGGCCTGCCGCCGCGTTCGGTCACCCAGACCCACGACGAGGTGCTCGCCGACAGCGAGCGCGTCGTGCTGGCCCATCACGACCCGGAGCCGGGCGCGCTGATCCGGGTCGGCCTCGCGCCCTGCTCGCCGTTCTCGGTCACCCGCGAGCTGATGATCGAGACGGCGGAGCTGGCGGAACGGCTGGACGTGCGGCTGCACACCCACCTGGCGGAGGACGTCGACGAGGGGACGTTCTGCCAGGAGACCTACGGCTGCCGGCCGGTCGAGTACTTCGAGAGCGTCGGCTGGGCCACCGCCCGCACCTGGGTGGCGCACTGCGTCTACCCCAGCGAGGCCGAGACGCGGCGGCTCGCCGAGGCGGGGGTGGGCGTCGCGCACTGCCCCAGCTCCAACATGCTGATCTGCGGTGACACCGCCCCGGTCCAGACGATGCGCGGCCTCGGGATGGCCGTCGGGATCGGCTGCGACGGCTCCGCCTCCACCGACCACGCGTCCCTGTGGATGGAGACGCGCAACGCCCTGCTGCTCGGCCGCTACCGCGGCGGTCCCGGCGCCATGACGGCGCGCGACGCGCTCGACATCGCCACCCGCGGCTCGGCGCGCTGCCTCGGCCGGGAGGACGAGATCGGGCATCTGCGTCCCGGCGCGCTCGCCGACCTCGTCGTCTGGGACCTGCCCGAGGTCGCCCTCGCCGGCGCCCTGTCCGACCCCGTCGAGGCCTGGCTGCGCTGCGCGCCCGCCCGCGCCTGGACGACCGTCGTCGGCGGGCGCGTCCTGCTGGACCGGGGCGAGCTCCGCCTCCCCGCCCTCACCGAGAACCTCCGCGAACACCGGCGGGTGGCCGCGGCCATCCAGCGCCTGACCTGAAGGGACCCCGACCATGACCACCCTCCCCGCGGGCTCCCCCGACGTCCCCGCCACCCCCGCGACCGACACCGCGACCGCCGCCGCGACCGGCTCCGCCGCCGGCACCGCGGCTCCCGGCACCGCCACATCCGCGTCCGGCTCTGGGCCCGCGCTCATCTACGGGATCGACGACAGGCCGCCGCTCGGCCGCAGCCTGCTGCTCGGCGCCCAGCAGGTCCTGGTGTCGAACGTCTGGCTGGACGCGCTCTTCATCGCCGGCGTCGGCGGCCTGTCCGCCGGGCTCGCGACCTCCCTCGTCACCATCACCTTCCTCGCCGCCGGGCTGACAACGCTCGTGCAGACGCTCAGGCTGGTACGGCTGCCGATCGTCGAGGGCCCGTCGTCGGCGTTCGACGCGATGGCCATCTCCGCCGCGCGGTCCGGCTCCCTCGCCGTCGCGAGCACCGGCCTGATCATCGCGGCGGCGATCGTGCTGCTGGCCTCGGTGACCGGCGTCCTGCACCGCATCCGCTCGGTCTTCACGCCCGCCGTGACCGGAACGGTCCTGGTCCTGGTCGGGCTGCTCCTGGCGCAGTTCACGTTCCTGGAGTTCTTCGGCGGCGACACCGCCTCGCCGGACTTCGCGACCCCGGCCACGCTCGGCCTCGCGCTGGCGACGACCGTGACCGTCGTCGTCTGCGGGTACCTGCTGCCGGGCGGGCGGGCGCGGACCGTGTCGTTCCTCGTCGCGCTCGTCGTCGGCGACCTGCTGGCGCTGGCGGCCGGACGGCTGGACTTCGCGCAGGTCGGCAGGGCCGCCTGGTTCGCGCTGCCGGATCCGCTGCCGTACGGCGCGTTGTCGTTCGACCTCGGCGTCACGGTCGTCATGACGGTCATCTTCCTGGCCGCGGTCGCGGAGGCGATCGGCACGTACCAGGCCGTCGCCGAGCTGACCGGCGAGGAGCTGACCGGCCGGCGCCTCAGCGGGGGCGTCGCCGGCGAGGCGGCCGGATCGATGGTGGCCGGGTTCTTCGGCGGCTTCGGCACGACCGCCTACGCGCAGAACCTGGGCCTCATGAAGCTCACGCGGGTCGCCAGCCGCCACACCGTCCGGATCGCGGCCGTCATGATGATCCTGCTGGCCTTCTCCCCGAAGGTCGCCGCCGTACTGGTCGCGACCCCGGCGCCGGTCGTCGGCGGGCTCTTCCTGCCCGCCGCCGCGACCGTCGTCTTCAGCGGAGTCTCCACGCTCGGCCGCATCGGCCGCGACGACGAGCGCAGCGCCCTGGTCGCCGCCGTCGCGCTGATGGCGGGGCTGGGCGTTCCCGCGCTCGGCGAGCCGCTGCTGAAGGCCCTGCCCGGCACGCTCGCCGACCTCACCTCGCAGGGCATCGTCGTCGGCACGGTGACGGCGGTCGTCCTGCAACTGCTGCTGGTGAACGCGCCGTCATGGCGGCCGAGGGGCACGCGCCCGGCCGACCGGTCATGACCGGGAGGTGTCCATGCCCCTCCCGGTCACCGGCCTTTCCCGGTGCCTGCCCGGCGCTACCCGATCTTGGCCGTGGTCGAGGGCCCCAGCAGGACGAACTTCCCGTCCTTGACCTGGTAGACGTACGTCACGCCGTCGGTGAGCCGCCCCTGGCCGTCGAACCGGATGCGCTGGGCCACGCCCTGGAGGTCGATCGTCCGCAGGAAGGTGTTGATCGCCTCCGCCGACGTCGCTCCCGAGGCGACCGCGTGGACGAGCGATCTCGTGGCGTCGTAGGTCTCGGGGCCATGGAGGCCCGGCCGCGCGCCGCCGTTCGCCCTCGCGTACCGCGTCCGGAAGTCGGCGAAGGCCTTCGGCAACCCTGTCGTCCCGTAGCCGACGTCCAGGCACGAGCAGACGAGCAGCGTGCCCTCCGCGGCCTTGCCGCCCGCCTCCCTGATGAACCGGCCGTCCAGCGCGTTGTCGGTGAGGACGAAACGCTCGGTGAATCCGTCCTTGCGGGCCTGCCTGATGAGGGCACCTGCCGCGTCGGGAGAGCCGCCGTAGAACGCCCCCCGCACCACGCCGCCCTCGTTCAGCCGTGCCACGGCCCCCGCGAAGTCCTCGGGTTCGGGATCGTTCGACGTGGTGACGGTGATCTCCCTGACCTTCTCGCCCGCCTCCTTGCGCGCGTGGGCGGTGAACACGTCGGCGGCGGCCCGGGTCACGGGCTGCTCGTCTTCCAGGACCGCGATCTGCTGCGTGCCGTACGGGTCGTACCGCCAGCCGGCGAGCGGCACCGCGGCGCGCACCGCCTGGGCCGCGTCGGGAACCGCGGCGTGCCGGTACCTCCAGCCCTTGGTCGCCAGCTCCGCGTTCGTCGCCGCCGGGGAGACGCTGGGCAGCTTGAGCTGCTCGAGCGTCGGCCCGCTCGCCATGCTCTCGCCGGAGAACAGCGGCCCCACGACCGCGACGAGCCCCTGCCCCGCGATCCGGGACGCCGCCGCGTACGCGAGCGCCGGGTCGCTCTGGGTGTCGATGGGAACGAGATCGACGCGCGTCCGCGCGTTGCCGGCATTGTGTTCCGCGACCGCCAGCTTCGCCCCCGCCATCATCGACGCGCCGTCCTTCGCCCACCTCCCGGTCAGCGGCGCCATCACGCCCACCTTGACCGCGGCCGGAGCGCCTCCGCCGGACGAACCGCCGCCCTTGTCAGGCCGGAACACCGCGAACGCCACCGGCACCGCCACGGCGAGCCCCACCAACGCCACCGGCACCGTCGCCAGAACCCAGGGCCGCCGCCGACCCCCCGCACGCGGCGGCGGGGTGGGCCCCGGCAGCCCAGGCTCAGCCCCCGGACGCACGGACTGAGACCCGGAGAACCCAGCTCCGGGCCCCGGGCGCGCAGGCTCACGTTCCGGACGCGCGGCCTCAGGCCCGGGAGGCACAGACCCGGGCCCGGGGGACACAGGCTCCTGCCCCGCAGGCCCCGGCTCAGGTCCCGGGCGCGCAGGCTCAGGTCCTGGGTGCGGTGGGGCGGGGCGCGAAGGTGAAGGCCCGGGGTCCGGCGGCGCGGCTTGGGACTCCAGGCGGGCGGGTTCGGGGCGGGTCTGGTCCGCGGGCGAGGGCCGGAGGGGGGTGACCGCCGTGGAGACGACCTCGGCGCCGCGTTCGAGGGGGTCGGTCCCGGCGGGGAGTTCGGCGCCGATCTGGGCGAGCAGGCGGAACAGCACGTCGGAGGCGGACGGGCGGAGGGCCGGGTCCTTGGCGAGGCAGGCGGCGACGAGTTCGGCGAGCGGGGCGGGCAGCGCGCTCAGGTCCGGCGGCGCGTTCAGGACGCGGTGCATCACCGCCGGAATCGAGTCGCTGCCGAACGGCGCGCGGCCGCCGGCGGCGAAGACCATCGTCCCGCCCCAGGCGAACACGTCGGCGGCGGGCCCGACGGTGTCGGCCGCCACCTGTTCGGGCGCCATGTAGGCGGGCGTCCCGACCGTCTGGCTGGTCATGGTGAGGGCCGCGGAGTCGAGGGCGCGGGCGATGCCGAAGTCGATCACCCGGGGCCCGCCGAAGCCGATCAGGACGTTCTGCGGCTTGAAGTCGCGATGCACGATCCCGGCGCGGTGGATCGCCACCAGCGCCGTCGCCGTGCCCACCGCGAGGCGCATGAGGTCGCTCTCCCCCATCGGCCCGTCGCTCCGCACGTGCTCGCTGAGCGACTCGCCGCGCACGAACTCGCTGACGATGTACGGCCGGTCGCCGAGCATGTCGGCGTCCAGCACCCGCGCCGTGCAGAACCCCGAGACGCGTTCGGCGACCTCCAGCTCCCGGATGAACCGCCGCCGCGCCTCGGCGTTCCTCCCGAGCCGCGAATGCAGCAGCTTGACCGCGACGTCACGCCCGTGCTCGTCGCGTCCGAGGAAGACGGCGCCCTGCCCGCCCTCACCGAGCCGTCCGACCAGCTCGTACGCACCCGCGCGCCGCGGATCGTCGGGCTCCAGGGGCTCGGCCATCGGCATCCTCCCGGCGGGATCAGGACCGTGCTTCATCGATATGACGCTTCCCGAAAGATCTCAGCTGGCCGCCCCTCCGGGAAGCCCCAGGTTCTCGTCGGTCAGCTCAGCTTCGCCGTGGCGGCGGGCCCGAGCAGGGTGAGCTTCTGGCCGCGCACCTGGTAGGCGTAGCTGATGCTGTCGGTGAGCTGGCCCTGCTCCTTGAACCTGATCCGCTGCGTCACCCCCGGCTCGTCGATGTCGCCCAGGTACAGGTTGATCTCCGGTCCGGTCAGCTTGCCCGCCTTCACGGCGGCGAGGATCGCGGTCATCGCGTCGTACGACTCGGCGGCGTACGTGCCCGGCTTGGCGCCGTCGTTCGCCTTCGCGTAGTTCGACATGAAGTCCGTGAACGCCTTGGGCATCCCCGTGGTGCCCTGCCTGGCGTCGACGCACGAGCAGGTGATCAGGGTGCCCTCGGCGCCGCCGCCCGCCAGATCGACGAGCGTGGGGTCGAACGAGCCGTCGCCCAGCACGAACCGTCCCTTGAATCCCTCCGCCCTGGCCTGCTTGATCAGCGCCCCGGACTGCGGGTAGTAGCCGCCGTAGAAGACGACCTCGGCGGTGCCGAGACTCTTGACCACGGCGGACTGGTCGGTGCGGTTCGGGTCGTCCTTCAGCTTCAGCGTGGCCCGCCGGACCTTCCTGGTCAACGGCGGCGCCTGGATCCGGGTCGCGAAGACGTTGGCTGCGGTCTGCGCCCACTCGTCCTTGTCGTCGTCCAGCACCACGACCGTGGCGGACCGGGTGGACGTCTTGGCGGCGAGCTGGGCCAGGGCGTTCACCGCCTCCTCCCCGTCGGGGACCAAGGTGTGCCAGTACTTCCAGCCCTTGGTCGCGAGTTGCCCGGCGGCCGCCGACGGCGAGATCGCGGGGATCTTCTGCTGCTCCAGCGTGGGCATCGCCGCCTGCGTCTCGCCGCCGAGCATGGGCCCGACGACGGCGGCGAGCCCGGTCGCCCGCCGTGCGTTCGCGGTGGCCTGGGCGGGAGTGCCGTCGCCGGAGTCGACCGGGACGAGCTCCACCCTCGTCCGGGGGTCGGCGGCGTTGTGCCGGTCGACCGCGAGCCTGGCGCCAGCCAGGGCGGACTTGCCGAACGACTCGTTCAGCTCCCCCGACATGGGCGCCATCACCCCGACCCGGATGGTCCCCCCGCCTGCCCCGGCCGCCCCGCCGCCCCCGCCCTTGTCGTCGTCCGGGAGGAACTGGATGACCGCCGTGGGCACGGCGATCGCGAGCGACACCAGCGCCACCGGCAGCCCTATGGTCAGGAGCCGCCGCCGTGACCGCGCCGCACCACCCCCCGCCGGCTGCGTCGCCGCCGCCTGCCGCCCAAACCCCCCAACCTGCCCCGGCGCCCCCGCCTGCCCCGAGGGCACCGCCTGCCCGTACGGCCCGGCCTGTCCGTACGGCCCCGCCTGCCCAGAGGGTGAGGCCTGCCCGGAGGACGCCCCTTGCGCGGAGGCCGCTCCTTGTCCGGAGGACGGTGCCTGCCCGGAGGACGCGACCTGCCCGTACTGCGCGGCCGGGGAAGGCGCAGCCTGCCCGAACGCTGCCACCTGGCCCGGAGGCGCAGCCTGGTCATAAGGCGAGGGCTGGCCGGAGGGCGCGGCCTGCCCGAACGCTGCCGCCTGGTCTGGGTGCGCGACCTGGCCGTACGGCGCGGGTTGGCCGGGGGGCGGCGGTTGGGTGAAAGGGCCTGGGGGTGTCGTCTGCGGGGGTGGGGCGGGTGCCGAGGACGGGAATTGGGCGGTGTCGGCGCTGGTCATCGCGTCCGCGCCGCGTTCGACCGGGTCGGTCCCCGCCGGGGGCTCGGCGCCTGCCAGGCCCAGCAGCCGGTAGAGCACGTCCGAGCTGGACGGACGCCGCGCCGGGTCCTTGGCCAGGCAGGATCCGACGAGATGGGCGAGCGGGCCGGGCAGGGCGCTGACGTCCGCCTCGGCGTGCAGGACCCGGTGCATGACCGCCGGGATGGAGTCTCCGCCGAACGGCAGGCGTCCCGTCGCGGCGAACACCATCGTGCCGCCCCACGCGAACACATCGGTCGCGGGCCCGATCGCGGCGCCCGCCACCTGCTCGGGCGCCATGTAGGCGGGCGTGCCCACCACCTGGCTGGTGATCGTGACCACCGAGGAGTCCAGTGCCCGCGCGATCCCGAAGTCGATGACGCGCGGACCGCCAGGCCCGATCAGCACGTTCGGCGGCTTGAAGTCGCGGTGCACGATCCCGGCCCGGTGGATGGCCACCAGCGCGGTCGCCGTCCCGATCGCCAGGCGCATCAGGGCCCCCGGGTCGAGGGGCCCGTCCTTCTTGACGACCTCGGTCAGCGACGGCCCGGAGACGAACTCGCTGATGATGTACGGCTGGTCTCCCTGAACGTCGGCGTCCAGCACCCGAGCCGTGCAGAATCCGGAAACCCGTTCCGCGACCTCCAGCTCCCGGACGAACCGCCGCCGGGCCTCCTCGTCCCGCCCGAGGCGGGCGTGCAGCAGTTTGACCGCGACGTCGCGCCCCTGCTCGTCGCGGCCGAGGAAGACGGCGCCCTGCCCGCCCTCGCCGAGCCGTCCGACCAGCTCGTACGCACCCGCCCGCCGGGGATCGTCGGGCAGCAGGGGCTCGGCCATCGGCAACCTCCGGGAGATCAGGCTCGCGCGTCACCGATATGACGCTCCCCGCAAGATGTCAGTTTGCCGCGTTCGCCGTCTTTCGAACGATCCGGTTAACCCTGCCGAATCTGCTCCGCGAGCCGCCTGAACGTGTCACGCGGCAGCAGCAGAACGCCGCCGTCCGGGTCCTTGCTGTCACGCATGGCAACGATGCCGGGCTGCGAAGCGACCTCAACACAGTCACCACCGTTGTCGGCGCTGTGGCTGGACTTGCGCCAGACCAATGCGAGCTCGACGCAGTTTCCGCCGTTGTCACCGCTGCGACTGGCCTTGCGCCACCGGGCACCGCTCAGGTCCATCTCTCCACCTTGATCCTCTCGATGCGTTCGAGCGACTGGTCGACGGGGAGGGCGAGCGAACGGATCGCCTCGAACCTCTCGGAGGCTGTCCGCAGGTCCTTGGGCTCGCCCGTGGTGATCCCGCGAACGGCCGTCTCCACGTACGCTACCTCGCTCCGATCCTCCAGTGTCGCGAGCACGAACGAGCCTGCGACACCGCGATGGCGCCGTGACGGCACGACATGGATGTTGACGTTCTCAGACGCCGACGCGAGCAGATGCTCGAGCTGCTCGCGCATCACCTCCGGACCTCCGACGTCCCGTAGCAGCGCCGCCTCGTCCAGCAGGCAGATCAGCATCGGCGGCACGGGATCTTCCCGGGTCAGGATGCTCTGCCGTGCCATGCGTGCGGTCACGGTCGCCTTGTCGCCGTAAAGCAGGTCCGTCGCGTACGCCTCCGTCTGCAACAGTCCGTAGATCAGCGCGAGTTGGAACGAACGGAGCGCGATCGCCTTTCGTTCGTGTTCGGGCCAGTCGAACCATGGTGGATAGATGCTCTCCTTCAGGAGCCCGTCCCAGAGGCGGACGATCGCGCCGCCCGCGTCCAAGGCCTTGTCGATACGGACGGCGAACGCGCGGAGCGGCATCTCGGTCGCGCGCTCGACCGCGCCCACGTACGAGCCGGTGTAACCGGCGCGCGAGCCGAGCTGGTCGAGCGACAGCTCCACGCCCTCGCGGCGGTCCTGGTTCGAGATCGAGGCGGCCTGGCCGCGCGACGCCGAGCCGATCACCGGACCACGGGCCTCCGCCGCCACCGAGGCACCGCCGTCGGCCGCCGCCGAGGTCACCGGATCGATGCCGTGCTCGAGTTTCCGAGGAACGTGAACGCGCCGCCGCGCACCTGGTAGGCGTAGGTGACGCTGTCGGTGAGCTGCCCCTGCTCCCGGAACCGGATGCGCTGGGTCACGCCCGGGGTGTCGATGTCGCGGAGATAGGCGTTGATCTCCTCGCCCGTCGTCCTGCCCGCCTTGATCGCCGTCAGCACGGCCGTCATCGCGTCGTAGGTCTCGGGCCCGAACCGCGCCGGCGTACGTCCTCCGTTCGCCGCCTTGAACCGGGCCAGGTAACCGCTGTATCCCAGCGGCGTGCCCGTCGCGCCCGCCGGGGCGCTCAGGCAGGAGCATGCGATCACCGTGCCCTCGGCCGGGCCCCGGCCCGCCAGCTCGACGAAGGTCTCGGTGAACGACCCGTTCGTCAGGTAGAAGCGCCCCTTGAACCCCATCGCCCGGGTCGCCTTCACGACCCGCGCGGTCGTGTCGAAGATGCCGCCGAAGAAGACCGCGTCCGCCCTGGATGCGACGATCTTCCGGGCGGCGGCCGTGACCTCGGACTCCAGTGGCCCGGCGACCGGCAGCTTCACCGTGACGCGGACGACCTCCTTGTCCTGCGGAGGGGCCTGCACGCGCGTCGCGAACACGTTCGCCGCGTACCCGGCGTCCTCCTGCCCGTCGTCGACGACCGCGAACCGCGCCGCCTTCGCGTCACGCCCGGCGAGGACGGCCAGCGCCCCCACCGCCTCGTCCGCGATGGGCACCATCGTGTGCCAGTACTTCCAGTCCTGGCTCGACACCGCCGGCCCGACCGCCGAAGGGGAGACGACCGGGATCTTGGCCTCGTTCAGGATGGGCACCCCCAGCGCGATCTCATGCCCGTACGTCGGCCCGACGACCGCCACCGGCCCCCGCGCGACCGCCGAGCGTGCCACCGACGGCGCCTGCCCCGGCTCCGCACTGCTCGCGATCTGCACGAGCTGCACCCGCGTCCGCGGATTCGTCGCGTTGTGCTCGTCCACCGCCAGCCGCGCGTTGGGCAGCTCGTCGAACGTCCCGTTCAGCGGCGCCATCAGAGCCACCCGCACGGTCCCCGTGGCGGACGCGCCGCCCCCGCCTCCCCCGCCCCCGTCCCCGTTCCCACTGCTGAGCAGCAGAACGGCGATGATCCTCGGAATGGTGATCAGGATCGCCACCAGCAGCACGAGCCCGACCGGCAGCCCGACCAGCAGCAGCCTCTTCCGGGTCGGCGACAGCCGGTGCGGCACCACCGCGGGAGGCCCGCCCGTCATCACCGCCGCCCCGCGTTCGACCGGATCCACCCCCGCCGGCGGCTCCGCGCCCACCTGTCCCAGCAACCGGTAGAGCACCTCCGAACTGGACGGCCGCCGCGCCGGATCCTTGGCCAGGCACGCCCCCGCCAGCCAGGCCAGCGGCGCGGGCAGCGCGCTCACGTCCACCTCGGCGTGCAGCACCCGGTGCATCACCGCCGGGATCGAGTCACCCCCGAACGGCGACCGCCCCGTGGCCGCGAACACCATCACGCAGCCCCACGCGAAGACGTCCGCCGCGGGCCCGATCGCACCCCCGGCCACCTGCTCCGGCGCCATGTAGGCAGGCGTCCCCACCACCTGGCTCGTCACCGTCGACGAGTCCAGCGCCCGCGCGATCCCAAAGTCGATCACCCGCGGCCCGCCCGGCCCGATCAGCACGTTCGGCGGCTTGAAGTCCCGGTGCACGATCCCGGCCCGGTGGATCGCCACCAGCGCCGTCGCCGTCCCGATCGCCAGCCGCATCAACGCCCCGGCGTCCAGCGGCCCCTCGTCGCCGACCACCTCCGTCAGCGAGGGCCCCGGCACGTACTCACTGACGATGTACGGCTGATCCCCCTCCACGTCCGCGTCGAGCACCCGCGCCGTACAGAACCCCGAAACGCGTTCCGCGACCTCCAGCTCCCGCACGAAACGCCGCCGCGCCTCCTCGTTCACCCGCGCGTGCAGGAGCTTGACCGCGACCTCCCGCCCCTGGGCGTCCCGCCCCAGGAAGACCGCCCCCTGCCCGCCCTCGCCAAGCCGCCCCACCAGCTCGAACGCCCCCACCCGCCGAGGGTCGTCCTCGAACAACGGCCCACTCATGGGACCACTCCCTCAAACCCACCGTCACATCCCGCCAAGCCTCACCCATCCCTCCTCCAATTGCCCCCATAACCCAACAACTCGCCCGCCCGGCTCAGCGCACGACCGCACCGGACGGCTCCGCGGCGGGCTCGCCCGTGCCGCCGGCCGACCTCCCGGAGCGGGGAACCGCCAGGTACGACAGCGCCAGACCGCACGCGCCCAGCACCGCGCCTGCCAGGCCCGTCCAGCGCAGCCCGCCCGCCGCCACGATCGCCCCGCCGATGACCGACCCCGCCGCGGCCCCCAGATTGAACGCCCCCACGTTCACCGCGACCGCCAAGGTGGGGGCCGCGGCGGCGTACCGCAGGATCAGCCCCTGGAGCGGCGCGATCGTCGCGGTGGCCACCAGGCCCAGCATCAGCACGGCGGGCACCGCCGACGGCTTGGCCATCGCCGCCACCGGGAACAACGCCAGCACCCCGGTCAGGCCGCCGAACACCCCGCGCACCGTGCCGCCGAGCGAACGGTCGCTGAGCCGCCCGGCGACCAGGTTGCCGGCGAAGCTGCCGGCCCCGTAGGCCAGCAGCAGCCCCGACACCATCGGCGCGCCGAAGCCGCTCACCTCGGTCAGCAGCGGCGCGATGTAGGTGAACACCGTGGACACCCCGGCGAACCCGACGGCGGTCGTCGCGACCGTCAGCAGCACCGGCCGCCGCGTCACCACCCGCAACTCCCGCCTGATACCCGCGGACGAGGACTCCTGCCGCGGCAGCACCACCGCCAGCAACACCGTGCTCGCCACCGCCAGCCCCGTGAGCACCACGAACGGCGTCCGCCACCCGGCATGCTCGCCCACCAGCGCCCCCAGCGGTACCCCCAGCAACGTCGCCACGGTGAAACCCGAGACCACGAAGGAGATCGCCGACCCGATCCTGCCCTCCTCCACCACCCGCGTCGCGGTCACCAGCGCCAGCGCCAGGAACCCCGCATGGCTCAGCGACGACACCACCCGCCCCGCGATCAGCACCTCGAACGAGGGCGCGAACGCGCTCACCCCGTTCCCGAGGGCGAACACCACCATCAGCCCCAGGGCCACTCCCTTGCGCGGCAGCCGCACGGTCGCGACCGCCACCAGAGGCCCGCCGATCACCACTCCCAGCGCGTACGCGGTGACCGCCTGCCCGGCCGTCCCCACCGACACCCCGAGGTCCGCCCCCACCTGCGGGAGCAGCCCGGCGACCAGAAACTCACACGTCCCGACGACGAACACGCTCGCGGACAGGGCCACCAGAATCACGAAGCTCTTCCTCATGACCAGGGACGCTAAAGTCTCACATGCATGTCAGAGTCAACCCCCAGTGAGCGAGGCCACATGAGAATCGGCGAACTCGCCCGCCGCACCGGAGTCAACGAACGCCTGCTGCGCTACTACGAGGACCAGGGCCTCCTGCACCCGACCCGCCGCCCCAGCGGCTACCGCGAATACACCGAGACCGACGTCGAGACCGTCCACCGCATCCGCCACCTCCTCGCCGCCGGCCTCAGCACCGCCACCATCGCCACCGTCCTGCCCTGCCTGACCGACGGCCTCGCCCCCACCTGCCCCGACCTGATCGCCGACCTCCGCCGCGAACACGCCCGCATCACCGCCGCCATCACCACCCTCCAGACCTCCCGCACCCTCCTGGAAGCCGTGATCGACACCCCTCTCAAACCCTGACCCCCGAGGCATACATGGACCCCATGCGCACGCTCGGCTGGGACGATGCCGCCTGGCTCAACCCGCCCCAGGCCACCACCACGGACGGCACGGACCTCATCGTCACCACCCGCGAGCGGACCGACTTCTGGCGCACCACCGCCTACGGCTTCGTCCACGACGACGGCCACGCCCTCCTCACGGCCTTCCCCACCGAGTCCGCGATCGAGGTGACCTTCCTGGCCCGCTTCGACACGGTCTACGACCAGGCAGGCCTCATGATCCGCGTCGACGAGCAGACCTGGATCAAGGCCGGCGTCGAGCTGACCGACGGCCTCCCCCACCTCGGCGCCGTGGTCACCCACGGCCGCTCCGACTGGTCCCTGTCCCCCGTCCCCGACTGGAACGACCACCTGGTGACCATCCGAGCCAGCCGCTCCGGCGACGCCATCACCCTGAGAGCCCGCACCCCACAGTCCCCCTGGCGAACGGTCCGCCTAGCCCCGCTCTCCCCCGACGCCCCCGCCCAAGCCGGCCCCTACTGCTGCTCCCCCCAAAGCACCGCCCTCCAAGTCCGCTTCACCAGCTTCGCTCTGGGCCCGGCCGATCCGACCCTCCACACCCCATCAGGGTGACCCGTACGGCAACTGGCGGTGCCGGTGCGTCCAGAAAACTCCAGGCCACACCAGACACCGCCAGCCCTCACGCCCGTCAGTCGAAGAGCTGCTCCGCCGTCTCGACGGTCACGGCCCGGTCCAGCCACACGTCGAGCTGCGCCTCGTCCGTGCAGCCCAGGATCCGCTCGCGCGCCGCGTCCGAGACACAGATGCCACGCCCACGCAGCACCTTGACGATCGACTTGGCCTCCCCGCTGACCTCACCACGCGCCACGCCGCGGATCTCGTGCTTCTTGGCGAAGTCGCTCGGGTCCGTCAAGATAACGGTGTAACTCGATCTTGATGGTTCTACTTGCGTGCGGCGGCCAGGCGGCCTTCGAAGGCGATCTCGAAGGCGTTCAGA